>NZ_JBVHPJ010000037.1:0-1052 GCF_055567995.1 Streptomyces sp. NPDC026246 | reverse complement strand
CCTACACCCTTACCCCGGGACAACCACCGCCCGGGATGGACTACCTTCCTGCGTCACCCCATCACTCACCTACTAACCGCTTGGTTCGGCGGCTCCACCACTCCCCCTCACTCCGAAGAGATCAGGGGCGGCTTCACGGCCTTAGCATCACGATGCTCGATGTTTGACGCTTCACAGCGGGTACCGGAATATCAACCGGTTATCCATCGACTACGCCTGTCGGCCTCGCCTTAGGTCCCGACTTACCCTGGGCAGATCAGCTTGACCCAGGAACCCTTAGTCAATCGGCGCAAACGTTTCTCACGTTTGTATCGCTACTCATGCCTGCATTCTCACTCGTGAACCGTCCACAACTCGCTTCCGCGGCTGCTTCACCCGGCACACGACGCTCCCCTACCCATCACAGCCGGCGTTGGCCGTATATGCTGCAATGACACGACTTCGGCGGTACGCTTGAGCCCCGCTACATTGTCGGCGCGGAATCACTAGACCAGTGAGCTATTACGCACTCTTTCAAGGGTGGCTGCTTCTAAGCCAACCTCCTGGTTGTCTGTGCGACTCCACATCCTTTCCCACTTAGCGTACGCTTAGGGGCCTTAGTCGATGCTCTGGGCTGTTTCCCTCTCGACCATGGAGCTTATCCCCCACAGTCTCACTGCCGCGCTCTCACTTACCGGCATTCGGAGTTTGGCTAAGGTCAGTAACCCGGTAGGGCCCATCGCCTATCCAGTGCTCTACCTCCGGCAAGAAACACACGACGCTGCACCTAAATGCATTTCGGGGAGAACCAGCTATCACGGAGTTTGATTGGCCTTTCACCCCTAACCACAGGTCATCCCCCAGGTTTTCAACCCTGGTGGGTTCGGTCCTCCACGAAGTCTTACCTCCGCTTCAACCTGCCCATGGCTAGATCACTCCGCTTCGGGTCTTGAGCGTGCTACTAAAAACGCCCTATTCGGACTCGCTTTCGCTACGGCTACCCCACCCGGGTTAACCTCGCAACACACCGCAAACTCGCAGGCTCATTCTTCAAAAGGCACGCAGTCACGAGA
>NZ_JBVHPJ010000036.1:0-1129 GCF_055567995.1 Streptomyces sp. NPDC026246 | reverse complement strand
GGCTTGGCCATGGGCAGCATGATCTGGAAGAACGTGCGGCTGTGTGAGGCGCCGTCGACGAAGGCGGCCTCGGCGATCGACGTCGGCAGGGTGCGGAAGAACGCCGTGAGGAAGAACACCGTGAACGGCAGCGAGTAGGCGATGTAGACCAGGATCAGGCCGTGGATGGTGTTCAGCAGCCCCATGTTGTTCACGACGTAGAACAGCGGGACCAGCGCCAGCATGATCGGGAAGCTCATGCCGCCGATGAACAGGAAGTAGATGAAGCGGTTGCCCGGGAAGTCGAAGCGGGCCAGGACGTACGCCGCCATCGAGCCCAGGACGAGCGTGCCGATGAGCGATCCGCCCACCACGAGGACCGTGTTGAGGAAGTAGTCGCTCATGTTGGCCTGGGTCCACGCCCGCGACCAGTTGTCGAAGTGCAGGGAGTCCGGGAGGGACCAGGGCGAGCTGAAGATGGAGCGGTCGTCCTTGAAGGACGTCATGACCGCCCAGAGCAGCGGCATGACCACCATGATCGCCCAGATGACCAGGACGCCGTGCGAGAAGACGTTGAGGACCGTGCCCTCTTTCCTCGCCTTGGGCGGTGCGGCCGGCGGCAGGTCGTCCTTGGTGAGGACGGCACCGGACTCGGCCGGGAGCGGAGCGGGGGTTTCGGTGGTCTTCATCAGTACTCCAGCCGCTCGCGGCGGCCCAGCCGCATCACCACGGCGGCGAAGGCCAGCGTGACGACGAGCAGGGCGACACCGATGGTCGTGGCGTAGGCGGCCTGCCCGTCCCGGAACGCCTTCTGGTACACGTACAGGACCATGACGGTGGTCGAGTAGTCGGGACCGCCCGGCCCGGTCGTCATGATCTGCACGACCGCGAACGACTCGGCGCCCAGGGCGAGGATGCCCATGTAGACCCAGCCGGACTGCACCGTGTCCCAGAGGAGGGGCAGGGTGATCCGGAAGAACGTGGTCACCCGGTTCGCGCCGTCCAGCAGGGCCGCCTCGTACATGTCCGAGGGGATGGAGGCCATGCCGGCGGAGAAGAGGACCACGAAGAAGCCGACCGTGGACCAGACGAGGACCCCCATCACCGCCCAGAGGGCCAGATCGGGGTCGCCCAGCCACAGCGGCTGGAC
>NZ_JBVHPJ010000035.1:0-1133 GCF_055567995.1 Streptomyces sp. NPDC026246 | reverse complement strand
CCGGGCCAATCCCTCACCGGCGATATACAGCTCACCCGCCACACCCGCCGGCACCGGCATCAGACCACCATCCAGCACATACAGCCGGGTGTTCCGCGCCGGACGACCGATCGGCACGGCACCGGCCGGAACCCGGTCCCCCGGCCCGATCCGGTACTCCATGCACCCAACGGTCGCCTCGGTCGGACCGTACTCATTGACCACCGTGGCCCACGGGTGACGCTCACGCCACTGCACAAGCGACTCACCCAGCAACGCCTCACCACCCAGCACCAGTTCACCCACCCCGTAACCGGCACCCGGCACCCCCTCCACGGACGAGGAACCACCGGCCAGAGCACCCAACATCGCCAGATGACTCGGCGTCGCCTTCACCAGCAGCGGCCCGTCCACCCGCGTCGCCAACGTCTCGGCCACCACCTCCAGATCCACGACCTCGACCCGGCCACCGTGAACCAGCGGCGCGAAAAGCGCCGTCACCGTCAAATCGAACGACAACGGCGAGTGCAACAGCGCCCCACCCCGCACACTCGGATAAACCACCCCCGCCCACGTCAGATAGTCGGCCAACGACCGGTGCTCCACCACAACCCCCTTCGGAGCACCAGTGGACCCGGACGTGTAGATGACGTACACCGCATCACGACCCGACACCGACCGCACCGGATCGGTATCCGCACACCCCACCACCGCGTCCCCGACCTCCTCGAGCAACAGCCGGGAACCCTCAAAACCCACCCTCGAAGCCAGCTCACGGCTCGTCAGAAGCAACACAGGCGCCGCGTCACCAAGAACGTAGGCAATCCGGTCAGCGGGATAATCCGGATCGACCGGCACATAGGCCGCCCCCGTCTTCACCACCGCCAGAACAGCCACCACCGCCTCCGCCGAACGCGGCAAAGCCAGCGCCACCACACGACCCCGCCCGGCACCCCGACCGATCAACAGGTGAGCCAGACGATTGGCACGAGCATTCAACTCCGCGTACGTCATCACCTCTCCCCCATCGACCACCGCCGCAGCACCAGGCGTACGCGCCACCTGCGCAGCGAACAACTCCACCAACGTGTCACCACCCGGGAACGACGACTCACTCCCACCCCACCCACACCGAAGCAACCCGGACCGCTCGG
>NZ_JBVHPJ010000033.1:0-1414 GCF_055567995.1 Streptomyces sp. NPDC026246 | reverse complement strand
AACACAGTGGACGCGAGCAACTGAGGACAAGCCCTCGGCCTATTAGTACCGGTCAACTCCACACGTTACCGTGCTTCCATATCCGGCCTATCAACCCAGTCGTCTACTGGGAGCCTTACCCCATCAAGTGGGTGGGAGTCCTCATCTCGAAGCAGGCTTCCCGCTTAGATGCTTTCAGCGGTTATCCCTCCCGAACGTAGCCAACCAGCCATGCCCTTGGCAGGACAACTGGCACACCAGAGGTTCGTCCGTCCCGGTCCTCTCGTACTAGGGACAGCCCTTCTCAAGACTCCTACGCGCACAGCGGATAGGGACCGAACTGTCTCACGACGTTCTAAACCCAGCTCGCGTACCGCTTTAATGGGCGAACAGCCCAACCCTTGGGACCGACTCCAGCCCCAGGATGCGACGAGCCGACATCGAGGTGCCAAACCATCCCGTCGATATGGACTCTTGGGGAAGATCAGCCTGTTATCCCCGGGGTACCTTTTATCCGTTGAGCGACGGCGCTTCCACAAGCCACCGCCGGATCACTAGTCCCGACTTTCGTCCCTGCTCGACCCGTCGGTCTCACAGTCAAGCTCCCTTGTGCACTTACACTCAACACCTGATTACCAACCAGGCTGAGGGAACCTTTGGGCGCCTCCGTTACTCTTTAGGAGGCAACCGCCCCAGTTAAACTACCCATCAGACACTGTCCCTGATCCGGATCACGGACCCAGGTTAGACATCCAGCACGACCAGACTGGTATTTCAACGACGACTCCCCCTGAACTGGCGTCCAGAGTTCACAGTCTCCCAGCTATCCTACACAAGCCGAACCGAACACCAATATCAAACTGTAGTAAAGGTCCCGGGGTCTTTCCGTCCTGCTGCGCGAAACGAGCATCTTTACTCGTAGTGCAATTTCACCGGGCCTATGGTTGAGACAGTCGAGAAGTCGTTACGCCATTCGTGCAGGTCGGAACTTACCCGACAAGGAATTTCGCTACCTTAGGATGGTTATAGTTACCACCGCCGTTTACTGGCGCTTAAGTTCTCAGCTTCGCCCCACCGAAATGGAGCTAACCGGTCCCCTTAACGTTCCAGCACCGGGCAGGCGTCAGTCCGTATACATCGCCTTACGGCTTCGCACGGACCTGTGTTTTTAGTAAACAGTCGCTTCTCGCTGGTCTCTGCGGCCACCCCCAGCTCGAGCAGCAAGTGCTCTCACCGGATGTGGCCCCCCTTCTCCCGAAGTTACGGGGGCATTTTGCCGAGTTCCTTAACCATAGTTCACCCGAACGCCTCGGTATTCTCTACCTGACCACCTGAGTCGGTTTAGGGTACGGGCCGCCATGAAACTCGCTAGAGGCTTTTCTCGACAGCATAGGATCATCCACTTCACCACAATCGGCTCGGCATCAGGTCTCAG
>NZ_JBVHPJ010000032.1:0-1880 GCF_055567995.1 Streptomyces sp. NPDC026246 | reverse complement strand
CTCTGGGCCGTCCGCCTCTGCGGCGGGAACGATGTAGGCGACCAGCCGCTTCACGCCGGGCTGGTCCTCGCGGACGATGACGGCGGCCTGGGCGACGTCGGGATGGCGGGCGAGCACGGCTTCGATCTCACCGAGCTCGATGCGAAAACCGCGCAGCTTGACCTGGTCATCGACACGTCCCACAAAAACGAGTTCACCCTCGTCGGTCCAGCGCACCACGTCACCGCTGCGATACATACGCGAGCCGGCCGGCCCGAACGGATCGGCCACGAAACGTGACGCCGTCAGCCCGGGCCGATTGAGATAACCCCGGGCCAATCCCTCACCGGCGATATACAGCTCACCCGCCACACCCGCCGGCACCGGCATCAGACCACCATCCAGCACATACAGCCGGGTGTTCCCCACCGGACGGCCGATGGACGGCGTGGCCGAGGCGCTCAGAGGGCTGTAGACAGCGTCGATGGTGGTTTCCGTGGGACCGTAGAAGTTGTACGCGGCCAGGCCGGAAGCCCCGCGCAGCGCGTTCCACAGCGAAGCGCCGACGGCCTCACCGCCCAGCAGCAGGACACGCGGCTTGTGGTCGGCCTCCAGCAGGCCGACCGCCACCAGCTGCTCGGCGAACGACGGTGTGGTGTCGAGGAGATGGATGCGGTGCGCTGCCGCGTAGGCGACGAGCGCCTCGGCGTCGCGACGCACGATGTCATCCACGAGATGGAGCTCGTTCCCGTCCAGCATCCACAGCAGTTCGGCCCATGTGGCGTCGAAGGAGAGCGACGCGGTCAGCGCGACCCGGAACCTGTCCTGTCCGGCGGCTTCGACGGCGGGCCTGAAAACCGAGACGCGGTGGTGGTCGAAGAGATTGACGAGACCCCGGTGCTCGAGCGCCACGCCCTTGGGACGGCCGGTGGAACCCGACGTGTAGATCACGAAAGCCGGGTGCGACGGCAGCAGCGGGCAGGTCCGGTCCGCGTCCGTCACATCGACGCCGGATAGTCCGGCCAGCAGGCCGGTGGTGTCCGCACCGTCGAGCAGTACGGCGGGCGCGGTCACCTCCGCCGGGAGGATGTCCTTGGTGTCCGTGTCGGTGAGCACCAGCGCGGGGCTGGAGTCGGTGAGCATGAACGCGATCCGGTCGGCGGGGTAGTCCGGGTCGATCGACACATAAGCGGCACCGGCCTTGATCACAGCGAAGATCGCGACGATCGCGTCCGCGGACCGGCGCAGGGCCAACGCCACGATGTCCTCCGGCCCGACGTTCCGGCTGATGAGCAGGCGGGCCAGGCGGTTGGCGCGGTCGTTCAGGTCCGCGTAGGTCATCGCCTCACCGTTGAAAACCACGGCGGTGGCCTGCGGAGTGCGCGCCACCTGGTCCGCCAGCACCTCCGTCAGGGTGGCGTGTGCCACGGGGTGGGTGATGCCGGTACCCATCTCCAGCAACAGCGCACGCTCGGTGGCGGGAAGCGGGTCGACGCGTCCCACGGGCGTGTGCGGGGCGGTCACCGTCTCTTCGAGCAGGTGGCGCAGGCCGTCGGCCCACCTCTGGACTGCGGCCGCGTCGAACACGTCCGGGCGGGAGCTCAGTTCGAGGGACAGCCGACTGCCCGGGAGGGCGGTGAGAGCCAGGGGGTAGTGCGTGGTGTCGCGGGGGTCCACACCCGTGATGCGCAGAGCGGCGCCCGGCAGCTCCAGCGCGTCAGGGTCGATCGGGTAGTTCTCGAAGACCACGGCGGTGTCGAAGAGTTCGCCGAGTCCGGCGAGACGTTGTACGTGGGCGAGGGCGAGGTGCTGGTGGGGGAGCAGGGCGGCCTGCTCGTTCTGGAGGCGGGTGAGCAGTTGGGTGAGTGTTTCGGTGGGGTTGAGGGTGACGCGTACGGGGA
>NZ_JBVHPJ010000031.1:0-2221 GCF_055567995.1 Streptomyces sp. NPDC026246 | reverse complement strand
CCGCCATGCCACCACGCCCGAGCACCTGGCCCAGTTCGTACCGGCCGCCGAGGCGACGCGGCTCTTCCATAGCTACCTACCAGCCCTCTCCGTCGAGGAAGTCGCATACTCGCTCGCCACAGGCGTGCCGGGCGAAGACCGCACGCATAGCCTCCGTGATGGTTCCCCGCCCCAGGGCGTCAAGATCATCGGCGCGGTAGGTGGCGAGCGGGACATCGCTCCGGGAACCCCCCACCGAACAGTCATGCATTGATGCAGTGGCCCTCGTCTCCTCGTACGCGGCGGTGATGCACGTCCCTCTGCCGGCAGTCCTCAGTGAGCCTTCGGCCAACCGCCAGCAGACGCCGTCGAACCGGAACACACGCGTAGCCCTGTGGATGCTGTCACCCAGGTGTATCCCGATGTCGTACGCCTCCGTCCTTCCGGGTTCTCGCGCAGCAACCCGACGAAGTACGAGCCCTGCACGGCGAATTCCTCGTCCGCTGACCAGGGTCACCGTAGGAATTCAACTCGGCATCGTGGCCCTGGGTGGGGAGCAGATCTCGCCGTCGGCGGTGGGGTACCAGACCGCGGGCCCCCCGAGCCGTTGTGGTGAGTGAAGCGTTCCGCCCCGGTCCGCTGCAGCGCCGGTCCAGTTCCTCGCGCTCATTCACATACGGTAGCGGCACGTTCGTGTCCCGCCGGTGGCGGTAACGCACCGTGCCACAAAGTGCTCAGCGGAAATGCGCGCTCGCCTCCTACAAGGAATAGCAACGACATCTGATCTCCGCTCTCTGCTCACGGACATTGATCATTTCGCTGCGACAAGCCGTGCGGCCGGGCGTCCCCTTCTCCCCATTGATACCGCTCCGTTTCGTGAACACCCCGCACTGCAAGGTAAGTTCATGCATTCCACCACCGGATCAGGTGCCTTCGGCGTGGACCCTCCAAAACCGATCGCTGTCAGTCCTTCGTGCTCACATGGGTGTCGCGTTCGGCAGGGGCGGCGGGTCCGCCGGCGAACGACGAACGATTTCGAGGAAGGATTTAGCCATGGCAAGGAAGTACCAGCTACTGGCCACCGCCGTATCCGCGGTTGTGGTGCTCGGCGCCGCTGGGTGCTCCGGCGACTCCGGTAGCGACAAGCCGACCAAGAGCAAGGCAAGTTCCGACGCCACCACGGGAGGCGGCACGGACGATGGCACCAAGGACGGCGGCAGGGGCGACGAGGGGGAGCAGACGCCCAACGGCGTGGGGAAGCTCTCTGCGAAGGTGATCCTCGACAAGGCCGTAGCGGCGACCGAGGCTGCGTCGACCATGCGCCTGGTGGTGCCCGGAAGTGTCGATGTGACCATGGACCGGCAGGGCAACTGCGCCGGCACGGTCACCGCCGACTCCCCTCAGCAGGTGCTGCGCAAGAAGAACGAGGTGTGGGCCAAGCCGAAGGACGAGGCCGCCTTCTACGCCAGCGAAGAAGGCAAAGCCCTCCTCGCAGTGGTGCCCGACGCCAAGGGCAAGTACATGAAGGGCAACAAGGACGCGTCGTTCACCGTGGGCCTGCTCTCGCTCTACTGCGAGTTCGGTGACTTCGGCAAGCACCTCAAGGCAAGTTCCGCCGTCAAGGGTGCCACGACGACGGTCGACGGCCGCGCGGCCGTCTCGGTGAAGGTGAGTGCGGGCGAGGACTCCATGACCCTTCACGTCGCTACCGAAGGAAAGCCGTACGTCCTGAAAGCGGCGTCCCGAGCCAAGGACGGTAAAGTCACCGAGATTCTGCTGTCCGACTTCGGAAAGCCCTTCACTCCCCCGGCCACTCCCCCGGCCGCCCAGACCTTCGACGCGTCCAAGGTCGAGCAGGCCATGATGGATTCGGGGGGTACGGGCTTCCGAGGGACTTCCTGACGCATGGCGTCCCGCGGCTCGGCGACCACGGCGGGCCGCGACCGTGCCTCACGACGAGGCGGCATGCTGCCCCTCGCGAGGGGCCACTTCCACTGCGATAACGGCACCCATGGGTGGGTGCGCAGCGTACGGGTCATGGTGGAGATGAAGGACATCGCCCTTCTGCTCGTTCTGCCGACGCTGGGTGGTGTAGCCGTTGAGGATGTCGTGCTCGGAACACCTGCGTCACGGTGGCTCGGCCGGGTTACTTCAGCGCACCCGCCGTCAGCCCCTGCACCACCTGCCGCTGGAAGACGATGTACGCGGCCAGGACCGGCAGCATCGCCATCACCAGGCCCGC
>NZ_JBVHPJ010000030.1:0-4855 GCF_055567995.1 Streptomyces sp. NPDC026246 | reverse complement strand
CACGACGTGGCTCTGGCCGATGTGGCGCGGACGGCCGCCGTGCACCGCACGCACTTCGAGTCACGGGCGGCGGTGACGGCCGACTCCCTCGACCAGCTGGTGGAGGCCTTGGAGGCACTCGCCGAAGGTCGCCCCCACCCTGCCCTCGCCCAAGGCACCGCGGCACCGCGCGGGAAGGTGGTGTTCGTCTTCCCCGGCCAGGGCACCGACTGGGAGGGCATGGGGAGTTCGCTGCTGGAGCAGAGCGACGCCTTCCGGGACACGGTGACGGCCTGCGACGCGGCGCTGCGGCCGCACACCGGCTGGTCCGTGCTGGAGCGTCTGCGCGGCGAGCACTCCGGCTCCCTGCCCTTGGAGCGCCTGGACGTCGTCCAGCCGGTGCTCTTCACCATGTACGTCGCGCTGGCGGCGGCCTGGCGGTCGCTGGGCCTCGAACCCGCCGCGGTCGTCGGCCACAGCCAGGGCGAGGTGGCCGCGGCCGTCGTGTCCGGCGCACTGACCCTCGACGAGGGGGCACGCATCGTGGCGCTGCGCAGCCGCGCGCTCCAGTCCGACGGCGGCGGTGGCGAGATGGCCGTCGTCGAACTGCCCGTCGCCGAAGTGCAGGAGCGCATCGCACCGTACGGGGAGGCCCTGTCCATCGCCGCGGTCAACACCGACCGCTGGACGGTGATCTCCGGCGACTCCGACGCGATCGAGGACGTCCTGATCGAGCTGGACGACGAGGACATCTCGTGCGGGAAGCTCAACGCCGCCTGCGCCTCGCACAGCGCGCACATGGACCCCCTCCTGCCCGCCCTGCGGGCCGAGTTCACCGTCCTGCGCCCGCGGCACACCGGCGTATCGTTCTACTCGACGGTCACCGGCGGGCCCCTCGACGGATCCACCCTCGACGCGGAGTACTGGTGCCGTAATCTGCGTGAGCCGGTGCGCCTCGACCTGACCCAGGCACGGTTGCTGGACGACGGCTACGACGTGTTCGTCGAGGTGAGCCCCAGCCCGGTGCTGGTCATGCCGCTCACGAA
Organism: Streptomyces sp. NPDC026246; assembly: GCF_055567995.1. Classification (NCBI taxonomy): domain Bacteria; kingdom Bacillati; phylum Actinomycetota; class Actinomycetes; order Kitasatosporales; family Streptomycetaceae; genus Streptomyces; species Streptomyces sp. NPDC026246. The sequence goes on along the minus strand of NZ_JBVHPJ010000030.1, from coordinate 3,830 downwards.
CGGCTGCGCCGACACGGACGGTCTCGTCGTGCCGAGCATCCAGCGCGGTCAGGGCGACCTGGGCGAACTCCTGCGCACCCTTGCTCTGCTGCACGTCCAGGGTCTCGACGTCGACTGGAGCCGTGCCCTCGGTGCCGGGCTCCGGCGTGCGGACGCGGTACTCCTGCCCACGTACGCCTTCCAGGGTGAGCGCTACTGGGCCGAGACCGCACAGGGGACCGGCGACGCGAACTCGATGGGCCTCGCCGCCGCGCGGCACCCCTGGCTGAGCGCCGTCACGACCCTGGCAGGCGGGGAGGGGCATCTGTTCACCGGCCGGCTGTCGACGGCGCTGCACCCCTGGCTGAGGGACCACGCCGCGTTCGGCACCGTCCTGGCCCCCGGCACCGGTCTGCTGGAGCTCGCCCTGGTGGCGGCGCGGGAGACCGGCGCCGGACACGTCGGCGAACTCACCCTGTCCGAACCGCTGATCCTCGACGACGACCGCGCGGTGCACCTCCAGGTCGCGGTGGACGCGCCCGACCTGAAGGGCGAGCGCTCCATCGCCGTCTACTCGCGGCCCGAGTCGGACCAGGAGCACTGGACCTGCCACGCCTCCGGACGGCTGCTCGAGGGCCTGCCGGACGGCCACGACGAGGGATTCGAGAGCCTGCGAAACTGGCCGGCCCCCGAGGCCGAGGCGGTCCCCCTGGACGGGTTCTACGAACGGCTGGACGCCCAGGGCGTAGGATACGGCCCCGCCTTCCGGGGTCTGACCGAGCTGTGGCGTGACGGCGACACGGCGTACGGCCTCGTCCGTCTCCCCGAGGGAGTCCCGGCCCAGGACTACGGGATGCACCCCGCCCTGCTCGACGCCGCCCTGCACACGGTCCAGGCCGTCCGGGACCTGGACGAGTCCGACCGGCGAGTGCTGCTGCCCTTCGCCTGGGAGAGCGTGGAACTCCACGCCGCGGGCAGCTCCACCCTGCGGGTGCGCGTGGACCTGGACGGGGCGCGCTCCAGCGCCCGGCTGTGGGTCGCCGACGCCGAGGGCAGGCCGGTGGCCGCGGCCCGCGCGCTGCGGATGCGCGAGGCGAGCGCCGAACAGCTGCGGGCAGGCCGTCCGGTGGAGCACCTCCACCAGGTGGACTTCCAGCCGCTCCTCGCCCCGGTGACGCGGCAGGAGACGGCCGCGACCTGGCTGCTCGGCGACGAAGGCTTCCTGGCCGGGCCGGCCGATGTCACGGACACCGGACACATCGAGCACCTCGCCGGTGCGGACGCCCTCACGGCGCGTCTCGACGAGGGCTCACCGGCGCCCGCCCGGCTGATCGTCCTCGCCGTCCCCGCCCCGGGCACCGCCGGTGCCCAGGACACACCGGACGCCGACGACGGCGGCACCGTCGCGGACCTGCGGGCACGCACGGCCGGGACCTTGGAACTCCTGCGTGCGCTGCTGGCCGAGGACCGGCTCGGTTCCACCGAGCTGGTCTGGGTCACCCGCGGTGCCGTGGACACCGGCGACGGTGTGCCGGACCTTGCCCACAGCGGTGTGTGGGGCCTGCTGCGGGCGGCCCGCACGGAGCACCCCGAGCGGGTCCTGCGCCTCATCGACACGGACGGGCCCTCCCCGGCACTGGCCCGCGCGCTGACGGTGACGGACGAACCCGAGATCGCCGTACGGGGTGAGGCGCTCCTCGGCGCCCGCCTGGTCCGTGCCACCGCCCCCGCCGGCGACGGCTCCGCACACGCCCCGGACCCGGACGGCACCGTACTCGTCACCGGTGGCACGGGTGAGCTCGGCCGGCAGGTCGCCGCCCACCTCGTCCGCGCCCACGGTGTCCGCCACCTCGTGCTGACGTCCCGCCGCGGCCCCGAGGCCCCCGGCGCGTCGGACCTCGTGCACGAACTGCACGAGGCCGGCGCCGAGACCGTACGCATCGAGGCGTGCGACGTGACCGACCGCGGCCGACTCGCGGACATCCTGGCCGCCGCGCCGGACGGCCACCCGTGGACCGGAATCGTCCACCTGGCGGCCACACTCGACGACGGCCTGCTCCTCGACCAGGACTCCGCACGACTGTGGACGGTCCTGGGCCCGAAGGCGGCCGGAGCGGTCCACCTCGACGAACTCACCCGCCGGGCCGGTGCCGACCTGTCCCTGTTCGTGGTGTTCTCCTCGGTCGCCGGGATCCTCGGCGGTGCCGGGCAGTCCACCTACGCCGCCGCCAACACCGTCCTCGACGCGGTGGCCGCCCGCCGCCGCGCCGACGGCCTGCCCGGCACGAGCCTGTCCTGGGGTCTGTGGGAGCCCAACGGCGCCGGCGTGACCGACGCCCTCAACGACGCCGACCTGGCCCGGATGCGCCGCCGCGGCATCTCCGCGTTGACCTCCGTCCAGGCGCTGCACCTCCTGGACGCCGCGCTGTCCCGCTCGCAAGCGCACCTCGTACCGGTCAAGTTGAGTCTGGGAGCCCTGCAACGCGCCCTCGACAAGGGGGAAGAGACACCCGCCCTGCTGCGCGGACTGCTCCGGGGCAGGCTGCGTCGCGCCCAGGGGGCGGCGTCGGTCACCCTGCGGGACCGGCTGCGTACCGCGTCCGCGAAGGAACGCCGCCGCACCGTCCTGGAGACGGTCCGCCGCGAGGCGGCCGTGGTCCTGGGCCTCCCCGGCCCGGAGGCCGTGGACGCGCACCAGGTCTTCAAGGAGGTGGGCCTGGACTCCCTCATGGCGGTGGAACTGCGCAGGCGCCTGTCCGCGGAGACCGCGCTCACCCTGCCGGCCACCTTGGCCTTCGACCATCCGACCCCGGACTCCATCGCCGCGTTCCTGCTGGACCGGCTGCCGCGCAACGACGTTCCCGAGCGCCCGGGACGCAGGGCGGCGACCGGCCCGCTGACCGAGGTACAGATCGACAGCCTGGTGGAACTCCTGCGCTCCGCCACGCCGAAACAGCTCGAGTCGCAGGGCCTGGCATCGGCCTTCCTCGACCTCAAGGAGGGCTTGACGAAGACCGTCACCACCGCAGAAGCGGCCCCCGTCGAACTCGAGGCCGACAGCACCGAAGACCTTCTGCAGTTCCTGGACGACAAGTTTGGAGTCAGCTCATGACCGCGCCCGACGTCGAGAAGCTCGAGTCCTACCTGAGGCGTGCCACCACGGCCCTGCTCAAGGCCGAGAAGGAACTCGACTCGGAGCGCGCCGCCCGCACCGAGCCGGTTGCGGTGGTGTCGATGGCGTGCCGGTTGCCGGGTGGTGTCGACACGCCGGAGGCGTTCTGGGAGTTGCTCGCGTCCGGTGGGGATGCGGTGGGTGGTTTTCCGGGGCGGTGGCGGGGGCTGGATCTGTTCGATCCGGATCCGGAGGTGGAGGGCAAGACCTACGGCTGTGAGGGTGGGTTCCTCGCGGACGGGCATGTGGAGGACTTCGACGCCGGCTTCTTCGGTATCTCGCCGCGTGAGGCGGTGTCGATGGATCCGCAGCAGCGGCTGGTGCTGGAGGCGTCGTGGGAGGCGCTGGAGCGGGCCGGTATCCGGCCCGAGGAGCTGAGCGGCAGCCGGACCGGCGTGTATCTGGGTTCGATGAACTCCGACTATGGAGATCACCGCACCCATGATCTGCAGGCGCTGGACGGTTACGTCGGCACCGGCCGTGCCTCCAGCATCCTGTCCGGCCGCGTCTCCTACGTCCTCGGCCTCCAAGGGCCGTCCCTGACCGTCGACACGGCCTGTTCCTCCTCCCTCGTCTCGCTCCACCTCGCCGTGCAGGCGCTGCGGCAGGGCGAGTGCGAGGTGGCCCTGGCCGGTGGTGTCACCGTGATGTCCACGCCGTCGACGTTCGTGGAGTTCTC
>NZ_JBVHPJ010000029.1:0-5842 GCF_055567995.1 Streptomyces sp. NPDC026246 | reverse complement strand
ACACCATCGGGCCAGGACCAGTGGGCGACCAGCCGGGGACCATCGGCACGGTCCTCGGTGAGGGCGTTGAGTTCGACAGCATGGTTGAAAGGCATACCCGGATCGGCCCCGGAGCCGATGGCGCCGGCCTCGGAGGCCGTCGACCAGTCGGCGGCCTCGCCCGCCGCGAACCGGCCGAGGTAATTGAAGCCGACCTGCGGACGGACCGCTCCCGCCAGAACACCGGCCGTCTCCGGATTGAGGTAGCGCAGCAGCCCATAGCCCATACCGTGGTCGGGAATGGCCCGCAGCTGTTCCTTGACGGCTTTGAGAGCCCGCCCGAGGGCAGCACCATCGGCCGGATCGTGCGTTCCAGGAACCAGACGCACCGGGTAGGAGCTGGTGAACCAGCCCACAGTACGGGACAGATCCACCCCGGGCACGATGTCCTCACGGCCGTGGCCCTCGAGATCGACCAGCAACCCGTCACCCTCACCCCGACCGCCGCCCCTGCGGTCGGCCCACCGGCCCACCGCGACAGCCAGAGCGGTCAGCAGGACGTCATTGACACCGGCGTGGAAGGCAGCCGGGACCACGGTCAGCAACGGAGCCACGACCTCACCCGGAAGCGTCAGCTCCAGACTGCGCCCGGTGGCCACCACATCACGTGACGCGTCCAACGCCCGGCTCCCCAGCACCGGCTCCGGATCGGCCAGCATGCCCGTCCACAACGGCAGCTCCGCCACCCGCCCCGGCTCGAGCGCCGCCTCGCTCAGCGCCCGCGACCAGGTACGCAACGACGTCGGCACGGAATCCACCACCGGCCACCCACCCGACACGGCCGTCTCCCACGCCGCCGCAAGATCCGGCACCAGAATCCGCCAGGACACCCCGTCCACGGCAAGGTGATGCACCATCAGCAACAGCCGACCCGGCTCCCCCACACCCGCGTCGAACCACACCACCTGCGCCATCACACCGGATTCGGGCGCCAGCCGCTCCTGCGCAGCCCGGACCTGCTCGTCCACCAAGGACCGCCGGGCCTCCGCGTCGAGCCCCTGAACGGACACGCGGGTGATGCGCTCACCCGCCACGACCGCCCCGGCGGGCGCTACCTCCAGTCCCCACGCGCCGTCCTGGCCCCGTACGAGCCGCATCCGCAGGGCGTCATGGCCATCCAGTACCGCCTGCACGGCCGCCGTCAGCCACTCCTCACCGAGCCGGGCGGGAACCTGCAGCAGCATCGACTGGTAGAAGCCGTCGACCGGACCGCCGAGCTTCTCCAGCCAGCGCACGATCGGCGTGGCCGCCACGGCGCCCACACCGGCGTCCGCGGCCTCGGACACCACTGTGTCCGTGTCCCGCGCCGAGACGGCCAGCGCGGCCACCGTCTTGTGCGTGAAGACGTCCCGCGGGCTGATCGACAGCCCCGCCTTCCGGGCCCGGGACACCAGCTGGATGGAGATGATGGAGTCGCCGCCCAGATCGAAGAAGCTGTCGTCGATGCCCACGGCGTCGAGTCCGAGCACTTCGGCGAAAAGCCCGGCCAGCAGTTCTTCCCGTGGCGTACGGGGGGCGCGGCTCGACGCCGAGGCGCCGAACTCGGGCGCCGGCAGTGCCCTGCGGTCGACCTTGCCGTGTCGGGTCAGCGGCAGGGTGTCCAGGGACACGAAGGCTGCGGGGACCATGTAGTTCGGCAGTTCGGCGGCGACGTGCTTCGGAAGCACCGAAGGGTCGAAGCCGTCCGCCTCTGCGGCGGGAACGATGTAGGCGACCAGCCGCTTCACGCCGGGCTGGTCCTCGCGGATGATGACGGCGGCCTGGGCGATGTCGGGGTGGCGGGCGAGCACGGCTTCGATCTCACCGAGCTCGATGCGAAAACCGCGCAGCTTGACCTGGTCATCGACACGTCCCACGAAGACGAGTTCACCCTCGTCGGTCCAGCGCACCACGTCACCGCTGCGATACATACGCGAGCCGGCCGGCCCGAACGGATCGGCCACGAAACGTGACGCCGTCAGCCCGGGCCGATTGAGATAACCCCGGGCCAATCCCTCACCGGCGATATACAGCTCACCCGCCACACCCGCCGGCACCGGCATCAGACCACCATCCAGCACATACAGCCGGGTGTTGTCCATCGGACGGCCGATCGGTATCAGGTCCGGGACCTCGTCGGCCGCATGGGCGGGGTGGCAGGTGGCGAAGACCGTGGTCTCCGTGGGGCCGTACCCATTGACGACGGTCACCCCCGGGCAGGTGGCCAAGACCTGCCGCACCATCGCGGCCGGCACCATGTCCCCGCCGGTCCACACCTCACGCATCCCGGCGAAGCACTCGGGGGACTCGCTTGCCCACAGCCGGAACAGCCCGGCGGTCAGCCACAGCGCGGTCACGCCGTGCCGCTCGACCATCTGCCGCAGGGTGTGCGCGTCCAGCTCGCCGGGAGGAGCGATCACCACCGTGCCGCCGGACAGCAGGGGAACCCACAACTCGTAGGTCAGCGCGTCGAACGCCTGGGGCGAGTGCATCAGCATCCGCTGGTGACTGCCCGACTCCCACGTCCGGTCCAGCGCCAGGCTCACCACGTCACGGTGCGTGGTCCCCGCGCCCTTCGGCAGGCCTGTGGAGCCGGAGGTGTACATGACGCACAGCAGCTGCTCGCCGTGGCCGGCCGTCGTCACCTCCGAAGCCGACTCGTCCTCCCCCAGCCCGTCGTCCACGACGATCACCTGGGCGCCGTGTGCGGAGAACACCGCCTGCGAGGCCACGTCGGTCAGCAACACCGACGCGGCCGTGTCCGCCATGATCATGTGCAGCCGGCTTTCGGGCGCACGTACGTCCAGTGGCACATAGGTCGCGCCGGCCTTCACGATCGCCAGGATCGAGGTCACAAAAGTGGTCGACCGCTCCTGGAGCACGGCCACCCGGTCCTCACGGCCCACTCCCCGGCCGGCCAACACGCTCGCCAGCCGGTTCGCCCGTGCGTCCAACTCCGCGTAGCTGAGCGTTCCTTCGTCGCTCACCACCGCCGGGGCGTGCGGCGTACGGGCGACCCGCGCCGCGAACAGCGCCCCCACGGACAGGTCCGCAGTCGGACGCGACGTGTTGTTCCAGGTGTGCAGCAGCCGCTCCCGCTCGTCCGGACCCAGCAGCTCGACCCGGCCGAGGGGAGCCTGGACATCGGCCGCGAAGGCGTCCAGGAAGCGGAGGAACCGCTGCCCGTGGGCGACGACATCGTCCTCCGTGTAGACGGCAGGGTTCGCGTCGAAGGCGAACTCGAGGCCGTTTCCGTCTCCCCGGTCGAAGACGCCTATCGAGAAGTCATCGACGGGGCCGTTGGAGAGGTTCTTCGCGGTGGCCTTGTGATCACCGAAATGCAGATCGTAATCGAAGGCCATGATGTTCACAGTGGGTCCGAAGAGCCGGCTGTGCCCGTCGGACATCTTGAGATCCCGGCGGATGTCCTCGTACCGGTAGCGCTGATGGCGAAGGGCCGCCCTGACTTCTCTCGTCACCTGCCGGAGAAGTTCGGAGATGGGCATGTCCGGGCGCACTTGGAGTACCAGCGGGAGGTGGTTGGAGGCCATCCCGACGATATTGCGGAGGACCTTCCCGGGCCGGGCCTGCACCGGAATTCCCAGCGCCACGTCCTGTCTGCCCGTGAGCCGGTGCAGATAGGCCGCAGTGGCTGCGATCAACAGCCCTGACCAGCTGGTTCCGGCCCGGCGCGCAGCCGCTCGGTAAGCGTCCAGCTGGGTCTGCGGGCTGTAATGGGTCACGCGCCGGAAGCTGGGCGGGATCTCCGTGGTCGTACGTTCGGTGAAACTTACCGCTTCGGACAGTCCTTCCAGCCGGCTCAGCCAGTACCCGCGATCCGTCTCGAACTCCTGCGAAACCCGGTAGTGCACGTCGCTGTCCAGCAGCGTCCTCACGCTGCCGGTCTCCGATGCGGGGATCCCGGTGCCACGGACCAGGGACGTGTACACCTCGGCCAGCCGGGCCGTGACCAGTGCGCCGCTGAATCCGTCGATCAGCAGATGGTGAAGCCGGTGATACCAGATGAATGCGGAGTCCGAGACCTTGATCAGGCAAGAAACGAAAAGAGGATCACGCAGGACGTCCACCGGCTCGCGCAGCTCGGCCTTCATCCACCGCCGGGCCGCTTCGCCGGGGTCGTCTTCATGGCTGAGATCGATGACGTGCAGTGACCAGTCGACGTGATCGGCTACAACCTGGTAAGGACCGTCGGCGTCCTCGCCCAGCCGGATCCGCAGTGCATCGAAGTCGCGCAGGGTCTGCCGATAGGCCTGCTCGAACGCGACCGGGTCCACGGCGCCATGTATCTCGACGTATTCCGCGATGTTGTACGCCGAGGAAGACGAGTAGATCTGACTGGCCAGCCAGATGCCGGTCTGGGCGGCGGTCAACGGCCAACGGGACTCCTGCGATACAGCCATCCGGCGTATCCTTTCCTTTACTTTCCCCGCACCACGGCAGTGCGGCGTCATTCTCGGGCGCCGACGCCGGGGGAGGTGATATCAGGCGGTACGGCGCGGGACTCCGCCGTACACGCATACCGAAACGCGCACGCCAAAACATGCGCACCGAGGTATGCGTAACGAACATGCGTACCGACCGGGCGATACGCCGCGACAAACTGTGGAGGAGGAGAAGGTCACCGAAGGGTGCGCCGGAACTCCGCCGTTATGCTTCGGCCGATGGCGGCCAGGGCGCCGGGTTTCGTCATGTCGTCGTGCGCGTACGGGACCTCTTCTTCGAGGATTCGGCCACCGATGTGCTCTCGCCATGCCCGCGCGGTGGGAGCCCCCTCCGGCCGTTCCAGACCCGCTCTGAAGAACAGCAGATCGCCCTTGACCCGGCCAGGGGTGAAATCGGCCATGAGGCGAACGTTCCGGAGGTAAGTCTGCACGACAGACGCGATCTCGTGATTCTCCAGGTCTTTCAGATCCCTTGCCATCTGGTGAACAAATTCCCGTGCCTTGTGGAGTTCCGCCGGATCCTGACCGCCGGTCCCGTCCTGTGTGGCATCCCCGGCACCACCGAAGGCACGGAGAATGACGGCGAGTCGCTCGTCCTCCGCCGCATCCGACAGCGGAGACGTCAGGGAGGCCTGACCTGCGGGATACGAATCCAGCATGGCCAGCAGTCCGACCTCTTCCCCTTGCTCCTGGAGCCGCGCCGCGATCGCATGGGCGACGAGACCGCCGAACGACCAGCCCAGCAGGTGGTACGGGCCGGACTTCTGCACCGAGCGGATATGCCTCAGATAATCGTCGGCCATCTCCTCCACGGTCCCGGGTAGCGCGTCGGCGGTCTGCCGCAGGCTCCGGGCCTGAAGCCCGTAGAGCGGCCGGTCCGCCGGCAGGTGCGCCGCCAGTCCGATGTACGACCAGCTGATCCCGAAACCCGGGTGTACGCAGAACAGAGGCGGACGCTCACCCGTCGTACGCAGCGGCAGCAGCACGCCGAATGGGTCGGAGGCACGGTCGGGGGCGATTCGCCCGGCCAGCCCGGCCACAGTGGGCATCTCGAACAGGTCCCGGATGTTCAGCGCGACACCGGTGGCCTTGCGCACACGGTTGATCAGACGGGTGGCCAGCAGCGAGTGTCCGCCGAGGTCGAAGAAGCTGTCGTCGACGCCCACGGTCTCGAGTCCCAGCACCTCGGCGAAGAATCCGGCCAGCAGCTCCTCCTGCGGCGTACGGGGCGCCCGGTACGAGGCGGAGGCGGCGAACTCCGGGGCGGGCAGCGTCTTCCGGTCGAGCTTGCCGTTGGGGGTGAGCGGCAGGGTGTCCATGGTGACGAAGGCTGCGGGGACCATGTAGTCCGGCAGTTCGGC
>NZ_JBVHPJ010000028.1:0-6486 GCF_055567995.1 Streptomyces sp. NPDC026246 | reverse complement strand
CTGGGAGAAACGCGACGACATCCACGAAGCCTTCCTCGGCCTCGCCACCTGCCTCATCACCCACCGCCACGTCCAACGCCTTTGTTAGGACCTCTAAGTCCACTCCACCGTCGGGTAGTTCCGGATATCCAGCTGCCGTTCCGAGGACGTAGGAGAAGGCGTAGAGCAGGAGGATGAGCACGAGCCAGCTCGGGAGAAACAACACTGTGCCGAGCAGTGGTCGCCACCAGCGGTGCCGGCCGGTGCGGCGGGCCATGCGGTGATAGGCGAAGCGTGCAAGGTCAGGGGCTGCAGTTGTCATGATCGACAGGATTCCAACCGCGGTGTGCCGGGGCGTCCGCCCGGAGCAGGAGTGGCCGCTCAGACTAGGGGTGGATAGTTCGGTCGCTTTCAAGACATTGGTGCAGCAGCCGCCTTGCCCGTGCTCTGGGGGCCGCCTTCGTCGCTGGTGTGACGTTCTCGAGGGTCTCGACGCTGTTGCCTGAGGGGGAATGACCTGCGGCTGTACGGGAGTTGAGCGGAATCTGAGGTTTCGGGGTGGCGGTAGTGGCCAGTCCGGTTTGATCTTTTCGGCGCCCGATTTGCGGTAGATCGTCCGCGTCTGACTGCCGGTTTTGTGAGGATTTCCCTGTGCACCAGTTCCGAAGCGGGGGAAGTTTCAGGGCATATGCGTCTCACCATCTGGAACTGGTGATCGAGAGTTCTGAGGCGCCCCCGGCACGGACGCCCGGGGGTGCGGGCACCACCCTTTCCGACGCACACGGTTTCCAGGCCATCAGTGCACCGGGAGGCAGCGCCCGCACCGTCTTACCCAAAGGACCACGATAGTGAATCGTCGGCATATCCGCATGAGTGCGGTCACTGCTCTCGCTGCCCTCACTCTCGGTGTCGCTGGTACTACAGCGGCGCAGGCCCACGAGCAGCGCGAGATGGCCGCTTCCGCCTCCGCCCCCGCGGACTTCGACCCCGAGTTCGAGTTCTCCTCGCACGAGGCGTTCGTCAGTTACCTCGACTCCGCTGAGGGCCAGCAGCTCCTGAGAGAAGAAGGCCTCACCCAGACGGAGATCACAGCCGTCTACGCCGGCGACGACGTCGCCGCCAAGGGCTGGCTGGACAAGCTGAAGAAGAAGGCGCTGAAGAAGGCCTTCAAGGCGCTGCCCGACTCCTGGCAGAAGAAGCTGACCGACTGGGCGAAGAAGGGCAAGGGCTACTTCAAGGAGAAGTGGAACTCCCTCCCGGGCTGGGTGAAGAAGACCCTGACCCTGGGCGGCGCGATCTCCGTCAAGACCGCCATCGAGTGGCTCATCGACATCATCCTGTGAAGTACGCGGTGATGTAATACGGCCCCTCCCCGGGGGCTTCACCACCCATGTGCGCCCCACGGTTGTTCCCCCTGCCGTGGGGCGCACATTCATGCCGACACCTACCACGCTTCGGAGGCATCCCATGACCGATTCCGGTAGCTCTGAGAGGGTTCGGGAGTTCAGCCCGGCTCAGTACATTGCCCCCTACCTGTTGCTCATCGTCGGCAACGCCGGAGTGCAGAACGCGCCCGCAGGTGATCGGCCGGTGGTGTTCTGCGTGTTCGCGGCGATCGCCGCGCTCGGTGCCGTTTCCGCCGTCGTACGCCTGCGACGCATGTGGAACACCCACCAACGCCGCGCCTTGCCCGCGTGGACACGATTCCTCGGCCTGCTCCTTGCCTTGTACGGGCTGTACGTCGCCTACCGCGTCATCGACGGCACAGCCGCATAGAACGGCAAGTCCCGCCTGACAGGACGATGCACGGTGGCAGCGCAGCGCGGTCGTGTCCGGCAGCTGCGCGGCGCCGGCCGCGATCTCCGGAAAACGCCGGCGCCATCTCGGTGTCTCGCGGGAGCGCAGCACCACCTTCCGTCGCGCCGACGGACACCAGCGCCCGGAACCCATCCCACTTCACCTCGGCTGCCCATCCTGGAGGGAGTTCGGGATCGCGCACGGGGGTGGCGAGCATCGGCTCAGGTAGCCTCCACATGAGCCATGCCCCTTCCACCTGGACGCCCGTTCGTACGGTCGCGTTCGGTGCCGGATCTACGGGGCGGCCTCATTGCGCGCAGCCGTCGAAGCGGGAGCCTGGCTCCCCGAATCGGGCTCGACGGCTTCGATCCCGGAAACGAGAAAGGCTCCAATGGTGACGACGGCCGCCGCCGCGGAGGCGGCGGCCAGCAGCCGCTCCCCCTTGGTCGTCGTCGTGTTCACGGTCTCGGTGGCTGGCGCCAGCCAGCGGTACACCAGACAGTCGATGGCCAGAGCGGCCCCCACCACCAGAACAGTGGCGAGGTTGAACGTGATGCTCACGGAAGTGTTCCCCTTGGGTATGGGCATGCGCCTGCCGCATGCGGGCGTGGATCATGAGCGGGGTGCACCCTTTGCGTCGCGGGGTGACAGCTCCGACACGACCGGAAGTCTGCGGATGCGGGAGGTTAGCCACGCAAGTTCGTGCAGCCTGAGAGGTAGCCCGGCCGCCGTCAGCCTCTGGGGCGCAGGGTGGTGCCGCGGCCGGTGACGAGCCCGGTGCGGGCTCCTTCGAGGCGGCTACGGCTGCGTCTTGACGTACCGCACGCTCGGACCCCACTTCTCCATCACCGGCGCCATACACCACGACGTAGTGCGTCGGCCACTGGTCCGCGGCCTCGCTCGCGCCTTTGCCGCGTCGGGCCAGGCGCTGCTGCAGCCGCTCGAACGCCAGTCTGCCGGTCTCCCACACCACCAGCTCACCATCGAGCCCGGTGTCGGGCGGAAGCTGCGCGAGGGCGGCGGCCCGGATTTCCGGGAAGGAGCCGGTCATGTCGGTGCCCTGGCGAGAGCGCAGCAGCACCCGCCCATCGCCGTGCACAGCCAGCTGCGCGCGGAAGCCGTCCCACTTCGGCTCCGCCGCGTACCCGGCGGGCAGGGCAGGGCTGTCCACGGCCACGGTGAGTATCGGTTCGGGCAACGACCAGGTCATGCCCGGATCCCTTCCACGTCGGCACACACCAGTCGGGAGATGGGGGATCACCCGAGAGTTGCTCCGCTACGCGGGCGCCGGACGCATCTCGATGAGATGCAGGCCGTAGGTGCGGAAGCGGTCCAGCAGGTCGAGCAGGTGCGTGTGGTCCAGTACCTAGCCGTACAGGACGGTCTGGTTGCCGATCTGCGCGGTGTCGAGTTCGTGGAATGCCTGGGCTGCGTCGGTGGTGACGGGGCCGTTGACACGGAACTCGTACAGGCGCGCCGCAAGGGAGCGGGCCACGCGTGTAAGCGAACCAGGCCCGGTGCGGCACTGGCCTCACCCACAGCGGGTGAACCGCGCCTGAGGGCTGCCTTGTGTGTGGCTTCATTCACCTCAAACGGCAGCGTCTGTCCATCGGTTCGGGAGGCAGTCGGCGATCAGCGATTGCGCGATTGTTCACGAGAGCTGACGCCACTGCATGGGACGGCCCGCCGCCAGTGAGGACCTTGTTCCCGTATGGCTGGAGCCAGTGGTGTGCGGCGCGGTCCGTGCCCCGGTCGGATCGAGGGCAGCATCTGACCTAGTTGCCACGTACTTTCGTCTGCGACCAGTCAACGCGGCTCGGCCATCGCTCAGCGCGGTGCCCGCCTGAACAGGCAGCAGGCAAGGAGTGACGTGACAATTCTGGTTACTGGTGCGACGGGGACTCTGGGGCGCCACGTGGTCGAGCGACTTCGGCAGGCCGGACAGACGGTTCGCGCGCTCACGCGCACCCCGGCCGAGGCGACCAGCCTGCCCGACGATGTCGAAGTGGTGGGCGGCGACCTTACGAAGCCGCAGACAATGGCCGCGGCTCTCAATGGAGTCTCCGCCGTGCACCTGCTCGGAGCCACCGGGCACGACCACGCCCCGTTGCAGACGGGGCCGCAGATCATGGGGATGGCCGCCGAGGCGGGCGTGCAGCGGCTGACGGTCCTGTCGCCCGGTGAAGGAGAGCTGGGCAAAGCCGTCCGTGACAGCGGCATGGAGTGGACGTTCATCTGGCCGATCGACCTGATGTCGAACGCACTGGGGTGGGCTGAGGTCATCCGGCGTACGGCGGAGGTTCGCGAGCCGTACGCGAACCGCAGGACTGCTTCGGCCGACGAGGCGGACGTCGCCGCCGTTGCTGCGACCGTGCTTGCAAGGGGCGGCTATGCGGGAAGAAGCCTCATCGTGTCGGGCCCCGAAGCACTCATGCCGGCCGACAAGGTGTCCGCCATCGCGGCGGCGACCGGCCGTGAGATCCGTTTCACCGAGCTGACCGATGATCAGGCACGTCGGCACTGGCGGGCTGAAGGGTGGCCCGAGGAGGGCATCGAGTTCATGCTGCACATGTGGGCGACCGTGCCTGAGACGGTGGCCAGGGTGACTTCAACGGTCGAGGAAGTTGTCGGCCGCCCGCCGCGGACCTTCGCACAATGGGCCGTCGCACACGCCGACGCCTTCCGCGGGAACGGGCCCGTCACATTCCCCCACCCGCCGTGTCCCGGGTGACGTTCGCCATCGAAGGCCGCGTGCAGCTGGACCTTCGACATCTGCGGCATGACCACGACTTTTCACTAGGAGCTTCCCCATGCTCCCGTGGCAAGCACCTCAGTGCCGTCAAAACTCGGTTCTGGCACAGATCTTGGGGAGTCGTCGCGGAGTGTTACCCCGGTGTTCGATTGCGAGGAGATGGTTCGTATGAGACCGCGTACGCCTTGTCCCCCGGCGATCAGAATTGACGCTCCCTCAGGTGCGGCCAGGTCGCTGCTGCGTCCGCTGGTGGACGGTGATGGTGCTGGTCATGCAGACCGATGCACCGTTCTGGGGCTCGCTGGTGTTCAAGGGGGTCGACGAGGCGGATGTCGAGGCGGTGACGGCCGCGTTCGGCATGGTCGAGGTGGTGGCGAGAGGCCACGCGGCTGGGGCTGCATGTCCCGACTGCGGTCGATTCTCCGACCGAGTCCACGACCGATATCAGCGCAGACTGAAGGACCTTCCGCTCGCTGAGCAGGGCTTCGTGATCCGCCTGACGGTCCGGCGCTTCATCTGCGGCTCGGCGGACTGCCCGCGCCGGACATTCGCCGAGCCGTTCTCCCGGCTGGCTGCCCCGCAGGCACGGTTCACGACTCGACTCAACCACGCCTTGGAGCAAGTGGGGCTCGCATTGGCCGGGCGGGCCGGCGCTCGGCTTGCCGCCCAGCTGGGTTTCGGCGTGGGACGGATGACCCTGTTACGCAGGGTCATGGCATTGCCCGACCCAAGGTTCGACACGCCGGGCGTGTTGGGTGTTGACGACTTCGCGATTCGTCGCGGCCAGACCTATTCCACCGTCTTGACCAGCGTCGAAGGCCGTCGGGTAGTCGATGTGCTGCCGACGCGTGAAGCCGGGCCACTGGCCGCCTGGCTGGTCCGTCATCCCGGTGTGTAGATCATCTGTCGGGACCGGGCGGGAGCCTACGACGAGGGCGCCCGCCGCGGTGCCCCCGATGCTCTGCAGGTCGCTGACCGGTTCCATCTGTGGCAGGGCCTCGGCCGGGCCGTGGAGACCTGCGTCGCCGCCCACCGCGACTGCCTGCGCAATCCTTTGCCCGACGGCATGCTGCCGGAGGCCACACGACTGGCATCCCGCCGGCCGCAGGACACCCCGGTGCCTGTCGGCCGACGAGCCGAGCGGAAGAAGGCCGCACACGCCCTGGTCCACGAACTACTCGCCCAAGGTCACTCACGCCGGGCGATTGCCCGGCACCTGGGCTGGGGCTCAACACCGTGCTCCGGTACGCGAACGCCGCACGCTGGCAGGACATCATCCGCGAGAACCGGCCCCGTCCCAGCAGACTGGACCCCTACAAGCCCTACCTGGAGCGACGCTTCGCTGAGCGATGCACCAGCGTCACCCACCTACACAGTGAACTCGTTGCCGACAACGCGCCCGTCACCTACCAGATGGTCCGCGCCTACATCGCCACCCTCCGCGGGACTCCCGCCGGCACGCCACCCCGGCCTCCGACGGTGTGTCAGGTGACCGGCTGGCTTACCCGACACCCCACTACGCTGAGCGAGGAAGACCGAGCGGGCCTTAAGGATGTCCTTGCACGCTTCCCCGAACTGGACACAGCCGCCGGCCACGTCCGCGACTTCGGCGAGATACTCACCGACCGCCTCGGCTCCACACTCCCCGCCTGGATCGACGCAGTCGATGACAGCCAGCTCCCCCGTCTCACCGGCTTCGCGCTCCACCTTCTGCGGGACCTTGACGCCGTGACAGCTGGGCTCACCCTCGACTGGAGCTCCGGCAGTATCGAGGGCGCCGTCAACCGCATCAAGAAGATCAAGCGCCAGCTCTACGGCCGAGCCGGATTTGAACTCCTCCGCAAGATGATCCTGCTCCAGTGACACTGCGCAAACAGGTGCCCAGCAGTGGCAGGATGGCCTCATGTTGATCCGAAAGGGCGATGCCGCGTAGGCGTCCCAAGGCCGTCCGTGCAGAG
>NZ_JBVHPJ010000027.1:0-10142 GCF_055567995.1 Streptomyces sp. NPDC026246 | reverse complement strand
ATCACACGCATCGATGAGGAATTCGAGCGCCGCACCCTGCCCGACCCCAACAACATCGAGTTTGCGGTGTTCGGCTGGTGGTGGACCAGAATGCGAGAACGCTGACGGGCCCCGGACCCGCGCCCTCAATCGAACGACACCGTCACCCTCCGCGACGACTCCCCAAGATCTGTGCCAGAACCGAGAACGGACAGCAGATCTTCACGACTTCGGGAGGCACCGCTGTCCGGCCCCGTTCGATCGGGGCAGCAGTACTCGAGCTTCACCTCCGCGGACCATTCCGCCCTTCCGGCCATCGAACAAGGTTGCGGGTGCTGGGTGCGATCCTGCATGCATGAACCATCTCGGCGACGCGCACCTGCGCACCTGCGCACCTGGACGCAGCGCTTCGGGGGCTGTAAGCACTCGTCGATGCACCACCGGGTCCCGGCCGCTCGATGACTCATCGAGCGGGTGAGCCGCGACGGCCCGGCCGGATGCTTCTCGTTGCTCGCTCAACTTCGGCCAGTTACACACTGTTTGAGCCATCCGAAGATCCATAACCTGTGGTCGCTGACACTCCGTCCCCGAGCAAGGAGTCCCGTGTCCACTGCCCAGCAGGTGCCCGACATCCTCTCGCCCGAGTTCGCGGCGAACCCCTACCCCGCCTACGCGGTGATGCGGGAAGAAATACCCTTGTTCTGGCACGAGGCCACCCGCAGTTACATCATCTCCCGCTACACCGACGTCGAGCGGGTCTTCAAGGACAAGAAATCGGAGTTCACCACCGACAACTACGACTGGCAGCTGGAGCCCGTCCACGGCAAGACGATTCTCCAGCTCAGCGGACGTGACCACGCGGTGCGGCGGGCCCTGGTGGCTCCCGCCTTCCGGGGTGGCGACCTGCGGGAGAGGTTTGTGCCGGTCATCGAGCGCAACTCGCGCGAACTGATAGACCGCTTCCGGCACGCCGGCTCCGCCGACATCGTCCAGGACTTCGCGACCCGCTTCCCGGTCAACGTCATCGCGGACATGCTGGGCCTGGACAAGGCCGACCACAACCGCTTCCACGGCTGGTACACGGCGGTCATCGCCTTTCTCGGCAACCTCTCGGGGGATCCCGAGGTGACCGCGGCGGGTGAGCGCACCCGGGTGGAGTTCGCCGAGTACATGATTCCGATCATTCAGGGGCGCCGCGAACACCCCGGTGACGACCTGCTGTCGACGCTCTGCGCCGCCGAGGTCGACGGCGTGCGGATGAGCGACGAGGACATCAAGGCCTTCTGCAGCCTCCTGCTCGCCGCCGGCGGGGAGACCACGGACAAAGCGATCGCCGGCATCCTGGCCAACCTGCTGCGGCACCCGGAGCAGATGGCGGCGGTCCGGGCCGACCGGAGTCTGATCCCCGCCGCGTTCGCCGAGACGTTGCGGTACAGCCCTCCCGTTCACATGATCATGAGGCAGTCGGCCACCGACGTGGAGGTCAGCGGTGGCACCATCCCGGCGGGTGCGACGGTGACCTGTCTCATCGGCGCCGCCAACCGGGACGAGTGCCGCTTCCGCGACCCCGACCGGTTCGACATCTTCCGCGACGACCTGAGCACGACGTCGGCGTTCTCGGCCGCCGCCGACCACCTTGCCTTCGCTCTCGGACGTCACTTCTGCGTCGGCGCACTGCTGGCCAAGGCGGAGGTCGAGATCGGCCTGAACCAGTTGCTCGACGCCATGCCCGACCTCCGGCTGGCCGACGGCTTCGACCCGGTCGAGCACGGCGTGTTCACCCGGGGTCCGCAGTCACTGCCGGTGTGCTTCACCCCCGTCACCGGCTGAGCGCCGCTGGGTCGCCGCCCCGGACCCTGCCCCGGACCCTGCCCCGGACCCCGCCTCGGGGCGGCGACCCGCCGCCCGCCCGTTCCCGCACCGGGTGCGAAGGAACGGACGGATGGGGAGCCCGGGGGCCGGGCCGGGCCGCTACCGGACCGAGGGGGTGAACCGCACCGGAAGGGAGGTAAGACCGCGCATCCAGACGGACGGACGCCAGGTCAGCTCCTCCGTCTCCACGCCCAGGACGAGGTCGGGCAGGTGCTCCATGAGCGTCTCCACCGCCGTACGCGCCATGACGTCGGCCAGGAGCGGAGCGGGATAGGGGCAGCGGTGCTCGCCGTTGCTGAAGGACAGATGCGCGGAGTTCTCGGCGCCCACGTGCGACTCGGGCCAGATCTGCGGATCGGTGTTGGCCGCGGCGAGCCCCAGGACCAGACAGTCGCCGGCGCGGATGAGCCGACCGCCGAGCTGGGTGTCACGCACCGCCCAGCGACCGATGAAATTCTGCGTCGGCGTGTCCAGCCACAGCACCTCGTTCAGGGCCTCGCCGACGCTGATCCGGCCGCCCGAGACGTTGACCGCGAAGCGCTCGTCCGTCAGCAGCAGCCGCAGTGTGTTGCAGATCCAGTTGGCGGTGGGCTGCTGTGCCGCGGCGATCACCGAGATCAGGTCCTGCACCAGCTCCTCGTCACTGAGGCCGGCCGGGTCGAGCAGCATCCGCGAGGTGACGTCGGGGCCGGGACGCTCCCGCTTCTCCTTCACCAGCCGCATGATGCGCTCCCCGACGCGCCCGTACGCCGCGACCGGGTCGTCGCCCTCACCGGCGTCCAGCGAGATGCGCAGGTCGTCGACGAGCTGCTCGGTGTCCGCGCTGCCCTGCGGCATCCCGCACATCCACAGCACGGCCCGGGCCGGCAGCGCGTGCGCGAACATGCTCATGAGTTCCGCCTCGCCGCTGCCCGAGAACGAGGCGATCAGCTGTTCGGCGATCAGCCGGCACTCGCGGGTCAGCTCGAACTGGTCGACGCCCTCCAGAGCCTGCGTGATCACACCCGCACGCCGCCGGTGCTCCGGCCCCTCGGTGAAGAGCACCGAGGGCTGGTAGCCGACGAACGGCAGCAGAGGCCAGTCCGGCGGGATGTTCGGCCACTGGTTCCAGCGCCGGGAGTCCCGCGCGAACAACTCGTCGTGGCTGGTCACGTAGGACACCTCGGGATAGCCGAGCACCAGCCAGGCGGGAATGTCGCCGTCGAGCAGGACCGGGGCGACGGGCCCCTGCTCCCGGCGCATCGTGCGGTACAGCTGCGAGGGCGTCCGCTGGTACTCCAGTCCGCCCAGCCGTACGGCACCGCGGTGGGCCGGGCAGCCGGAAGCGGGCGTACCGGCGGACGGGGTGGGTTCGCTCACGGTGTCCTCTCCTGTATCAGTGCCAGCGCGTGGAGGTGCTCCACCAGAGCGATGAGGACCTCCTTGCCGGACGACCTGAGGCGCGCGTCGCAGTCGATCATGGGTACGTGCTCACGGAGGGCGAGGGCCTGGCGGATCTCCTCCAGGGAGAACCGGTTGTCGTCGTCGTCGAACCGGTTGACGGCCACCACGAACGGCGTCCGGTGATGTTCCAGCCGGTCGATCGCGTACCAGGAGTCCTCCATGCGGCGTGTGTCCACGAGGACGACCGCACCCAGCGTGCCGGAGAACAACCGGTCCCACAGGAACCAGAAGCGTTCCTGTCCCGGGGCGCCGAACAGGTACAGGACCATGTGCTCGTTGAGACTGATCCGCCCGAAGTCGAAGGCGACGGTGGTGGTCGTCTTGCGTTCCACGCCGGCCGTTTCGTCGACGCCCTGCCCCGCCTGCGTCATCACCTCTTCGGTGTTCAGCGGCCGGATCTCACTGACCGAGCGCACCAGGGTGGTCTTGCCGACCCCGAAACCGCCCACGACGACGATCTTCAGGCCGGTCTCGGCGGCATCGGCCAGCGGCGTGCGCTGAAAGGGCAGCTCAGAGGTTGCGGAGCCCATGGAGCACCTCCTGGAGCAGGGCGGTTTCGGAGAGGTCCGCGACGGACGCGGCCGCGCGGGGGTGACGGGCGCTCACCTTGCCCATGGCATGGAGGTCGCCGAGGAGGATCCGGACGACGGTGATGGGCAGCTTCAGCTCGGCGGCGATCTCGACCACGGCCGTCGGATGCCGGCACAGCTCGAGGATCCGCACGTGCTCGGACTGCATCCCGAGGGCGGGCTCGCACTCACTGACGACGAGTGTCACCAGGTCGAACGAGTCGTCCGCTTCGCTGCGCCCGCCCGTGACGGTGTACAACCGGTCGGGATCACCCACGTCCACGGGTTTGTGGATCACGTGGAGGCACCTCGGGTGGCGGTCGTGCGCGGCTCGGCCCGCAGGTGCTCACCGATCTGCTCGACCATCTCCGTCATCCGGTGTCCCACGACTCCCGGGTCTGCGCTCTCCTCCGCGATGACGGCCAAGTGGGCGCCCTGGCCGGCGTCGACGATGAACAGCAGCCCGCCGTGGAACTCCGTCATGGAGTGCCGGACACCGCCCGACCCGTCGCCGAACTCCACGGACGCGCCCTGTGCGAGCGCCTGGATGCCCGAGCAGATCGCCGCGAGCTGGTCGGCCTGGTCGAGCGTCATGTGCTCGGTCCAGCACAGTTTCAGGCCGTCCCGGGACAGGACGAGGGCGTGCCGCGTGGCCGGCGTGCGCTCCAAGAGGTTCGTCAGGAGCCAGGTGAGGCTGTTGTCAGTGGTGTCCATGGTGGGTGGGCCGGGTGGCGACCTTCGGGGTCGTCCGGCCCGTTCCTCCAATCCAACGAGGTGCGGCGAATCGGTGCGGGGGCGGTGCGGCCGGTGCGGCAGCAGCCGGTGGGGAATCTGGGGGGCTAGCTCTCGCTGCCGGTCGCCCCGGTCTCGGTCTCGGTCCCGGTCCTGGTCTCGATTCCGGTCCTGGTCTCGATCTCGGTCCCGGTCTCGGAGCCGGTCACGGCGCCGGTGGCACCGCCGGTTCGGCGGCCGCGGTGGAAGGCGCCGAACCGCGTTCCGGCGTCACGCGCCGGATCCGGCCGGCCCGCGCGGGGCGGCTCGGCCGCCTGCTTGGGCCGGCTCCGTTCCGCCTCGGCCATGGTGCGTCCGGGGGCGCGGACGGGCAGTCCGTTGGGGGTGGCCGGGCCGCGTCTGCGGGGCAACTGCGCGGCAGGCGCCGGGTCGTCGGCCGTGGCCGCCTGAGGGTGCACGGTGGTGGGGTGCTCCTCGATCGCGGGGGTGTGGGCGGCCGGGACTTCCAAGGTGGGCCGGGGCCGCTCGGCGGGTACCGCCTCGCGCTGCTGGGCGATGAGCTCGGGTGGCAGGAGCACGACGACGCCGGTGCCGCCTCGCGACGAGGGGCGGTAGCTGACGCTGATGCCGTACTTGACGGCGAGCCGCCCGACCACGCCCAGACCGAGGCGGGTGCCCTGCAGGGAGGCGAGGTCGGTGACCTTGCCCGACACGGACTCCTTCGCCCGGCGCAGGGCGGCGTCGGACATCTTCAGCCCGCTGTCCTCGATCGTGACGACCAGACCGGCGCTGCCCTCCTCGACGTAGACGTGTACCTCGTCGATGGGTGGGGAGAAGTTGGCGGCATTGTCCATGAGTTCGGCAAGCAGGTGCATCACGCCCTCGGCGGCGAAGCCCGCGATCGCCGCCCGGCTGGAGTTGTGCAGGCGCACCCGCCGGTAGGCGGCGATCCGGCCGACCGCGCCGCGCAGGATGCTCTCGACCACGATGGGCTTGTTCCAGACCCGGCTGGAGCGGCCGCCCATCAGCAGTGCCAGCCGGTCGGTCATCAGCCCCAGCTGGGAGGTGCTGTGGTCCAGACGCAGCAGATCGCCGAAGACCTCCTGACCGTGACGTTCCTGCATGTCCCGCAGCTCGGCGAGCATGCTGACGGTCTTGGCCTGGACCCGGCCCAGAGCCTTCGCGGAGGCTGCCTGAGCCGCCGAGGAACGACGTTCGCTGTGGGCGAGGTCGCGCACGAACGCTTCGGCCGTGGCGCGCAGCGGTGGGTTGCGCGGCCACTCGAACGCGGCAAGGACCGTGTCGGCGGAGCTGCCCTCCCGCAGCATGGTCACGGCCGCGGGCAGTGTGCGCTCGGTCAACTGCCGCAATTCCTCGCCGACTGTGCTCAACTCGCCGCTCATCGAGTCGAGTTCGCGCCGCAATTCGCCCGCTCGCCGCACCGCCTCGCTCATCTCCGTCGCGAAGACGTGCAGCACCCTGCGCAGGTACGGGTCGGAAGGGGAGGGGACACCGGACAGGGCCTCGTCCGCGCCGGTGCCGTCGTTCAGCCGGGACACCAGGGCGGGCAGGACGGTGTTGACCAGCTGCGCCGCCTCGGCGCCTTGCTGCGCCCAGTTGTTCTTGGTCATCTCCAGTTCGCTGCCGCGTGCCGCCGACTGGTTGCGGGCACGGCGCAGCAGGACGGAGGCGACGGCGGTGACGGCGGCGAGGCAGACCCAGGCGACTGCCGCCGTGCCGAGCACCCACGAACGGACGCCTGCGGGGGCCAGGAAGGTCACCGCACCGGCGGCGAGGGCTGTCCCGACCAGCGTGACGGGGAAGACGGCGGGGGAGGAGCGTGCCCCTTTGGAGGATCGGCGCTGGCGGGTTGGGGCAGGCACTGGCATTCCGCGGTCCCTCGGTCCGTGAGAGCAGAAGGTGTATCGACTGGAGCATCCCCCGGGGTCCCGGAAGGTGATGAACACCTTCCGGATCGAACACATGGCACATGCTAGCGACGACGGCACCCCGGAATATGCCTCGGGGAACCGGAGTTGGGCCTGGAAGCCTACTTCGTCGAGAAAAGACAGTGCCGGACGTGGCGTGTGATAAACCGATCCTGCTCCACCGTGAGTACAGGTAGGGGGTACACGGTGGTTGTCCGACGTTCCGTCACGGCTCGATGGGGTGGACGGTTACCCAAAGTCGTGTCGTGACGAGTGCTTTCGGCCAAGTTGCGGTCCCTCCGCTCCTCTCCGACGCGCCGGTACTCGCGGACAGCGCCGGGACAAATCGAGACAGGTGTCGCGTACCTGGGACAGTGAGGGCCGCCTCGGGCTGTGAGTTCCCCTGAGACGGGACCCGGTACAGCCTGCGTTCGGTGGAGCGCCGCGTCGTCGACCGGGCTGAGGTCGGCCGCGGGGCAGTTGCCCGAGGTGAAACGCGCTCACTCGTGACTTCGAACTCACCGGAAGCGTCCGGCGCTGCGCAGCACCCGAGCCGGAGCCTGATGCGTGGGCAGCGGGTGGGCCGGCAACGCCGCGGAGCACCACTTTATGGCCCTTCTCGCAGCCGACACCCGTGATCAGCTTGCCTGGCTTGGCGGGCGCGAGCTGGAGACGAAGGACGTCGTTGAAGAGGTGGAGCTCCTCTGCCGCGTCTGCGAAGGACTCGCGGACCGCGGGGGCTTCGAGCCCGAGGATCTGCGCCGTCTTCGGGCCATCGGCCGTCGCCTCGGCGAAATCGATGCCAGCTGCCGCGTCGGCCTCTGGGCCAACGCCCTGGCCGCAGATCCGGCGTGGGACGACATCCGTGCTCTCGCCCGCAACTTTCTCCTCACGGCGCTGGGCGACTGGCGTCAGCCACTGCCACGCCCCGTGCGCCCGTAAGCGGGCGACCACTGAGCATCAGGCCGCCTGTGCGGCGCTGAAGCAGCTGGCGCCGCACACACGAAAACGCAGGGAACGTCGTGGCGACGTTCGGATGGGCGTCGGCGGGTAGGCCGCCGCACGGCGCCTGCCAGACCTCGGCAGCCGCCTCTCGGGTCGAAACTCAAGCAGCGTTCGAATTCTCGGTGGGCTCTCGTGCCTCCCGAAGTCGTGAAGATCTGCAATCCGTTCTCGGTTCTGGCACAGATCTTGGGGAGTCGTCGCGGAGGGTGACGGTGTCGTTCGATTGAGGGCGCGGGTCCGGGGCCCGTCAGCGTTCCCGCATTCTGGTCCACCACCAGCCGAACACCGCAAACTCGATGTTGTTGGGGTCGGGCAGGGTGCGGCGCTCGAATTCCTCATCGATGCGTGTGATCAGTCGGCCCAGGTCCCGTTGCGCTCCGGAAGAAAGGTGCCGCATCGCCCGCTCGAGGTCATCACGGGCATCTCCTACCCCGGGCGATTCGAACTCGGAGGCATCCAGGTAGCGTCCCGGCTGGTTAAAGGCTCGCTCGAAACACGAGAGCGCATTGGCGACCGCGTTGGGCCACATCTCCTGGTCTTCGACCCGGCGGATCGCTGCACGAGTCCGCGCAGAGACACCGCGGACGCTCAGGACCGAACACTGCCATCGTGGCCGCCACCGCTCTGCACGGACGGCCTTGGGACGCCTACGCGGCATCGCCCTTTCGGATCAACATGAGGCCATCCTGCCACTGCTGGGCACCTGTTTGCGCAGTGCGGCCAAGTCAGTGGCGAGCTCGTCCACCGCCGCAAAGGTGACGTGCCCCACGGTGACGAGGTGAGCCAGCGACCCGGAGCAGGCCAAGTGCCACTTGGCCACCACCCAGGCCGGTGGCCGGGTGAAGGTGACGGTCAGCGACTGGGGAACGTTTTTCGGGTCTGCTCCTACCTGCTGGAGCCGGTCGACGGCGTAGGCGGCCACTTCCTGGCAGCGACTGATCAACGCCGCCATTCCGCTACGTCCCAGACCACGCAGTCGAGCCCAGAGCAGCAGCGAGGCAAGGCCACTACGTGAGCAAGCCAAGGTGTGGTCGGTGGCGCCGATGTACTCCCTGCTGGCCGTAGCCGGCAGCAGCTCACGCCGCACCAATGACACGCCCGCAGGCACGGGCATTCCCAACACCTTGTGCCCGGAGACGTTGAGCGAATCGGCGCCGTGGGCGAGACCCGCCCGAAGCCGGTAGAGCCTCCTTCAGGTGCTGAACGAGCTGCTGGAGGAGCCCTATGCCTATGACATGGACGACAGAAGGCACATCGTCGGGGTGACGTCCGTGCCGGGCGGTTGCATCGTCACCCAGCCCTAGGGATACGCGCCGCACATGAGGGAGACGGGCTGGTTCGACTTCGCCGGCCCACGTCCGGAAACCCGATACTGAGGGCATTGCTGCCGCTGATCCTGTGGCCCGCAGCATCCTGGAGCCCTGCCCGGCCGCGACAGGCCGCGCTACCTGCCCTCAGGGCCGCTTTCAGCGGCATGTAAAGACCCAACGTGACCTCAAGGCAGGCCAGGGCAAGTAACCCGGCAGAACATGGTCCGGGGGCAGTAGAAACCACCCCCCGACCATGTCTAAAAGTTGAAAACGTGAATGGTCATCAGAGGTGGCCGTCTCGGGGCGCTCAGCCGCCGTACTCGATCGCCACGCCGCCGACGCCTGTGCCGTACGGCCCGCAGCCGACACCCGCGTAAAGGGTGCTGCCCGCCGGCACATACACCCAATTCGAGTAGGTGTCGGGGGCCCAGCCGCAGATGGCGCGTATGGAGAATGCGTGCATCTGCGTCCCGGGGTTGTGGCACTGGCCATAGGCCATATCGTTCGCGATCCAGGTGCTGCACTGCAGCACGTTAGGTTCCGCAGCCGCCGCGGGTGAGGCAGTCGCGAGACCGACTCCGCCAGCGAGAGCGATCCCCGCAGCTCCGGTGACGAATGCGCGTTTCAAGAGGTTCTTCATGGCTTGCCCTTCTGTTGCGCCCTGCGTGGGCGTCCTGCGTGAAAGGGTAGGAGACAGGCAGCCAACCGAGACCCTGACAGATGTCAGGGCTCACGAGCATTGCCTGGTGGCGAGAAGAAAAATCTGTGTATTGCCGACCCGGAAAACCCGGACGCCGTTGTCATTGACCGCCACGCACACGCGACATCGCCGTGCGTGAGATCTACGGGCAGCGGGACCGGGGATTGGGAGCAGTCGGCCGAAACAAGCTTCTCGCGGACTGCTACCGGGCCGCAGCACAGGAAATCGGAGAAGTCCCCAGTAAAGTACTGGCCGTTACTTGGGTGGCCCACATCGAGCGGGCTCGATAAGTCCCCGGGGGTGTGGTGTGGTTCCAGAGCTTATCCGGTGCTACGGTTTGAAGCACGGGGGTGGCCCGGTTCTACCAAAGGTACATGCTGCATCACTTGATGCACGGCCACCCACCCCAGCCTCCCTCTCCTCGCTGCCCGGGCCGAAGGCCCGTTGGCCGCACCGCGCAGCGGGGCCGGCCTTGGGCGCGGAGCGCCCCCGGGTGGCTGGAGCGCAGCGAAGGCCACCCCTAAGGGGCCGCAGGCCCCGCGCTCCCGGGAGCGCAGCGGACGGAGCGTCACCGGCCGTGCGAAGCAAGGCCGGTGGGCTGCTC
>NZ_JBVHPJ010000026.1:0-11539 GCF_055567995.1 Streptomyces sp. NPDC026246 | reverse complement strand
CCACCTGGCCTGCGACGGCCGGGGCCGGCCGCTCTCCTTCACCCTGACCGGCGGGAACGTCAACGACTGCACCCAGTTCGAAGCGGTCATGGACCAGATCAACGGCCGCATCCGGCGCGGCGAAGCCCGATGCCGGCTCGACAAAGCCGCCTACCGACGCCGCAACGTCGTCGAACGCTGCTTCAGCCGCCTCAAACAGAACCGGGCCCTGGCCACGCGCTACGACAAACGAGCCGCCCACTTCGAAGCCACGGTCACCCTCGCCTGCCTCCGACTCTGGCTCCCCTGACTTTCCGGACACGACCTAGAGGGGCGGGCGAGATCGAGCAGTTCCGGAAGACCTGGACGTGCCCACGATGCCGCAGGAAGAGACTCCGACCGCATCGGCCGGCCCGCCACAAGATGTCGCACGCATGTAGCGGGCAGTCGGAGTTGCTCCGCAGCAGCCTGGAGTAAGGCTGCCCTTGCGTGCAATCCGCAGCCGCAGCCCTCGGCCCGCAATCTGGCGCAATCCGAGTGCGCCAACGGGCGACCGCCGCGCATCCTGAACCTCTAATCACCAGCATGGAGGCGATATGGCGCTTAGGTTCCTCGGCACCACGAGCGATGACGGTGACTGCCCCACCCTGTACGAGATCGAGGGCACGGACGAGGTCCTCGTGCAGGGCGATCGCTTGACCGACCCGCAGCACCTCGTGCAGCTGCGCGACGTCAAGCCGTCCGAGACGTTCGTCCGCGTCCCCCGCAGCCTTCTGAGCCGGTACGCGCCCCGTAGCGCCGCACCCGCCCTTCAGCCGTTCCCCTCGATATCGCACCTGTTCCGCGACTTCCGGCACACCGCCTTCCGCCTGGAGACCCGCCGCGGCTACGCCTCCGATCGCCAGTCCCCGCTCTGGCCGAAGTGGCAGGCTGGGGAAGACGTCGCCGTCGAGCCCGCCAACGCGTGGAGGCAGAACGTCCGCGCTCAGGTGGGGCAGGGCAAGAGGTTCGAGCGGGTACGTCTGGTCGACAAGCCCTTGACCCAGGGGCAGCAGTTCCTTCTGGCTCGTGCGCCCAGCAACGTCGAGGCCGGCGAGGACATCCGCTACCTGCCCCGCAGTGAGGCCCACCCGCTGCGGCTGCCCGACTACGATTTCTGGCTGTTCGACTCGAAGATCGTGGCCC
Source organism: Streptomyces sp. NPDC026246 (assembly GCF_055567995.1). Taxonomy (NCBI): domain Bacteria; kingdom Bacillati; phylum Actinomycetota; class Actinomycetes; order Kitasatosporales; family Streptomycetaceae; genus Streptomyces; species Streptomyces sp. NPDC026246. Next base: position 10,375 of record NZ_JBVHPJ010000026.1, on the reverse strand, counting down.
GGTTCGCGTTCGACGAGAACGACACCACTTTGGGCGTCTACGTCACCGAGGAGCCTGCTGAGGTGCTCGCTGCCTGCCAGGCTCGCGACGCCGCTTGGCATCACGCCCTGGCTACAGCGGAGTTCGCCAAACGGGTAGCTTCAACCGTGTGACCACCGACTTCCAGACCGCACGCGAGGCCCTCGGCGCGCGCCTGCGGGAGCTGCGCACCGAGGCCGGTCTGGAAGGCAAGGACATCGCCCGCATGGCGGGGTGGCAGACCTCGAAGGTCTCCCGGTTGCAGAACGGCAAGCAGACGCCGACTCGCGCGGACTTGACCGCATGGGCGAACGCCGTTGGCCGCCTGGACGTAGAGCCCGAGCTGCACGGACTGCTCGCCGGCTTGGACATGAAGCAGCGGCACCGCTCCTGGCGCCGGCAACTCGCGGGCGGGCATCGGGGCCGGCAGGAGATCGCCGTCCGCCAGACCGAGAATACGACGCTGATCCGGGGCCTCGAAGTCTCCCGGGTCCCCGGCCTGTTCCAGACTCCCGAGTACGCGCGGGTCATCTTCGAGAGCAACGCCGAGTTCCGGGGGATCCCGCCTACCACCGAGGCGGCCGTCGAGGCACGCATGCGCCGCCAGGAGGCGCTGTACGACCCGGAGAAGACGTTCCGGTTCATCCTCTGCGAAGCGGCCCTCTACCACCGCTCCTGTCCTGTCGAGGTGATGGCTGAGCAGCTCGACCGGCTGTACAACCTCGTCGGACAGCGACGCATCGAGCTCGGCATCCTGCCCTTCGGCACCCAGCTACGCCGCACCGCCCCGCACGCCTTCTGGATCTACGACCGACGACTCGTCATCGTCGAGACCATCAGCGAGGAACTGTGGCTCACCGGAGCCGAAGACATCCGGCTCTACGAGCGGGCGTGGGACTGGCTTGCCGAGTCAGTCGAGTACGGCCCGCCGGCGCGGCGCTTGATTGGCCGTGCACGCGCGTCTCTCGACTTCGCCTGACCAATCGGCCGCAACCTTGCCGGCCGCATCCGCAATCGCCCGCAATCGCTGTTCAGGAGCGCAATCAATCTACGTAGCGTCCCGGCCATGGCCTACGAGAATGCGCCGAGCGGTATGAGGCGGGGGATGCGCGGCTTGCAAGTTGCAGCCCGCACCCGGACCTGGTCTACGAAGCGTGGAATCTCGAGGCGCTCGCGCCGATCCGATCTGTGAAGTCGTGGCTCGCCGTAAAGGCCCCGCTCGCCACCACCATGCAGGCGCACAAGCGGATCCGTCCGGAGCAGCGCGGGCCAGTCGTCGCCGATCCGACGATCGACGCGGCGTGGTGGCTCGTGCCACTGAGTCGGCGACCTCGCAGACCGCAGGAGCGTGACCGTGCGGCCGGGCAGCTGGCCTCTGCACCGCTCGCCGACCGGCTGGCCGGCCTGCGGCCGGTTCTGGTTCACACGCCCTGACGGATCGAGCCGCCTCACCAACCCAGCCGTACTCGCCGCCGCGTTCGGCCAGGCGGGTACCGACGCCCAGCGGAGACACCGGCATGACCATCACCGAGACTGAAACCGCCGCCCCGGAGGCCCCGAACCATGAGGCCGGGTACCAGCAGCTCGCCGTCGAGCTGCTGCGGAACACCGTGCAACGGCGCCACCGGGCGGCCGTGCAGGCGCTGATCGAGGAGCGGACGATCCTGTCACTGCCGACCGTGCAGCGGGTGCTGCTCGTGGACAGCCGCAGGGGACGATACGCACACTTCCCGGCACTGTCCGGCATGCAGTACGCCCTCGGCCTCGACGAAGAACAGCGCTGCTTCCTCGCCCTGGTCATGTCGATGATCGGTATGGGCATCACCACCCTGGCCGGCGTCGAGGACCTCGGCGAGCGGCGCCTGCCGATCATTCTGCGGGCCCTCCTGCAGCTCGCGGGCAACGACACCATCGCCGTCGGCACCCGCCTATGAAGCCCTCCATCCGCCCGCGCCGACGCCGGTAGCCGTCACCGTGGCCGCCCACACGCCCCGTCCGCGCGGCCACCCGGGGCCCGGGCTGAAGCGTGGTCTCGATCGAGGCGCGGGTCCTGACCGCCCTTCAACCTCATCCAGCCCAATCTCGCCGAACTCGCCCTGGGCGATGCGGAGTTGGATGACGAATGGGTTGACCATCTTGTGCCTTGGCAGCGATGCGGCCCGGCGGCCTGGCCCCCCGGGCGTGAGCGTACGCAGCACGCGGGCTCGCGTTGCGCAGCACCCCGTGCATGGGCGTTGCTGCGGGTCAAGAGACGCTGAGGGGCGCGATACAGCGTCTACGACCGGGCCGTTGGCCGTCGCGGTGGCGGCACCGCACTCAGCAGTTCCCACGAGGGGCGCGAGCCGGCTGCCCACTGCGCCAGAACTTCGCGGTCCACGAGGTGCAGGCGCTGCTGGCGGGCGAAGGCGCGGCCGGGTTGGGTGATGCGGCCGTTGGTGACCATGACGACGACATCGGCTTTGTGGACGGGGCGGCCTGTGCCGTTGAGGACTTGCAGTTCGGGTGTGCCGACGGCTGCGCCTTGGTTTCCGTTTCTGCGGTGCTTGCATTGGATGACCCAGCGCCGGCCGAAGGGGTCGGTGGCCTTCACGTCTGCGCCGAGGTCGCCCTGGCCGCCGACTTGGACGGCGTCCGTGCAGCCGTCGCGGTACATCAGGTCCCGGATCGCGTGCTCGAACTGGCGGTGAGCGAGAGCGTCCAACTGTGTCAGCCCGTAGCGCAGTGCGCGAGCCTGGGCCTGTTGCCACTGGATGCGTTGGGTTCGTTGCTGCCACCAGCCCCAACCGCCCAGCAGCACCACAAGGGCAGCGACGATCAGGATCCACCAGTGGGCGATCAGCCAGTTGACCAGCGTGACCGTCAGGCTGACGGCCGCGGCCGCGGTGACTGCCACGAGCAGCAGCTGCGTACCGTCCTGTTGCTGTCGGCGGCTGCGGGCGGGACGCCGGGTCGGCCCCCTGCGGCGCTGCGGCGGGCGCCGGCTCACCGCCCAGCGTCCAAGGTGGAGAGGTCGATCGGGTAGGAGACGGTCGGTGTCGGCGGCGCGGGCTTCCTCTTCGGGGTGGGGAATTTGATGGGGTACGACACCGTGGGCTGCGGCACGCTCCTGCGCGGTGCGGCCTGGCCTTGGCCGTGGTCGAAGCGGATCGGGTAGGTCACCGCCCGCCCATCGCCCGGCTTCACAGCGGGGGCGGTGGTTTCACCCGCTCCTTGGTTGCTGTTGCCGAACCCCACGACGGCCAGAGCAACCATCGTGAAGATCGTCAATTCCCGTCGGGCGCCCGGCGCCCATCGAGAATGTTCGCGTACCGGCGTCCCATCGGAACGCACATACGACCGCACGAACGGCATCTGGTCCCTCCCGGAATCAACACGTCCAAGTGAGGGCCATGCTGGAGGCGGCCACTGACAAACGATCATGACGCAAGGGTGCAGAGTGCCTGTTCAGGACAGCTGCCGCCCGTCTCGCCCATCCGATTGCTGTTCTAGTTCGCTCGGACAATAGTTCTATACCCCTGCATGCCGGCTACTGACGCCGAGCACGCTGCGGTCACCCGGTCTCACAAGCCGGAAGCTTGCTCATGCTGCCCTCAGGGAGAGGCGGAGCCAGCAGCGGTACGCAAGCGCTTGTTGGCACCAAGTGGTCACCCTTTTTGCAACCAACCGCGAGTTGACAGTCTTCTTGGAACCAGTTCGCTAGGTTCTGCTCGCTCCACCGGCGGCGCTCAGCCGCACCCGGTGACGCTGAAGGTCGACCTCGGTGACCTCCACCGTGATCAGCTCGCCCTCGTCGACGAGCTTGGCAGGGGTCCCGACCGGCTCGTCGGCCAGCTCTGAGAGGTGAAGGAACCCCACAATGTCGGGAGCAAGCTGCACGAACACACCAAAAGGAACGATCTTGGTGATCGTCCCGGTGAGGACCCGGCCGACCTGATCCGCAAACCGAATGAGTGGATCATCCTGCAGGGCCTTCAGCGAGAGCGTGACCTGTCCGGTTCGAGTCTCGGCAATGATCACCTCAGCGGTGATCCGCTGGCCTATTTCGACTGCCTCGGAAGGGTGGCTGATCCAGCCCCATGTCAGGTCCGGCACCCGGATGAAGCCGGTGCAGAGGCCGTCCGGTTCGCCATCGACATGAACGAAGACCCCGAAGTTGTGAACCTCGGAGACCGTCCCAGCGACGACCTGCCCTCGTTTAAACGAGAGGAGGAAGGACCGCAAGGCCGGAATCTTGCATGCCCTGGCGGAGAGGTGAAGCTGACCTTCGCGCCAACGCCCGATCTCTTCGGCGTTGATCTCCTGGCCAATCTCAAACAGCTCGGATGGATGGTCCATCCGACGCATCGACGCCTCCTGCCGAGGAATCCGAGCGATCTCGGCTTTCTCACCTTCGGCATCTACGAGCTGCACCAAGACGTCCGCTCCGTCGAACCCGGTGACCCTCACGGTTCTCACGGCCCCCGGACGGAGCTGGTTGATCAAGGACTGCACGCGAGGGTCAGGGGCTGGATCGGACACGGGGGTGAGCCTAGTCGGCGCCGGCCGCACTGGTTCCAACTCTCCTGACAGGTTTCCAACTAACGTGCCACGGCTCAGCCGCGGCATCGACACGGAGAGCTCAAACGGCCAACTCACACGCTCACTGGCCAACTGAAGCGCTCAGTCACAGCAGGGGGCATCCTCGGGCGTTCCGGTGCCCCCGCTACAAGTCGAATTCCATCTGCTCGATGTCGGTGAACTCGACCTCGAGGCCTTGGGCGCGGCGCCCGCTGTCCTGGAAGTAGACCTCGCCGAGCGCTTGGCCTGCGATGTCGCGCAGTTGCTGCTCACTGGCCCCGGCGTCCTGGGCGTTGAACAGGCGGGCTGCGTACTGCGGGGGCAGGGCGAGGGTGATGTGCCGCAGACGGGCGTCATCCGTGGACCCAGGAGCGGCAGTGAACCCGAACCGTGCCCGTACGTCGATGACGACGCCCGTGCTGGTGGCCGCCTGCTTGCGGGCCTGGGCACGCAAGCGCGGCTGCCAGCGCTCGCGCACCGCGTCGGCCAGGCGCTGAGCGAGGTCCGGTCGCGGCCGGCGGATTTGGTTTTTGACGTAGCGCTCGACCGTGCGTTGCGAGATGCCGAGGTGCTGGGCCACGGCGCGGGTGCCCTTGAGCTGCTTGACCAGGTAACGCATCTGCGCCCCGGCGCTCTTGGGGATGGGGCGGGTGAATGCCTGCTGCACGGCCTTGTTCAGGCCGTCGTTCACGATGCCCACGGTGGGCACCTCCTTTCATGATCGACTGTGTGGGCCGCTGCGGGACGATCACGGCCGGACCAGGGGAAGTGCTTGCCCGGTCGTGATCGTGCCGCACAGCGGCTTTCAGGGCGCTTAGCGGGGCGGTTCTTCCTCACCGGTCATGTCGCGCAGGCGGCTGTAGTGGAACTGGTGAGCCACGGTCACCGTCCCCGTGGGCCCGTTGCGGTGCTTGGCAACGATGAGGTCGGTTTCCCCGGCTCGCTCGGACTCAGGCTCGTAGTAGTCCTCGCGGTGCAGCAGGATGATGTTGTCAGCGTCCTGCTCCAGAGCCCCGGAGTCGCGCAGGTCGCTGACCTGCGGGCGCTTGTCCTGTCGCTGCTCGGGTCCACGGTTGAGCTGAGCCAGGGCGATGATGACCGCTCCGGTGTCGGAGGCCAAAATTTTCAGTTCGCGGCTGATCTCGGTGACGCGCTCATAGGGCGACTGCCGGTTGTTGCGCTGGTCGGTCTGCATCAGCTGCAGGTAGTCCACGACCACCAGCGGCGCGCGGCCGGTCTCCCGGACGACGGTCTTGATGCGGGAGCGGATGCGGGCGGGGCTGACGCGGGCGCTGTAGTCCATCCACAGCGGCAGTTCCCGCAGCTCGGGGGTGAAGCGGTCGAGGCGGTCCCAGTCCTCCTGCTGGAGGCTGTCGGCGCCGTCGCGCAGGTGGTGGAACGCCACCCGCGCCCGGGCGGACAGGATGCGATTGCTGACCTCCGCCCGGCCCATCTCCAGGCTGTGCACCAACGAGGGACCACCCTTGCGGGCGTTGGCGGTGGCCACGCCGAGCGCAAAGGCCGACTTGCCCATCGCCGGGCGCGCGGCCACCACCGTCATCTGGCCGGGCATGAGTTTCATCAGGGCGTCCAGGTCGGTGAACCCGGTGATGGCAGACGGTGGGACGGACACGGCCAGGCTGTCCAGGTGCGCGTCCAGGCCGTCGCCGAACCGCCCGAAACTGTCATCCTCATCGTCGGCAGTCAGGTACTCCAGCTCCGCCTGATGCGCGGCGATCGTGTCCGGCACCGACAGCGGGTCCGCGATGCGGGCGCCCTGCATGCCACGCACCAGCGTCTCCTGGTAGCGGCGCACCTGGGCGTAGCCGTGCACGAGGTCGGCGTAGTGCCCGGCCTCTCCGGGGGAACAGGCGCTGCTGGCGAGCTGGGCAGCCCGGCCGGGCCACCCACGCGCTCGAGGTGGCCGGCGCTGCGCAACTCGGCCTCCACCGCGGGCACGCCCGTGGGACGACCATGCCCGTGCAGCCGCTGCACCGCCGACCACACCAGACCGTGGGCGGGCTCGTACCAGTCGCCCTCACGCACGGCGCGGGCCACGTCGGCCACCGGGTCATAGGCCGGGGTGGCCAGGCAGGCGCCCAGAGCGCGCCGGCAGGGGAGCGATCTGCAGCAGGCCGGGGTAATGGGTAACGCCACCACGGTCTCGTGTTCACCGTCCCAGCGGGCGTTTTCGCACTGGATGCTCAGTAGACCGAGGCCCCCCTGCCCACCCCTCGGATGGTGCCCTGCGAATTCGTGAGGGGCGGACCTATAGCGGAGTTGGGAAGGGCATCCGAATCTGACCCTCATACGCCGCACGGCATTCGTACGCACTTCGTACGCAAAAAGAACGCTTTCGAGGGCGCAGCACGCAGCACATACCCTCTGGAGGGAACAGGGCCGGTCCTGCTCACAGGCAGGTCCACCGCATGCCGATGGCGGAGAGCTGTTCGACGCGCTCGGGTGTGAGCGCTGCGGCTCGGGATCGCTGGTTATTGACCCATGCCCCTAGCCGCAGGTGATGCTCCTCCGCCCCCTCACCATTACGGCCTGCGTGTTCGCCGCCGCGGCCGCGGTTCTGCTCGCTGCCGCTGATGATCCGTTCGATGTGCTTTCTCGGCACCCGCAGGTGTCCCTCGCGCTGGTAAAACTGCCTAGCGGCGGCGTAGTTCATGGCCCATTTGTCGGCCTGTGCACGGCGCGGCTTCGGTTTCTCGTCCTCGCCCGCGGGCTCGATTCCGAGGACCTGCTCGCACAGCCATTGCTGGGCACCGGTGAGACTGTCCCAGCCGAGGCGGACGGAGCGTACCCACCGCCCGAGGTCCTCACCCTGGTGTATGACGTCGCCCGGTGAGGTGGGCAATGCGCCGCCGGCCTCGAGGTGCTGCCGAGTGAGGTGGAAGGCGCGTTGCCATTCCACTGGCCAGGCGGGGCACCACGAGGGGTCGATGTCCTCGAGCTGCTCGCGCCGTTCCTCCGACAAGGCTCCGGCCGACGACTGAACCGGCAGTCCTTCGGCGCGCCGGTGCTCGAGCTCCTGTGCCTTGCGGGCGGCGGCCCGGGCGTTCTTCAGCCATATTCCCACTCGGTAGCCCTGGTAGGTGGCGTCCAGCGGGGCCAGGAGGTGACCCGCTTCGGCCGCCCACCCACGCGCGGCGGCGAGTCCTTCCTCCCACGCGACGTCGAAGTGCGACCACACCATGCCCAGCTTCTCCAACTGCTGGACACGGTCATCGTCCAGGCGGCCGCGGGCGTGGAAGCGCCGGTTGTCGGCGATCCACTGCCCGAGGGGGAACCCGGTGAGGGAGGCCGGCCATCCCTCGGCCTCCACTGCCTGGTCATCGCGGCCGGGTACGCGGTAGGTGAAGGGCACCTTGAGGTTGCCGTATTCGCGGGCATAGATGACGGCGGCTTCGATGCCGCGCCGCCAGTGGGCGTGCTCGGGGTTGAGGACGCGCAGGTTGATGAATGCGGCCAGCTGCGCGGGGTCGCGAGGTGTGCTGAACTTCAGCAGTTCTCGTGCCGGTACCGACATCCGGTCGCTTCGGTCGCTCTCGCCTTCCTGCTCCCCGCTACGGCTCTGCACGCCCCTGACCCGGCTCCGTGCCTGCTGTTCGGCGAGCTGCTCGACGACTCGGGCGTCGTGGGCCCTGAGCGCTTCCAGCAGCTTCGCCAGCCCGCCGTACGCCCGGCTGGTGAGCATGTTGTCCGGTGTCTCGCCGGGTCCGAGCAGGACCGGCACCACGAGCGATGCGACCTTGCCGTCGCCGGGCTGCATGCGCAGCGCGCGGCCCACGGCCTGGACCAGATCGGGCATGGAGCCGCGGACGTCGGCGAAGTAGACGGAGTCGCAGTTCTTGGTGTCGACACCCTCCCCGAGGACCTTCACCGAGCCCAGAAAGCCCTTCTCCACCACCGTGCCAGCTGTGGCGACCCCGGCCGCGAATTCCTCGAGGACCCGCCGCCGGTGGTTGGGCTTGTGATCGCCGCAGAGCCAGTCTGCCCAGATCGTCTTCGGGTAGAGCTCGGGGTCGGTGGCGTGCAGCTGCGCGGCGACGCCTGGGAGGCCGGCCGCGAACGCCTCGGCCTCTTTGACGACGTGGTGGAAGACGAGCGTGCGCCGGAAGCTCTCGTCCGCCGACGCCTTGAGCAGGGCGGTCTGGAGGGCTGCGAGCCGGGCCCCGCGGACCTCATCCGAACGGCCCTGAACGCCCAGGAGCTGCGCGGCCTGGAGCTGGGTGTCGGTGATGTCCACGCACACCACCTGGTACGGCGCGCAGATGCCGCGGTCGATCGCCTCCGACAGCGTCAGCGTGTAGCAACGCGCACCGAACGGACCGTCCGGATCGTCCTCCATGCTCGCCACCAGCTCACCTGGCACACCCTGCTGCTCCTGGTCCTCATCCAGCTGCCACAACCGCGGCGTGGCGGTCATGTAGAGACGGCGCAGGGCGGGGACGCGGGTGTTGTCGTGGACGACCGCCCACGGCTTACCCAGCCGCCCCGACGTCCGGTGCGCCTCATCGACCACGATCAGGTCCCAGCCCGGAAGGCCAGCCTGGTGCGCGCGCTCGAGCGTGCCCAGCCCCAGGGAGGCGTACGTGGCGAAGACGGTGACCTTGTCGAATGGGCGCACCCAGTCAACGAGCTCGTTCACGTCCGTGGTGTTCGGGAAGGCCGCCTCTTCACCGCGCAAGGAAGAGACCCCGATCACCGGGCCGCTGCGGCCTCCCTCAGGCCACGCGGCCTCGGTCTGCGCGAGCAGATCCAGCGAAGGCACGAGGACGAGTACACGGCCGGCACGCAGCTCCTCGGCGCTGCGTACGGCGACAAGGGTCTTGCCGGTGCCGGTGGCCATGATTACCTGGGTGCGCAGACCCCACTCGGGCACGGTAGCTCGTGCAGGCAATTCGAGTACACGGCGTGCCGCGTCCACGGCTTCTCGCTGATGAGGACGGAGTTCCTTCATTGCCATTCCATCGACCCTCTCCAACAAAGCCAGACGATCTTCCTCATACGCCCCATCTGACCAACCATCCTGCTCACAAGCGGAGTTGACTCACAGCGGCTTTCACTCGAGACAGTGATGCACGCCCTGGATCCGAGACCCGCGCAACCGGCTTTCAGCAGCAACATGCCACATCACCGAAGCCAACCAGTTCCAGAGTCTATCTTAGCTTCAAAATGAAGCACTCACGACTGTGAATCGATCTCGACGCTACGGGTACTCCGCATCGAATCCAACACTTCCAAGGTGCTTCCGGAGAGTCATGACGCAGGAGAACGAAAAGGGCAACCGGTTCTGCAAGGCCTGTGGCACGCCCGCCGAGGACGGGAAGTTGTGCAGCCACTGCGGCGCGGTTTTGGACCTCCCCGATGAGGCCGGGCTGATTGAGGACCAGGGTGCTGCAGTACGGCGGGACTTCGAGCGTGCCCGCAACCCAGAAGGCTGAGTGCGGCCGCCACGGGAGGGGCGAGGCCACAGAGCAACGCCCCTCCTGCCCCCTCTCCTCGCTGCTCGGGCCAAAGGCCCGTTGGCCGCACCGCGCAGCGGGGCCGGCCTTCTGGCCGCGTAGCGGCCCGGGTGGCTGGAGCGCAGCGGAAGCCGCCCTCACGGGGCCGCAGGCCCCGGAGCTCCGGGAGCGCAGCGGACGGAGCGTTACACGCCTTGCGCAGCAAGGCGTGTAACGCTGCTCGCGCAGCGAGCAGCTCCGCTCACGCGGAGCGTGAGCGCAACACCCGTGCGCAGCACGGGTGTTCCCTTGCACATCGCGCAGCGATGTGGTACCCGCTCCGCGGG
>NZ_JBVHPJ010000025.1:0-20741 GCF_055567995.1 Streptomyces sp. NPDC026246 | reverse complement strand
ACGGAGCGATCAACGCCCACGACTCATCCGTCAGTTCATGTCGACGCACCACGAACGGAGCAACGAGCCATCGACTTTACGGACACGACCTAGGGCCGGCGGGTTCGTCGTCGGTGTCCACCTCGAGTTCGGGGTGGTCGACGTTCCAGTCCAGGTAGCCGGCCAGTCAGTCGCTCATGGTCGCTGTCCTCACCGTGCCGGCGTCAGGTGGTGGTGGCCCAGGTGCGCAGCAGAGCGGCGATCTTCCCCGCGGTGCAGGCGGGGTCGAGGAGCAGGTCCTTCAGGGCGATGGCGTCCTCACGGCCGGGCTTGACGGAGATCCCGGCGGCTTCGAGGTACATGACGCCGGACGCGGCGGCGACGGCCATGTTGGAGCGTTCCAGCCAGCGGCACCGGCCCAGGGTGTGCACAAGAGCGGCGGCTTTGGCGTAGGGGCCGCCGTAGACAGGCTGCTCGAACAACTCGGCGCGGTGACGGGCGACCGCAGCAATGGGGACGCCGTAGTCGTCGGGGGCCGGATCATGCGCCCCGGCAGCCTCAGCGACCTGCAGGATCCAGGGAACGTCGATGTGCAGATCCATCAGGCCGCGCGCGCTCCCGTGGATCCCTGCTCAGCTTGTTCGGCCTCGTCGAAAACCGCCTGGTGCTCGGCCAGGAAACGAGCGGCCGCGTCCACCGCCCGGGCACGAAGCCCGCTGGCATCGTCCTGCACCAGCCTGGCCAGGTAGTCCCCGATACTCAGCCCCAAGTCGGCGGCGCGCTTCTTCGCGAGTTCCGCAACGTCCTCATCCACGCGCGCGCCCAGCTGCGTCTTCGCCATCCAGATATGGTAACAGTTGTTACCGAAACAGTGCGCCCGCCTGCGGCTCCACCTGGAGACCGTCCTGATGGCCGTGGAGAACGAGACCCTGACCGAACCCCTAGCCGAGATACCGGCAGCCCTCTCCGCCCGTGGCCTGCGGATGCCAAGCCCCGACGAGTAGGAGCACGCCTGCGGCGCCGGGTCGGACACCCTGTTCCGGTGGGGCGACAATTGCCCCCTCGCCCGCATCCCCGACGGCGACGACACCGGCCCGCACAACGAACTGAACGCCTTCGGCCTGCACATCGCCTACGACACCTACCGCGGCGAGCTGACCAGTGATGTCACCGCGCTACACGGCGGCGGCTGGGGCGAGTCGGTGTGCGGCGCCTACGGCCACCTGCTGTCCTGGCTCCCCCTGGCGACCGCCAACCGCAACCCCGACACAGCCCAGTTCGCGCACGGACCCGACGGGGAAGGCCTGCACACCAACTTCTCCACGCGACGGGTGCTCACGCTCTGAGCGACCGCCTAGAAGACCGTCCACCGCAGGCCGGGCGTCGCAAGGAATCCGGAACTCGCCTCGCCTGGCCTCACGTCGCCTGAGGTGCCCCAGCACTGGCGCCTTCTGCGAAGAACGGCGCACGGTCCCGGCAGACGACCTCGATCCCGGGTCGCTTCACCAGCCAAGCGGCCAGGCTTGATGCTGGTCAACGGATGGCGCGTGGGACAGGATCGGGGCTGTCCTGGCCGACGCTGACTCGGTAGGCCGCATCGACTGGTCGATGGTGAGTGTGGACTCCACCTCCTGCCAGGCCCATCAACACGCTGCAGGCGCGCGCAAGAAGCCCCCCGCGGTTGCCGGAAAGTCGCCCGCCCCGGCAGCAGCGCGCCGACGAGGGCCTGGGACGCTCACGGGGCGGCCTGACCTGCAAAATCCACCTCGCCGTTGAGGGCGGATGCCGCCCACTCGCCTTGCTGACCACCCCGGGGCAATGGGGAGATGCCCCGCAGCTCATCCTGGTCAGGGAACGAGTCCGCGTCGCCCGCTTGAACGGCGGGCGCCCCCGGACTCGACCTGATCACCTCGGCGGCAACAAGGCCTACTCCTCCCGTCGCAACCGCTGCTACCTGCGACGACGCTAGATCAAGCACACGATCCCCGAGCCGAAGGGCCAGCGGGCCAACCGGCAACGCAGAGGCAGCAGGGGTGGTCGGCCTGCCGACGATCTACAAGCGCAGGAACGTCCGTGCTCATCAACGTCGCCCGCGCTTGGGCTTCGCGCGCATACGTTCGCGAAGCTCGGCCTGGTAGAAAGCGGCTTTGTCACCGCCCAGCTCGAAGTACTCACAGATGTCGGCGACCGTTTCGGCGACTTCCGCAGTACCCGTGAGCCCGAGCTGGACAAGCCCCCAGAACCCCTCCTGAGCGCGGGTCCGGCATCCGTCGCCCAGACCCGCACCTTCTGTATCCAGCTCATAGTCGCCGGAGCCTGCGGCTACGAATGACAACGTCTGCAGCAGCGTGTCTCGGGCCAGTGTCGAGAGGTCGCCCGCCAGCGCGGCCATGATCACGCCGACCGCCGGCGGAGTGCACTCGAAGATGATCGTGCTTTCCTCAACGTGACCATCGAGGGTGTATCCGATCATGTCCCGGGACGTCTCAGCGGTGATGATCGTCTCGATCAGAAGAGGCACATGCTCCGCAGTATGGCCGCAGCCGCACTCCAACGAAGCCCAGTCGACCCGTCGCAGTTCTGCGCGCACAAGCTCACTGACTATCACCGCAGACCCCCAAGAGCCATGCCGGACCCCGCGCTCCGGCGCTGGGGATCAAGCATGACTCGACTGTCGGCCCTACCGCCATCACGTTCCCACAGATCATCAGGCACAAGATCATCAGGCACCTGCAGAACCGTCCCGCCCATCAGCCCAACTGCCAAGCGCCTGAGCCAAACTCATGCTGAAACGATCAGTCAGTGGCATCCGCCCGCGGCCGGCTGCATAAGAGCGTCAAGGCCCAAGCAGCTTGGTTCAAGCAGCGCATCACAGAGGCTTGTGACAATCGATGATCCGGTGGATCAAAGCTCGGCAAGCTCACAGGCTCGTCGTGACCGGCTTGGCCTGTGCACATATCACGAACAGATCCTGCTGAGCAGCTGGACCGACGTGATTCAGAGCACTACTTGCTTGAGCAAGCAGTTGATATACTTGCTTTGGCAAGCAAGCAGCTTGGATGTTTTCAACGAGAGTCCACCGATACACCGCATCAACCGGAGGTACTGACATGAATCGTCTCGAGGGGCGGGCTGCCCTGGTCACAGGCTCGACGAGCGGAATCGGGCGCGGTGTCGCGGAGGCGATGGCCCACGAGGGGGCCATCGTCATCGTGACCGGACTCGACGCGGAGAACGGCGTACGGGTCGTCGACGGTATCGTCTCGGAGGGCGGCGTCGCCCACTTCGTCGAGGCAGACCTCTCTGCGGGTGGCTCCGAGATCCGCCGCCTCGCACAGGAGGCGACGGCCCTGGCGGGTCAACCGATCGACGTCCTGGTCAACAATGCGGCCTACCTCGTGCCGCCCCACCCCATGACCGAGTCGACCGAGGAGCAGATCGACCAGGTGCTGGAGGTCAACATCAAGGCCCCGTACCTCCTGACGGCAGCCCTGGTGCCCGGCATGGTGGAGCATGGCGGCGGCTCGGTGATCAACATGGGCTCGATCGGCGGCGTGGAGGGAATCAAGTTCACCTCGCTGTACGGCGCCAGCAAGGCCGGCCTGCACTCGCTGACGAGGTCATGGGCCGCGGAGCTGGCCGCCGACGGTGTGCGGGTGAACACCGTCGCCCCCGGCCCCACCCTCACGGAGTCGAACGATGAACTCCGCCCCCTGCTGGAGAAGCTCGCCGACAGCAACCCGGACAAGCGCACGGGCAACGTTCAGGACACCGCCGCGGCCGTGATCTTCCTCGCCAGCGAAGACGCGTCACACATCCACGGTGTACTCCTGCCCGTGGACGGCGGAGCCCTCGCGATCTGAGGACAGGCCGGCTCGACGCGCCAGCGCCAGCCGACCTCCGGACCTTCCTCAAGGATCAGTGAGCTGTCTCCCGGTCCTGGCGAGCACGCAAGGACAGTCGACTCCTCGCAGCGTCGCGGTCCGCCCGCATACACGGCTCCTCAGCGGAACCGGAGAAACATTCAGCCCGCCCGGCTCAAGCCGCTGGAGGGGCCGTTCGGGCGGTTGCTACTCATGGAACGACACCCTGGGCGGCGGCTGGCGAACCACGCGGAGCCGGTCGCGGGCCCCGTTGACGCGGATGGTGCAGTGGGACGGGGAGCCGTCGCCTCGGGGTTGCCCCAGTGGACGAACGACACGCAGGTCCGTTCGGTGAGGGCCCGGCCTCAAGCCGGGCCCTCACTGTCTCGTGCCGTTTCCGCGGGTCACCCGCTCCCCGCTCATGCGCAGGGTCGCACCTCAGCCCGTCGACGAGCGCAGATGGAAGACCACCGCTTCCGTTCCGAGCGGCGGCACGCCGACCGGGAGGGCACCATCGGAATCCGTGCTGATCAGACCGCAGCCGAGCCATGACCTTTCCCTCGTCGGGCACGGTCATGCCGACGAGCCGCCCCCGCGAGTCGTCCAGGGGCGGAAGCTGTGTCTGCGCCGGAACTTCGGCCCTGGCTGGTGGGCCGCAGGCGGGAGCCGGCACCTGTGGGTGGCTGCCGACGGCAGCGACCTCATGCAGGCGAGCTCATTCTGAAGCAATCGGTCAGCCGCGCTGGGGAAGCCTTGGCCAGTTGACATCTGCGCTGCGGGCAGCCGTCGTCCCAGAGAGAAGGCGGCGCCGACAGGAACGGGGAGGCACCAGGTACCTTGCAGAACAAGATACCGTCCCGCTATCATGCAGTACATGGAACGGGGTAATGCCAGTGACCACCACGGCCCCAGCAGGGTCGAAAGCCAGCTCCGCAAGGGCGTGTTGGAGTACTGCGTGCTGGCGCTCATGCGTGACGAACCCCGCTACGGCGTCGAATTGGTGCAGTCCTTGGAAGCCAGCGGCACCCTCGCCGCCAGCCAGGGAACCGTCTACCCTCTGCTGTCCCGGCTTCGACGCGCCGATCTCGTCACCACCACGTGGAGGGAATCGACCTCCGGCCCGCCCCGCCGTTATTACCAGCTGACCGACACCGGGCTGGCCGCCCTCGCTGACTTCGCCCGGATCTGGCCGGCTTTCCGCGACGCAGTCGACGGCTTCCTCACTCCGCCACCGCCGCCCCCGATCGAACGGGAACGCCATTCACCATGAGTCTCAAAACCTCCCAGGCCGTACAGTCCTTCCTCACCGCAGTCGAGCGTGAGGCATCGGCACTCCCGGCCGAGCGGCGGCAGGAACTGCTGGCCGACCTCGCCGAGCACATCGAGGTCGCCCTCTTCGAACGCCCGGGGCAGGAGCACGCAATTCTGGCCGAACTCGGCGATCCGCGGACCATCGCGGCCACCGCACTGGAATCCAGCCCCACCGCCCCGCAACCGCCACACACCAAGCGTCCAGGCACGGTCACGGCGCTGCGCAGCCTGCTCTGCGTCCAATGCGTCATCGTCCTCATAGCCGTGACGGGTCTCGCGCTCGGCTACTACCCGGGCCCCCTCTGGTACCGGATCCTGACGCTTCTGCCCGCCCTGGTCAGCGCCGCCCACGTCTTCTACCTCAAACCCGGGCGCAGCGTCCTGCGCATCACCTTGATCGTGAGCACCGTGCTCTACTTCATCATCCAAGCCGTCAACGTGTCGCAAGGAGCGTCAGGATCCGTGATCGGCTCGCTCCTGTCCGTGACCGTGCTGGCCCTTCTCGGAGCACGCAGCACCCGGGCCTGGTTCGCGGGGACCGCCTCACACGTGAAGCAGCGTTGACGGCTGCATGTGTGAGGAGGCCGTACGGGCTGACGCCGGTTGCGTACCGACCTGAAAGGCCGGTACGTGCGGCATTCATCGCATCTGCTGTCGCCTGATGGTGCGGCGACGCGGCGGGATCCAAACGGTTCCTGGCGCCACCGGTCGGCGCCGGCGCTGTCTACCCAGCCGGTTGCCGTTCCTGATCCGTCTCGGGAACCCGATTCGATGAGAGTCTCGCCGACGCAGCAAAGGGTGGCGGGCAGCCCGGAACCGGCGCCGGTTCCGGGCAGTCGATCAGGTGGGATCAAGCGGGGTGATCCCGGTAGCCGCATAGAGCTGAGGGCGCAGCGACAGAACAATCAGCGGCTCCCCCGCTCTCGCCGCCTGCCATGCGACCGCCGCCGCGTGGGCCACCGGCCATTCCACGTCTCCCCAGTTCAGGGAGTCCTTGGCATGCTCAGCGGTGAACGCGACGCTCTCCGCGAACCGCAGGGATGCCGCGTGCTTCCCCGCGCCCGGGGCCTCTCGATCGGCGGCGACGACGGCCAGCGAAGGGATGAGGACCCGCCCCGTGCCGCGCGAGGCCTCGATGTAGAG
Organism: Streptomyces sp. NPDC026246; assembly: GCF_055567995.1. Taxonomy (NCBI): domain Bacteria; kingdom Bacillati; phylum Actinomycetota; class Actinomycetes; order Kitasatosporales; family Streptomycetaceae; genus Streptomyces; species Streptomyces sp. NPDC026246. The sequence goes on along the minus strand of NZ_JBVHPJ010000025.1, from coordinate 14,445 downwards.
ACCGGTGAAGAACGAATCCGCCCTGTACAGAGCGGCCAGAGCGGTGTGGTCGAGTACGGCCGTCAGATTCACGCGGCGGCGCCGCCCTGGTGCGCCCGGACCTTGGCCCAGGCGTCTTGACCAGCCCGCCGGACCTGCTCGGTGTACTCGATACCCAGCTCACGGGCCGCCTCGCCGGCACGCTGCTCCCGTTCCGCTTCCGTCAGCTCCCTGGAGGCCAGCTCTGCCAGGAGCTCGGTGATCGTGGTACCGCGCTCTTCGGCCAGGACGCGCAGCCGGTCGCGCACATCCTCGCTGGTCTTGATACTCGTCGGCTTGCCCATACCGAGGATTCTACCGCCGGTAGAACTAGCGGCAACCCTTCTTCAGGATGCCGAGAGCAGACTCGGCCTCCCGCTCGGGTCAAGGATCAAGCCAGCCAGAATGGGCCCTACCTGCCTCGACATTCCGCGGTCACGGAAGACCGGCCGGCACGGCGTAAACCGATCACTCACAGCGGATGAGGCGACCGGCGACCGGTCCTTGAGGGATGCCGGTTCCCCACGGGAGCCGAATACCCGGATCAGACGGGACGGCGACCTGCGGTCGCGGCTTTTGTAGGGCCGTCCAGTCCGTTGTGTCCCAGGCTGCCGCACTCCTACTCGGCCCTGTACCGCAGCGATGGCTCCGGCGACTCGTAGGCCCGAGGCGCGTGATCAGTAAGGGCGGCGTTCCGCTTTGACGTCCGCTCGACACCCACATATACTTGCTGTGTCAAGCGAACGCTGCTTGTGGGCGGGGGCCTGCCGCGTGACCCCTTGACCGGGACGGCTGTCATTCGCTCACGAGCGAGGTCAGACGTGGAACGGCTGTTCGCACCCCTCGTGCGACGACAGGACAGTCGCTCCCCCACCCGCTGTTCGGTCTCCCCCGGCTGAACAGCGGGTGGGTCCTCGACGGATCCACGGATTCGGCGCTCGGCGGACTCAATTGCCTTCGGCGTCCTGCGCGTTGCGCCAGATCTGCAGGTCGAGGGTGACGTATGAGCCAGGGTCGCTCTCGCCCGACTTGCCGCGATAGGTGGCCACCGCCACATGACCCGCGTCGCTGAGGACGCAGATCTGCGACCCCTGGGTGAGCTGGTCGAGGCCGATCTTCTCGGTGTAGCGCGTCTCCGTGCGGCAGGTCTCCAAGGAGCCCTTCTGTGCGTTGTTCAGCAGGACGAGTTTGCCGTTGTCGGTGCCGATCGTTGACTCGTCCAGGAAGTTGACGACCTTGAAGTAGAGATCACCGCCGCCGTACGCCGCGTCCTCGCTCTCCACGGGGCGTGGCGGGTTGTCGGCGAGCATGAGCTGGTAACGGTCTGTCAGATCGATGCCCTTGTAGGACACGGGCTTCGGGTCCTTCCTCTGCTGTCCCGCGCCCGCGCTTCCGTCACCCCCCGTGGGACCGCTGCTCGTGGCGGGGGCGCCGGCCCCCTTGTCCTCCTTCTTGCCGTCTCCGTCCGAGAGCAGGGAGCCGATGACTCCCAGGATGACCAGCGTGCCCACGATCGACGCGGCCACGATCAGCCCCGTCCGCCTGGGCTTCTGGCGCGTCTCCGGATCAGAGGGCTGGTGGGTGACGGGCGGCGGCGTGTGGTTCACCGGGTAGCCGGGCATCGGGGTGTGGTGACCTGGCGCAGGGGAGCTCAGGTGCCCGGGGGGCGGCACCGGCCCCGGAGCTCCCGGCGCGGACGGCGTGGCCAACCCGGTCGGCGCGTACGGGTCCACCGTGCCGGGCGGCGGAGCCGATGGTGAGATCTGGGTCGGCGTCGGAGCGACGGCGGGCATCGGCCGCGGGGTTCTGGCCGGTTCGGGCAGCCGGAGCCGCTCGGTGATCGAGTCGGCGACCGTCTGCGGCAACCAGTCCTCGCCCTGATGCAGTGCGGTGGGCGACAGTTCGTGGCACACCTGGATGATCTCGGTCAGGCTCGGCCGATCGGCGGGGTCGCGGCTCAGGCAGCGGGTCACCATCGGCAGCAGCTCGGCCGGCAGCCGGGACAGGTCGGGGTCCTCGTGCACGATCCGGTAGAGCACCGCGTGCGAGGAGCCTTCGCCGTAGGCGGGGGAACCGATCGCGGCGAAAGCCGCGATCTGCCCCAGAGCGAAGACATCGGTGGCGGGGGTGATCGTACCGGCCGACGCCTGCTCAGGCGCCATGAAGGCCGGGGTGCCGACGCTGACGCCGGTGCCGGTCAGCGCAGTCGTGTCGGCCGCGCGGGCGATTCCGAAATCGATCACGCGAGGACCGTCGGAGGCCAGAAGTACGTTGGCGGGCTTCAGATCCCGGTGCACGATCCCCGCACCGTGAATCACGCTGAGCGCCTCGGCCACCCCCACCGTCAGCAGCAGCACACTGCGCAACGGCAGTGCGCCGTGCTGGGCCACGGCGTGCGCGAGGGAAGGGCCCGGCACGTAGGCGGTGGCGAGCCAGGGTTGAGCGCCGTCGGTGTCGAAGTCGATGACCGGCGCCGTGTACAGTCCCTGCACCCGCTGTGCCGCTTGGACCTCTTGTTTGAACCTTCTCCGGAACTCGGGGTCTTCACTGAATTCGGGCCGGATCACCTTGAGGGCGATGGGCCGGCCGCCCGGCGTGTAGGAGAGGTACACCTTGCCCATGCCTCCCGTGCCGAGCACGGCGGTCAGGCGGTAGCCACCCACATCGGCCGGGTCGCCCTCCTGGAGTGGCTTGAAAAGGCTGGCAGAAGGTGTGCTGCTCATGATGACCCATCCCCTGTTTGCGGTTTGCAGCATGCCGGCCCACTCCGGAGCCGTGAAGCCAAGGGGAGCGTACCGACTGCCCCTTGCCACCCCCGGCGTGTTACGCAACGGTTCCGCTACGAAACCACCGCACCACCCACAGCGTCGATGTCGCACCCCCGCTCAGTCCGTGCGCGCGGGTATGGGTGCCTTGGGGTCGGCACGCCAGTGGGGCCGACGCGAGCCCATCGAGGTCTTGCTCGGTGGCTGCGGTCCCGGGACGAAGACCGCCGGTACGGCTCGGTGGGCACCCAGCCGGGCGCTGCGGCCCGCCTTCACCCGCTCCCTTGACCTGACTTGGTCCGTCCCAAGGGGGTGTCAGACATGCCGGCCCACTTCCGCCGACGGTTGAGCGCCGCGCTTCCACGAGCCGAAGTGCTCGGGCAGGCCGTCCCCGGCGTGACGGACGGCAGTTGCAAGCGAGCCTCGATCACTCGCCGGTGATCACGCCACCGCCCAACCTGCCTCGGCGTCCGGGCGCAGCAGCGGCTGCATCCTCATCCACTGGGCGTCGCTCGACGACCCACACCGACCAACGGCGCCCTGAGCGGTGAGGTGCTGTCGCCAGGGGTGCTGCGGAGGTCGGCAGTGTTCCGCTCCAGGGTGGCCGCCCTGCTGCCCGCACTGTCCGACTGGCGTGCAGCAGCGACCGGCGGACGCTCGCACGGCGCATGGCCGGCCTGCCCCGTCCGTTGCACCGGGTGGTGTCGCTCCTCGGCCTGTACGAACGGCCGCACCCGGGCCATGCCGTCGTGCCGGTCGGCGTGGCCCTGACGACGGACCCAGAACAGCATTACACCGTGATCACCCGTGTGGCCTGCCGTGATGGCGGCACTGTCCTGTTCACGAGGGGCTCGAGAACGCAACCGGCACTGTCAAAGGCAGATCTGGGGGACGAGGCTCGGCCAAGTGGGCGCCTCGCCTGGCGGGTGCCCGCCGGTCACCCTGAGTCTGAGTTCAGCAAGCCGCGGCGAGACACCCGTGTCCTGCGTTCAGCCGTCGGCTGCCCGCACCCACCCCCATGCCAGGAGAGCCATCATGCCCAGAGCTGCTACGACCAAGGTGACGCAACCCGTTACGGACGACAGCATCAAGGTGCGCCAGCTCAGTCACTACCAGTTCAGCTGGGTTGCCGGTGAGCCCGCTACCCGGGGCACGCTCACCCTGCAGCTTGTGCTGGACGAAGGTGCCTGGGAGGAGGTGCTGACCGTCGACGTCGACGATGCCGACGTGCTGCAGGACCTCCTGCGCAGCACGCCGACCGTGCACTACGACGTCAGTCGCCGCACCTTGATGTTCGGTGTCACCGCCGTCGGCACCTGAACGGGCAACACCCGCCCGTCGCTGCAGAGTCCTGGGCGCCGTCGGCAATGGATACCCGTCCACCGTGTCGGGTGGGCGTGTGACTCAAGTGCTCGCGGCGACCGAGGTGGCGGGTCAGGACACGCCGGTTCTTCGGGCAGGCGATGCCGTGCTCGAAGAACCGGATAGTCGTGAGGACTGGGCCTTGCGCTGCCGCTCATACAGATGCCCATCGCCTCCACGGAGGCGATGGGGCCGTCTGACATGTGCTGTGGCGTCGACGCCTGCGGCACCCCGGCAGGACCTCAGCCGACTCCGCCCCGACCGTCACCGACGGCGATACTGCGTCGGCTGCGCCTGTGCAAGTGACACCACCAGCTCGGGATCTCCTTGCGGAGGTCCCCGAGCGCGTTCAGCCACGGGCTATGACGCGCTACCACGGACTGCTCCAGGTCGCCGGACACTGCGAAGAACTGGGCATCGACCCGGCCCTGATCGTCGTCGCGGGCGCCGGCGCGCGGGCGGCGGCCTCGCCGCAGGCGTCACCCTGCCGGCCCGCGACCGCGGCACCCCGGAGACAGCTGCGCAGATGCTGATCTGCCCCCATGCTCGACCACGAACAACACCAGCACGTCCAGCCGCCGGTACTTTGACGGGCCCGGAGTGTGGAGCCGAAAAGCAGCCGGGCATGAGGATCGACGGTGCTGCCGCCCGGCAGCTGGTCGACTGCAGCGGCGGTCAGCTCGGCCCAGGACAAACCTGGGCCTATGAAATGCGGCCAGTCCGAGAAAGGCAAGTGGTTGGGGGGGTGGCGCTCGTAGCGGTGGGTGAGACGGCGGTAGCCGGTCAGCCGGGACAAGGTGCGCCTGATGACCCACCTGCGGCGGCCGAGCCATTCGCTGGTTCTTGCGGGCGATGCGGCCGCCGATTCGTTTGCACACAGCCATCGTCGTAGTTGAGGCACGTCGTATGGCTTGTCGGCTACGCAGGCCGTCCGGTGAAAAAGCTCGCAAGGGAGGAAGCGAGCGCTTCTGGAGCCTCTTCGGCCACGTGGTGCCCGGAGTCGATGCCGTGGCCGCTTACGTCCGGTGCCCATTGTCGCCAGATCTTCACCGGGTCCCCGTACAGGTCCTCGAGGTCGTCCCGGAGCGACCACAGGATGAGTGCCGGGCTCTGAATCTGTGTCCCAGCGGCGCGGTCCTCCTCCTCGTGTCGTCGGTCGATGGTGAGGCCGGCCCGGTAGTCCTCCAGCATCGCCCGCACCACGTCGGGGTTCCTCGTGGCCGCGCGCCACTCGTCGTGGTTCTCCTGCCCCATGCTCTGCGGATCACCCTGGTACCAACTGTCCGGATCAGCGTTGATGACCCGCTCGGGAATACCTGGCTGGGCGAAGAAGAACCAGTGCCACCACTGTGTGGCGAAGTCGACCGTGATGCGGGACAAGTGCTCGGTGAGGGGCAGACAGTCGATCAGCGCAGCCCGCGTGATCACGTCGGGATGATCGAGTGCGAGACGCAGCGCGACATATCCTCCGCGGTCGTGCCCGGCGAGCGCGAACCGGTCATGGCCGAGGGAGCGCATCACCTCGACCACGTCGCCGGCGACGGCCCGCTTGGAGTACCCCGCGTGGTCTGCGGTAGGCGCCGGACCGGTGGACCGGCCGTACCCCCGGAGATCGGGACAGACCACGGTGAAACCGCGCCGAACGAGGAGCGGGGCGACGCGATGCCAGGTCGCAGATGTCCGGGGGTGGCCGTGCAGCAGCACCACCGGCGGCCCCTCCCCGCCGAAGCGTACGAAAATCGACGCTTCATCGAGCTGAACCCGCCTGGTCTCAAAGCCTTCGAACAAGGCTCGAACCTCCCGCCCTCGTTGACCCACCGCCCGCGGCAGCCATCGGCCCAGGACAACCTCGTACTCGCATCCGAGGATTACCGGGTTGTCAGGCGGCGCAAGCCGGCCCCCTTGGCCGACGAGTGGTGAACCGACACGTTCTTCCTCCTCATGCCCCTGAGGATCCCGTCGACACCGCTTGCCTGAGTAGACGGTGCCGCCGCAATGCCGGGGCCCGGCCGTTGTCACTGGGTGGCTACCCGATCCACATGACGTTCGGGGCGGACAGGTGCAGGGTGAGCCCGTCAATCACGCAGACAAGGGGCAACTGCCCGGCGGACGCAACGCGGACGTCCTGGCTCTCCGGGTTGCCGGCGTGCCAGTGCAAGTCTCGGCTCGCCCTCGCCCTCGCACTCTGCCACCGCGCCGGGCGGATCCTTCCGCGGGAGTTCGGCGAACTACCGCTCGACCAGGTTCACGCTCGGCGACGTCAACGGCGACGGGTAGGGAGACATCGTCGCAGGCGGGGGCAGTCCCACTGACCACCCCCACCGTCCAGTTGTTCGAGGACCGGCGTCACACGGGTGCCAAGGTAGCGGACTCAGGCCACTCACAAGGCGGCATGGACTCCGGGCCTCGAAGGGTCAAATCGCGCTTAGAGAGCCTTGCGGAACCACAGGTTCAGGTAGTTGGGCCCGGCACAGTAGTAATACTGACCCTTTTCATCCGGGTAACCCTTCGCGAGGTTGTACGATTCTTCGGCTTCGAGACAATCCAGTGCATTGTCGTACTGGTGTATGAGGACATTCTCGTACCCCCACTGAACTGAGGTCGTAGACGCCGATGCCGAGGGGGCTGTCAGGAGGGCAACGCCGAGGGCCAGACTTGCCACGGACACGAGTTGTTTGGCAATTCGCTTCACGGTGAACCTCATCGGAGTAGTCTGTTTCGCATGGTGATCGCTCGCTTCAGCGGCGCCGAGCCGACCCGGGGCAACCCCGTCGATCGACAGCATCAATAAACCTGCATGAGAGTTTTCAGGGCTCTACCCTCAGGAAATCTCCGGCCGTCGAATACCTGACGCCCGACCCGCTATTCGAAGCGTACCCTCGTTGCCATACACGTTGCGTAGACACCTGGTCGACGGCCAGTCAACATGCGACAGAACACCTGACTAGGACAGGTCCGGCCGTATCGTTGCGATACACGAAATCTGCTCATCTCTACGGCGGAAGAGAGCGCTCCCGCACGGCAGAGTTCACGGGCGGCCTTGCCCGATTCGGGCAGCGGAAGCAGCCACGTGGAGTCCGCCCGGCTCAGCCGACGAGTCCCCCATCGCCCAAGCAGCCAGAGGGGCCCGCGACTCGTGCGGTGCCGCGGCAGTCGCGTCGGTTCCGAGCCGGTCGCCGCTGCCGCGGTCGCCCGAGGGCGGCATCCACCGTTCACCGTCGAGGGTGGGGACATAGAGCACCCCGGCCGGACTGGAGTCCGTACAGCCTTCGGTGCCGCCCTCCTGGCTGCGCCGACCACGAGGTACGCCCGCAGCAGTCACCGACTGCATCGCCCCAAGATGTGGTCATCCCCAACCCATCGCCGGCCTCCGGGACGCCGGCCACTCAAGGGCCGGCCCGGGGGAGGCCCTGCCGCGAGGCTGCGGCAGGGCCGCCGGATGTGACAGTGGCCGCCGGCACCATCCAGCGTCCGAGGGTGTACTCGCGACCAATGGTCAAGCCCAAAGCATGGCGGGCCAACGCTCACTGGACCTCCGCGCTCCGCGCTTCGTGCGGTGGGTCCGCTGGTGCACGACCAGGCAACGCGGTGGGTCCGCTGGTGCACGACCAGGCAACGCAGGTCCAGGCGGACACATCTAGCCGGAGCGGCGGGCAAGTAGCCGGGATCTCCGTAGGGCAGGTGCTCCTTGATCGTGCACCGTCCACCGGGAACTTCTTCAGACCCGGGGACCCTCCTCCACCCCGTCTGCCTTATTCACTGCCCGGGGGTTGGGAAAGCCCAGTCCGCCAAGGGAAGTCAGTCAAACGTTCAACTGACCTTCAGAGCAACATACTTGACAGGACAACAAATCAACTTATAGTTGAAGATACCTGCAGATGCCAAGCGGTGAGGTGACGTTGACGCCGTGACGACAGTCTCCACACGGAGCACCCCAGCGGCCACCCCGTCACCTGCTCCCCAGTGGCCCGTCTTCGGATGAGACCGAGTCGGCCAGGTAGACCGCTGCGAATTCACCAGCGCACAGCCACGGCCGTCCACCGGTATCGAGTGCTATATGCCACCGCTCCGGGTGGGCCCCCGGCCTGCCCGCACTGAACGCTCCCCCCTCTGCATCTGCATTTTGAAAGGAAATAGCACCAACGTGAGCGATAATTTCTGGTTCACGGTGTGCGGGCCAGTGCGTGCCCGACGTGGGTCGACCGAGATCGGACTGGGGTCCCGGCAGCAACGGGCAGTCCTTGTCGCGCTCCTGCTTCGCGAAAGCGGTCATGCCTCGGTCGACGAATTGATCCAAGCAGTATGGGGGACCATTCCTCCACCTTCGGCAAGGCAGACGATTCGGACCTACATACACCGCCTGCGAAAGATTCTGGCACCGGCCGACCAGGCGGACGTCTCGATGATTGTCTCAATGGGCGACGGCTACGCATTGCAGATACTTCCGGAGCAACTGGATCTCAGCGTTTTCCGTCAGCGAATGGCCCTGGCCGAGGCAGCCCTCGCGACAGGTGACCGCACCGGAGCTGTAGCGCATCTCCAATATGCCCTCGACCTGTGGCACGGAGAACCGCTTGCTGGAATCCCCGGCGTCTACGCGAGTTCTCAGCGTGCCCGCCTCGAGGCGCTGCGCCTTTCTGCCATTGAGCAACGTATCAATGTTGAGTACGAGCTCGGCCGATACAGCGAGGTAATCGCGGAGCTTTTCAGTCTGGTAGCAGAATATCCCCTCAACGAGAGATTCCGAGAGATGCTGATGTTCTCTCTCTGGAAAAACGGGAGGCAGGCAGAGGCGCTCGCGGTGTACCGGGAGGTGCGGACTCGCCTCCTGGACGAATTAGCCATCGAGCCCAGTTCACGGCTGAAAGTACTTCACGAACGCGTCCTGCGAAGTGACCCTGATTGGCTGGTGTCAGACGTATTTCCGGATCCGGAAGTGAGACCTGCTGCGCTGGAGTCGCCGACCGAAGCCGCCCCTGCCGCGTCACCGCCTCAGGCATCCTCCCTGCCGGCTGACCTACCGACTTTTGTCGGCCGTGAGGTCGAGCTCTCCCTCATCGACACATTGCTGATGGACAATGAACAACACACGAACGCCCGAGCAATCGGCGTGATCGTCGGCATGGCGGGAGTCGGGAAGACCACCCTTGCGGTGCACTGGGCACACCGGACAGCAGATAGATTCCCCGACGGGCACATATATCTCAACCTACGAGGATTCGATCCTTCCGAATCGGCGATGACTGTCACCGAGGCCTTGGGATCGATCCTCCGGGCTCTTGGAGTGGCCTCATCGCTGCTTCCCGCCGACTTGGACGGCCGGACCGCGCTCTATCGTTCTCTGCTGGCCGGTCGACGTATACTGATCATCCTCGACAACGCCCGCGACGCGGAGCAAGTACGCCCCTTGCTTCCCAACACGTCGAGTTCAGCAGTTGTCATCACCAGCCGGAATCAGCTCTCCAGCCTGATAGCAATCGACGGTGCCCGACCTATCCGGGTGGATGTGCTGTCTGTATCGCAGGCAACAACGCTTCTCAACCGTCGCATTGGTGAGCAGAGGGCCGCCGCCGAGCCCGAGGCCATCGCCGAGATCATCAGGCATTGCAGCGGGCTTCCCGTCGCGCTGGCAACGGTGGCTGTGCGCGCGATTACGCATCCCTCGTTCCCTTTGTCAGTCATCGCCGGTGAGCTACAGGCCGGTCGCGGCAGTCTCGACGCATTCAGTGATCCCGATGCGTGCATCGATGTGCAAGCCATCTTCTCCTGCTCATACAGTGTGCTCGGCGAACCGGCGGCGAGAGTGTTCCGCCTGCTCTCCCTGCATCCTGGACCTCATATCAGCGTGGCGGCAGCAGCCGCGATCGCTGGGCTGCCCTTCCGTCAGGCTCGCCTTCTGCTCGCCGACCTCGTACGGGCACATCTTCTCAATGAGTTGACACCCGGGCGTTACTCGTACCACGACCTGCTCCGCGTGTACGCGACTGAGTTGAGCACCCAGGAGGACTCGTTGGAAGAGCGCGAGGCAGCGATCCACCGGATGTTCGAGCACTATGTGCAAACCGGCTTGACGGCCTCCCGATTGCTGTCTGCGTCCCGGACTTCGGTTGGCAGCGTGTGTGACACCGTTCGGCAGTCCCCCGAGGAAGTGACGGACCACGAGCAGGCCGCAGCGTGGTTCATGTCCGAGCATCAGGCGCTGCTAGCGCTGCTGGCTCAGTGCGACGACCGCCCAGCCGACAGACTGACCTGGCAGCTCGCCTGGATCATCAAGCACTGTCCGTACCGAGGCGAACGGCAGCACCAACTGCTGGCCACCTAGCACGGAAGGCTTTCCCAGCGCCTTCCAAACGGCCCATGCGGGCGCACACCCATCCCGCTCGAAGGCTCCGCGCTCGGTCGAAGCGTATGGAGCGTGCTGCAAGTTCCCTTCGACGCACTGGACGATCCTGGCTGACGCCGAGCGCGTGTGGCCGGACCGTGTGCGGAAACGGGACAGCACGTCCGCCACCCATGCGCCTGCCGCGACACGGTCCTCGCGCCGAGACCGACCGCGTGGTCGACGAACGAGCGAGCCATGGAGCCCCCTTTCCCCCGTGACGGCCGCGCGGGAGGACGGGCGGCGGAGTGCGTCCGCGTCCCGCGGTGGTGTGCGTGTCCGGCCGCGGGTTCGCTTCGTGACCTACAACTTGATCGCGGACTGCCCGTAGCCGTGCTCGTCCCGCTCGGACTCGGGGCGGCTATTCCGTCCGGGGATGTCCACCAAAGCGCGCTTGAGCCAGCGGTCCGTACCGTCGTAGCGCGGACGGAAGGGCACCCGGCCGTGAACGACGAGGTCGTTGTCCACGACCATGACATCACCGGGTTCCAGCGCCACGCTCATGGACACCCTGTCCAATTCGGCTTCCAGCCGGGCATATGCCGCACGGTAGTCGTCGTCGGCCTGCTCCAGCGGACTGTAGGCCGGATCGAATCGCAGGGTGAGCCCGTCCGGGGATGCCCACAGCGTGCGGACCGGAACCGGTTCGCCGGTGAAGTCCGGGTGCTTTGCGTACGCGTCGTCGGGGAGTATCGGCAAGGTCGGGCGGCTGAGCAGGGCGATGTCCTGGGGTGACAGTCGAGCTTTGCGGATGCTGGCCGCTGTGGTGCCCACCCGGTCGTGGTTGCGCATGCAGCACAGCACCAGGAGATGGGCACGCTCCGGATGGAAGGCGTCCTCCGTGTGAGGGCTGAGCAGAACGGTGCTGCTGGCCCCCGTCTGTTCGAACTCATGACCCGGCGAAGGAACGATGTTGTTGACCACACGGCCGTTCTGCTGCCCTTCCCAAGCGATGGGGCGCCCCAGCAGGGCTACGATGAGCAGCAGTGTCACGTCCCACAGGGCGCCTCCGTCCCCCACACTCGACCAGTGCGACGGCGTGGGGCCCAGGTCGCTGTCGTCAATCTCCAGGCCTCGGAGTACAAACAGGCCCTCGGGCGGGAAGACGGGGCGGAGCGCCTCCTTGATGGGCTCCTCCAGCCGGGCCGCCGCCTGGGGCAGGGCGGCGTAAAGGTCGGGGTGGTTCGCGGAGCCGTACTCGACGAGAAGCTTCTCGGCAGCCTGGACGAGCTGGGTGGCCGAGTGGTGATCGAACCGGCGGACGAATGCGGCGTCTGTTGCCATGGGAATGCCTTTGTCAGGGAAGGGGGCGCACGGCTGGGCCGGCTGCGGGCATGACAGGTCAGGGAGTTCCGGGCCGGGACGCGTTGCCGGCCCGGCGCGACCCCTGTCGCTGTGTCCCCGTAGGCGGCTGCCGTCCAGCCCGATCGTGCTGGGGACTGTGTTCTCGGCCTGCGGCCGTGAACGGGGGGAGGGGCGATCGCTTCGTCACCGCCTTCAGGCCCCCGGGGGGAACCGCCGCGCGACCTCGCGCGGCGTGCGTCACGGCCCAGTGGGCGGGCCGCGTGGTGCGCGGGGTACGTGTGCGGCCGGTACAGGTCTTTCGCGACACACGCCGGATTCGGTGCGGGGCGCTCCCGGTGTCATGGGGCGGCCTCGGCCTCTACCTGCTGCGGCCGGCCGGTGGCCGGCTGTCCGCCGGCCAGCCCCCGGACGCTCACCAGCGCGGCAATCAGCAGTACGGCCCCGCCGGCGAGGAAGGGCCAGCGCAGCCCCAGGAGATGCGCGAGCAGCCCGCCTGTCACCGCGCCGAGAGTCCCCGCCGCCGCGTTCGCCATTTGGTACGCCATGCTGACCCGGCCGAGCAGATGGCCGGGCACCAGATCCTGCCGCAGGGACACCGCCGTGACGTTCCACGCGAGGGACATAGCGCCGTAGCTCGCGATGAAGCAGCCGGACACCAGACCCGCGGAGACCGTGCCCGCACCGGCGGCGGCCGCGGCCGCCCCCGCCATGGCGAGGGTGAGCGTCCTGCCCGGACCAATCCGCGCGGCCAGCCGCGGGGTGACCGCCGCCCCCGCCAGGCCGCCGAGGGCGAAGGCGGCCACGAGCAACCCGTAGCCGACGTTGCCCAGGCCGAGCACCTCCCGCGCGTAGAGCACCAGGACAGAGGTCAGGCCGACGGTGACGAGAGCGGAGAGGGCGGACGCCAGGCACAGACTCCGCAGCAACGGATGCTGCCACAGCCATCGAAGGCCCCTGGTCATGTCGTGACGCAGGGACGCCGTGGGGCCTGGGGCCTCCTCGACACGCGGCGCAAATCTCCCGGGCAGGAAAGCGACGAGGACGGCGGCGACCGCGAAAGACGCCGCGTTGACCCCGAACGGTGCCGCGGCCGCCCAGGTGAACAGTACGGCGCCCAGCGGTGTGCCGAGAAGGCTGTCGGTCACCAGCGACCCCGCCTGGAGCCTCGCGTTTGCGCGCGTGCGCTCACCCTGCCCGACCAGGGCCGGGACGATACCGGCCCAGGCGCCGTTGTAGACCACCTGTCCGCAGCCGAAGAGGAAGCCCACGACGGTGAGAAGCGCGATCGACGACGGTCCGGTGGCGACGACCAGTGTGAAGGCGCCGGCGAGCAGGGCGCGGGCGCAGTCGGTGACCCAGAGCACTTTGCGGCGGTCGAGCCTGTCCGCGAGGGTGCCCGACAACAGACCGACCAGGAGCCAGGGAAGTTGCTCGGCCAGGGAGACCAGGGAAACCTGCCGCGGATCGCTGGTGACCTGCGCGGCGAGCAGCGGAAGTGCGGCAAATCGCATCCCGTCACCGAGACCGGACACGGTGACCGAGGTCCACACCAGCCAGAAGCGGGCCCCTAGCGGCACCGCACCGTACTTCGGTCGAGCGGGTGTCAAACCGGACTCCAGTCTTGACAGGCCGTGGGTGCCGTCCGAGCCGGTGGCCGGGCTGCGGTACAGGTCACCGCACCCCAGCCACCGACGCCCCTGATCGGCGAACGGCACCGCACGGACTCGTGGCGGTGTCAGTTCTTCGCGTCCATCGCGTCGATGAGGCTCTTGGGTCGCATGTCCGTCCAGTTCGCCTCGACGTGGTCCAGGCAGGACTGACGGTCGGCCGGGCCGTGCACTGTGGTCCAGCCGTCCGGAACGTCCACGAAGGACGGCCAGATGGAGTGCTGGTTTTCCGCGTTGACCAGTACCAGGAATGTTCCGGACTGGTTCTCGAAGGGATTTTCCACGATGACGTCTTCCTTCGTCTCTCGTCGGGTGAGGTGGCTTGTCTGGCAGTAGGGCCCCTGGACGGGGCGGTTCACGGCCCGGTCGTAGTGCCGGGTCAGGCGCGTCAGTTTCTGTCGTTCCTCGACTCGGCCCAGTCGGCTTCGAGTTCGTCGAGTTCGTCGTCGTCCAGCGCCAGCAGTGGTCTGCCGGACGGCTGAGGGACGTCGGTCTGCACTACGAGTTCACGGGCGACGGCGGCCAGTTCAGCCACCGTCTTGTGGGTGAACACATCCCGTGGGCTGATGACGAGCCCGGCCGTTCGGGCCCGGGACACCAGCTGGATGGAGACGATGGAGTCGCCGCCGAGGTCGAAGAAGCTGTCGTCGATGCCCACGGTCTCGAGTCCGAGCACTTCGGCGAAGAGCCCGGCCAGCAGCCGTTCCCACGGGGTACGGGGGGCCCGGCTCGCAGCGGTCGAGGTGAACTCGGGGGCCGGCAGCGTCTTCCGGTCGAGCTTGCCGTTGGGGGTGAGCGGCAGGGTGTCCATGGTGACGAAGGCTGCGGGGACCATGTAGTCCGGCAGTTCGGCGGCGGTGTACTCGCGCAGCACCATGGCCTCTGGGCCGTCCGCCTCTGCGGCGGGAACGATGTAGGCGACCAGCCGCTTCACGCCGGGCTGGTCCTC
>NZ_JBVHPJ010000024.1:0-28596 GCF_055567995.1 Streptomyces sp. NPDC026246 | reverse complement strand
CCTGGTTGAACTGCTCGTTCGACATGATCTGCAGACCAGGCCGGGCGAGCTCGGCGCGCATGAACAGCGCCATCACGCCACCGATGACGAAGAACGCGAACGACGTGGCCAGGTACAGCGTGCCGATCGTCTTGTGATCCGTGGTCGTCAGCCACTTGAGATGCCTCATGCCCCGCCTGTGTCCGCGCCCCGGCCGGAGGTCACACTGCACGGGCGCGACGAACGTCACGGGAACCGGGTGTGACGATCGAGGACGTGCCGGACACGGACGGGACATGAGCGACGACGAGGTCTTCGCCGCTGCCTACCGCGAGCACTACTGGGCGGTCAGCCGCTATGTGGCGCGGCGGCTGGACGGGCGGGCCGGTGAGGTGGAGGAAGTGGTGGCGGAGGTGTTCACGGTCGCCTGGCGCCGCCGGGCCGACCTCCCGGCCGCTGCGCTGCCCTGGCTGTACGGCGTGGCACGCAACTGCCTGGCGAACGCCGTCCGCGGGCACGGGCGCCGCCGTCGGCTGCTCGACCGGCTCGGCAACGACGACACCGCCCACCGGCGGCACATCACGGCGGGCCCGGAGGCGGACACCCCGGGAGCCTGGGTGCACGAGGCCCTCGCCCGGCTCTCCGCCGCCGACCAGGAGGTGCTGCGCCTGACGGCCTGGGAGGAACTCGGCATCGACGAGGTGGCCGTCGCCCTGGGCTGCGGCAGCAGGGCGGCGGCGATGCGGTTGCACCGGGCCCGGCGCCGCCTCAGAGCCGAGATCGACCGCCTGCGCCCCCCGACCCCGACCCCGACCCCCGAGCACCCGCGTGTGACCGTTCCCGAGGAGCACCGCCGTGGCCGATGAACTCGATCTCCTGCGTGGCGCCGACCCGATGCCGGCCGACGGCTCCCGCTTCGGCGACGGACCCCTGGACCAGCGGGCCGAGCGCCGCCTGGAGCAACTGCTGGGGGAGAGGCCGTCCGGGCTCCGGCGGAACCCGTGGCTGCGGCTGCCCGGCCTGGGCCGCGCCCGGCCGGGGCCGAGCCGGTGGGCGGCAGCGCCCCCGGCGCGGTCCGGCGCGACGCGGCGGCACGGGTGGCTGCCCGCCACCGGCCCGGTCTCACTGGCCTGGGGCCTGCTCGCCACGGCCGTCGTGACCGCCCTGACCCTCACCCTCGTGCTGAGCGGCCCGGGCACCCCGCCCGCCGTCGCCGCGCCCCGGCCGCTGGTCGTCCAGACCGGCTCCGCTGCCCTGCCCCTGGACCGGCTGGCCGAGCGCGCCTCCGCCGCGATCGGGGCCACGGGCGCGCCCCGGCTGCGCAAGGGCACCCACGTACGGTCCTGGAGCCTCGGCATGTCGCCGGACGCACCTCCGGTGACCCTGCCGGAGGAGCGGCTCGTGCGCTGGCGGCCCGACGGCAGCCACACCGAACTCGTCGTCGAGACCGGCCCGGAACACCCCGGCCGCCCCGTCCTCTCGGACGAGGGCGGTGAGCCGCGACGCGCCGGGGACGGCCACGTCCTGCTCGACCGGACCTACCCGCCCAGCTGGAGCGACGCGCCGCCCCACTCACCCCCGCCCCACGACCCCGAGCGGTTGCGGGCCTACCTCACGGAGGTCCGCTTCACCGACACGCCGCTCACCACGCCCGACGTGCTGGACGCGGTGGCGACCGTGCTGGACCACTGGACCCTCGGCCAACGGGAGAACGCCGCCCTGGTCCGGCTCCTGCGGGACACCGGCGGGCTGCGCCCGGTGGGGCAGGTGACCGACCGGCTCGGGCGGCGGGGCCAGGCGTACGTGAACGACGCGCGCGGCGTGCGCCGCATGCTGATCCTCGACCCGGCGACCGGAGCCGTGCTCGGCCTGGAGAGCACCCTGACGGCCCCCGACCCGCGGTACGGCGTACGGGAGGGGGCCGTCATGTCCTACAGCGCCTGGATGCGCTGACGGCCCGGGGGTTCCGCCGCCGGCTACTCGTCCCAGGCCTGCACCAGGGTCTGCTCCGCGATCTTGCCGTCGCGCAGCGACAGCATGGACTCGGACAGCACACGCACACCGTCCGCGTACTCGCAGCTCTCGCTGAACGCCGCCTCGTCGCCCTGGATGACGCAGTGCTCCAGCCGGTGCGTCATGTCGCGGCTGTAGACGTCCTCCAGCATCCGGCCGATCTCCTCCCGGCCGTGCAGGACCTTCGGGTGACTGGGCTGGGCCGTCCGGTCGACTATGCGCAGTTCGGCGTCGTCGGAGTAGAGGGACATCAGCATGTCCGGGGTGCCGCCTTCCAGGCCCCGGCGCAGTGTCTCCCGGTCGAAGGCGGAGTCTGTCGACGTGCCCATGATGACCTCCTCGGCAGGGCCGCGGCCCGGTCGGAGGCGGGCCGCGTGGGGCCTTCCCACCTCGAGCCTCCTCCCGCGCGGCGCACGCGGCAAGCCCGGGGAGCGCTGGGCCTGACGGGTGAGGGGAGCGGTGCACCCGTGTCCGCGGGGGACCCGTCCGCGTTGCGACAGGCATGATCTCAACACGACGTATCGTCGCCGCCGTTGGTCTCGCCGCGGGGGTGACCGGTCTCGCCGCGCCGATGGCGCAGGCGGCCGACACGGGAGCCAAGAGCCCGCTCAGCCCCATGGCCACCCTGGACTCGCTGGCCGTGAGCGACATCCCCGCCGAGCACAAGGACGAGATCCTGCGGCCCTCCTCGCAGCTGGCCGGACTCAACCGTCTCAACGACCTCGACCAGCTGAACCAGGTCGTCGGTCTGGTCTCCCCGGTCTTCGGGTTCCTCCCGAACGTCCGCTGACGGCCGCGTGCCGACGAGGGCCGCCCCCAGCAGGGGCGGCCCTCGCGTGCGTCCGGGCTCAGTCCGCCGCCGCCAGGAACTGCGTCGCCGCCAGCTCCGCGTACAGCGGGTCGGCGGTCACCAGTTCGCGGTGGGTGCCCACGGCGCGGACCCGGCCGGCGTCCATCACCACGATCCGGTCGGCCATGGTCACGGTCGACAGCCGGTGGGCCACGACCAGGACCGTCGTCGTTCTCGCCACGTCCGCGACGGTGTCGCGCAGCGCCGCCTCGTTCACCGCGTCCAGCTGTGACGTCGCCTCGTCGAGCAGCAGCAGCCGCGGGCGGCGCAGCAGCGCGCGGGCGATCGCGACGCGCTGCCGCTCCCCGCCGGACAGCTTCGTCCCCCGGTGCCCGACGAGCGTGTCGAGCCCGTCCGGCAGCCGGGCCACCAGCCCGTCGAGCCGGGTCGTCTTCAGCACCCGCGCGAGGGCGTCCTCGTCGGCGTCGGGATGGCCCAGCAGCAGGTTGTCCCGCAGCGACCCCGACAGCACCGGCGCGTCCTGCTCCACGTAGCCGATCGAGGCCCGCAGCCGGGGCAACTCCCAGTCCTCCAGGTCACGCCCGTCGAGTGTGATCACGCCGGATTCGGGGTCGTAGAAGCGCTCGATCAGGGAGAAGACGGTGGTCTTGCCGGCGCCGGACGGGCCGACGAAGGCCGTCATGCCCTGCGCGGGCACGGTGAACGTCACTCCGTGGTGGACGAGGGGCAGGTCGTCGGCGTAGCGGAAGCGGACGTCCTCGAAGGCGACGGCGGCGGGCCGGGTGTCCGGGCCGGGCAGGGGAGCGGACGCGGCGGCGGGCTCGGCGGGCAGCCGCAGCGCCTCCTGGATGCGGGTGAGGGCCGCGGCGCCCGTCTGGTACTGCGTGACGGCGCCGACGACCTGCTGGATCGGCGACATCAGATAGAAGACGTACAGCAGGAAGGCCACCAGCGTGCCCACGTCGACGGCTCCGGTCGCCACGCGTGCGCCGCCCACCGCGAGCACCGTGATGAAGGCGATCTGCATGGCCAGCCCCGCCGTGTTGCCCGCGGCCGCCGACCACTTGGCGGCCCGCACACTCTGCCGCCACGACTCCCGAGCGGCCTCGTGCAGCGTGACCTCCTCGCGGTGCTCGGCGCCGGAGGCCTTGACGGTGCGCAGCGCACCCAGGGTGCGCTCCAGCGAGGCACCCATGACGCCGATGGCGTCCTGTGCCCGCCGGCTCGCCTGGTTGATGCGCGGCACGATCACCCCCAGCACCACGCCCGCGCCGAGGATCACGGCCAGGGTCACCCCCAGCAGCACGGCGTCCACCAGGCCCATCATCACCACCGTCGCCACCAGCGTGAGGCCACCGGTGCCGAGGCCGACCAGGGAGTTCGTCGTCACCGAGCGCAGCAGGGTCGTGTCGGAGGTGATGCGGGCCATCAGGTCCCCGGGCTCGCTGCGGTCCACCGCGGCGACCCGCAGCCGCAGCAGGTACGACGACAGCGCCCGGCGCGCGCCGAGCACCACCGACTCGGCGGTGCGCTGCAGCACGTAGGAACCCAGCGCACCCAGCGCCGCGTTGGTGATCACCAGCGCGGACATCGCCAGCAGCGCCCCGGTGACGTCCCGCTCGTGCGACAGGTCGTCGATGAGCCCCCGCGCGACCAGCGGCAGCAGCAGCCCGGTCGCCCCGGTGACCAGGGAGAGCACCGCGCCGGCCAGCAGGGACCAGCGGTGCGGCCGGACGTATCCGAGCAGCAGCCGCCACGGCGGTACGGCGGTCCCGGTCTCTGCGATGCTCACGTCGCTCCTTCGGCGCCTCGGACGGACGGTTCAGGCTACGTCGGCGCCGACCCGGCCGGCCTGGTGTTTCCCCGGGACCGGGGGAGGCCGATCCGCGCCCCTTGCCGATCAGTCGCGCGTAGGGTCGGAACGGAACGAACCCGGCCGACGAAGGAGTCAGCACCATGGCCCAGGAAGTACGCGGTGTGATCGCGCCCGGCAAGGACGAACCGGTGCGGATCGAGACGATCGTGGTGCCCGACCCCGGCCCGGGAGAGGCGGTCGTCCGCGTCCAGGCCTGCGGGGTGTGCCACACGGACCTGCACTACAAGCAGGGCGGCATCAACGACGACTTCCCCTTCCTGCTCGGCCACGAGGCCGCGGGCGTGGTCGAGGCGGTCGGCGACGGCGTCACGGACGTGGAGCCCGGCGACTTCGTGATCCTCAACTGGCGTGCGGTGTGCGGGAAGTGCCGGGCCTGTCTGCGCGGCCGGCCCTGGTACTGCTTCGACACCCACAACGCGCAGCAGAAGATGACCCTGACCGACGGCACCGAGCTGTCCCCGGCCCTGGGCATCGGCGCCTTCGCCGAGAAGACGCTGGTCGCCGCCGGGCAGTGCACCAAGGTCGACCCGGCCGTCGCCCCGCAGGTGGCCGGACTGCTCGGCTGCGGCGTCATGGCCGGCATCGGCGCCGCCCTCAACACCGGCAACGTCGGGCGCGGCGACTCGGTCGCCGTCATCGGCTGCGGCGGCGTCGGCGACGCGGCCGTCGCCGGCTCCCACCTGGCCGGAGCGCGGACGATCATCGCCGTGGACATCGACGACCGCAAACTCGAGACCGCCCGGTCCATGGGCGCCACGCACACCGTCAACTCCCGCGAGACCGACCCCGTCGAGGCGATCCGCGAACTGACCGGCGGTTTCGGCGCCGACGTCGTCATCGAGGCCGTCGGCCGTCCCGAGACCTACCGGCAGGCCTTCTACGCCCGCGACCTGGCCGGCACGGTCGTCCTCGTCGGCGTCCCCACCCCCGAGATGAAGCTCGAACTGCCCCTGCTGGACGTCTTCGGCCGCGGCGGAGCCCTGAAGTCCTCCTGGTACGGCGACTGCCTGCCCTCCCGCGACTTCCCCATGCTGATCGACCTGCATCTGCAAGGGCGCCTCGACCTCGGCGCGTTCGTCACCGAGACCATTCAGCTCGACGAGGTGGAGAAGGCCTTCGAGCGGATGCACCACGGCGACGTGCTGCGCTCGGTGGTGGTGCTGTGATGACCACACGCGTCGAACACCTCGTCACCTCCGGGCAGTTCACCCTCGACGGCGGCACCTGGGACGTCGACAACAACGTGTGGATCGTCGGCGACGACCACGAGGCGGTCGTCATCGACGCCGCCCACGACGCCGACGCCATCCTCGCGGCCCTCGGCGACCGCCGGCTGACGGCCATCGTGTGCACGCACGCCCACAACGACCACATCGACGCGGCCCCGGCGCTCGCGGACCGCACCGGCGCCACCATCTGGCTGCACCACGACGACCTGCCGCTGTGGAAGCAGACCCACCCCGACCGCGAGCCGGACGCCTGGCTCGTCGACGGCCAGGTGATCGAAGCCGGCGGCGCCGACCTGCGCGTGATCCACACACCCGGGCACGCACCCGGCGCCGTCTGCCTCCACGACCCCGGACTGGGCACCGTCTTCACCGGCGACACCCTCTTCCAGGGCGGGCCCGGCGCCACCGGCCGGTCCTTCTCGCACTTCCCGACCATCATCGACTCCATCCGCGACCGGCTGCTCACCCTGCCGCCCGAGACGACGGTGCGCACCGGACACGGCGACTCGACGACCATCGGCGCCGAGGCCCCCCGCCTCCAGGAATGGATCACCCGGGGCCACTGACCGCGTGTCCCCGTAAAAGGCGACAGAAGATGTCCGGCTTACCCGTCACCCTGGACGCGGCACACAGTCGAGGACACGGGAGGCCGGACATGCCGGTTCAGCTGGAGGGCAAGGTCGCACTGGTCGCGGGGGCGACCCGGGGAGCGGGACGGGGGATCGCCGTCGAACTCGGCGCGGCCGGAGCCACCGTCTACGTCACCGGCCGCACCACCCGGGCCCGCCGCTCGGAGTACGACCGCCCGGAGACCATCGAGGACACCGCCGACCTGGTCACCGCGGCAGGCGGGCAGGGCATCGCGGTCCCGGCCGACCACCTCGACCCGGCCCAGGTCCGCGCCCTGGTCGACCGCATCGCGCGGGAGCAGGGCCGCCTCGACGTCCTCGTCAACGACATCTGGGGCGGGGAGAAGCTCTTCGAGTGGGACAGCCCGCTGTGGGAGCACGACCTCGACAACGGACTGCGTCTGCTGCGCCTGGCCGTCGAGACGCACGCCGTCACCAGCCATCACGCGCTGCCCCTGCTGCTGCGCCACCCCGGCGGTCTGGTCGTCGAGGTCACCGACGGCACCGCCGACTACAACCGCGACCACTACCGCGTGAACTTCTTCTACGACCTCGCCAAGACCGCCGTCCTGCGCATGGCGTTCGCCCTCGGACACGAACTCGGCCCGCGCGGCGCCACCGCCGTAGCCCTCACCCCCGGCTGGATGCGCTCGGAGCTGATGCTGGACGCCTTCGGGGTGAGCGAGGACAACTGGCGCGACGCCCTGGAACGCGAACCCCACTTCGCCATCTCCGAGACCCCCCGCTACGTCGGCCGGGCCGTGGCCGCCCTGGCCGCCGACCCGGACGTGGCACGCCTGAACGGCCGGTCCCTCTCCAGCGGCGGTCTCGCCCGCGACTACGGGTTCACCGACCTCGACGGCAGCCGCCCGGACGCCTGGCGCTACCTGGTCGAGGTCCAGGACCCGGGCAAACCGGCGGACACGACCGGGTACCGGTGACCGGCCCACCGGCCCGGGACACCGCCGTCACCCCTCCCGGCGGCCCGGGGCTGTCCGCTCCGGTTCCGTGGTCCGCCCGTGGTCCCCGTGCGGGGCGAGCGCCCGCGCCGTAAGCGCATATGCGCACCTTTCGACGGCCATTGCGCTCGTCCACTTCGCCCGTGCGCCGTCTCGGGCCCGTGTGAAATGTCACCGATCGGTTCCAGCGCCCCCCGCCGTACAACCGAACCGCCCGTCCACCCGTCTAGAGGGCAGGGATCGCAACCATGTGACCACTTCCGCGAAAGGGCAGGACCACTCATGGGGGACGTACGCAGACGGGGCGCCGTCGCACTCGGGATCACCGGACTGGTGGCGCCGCTCACGCTCGCGCTCGGCGCCGCGCCGGCGCAGGCCGCGAGCTGCACCACGCAGGCCGGCCCGTACCAGAAGCAGGTGGAGAAGTTCCTCGGCCGGCCGGTCGACGGGAAGCAGTCCGCCACCGACTGCAAGGCCATCCAGGCCTTCCAGACGAAACACGGCATCTCCCCGAACGCCGGCTACGCCGGTCCGGTCACCTGGGGTGTGATGGACCTGATGCAGAAGCAGAAGGCCGTCGGGACGAACCCCAACAAGGACGGCAAGTGCCCGGTGAACAAGGGCCGCATCGCCTGCGTGAACCTCACGCTGCAGCTGAGCTGGATCCAGGACGGCAAGAAGCTGGTCTACGGCCCCGTCCCGGTCCGCACCGGTCGCGACGGCTACGAGACCCGCACCGGCCTGAAGAAGATCTACTGGCGCAACATCGACCACGTCTCGTCGATCTACCACGTGCCGATGCCCTACTCCCAGTTCTTCGACGGCGGCCAGGCCTTCCACTCGGTCGGCGTCAGCATGTGGAACCCGCCGGGCTCGCACGGCTGCGTCAACATGACCAAGACCGACGCCAAGAAGTACTGGTCGCTGCTGAAGAAGGGCGACGACGTCTACGTCTACGGCCGCAAGCCGGGCACCTGATGCCGATGCCGATGCCGATGCCGATGCCGATGCCGGGGCGGGGCCGGGGTCGGCTGAGGCGCGATCCGCAGTGGACTCCCGGCCGGGGAAGGGCACTCGCAGGCGGATGATGTGAACAGCCTCACGTTTACCGGCAGATGGACGTGATCAGTGACACTGTCTGAAATGTCCATTTAGCTGGGGATTACTCACCTCGCCTTCACGTCAGGCGACGTATGCTTCACAGCATGTCCACCACTGTTGAATCATCATCCGAGCGATCGGCTGACGAGGTCAACGAGGAGATCCGGGCCCTGTGGCGCCGGTCGGGCGGGACACTGAGTGTCGAGCAGCGCGAGCAGTACCAGCGGCTCGTCCTGGAGTGGGCCGCAGCGGCCCCGCAGTCGGCGCCGGCGGCCTGACCGCCACCCGGTCCCCGTCGGCGCGCCGGTCATCACCGGCCGCACCGGCTCCTCGGCCGAGGGCACCCTTGATCCGATGGGTGCCCTTTCGCATGTCCGCGGCCGTCACCCCCAAGTCGCCGAGTAGTGCCGCCGGTAGGCCTTGCGGTCCTGTTCCGCCCGGATGAACCGAGTCGCCACCAGGGCGACGAGGCTGCCCGCGATCACCAGCAGACCGGGACCGACGTTGCGCGGGTCCGTGAGCCGGCTCAGCAGCGTCGACACCGTCTCACCGGTGATCGGTGCCGAGGTGCCGGGGGAGGCGGCGCCCTGGGGAGCCGAGGACGCCGAGGGCGCGGGGGCGGCACCGGCGCCGCCGGCCTGCTCGGCGACGATCAGCTTGACGCCGAGCTCGGTCAGCGCCTTCGTCACCGGCTGGAAGAACGTCGTGCCCCCCGCGGCGCAGTCCCCGCTGCCCCCCGAGGTCACACCGAGCGCGATGCCGTCCGCGAACATCGGGCCGCCGCTGTCACCCGGCTCGGCGCACACGTCCGTCTCGATGAGCCCGGTGACCGTACCCTCGGGGTAGTTGACCGTCGCGTTCAGCGCGGTCACCTCCCCCTGCCGCAGCCCGCTGGTGCTGCCGCTGCGGAAGACCCTCTGCCCGACCTTCGGATCGGCGACGCCCGTGATGCGCACACCCTTGCCGTCACCCACCGCCACCACGTCCGCGCCCTTGCCCGCCCGGCCGCCGTCGTACTTGACCAAGGAATAGTCGTCGCCCGGGAAGCTGCCCTTGAGCGAGGTGCCGACCTGCCTGCGGCCGCGGTCGTCGGCGAACCAGATCGAGCCGTCGGGCCCGCAGTGCCCGGCCGTGAGGATGTAGTCACTGGTGCCGTCGGTCACGTTGAACCCGGCCGAACAGCGCCCCGCCGTCGACAGGATGGGTTGCGCTCCGTTGAGCCGCGTGGTGAAGGTGCCCTCGGTGCGCTCCATGCGCACGAAGCCGCCGATGCCCTCCGCGACCTTCGTCAGCCGGTCCCAGGCGGCGGCCGTGACGGTGCTGTCGCCCCGTACGACGACCTGGTTGCGCTTGTAGTTCAGCGCCCAGGACGTGCCGGGCACCCGGGGCGCCGAACGCAGCGTGGCCGTCGCCGACTTGAGGTCGTTCAAGCTGTGGCGGACCACTTTCGCCCGCGCGCCTGCCCGTTCGACTTCGGCGGCCGCCTTCTCGTCGGTGACGGCGACGACCGGCCGCCCGGCCGCGTCGACCCAGCTGCCCCCCGTGCGCGAGGCTCCGAGCCGGGCCGCGAGACCGGTGCCGTCACCGGAGGCCGGCGGTGCCGTGTACGGGACGCCGATGACCGGGTCCGGCGGCTCGCTCGCCACGGCGCTCGTGACCATCGCTCCTCCCAGAAGGAGTCCGCCGACGGCCGCCAGCCGTGTCACTCGCCGGACGACCCGTCGTCGTGCGTGCCTCATGCATGGCTCCCGAACCCGAACATCACGGTGCGAACACCGCAGGCCGCTCCCGGAGTTGAACGCCCTCCACCCATACGGCGCGCGACCGCGCCGCGTTCACCGCGCGCGTGATCTCTTCGGCACCGCGACGCGCCCACCCTCCCCGGCACGGCCCGTTCCCGCGCTGCCCGGTGGTCGCACGGCCCCTAGGGTGGGGCCATGACCAGGACCCCGCGCGAGACGTCCGGTGAACCCAATCCCCTGGAGATCCTCACGCTCGACCGGCTCAGGCTCCGCACCAGCACGAAGTGGCGCACCCACCCGGAGGACGTGCTGCCGGTGTGGGTGGCCGAGATGGACGTCCCGCCGGCCGAACCGGTGGTACGGGCCGTGACCCGCGCGATGGAACTGGGGGACACCGGCTACCCCGCCGGCACCGGCTACGCCGAGGCGCTGGCCGTCTTCGCCGCCGAACGCTGGAGCTGGCACGGGCTCGCCGTGGAACGCACCGCGATCGTGCCCGACGTGATGCTGGGCGTCGTCGAGATGCTCAAGCTGGTCACCGGCCACGGGGACGCCGTCGTCGTGAACCCGCCGGTGTACCCGCCCTTCTTCCACTTCGTCTCCCACATGGACCGGCGGGTCGTCGAAGCCCCGCTCGGCCCGGACGGCCGGATCGACCCGGACGTCCTTCAGGAAGCCTTCCGGCGGGCCACCGGGGACGGACGGCGGGCCGCCTACCTCCTGTGCAGCCCCCACAACCCGACCGGCACCGTGCACACGAAGGACGAGCTGTCCGCCGTGGCGCAGCTCGCCGAGCGGTACGGCGTCCGCGTCGTCGCGGACGAGATCCACGCCCCGCTGGTCCTCGGGGACACACCGTTCGTGCCGTACCTGACCGTGCCGGGCGCCGAGCGCGGACTGTCGCTGATGTCGGCGTCGAAGGCGTGGCACCTCGCCGGGCTCAAGGCCGCCCTGGCGATCGCGGGCCCCGCGGCCGCCGGCGACCTGGCCCGGATGCCGGAGGAGGTCGGGCACGGCCCCAGCCACGTCGGCATCCTCGCCCACACCGCCGCCCTGCGCGACGGCACGGCCTGGCTCGACGCACTGCTGACCGGCCTCGACCACAACCGTCGCCTGCTCGCCGAACTGCTGGCCGAGCATCTGCCCCAGGTGCGTCACCGCCCGCCGGAGGCCACCTACCTCGCCTGGCTCGACTGCCGGGCGCTCGGCCTGGGCGACGACCCGGCGGAGGTCTTCCTGCGCCGTGGCCGCGTCGCCCTCACCTCGGGGGTGCCCTTCGGCACCGGCGGGGCCGGGCACGCCCGCTTCAACCTGGCGGCCTCGGCGCAGGTGATCACGGAGGCCGTCCGCCGGATGGCGAAGGCGGCCCGCTGACAGGTGCCTGCGACACGGGCGGCACGCTCGTAGACTGCCCGCCATGGACGACAGGGCGCTGGACCGGCTGGGCTCGGGCAAGTACGTGCTGATCACCAGCTACCGCAAGAACGGCACACCGGTCGCCACCCCGGTCTGGGTGGTGCGCGACGGGGACGCGCTCGGCGTCTGGACGGCCGCCGACTCCTGGAAGGTCAAGCGCATCCGCAACCGCGCCGGCATCCTGGTCGGCCCGTGCGATCTGCGCGGCAATCCCACGGGCGATCAGGTGCCCGCCACTGCCGAGATCGCCGACGCGGCCACCACCGCCCGCTACCGGAAACTGATCGCCCGCAAGTACGGGCTCATGGGCCGGCTGACACTGCTGGGCAGCCGCCTGCGGCGGGGCACGGACGGCACGGTCGGCATCCGCGTCATCCTGTGATACGCAACCCTGCTTTCCAGGATGGGAGTTGACGGCAAGTCAGGTCCAGGCCCGGTAGGGCTCGTCCAGGAGCTGGAAGACCGGCTCACCCCGGACCGGGTCCTTGGCGGTGGACAGACGCACCCGGTCACCGCTGTGGATGCCGATGGGCGGGCCCATGACCCGGCCCCGCACGACGAAGCCCTCGGCCATCTCGACCATGGACACGTTGCGGGCCGCGGGCGTGTTGCGGTGCACCACCGTGGAGTGGCGGACCGTGCCGGTGCCCTCGGCGCGCTCGGTACGCAGGTCGCTGCCCCGGCAAACCGGGCACAGCAGGCGGTGGTACATGGCCGTGCCGCACCAGGTGCAGCGCTGGAAATAGAGGGCGTCCCTGTCCCTGCCCTGTGGGTCGAGCAGGCCCGTCGCGGAGCCGGCCGTCTGCTGAGCGACGCTTCCTGAGTGGTGGTACACGCTGTCAACTCCCTGCACTCGCCCGGAATCCGTGTGCGGGGTCGCCCACGCACACGTGTGCCCGGTTCGCCGTGCCACCGTGCACGCAGCACAGAGTATGGCACTCAGTGCCACTCGTAAAGGCACTCCGTACCCTCGATCCGGAACGCCGCTCGCGGGTCCCGGGAGGTCCTCAGGTCCGGCCGAGGGCCGACTCGAGCTCCTGCACCACCCGCCACAAGGGCGCTCCGCGACGCGACACCACGACGACCACGTCGTCGGGCCGTTCGCCGGCCGTGGGGGACGTGAGCCAGGGCGGTGGGGTGGTGGAGGCGGGAGCCGTCGGCGCCGTGGTGGCGCCGAACGTCGACCGGACGTAGGCGAGCGCGTGGTCCACGGCGGCGTCCGCCTCGCCCCGCCCGTCCGAACGCAGCCAGGACCGCAGGGCGTTGTTGTGCGCGGCGACCACGGCCGCGGCGATCACGTCGGCCTGGAGGGTGCCCTCGCGGCGGGCCGCGAAGCGTCGCCGCAGGTAGGCGGCGAGCGCCTGCTCGTAGCGCCACACCACCGACAGCTCGTAGGCGCGCAGCCCCGGCACCTGCTTGGTGAGGCGGTAGCGCTGGACGGAGAACGTGGGGTTCTCGGCGTACATCCGCAGCACCAGCCGGGCCGCGTCGCAGACCCGCTCCACCGGCTCCTCGTCGCCGGAACCGTCCGCGAGGAACGCCGTCATGTCCGCCAGGCAGCGCTCGTGGTCCGGGAAGACCACGTCCTCCTTGGACGGGAAGTAGCGGAAGAACGAGCGGCGCCCCACGCCGGCGAGGGCAACGATGTCGTCGACCGTGGTCTGCTCGTACCCCCGCTCGAGGAACAGCTGGAAGGCCGCCGCCACCAGCGCGTCCCGCATGGGCGGCCTGCCGGCCCCCGTCTCGGCTTTCCCGGAGCTCATGATCTGCAACGTAGCACCCGTACGACCTCATTTGGCACTCGGTGCCGCGGGCGGGACTCCGCATCCCACCTCGGGGTGAGGTACCGGCGCCCCGGCCGGGCCCGCCTGATGAACAAGCGGCGAGGCGGTCGCGTATCCAGTGGCAGGACGATCCACGGCCCGGGTGCCACCCCCGGCCCGGACGGAAGGAGAGCGGAGTGCCGGCACCGTCCGAGCCCCGGCCGCCGCACGACGGCCCGGTCCTGGAACCGATCCGCGTCCTGCGGCCCCGGCGCACCGACGCCCTGGCGGAACTCATGCGCGAGTTCCAGCGGGAGACGGGCCGGGAACCCGCCCGCGAGCCCTTCACCCCGTCCGTCCCACCGCCCGGCTCCGAGGACGAGACGCGGGAACTCCCGCCCGTCGGCCGCCACGACGGGCGGGGCCGGGCTCGCACCACCCCGCCCGCCACCGGCTCGAACGCCCGCGGCCGTGCGGACACCGCACCGCGCCGCACCACCGTGGCCGTGGCCGTCGTCGCCGCGGCGGCGGTCGGCTTCGCCGGGGCGCTGCTGGTCCACGGGAACCACGGCGACGGCACCGCGGCCCCCGCGCCCCGGCCGCCCGCATCCGCCCCTGCCGCGGTCCCCACCCCCGCGCCCACGCCATCCGCCCCCCGTTCCGACCCCGACGGTCCGGGAACGCTGCGGGAGGGAGCCAGCGGTCCCGAGGTGACCGAGCTTCAGCAACGCCTCCTCGGCATCCCCGACGTCTACCGTGACGGCTCCACCAGCGGCCGCTACGACCCGGTGCTGACCGCCGCCGTGGCCCGCTTCCAGCTCTGGTACGGAATCCGGGGCGACGAGACCGGCGTCTACGGCAACGACACCCGGGCCGCTCTGGAGTCCCGGACGGCACCCGTCGCGAGCTGACGCCGCCGGCCCGCCCCGCCTCCGCCCGCGGGCGAGGCCGATGCGACCATGACGGGCATGGACGAGTTCATCGACCGTTTGAACCCCGACATGTACGTGGTCACGGCCGCCGCGGCCGGTGAACGGGCGGGTTGCCTGGTCGGGTTCGCCTCGCAGTGCTCGATGCGGCCGGTGCGCTTCGCCGTGTGGCTCTCCGAGCTGAACCACACCTTCCGGGTCGCCCGCGACGCCGACGTGCTCGCCGTGCACCTGCTCACCCGGGAACAGCACGCCCTCGCCGAGCGGTTCGGCGGGCACACCGGTGACGACACCGACAAGTTCCACGGGGTGGCGCTGCGCGAGGCGCACGGCGGGGCGCTCGTCCTCGAGGACGCGCCGGGCTGGTTCGTCGGCCGGATCGTGGAGCGGGTCGGCGGCGGCGACCACGTCGGCTTCGTCCTCGACCCGGTCGAGTGGGGCGGCCGGACCTCTCCGGAGGGCCGCCTGCTGCGCCTGTCCGACGCCCTCGACATAGCACCGGGGCACCCGGTCGACTGACGACGCGTCCCGCGGCTCGAACCCCCGGCAACGGAAGGCAAAAGCGGCGGTACGGCAGCGCCGCGATGCGTCACCCTGGCCCGGGGCGACTCCACGAGCACCAGCACCTGCCACACCGGCCCGTCGCGGACGGCTCGGCGCCGCCCCGCCCCGCCGGCGCACCCCGCCGGAGTCCGCCGCGAACCGAAGGCCCCGCCCATGAACGGCTCCCGCATCCCCGGCCTGGTGCTGCCCACCCTGTTCCTGCTGGCCCTGCTCGTCGGCCTGTGGTGGTACTGGCGGCACCGCGGCGACTCCTGAGCCGCCGTCGGATCACCCGCACCGCCCTGCCCGCACGGCCGTAGCCGCGCCGCGCCCGGCCAAGCCTGCGCCTGCGCCCGTTACGCCTCCGGCACCCGAACGTCCACGACGCAGACGTCGTCCCTGCGCTCGTCCGGCAGCATCCGGGCGAGCAGCGGCCCCAGCGACCCGGGCCGGTCGGTGTGCGGCGCGGCCACGGCCTCCCCGAGGCGCTCCAGTCCCCGGTCGATGCTCTCCGGCGGGTGCTCGACCAGCCCGTCGGTGAACAGGATGAGCCGGTCACCCGGTTCCAGGTGGCACTCCGCCTCCTCGAAGACCGGGGTGGTGGACGCCCCGATGAGCATGCCGCGCGGGCGGTCCAGGTACCGCGGCTCGCCGTCCCGCAGCAGCAGGGGCGGCGGGTGCCCGGCCTGGGCCCAGATCAGACGGCGGTCGCGGGGGTTGTAGCGGGCGAGGACCATCGTGGCGGTGGCGTACGTGTCGCGCGAGTGCAGCAGCAGCGTGTTCAGCCGGGCCAGCGCACCGGTCAGGGACGAGCCCGTGATGACCATGCCCTTGGCGGTGAACCGCAGTTGGGCCATCGTGGCGACGGCGTCGACACCGTGCCCCGCGACGTCGCCGACGACCAGCAGCGCGTCCCCGTCGGGCAGTTCGATCGCGCTGAACCAGTCACCGCCGACGTGCACACCCGACTGGGCCGGCAGGTAGGCGACCTCGACACGCAGCCCGGCCAGGTGCACCGGCCGGTTGGTCATCGGCAACAGGGCGTGCTGGAGCCGGGAGGCCAGGGTCCGCTCGGCCCGCAGCACGTCGTGCTGGGTGAGGATGGCCCGCTCGCTCTCCACCAGGGCCAGCTCGGCCCGCCGCCGGGCCGTCGTGTCCTGTACGAACCCGTGCACCTCGACGGGCGTGCCGTGCCGGTCGCACACGGCCTCGGCGGTGAGGCGGAGATGGCGGATGCCGTTGGTGGTCCGGATCCGGAACGGCACGTCGACGGACTGCCCTTGGTGGACGAGGTCGGCGACGGCGCGGGTCAGCGCGGGCGTGTCCTCCGGCAGGGCCAGCTCCGGCACGTCGATCAGCGGCACCGGCCCGTCCGCCGGGTCCCGGTCGAGCAGCGCGAACACCTGGGTGGACCAGGAGACCTCCGGAGCGTGCAGGCTCCAGTTCGCCCAGCCGAGGTTGCCCAGGCGCTGCAGGTCGGCAAGGCGCTGCTCCTGCCGGTCGGAGGAGCCGTGGCGGATCCACGAGACGACCAGGGTGTCGCCGAGCGGGGCGACCCGGACCGTGTAGATGAACAGGGCCGCGATGCCCGCCGCGACCTCCTCGTGGGCGAAGGGGTCGCTCTCGTACTCCTGCCCGGTGGCCAGGACCCGCAGGCAGCCCTGCCACAGCGGCTCCGCCGGCATCGCCGGGCGCAGTTCGAGCAGCCGCCGCCCGGCCACCACTTCGCCCGTGCGGCCCAGCAGGTCGCCGGCCTGCGTGGTCGCGGCCTCGATCAGGAAGTCCTCGACATCGCCCGAGGCGGTCCGCAGGGGTGTGAGCAGCATCGCCGAGAGCGGCAGGGCCTCGAAGAGGGCCTGCACGGCGTCCGTGCCCGGGTCGGCGGAACGCTCCGGCGGGGTGTCGAAGGCGCGCAGCCGTCCCGTGCACAACCCCGTGACGGCCCTCAGGTGCGCGCGGTCCCGTGCGGTGAACTCACCGGCACGGGTGCGCAGCACCCCGATGCAGACCTCCGCCGGACCCGTCCCGGACAGGGGGAGCCAGGCGCGCGAGCGCCACCGCTCGGGTGGGTCCCCTATCAGCAGGTACCGCTTGGCGTCGGTGTCGAAGTCCTCAAGCCAGCGCGGCTCGCCCGCCCGCAGGGCGTCCAGCGCCGCCACTCCGCTCAGCGGCGGCACCTGGCGCCACTGGTCGGCCAGCCGGTCGTCGACGCCCGCGTGCCCGATCAGCCGGAGACCGCCGTCCGCCCGGTGGCGGTAGACCAGTACCGCGTCCGCCGCCATGTCGGGTGCGAGGTGCTCCAGCAGGCACCGGGCGAGATCCTGCGGCGTCATCACCCGAACGAGGGCCTGGCCGAGGCGGGCCAGGGCGTCGGCGAGGTCGTCCGGGACGGAGTCCTGCCCGGGATCGGTCCTGCCCGGGCCGGCCGCGTCACGGTTGCCGCGGGTGTCCGTCGCGGCCGGCGGGTGTGCTGCCGGGCCGAGCGCACCGAGCGTGATCCAGCACTCCTCCAGCAGGGTGCGGCGCGCGTCCTTGGCCCTGCGGCGCAGCTGTTCGCTCGCCGCGTCGGCGGTACAGCCGGTCAGCGCCATGACCGCGCCCTTGGCCCGTTCGACGACAGCCGAAACGGCCGCCTGGTCGCGCAGCCGGTCCAGTTCGGCGCGCTGCCGGGCGACGATCCTGGCCAGCTCGACCAGGTCCGGTGCGGCACCCGGCTGCGCCGGTGTCACGGGCTCGCTCGTCACGCGTTGAGCATTGCACACCCGGGCGGATCGGAAGAGCGCCTTGTGGGCAGGTGATGCACCCTCTTCACACGCGTTCCCCTGGCCGCTCCCGTCCGCGCCGGCGGGTCAGCGTCCGTCGCGCGGATAGAGCCACTGACGCAGCACCCGGCTGAGGCCGGGCATCACCAGGTAGGTCAGCAGGGGGAGCAGCACCAGGGGGAAGACGACGGCCCGCAGCGGCAGCGGCCAGCCGGTGGTCGACGGCGTCACCAGCCACTGGATGAGCAGGACGAAGGGATAGGCGCCGAGGAAGGTGGTGAGGACCATCTTCCACCGGGGCGGGGCCTGGACGGTCGTGCCCGGCAGGCTGAACCAGGTCTCCAGGCCCGTGGTCGACTGACGCTCGCTGCTGACCTCGACGGCGATGTCGTGGATCTGCCGGTGCCAGTGCGCGCGCTCGTCCGACTCCAGCCAGGCGGCGAGCCGGTGCCGGTCCGACCAGCGCAGCACCGCGTGGTAGCGGTGTCCGTCCTCCGGCGTGAGCCAGGAGACGCCCTCGTTGCCGGGGAAGCGCCGGGCGCAGCGGGTGATGCCGTGCGTCCATTCCTCGAACTGCTGCTCCCGGCCGGGACGCACCTGCCAGGTCAGCACCGTGGTCACCGGTTCGGCCCGGCGTGCTTCGGTGGTGCTCATCCCTCACCGGGTGCCACGCGGCGGGCGGGTCATGCGCCCCGGGTCAGTGGCGGCCGGACTCGCTGAGCGCCCGGGTGACCGCGCGGACGCTGCGGGCGATGTGCTGCAACTGCATGACCTCGGCCGCGTACAGCTTGATCGTGTGCTCGATGACGCCTTCGTGCAGGCCGAGGCCGGGCAGGTCGGCGCGGGCGGTCTGCAGGGCGGTGCGGGCGACGCGGAGCTCGTGCTGGACCTGGATCTGTGCGTGCCGGGCGAGGAGGACGGGGTGGCGGACGAACACGGGGTAGCCCGCGTAGCGGGCCGGTACCAGTTCGCGCAGCCACTTGGCCGCCGAGCGCTCCCAGTCGAAACTCCCGGGGGTCTTGACCTGGCAGGGCCAGTCCGGGCTGATGCGCGTGGACGTCAGGGACATGATCATCGCTTCCGGGTGTGCGGCGTCGTGAGGGTGGACGACGGGTCGGGGCGGCCCCGACCTAGGGGATGACCGGGGCCGCCCGCGGACACCCGCGAGGCCGGAGTGGGTAGGACCCGGCTCCTCGGGTGCGGAACCCGATCCGGCAGGGCCGGGTCGCGATCCGTGAGCAGTATTTATATATGCCTTCCGGTTTGCAAGAAGCATGAAAACATTCATGCGCGCTTTGTTGGGGAAGGTCCCGGTGTGGACGCCGGGGTCCGTGCGTCCGGTCAGTCCTTGAGGAAGAACTGGTGCTGGTCGGCGACCTGCTCGTACTCCTCCAGCCGGGCCTGCGTGCGCTCGGGGTCGGCGTCCGTCATGGCCTGGAGCAGCGCCGAGCACATCACGCCCGGGGCGGCGTAGGAGTCGAAGACCAGGCGCGAGCCCGTCCCGAGGGCGAAGACGGCGTCCGCCTCGTCCGCGAGCGGCCCGAGTGCCAGGTCGGTGATCAGGGCGACCCTGAGCCCGGCGCCGCGCGCCACCCGGATCGCCGTCAGGGTCTCCTGCGCATGCCGCGGCATGGAGAAGGCCAGCACCCAGGTGCCGCCCGCCTCACGCGACTGCAGCAGGGCGTCGTAGGCGACACTGCCGCCCCGGGTCACGAGCCGGACGTCCGGGTGGATGCGGCGCGCGGCGTAGGCGAAGTACTCGGCGAGCGAACCGGAGATGCGCAGGCCCAGGATCGTGAGCGGAGTGGACGACGACAGTTTGCGGCCGACGTCGATGACCCGGGCCGGGTCCGCGAAGTCCCGTCGCAGGTTCTCCAGGTTCTCGATCTCGGCGTCCACCGCCGCCTGCAGTTCGTTGCCCCGGTTCTCCTCCGCCGGTCCGCCCGCGAGGGTGCCGAGCGCGATCGACTGGAGCTTCTCGCGCAGCGCCGGGTAGCCGCTGAACCCGACCGCCGAGGCGAACCGCGTCACCGACGGCTGGCTCACCCCGACCCGGTCGGCGAGATCGGTGATGGACAGGAACGCCGCCTCGGTGATGTGCTCGATCAGGTACTGGGCGATCCGCCGCTGCCCCGGGGACAGCCGGGGCCGGTCGAAGAGCGTGCGCAGCGCGGAGGACGGGGAGACCTCCGTCTCCGGGGCGGCCTTCCCCGAGGTGATGGCGGATGCCTGTGCACGTGCCTGCTGCGGCGATGGCACCGGTACGCCTCCTTCGTTCCCCACGGACGTTCAACATAGCTCACGCACCGTGGTGACCAGGGCTTCTTCGCGGATGCACATGATCTGCCGCGGGCGGGGATACCCGAGGGCGGGGCGGGAACCCGCCGCCGCAGAAGATCCTGAGAGGAGTTGGCCCCATGAGCACCCCCGAGGAAAGCCGGCCCAAGACCCACACCACGGACGAGGTCCTGCAGCAGCACGACGAGGATGCCGTCAAGGAGCAGGGCGCGACCGGCCGCACCATGCGCGAGGCACTGGAGGAGGCCCACGTACGCCCCGACGACTTCGACGAGAAGTGAGCCCGGCCCGCGCGGCCGCACCGACGACGTCCCGGCAGGTGAGCGACGCATGGGCGCCCTGAGCGCGCTGGAGCAGACTCTCGAGAACCGGTGGGAGGCGCTGTGGGCACGTCTCCTCGGCAAGGAGCCCGTCGAGGTCGTCGACGCCCTGCGGCGCGCGTGCGACGACAACGCCGTGGTGTGCGGCAAGGGCCGGGTGATGGTCCCCAACGCCTACGACGTGGAACTGCCCGACGAGGTGCACGAGCACCTCGAGCGCAGCGGCACCGAGGTGGGGCAGGCCCTCACCGACAGCCTGTCCCGGCACGCGGAGCGCCGCGGCTACGAGTGGGCCGGACCGCTGACGGTCCACGTGGCGAGGTGCCCCGACGTCCCGAACGGCCGCTTCCGGGTGGCCGGCAGGGTGATGCCCCACGTGAGCGCCGACGGGTTCTCCCGGGCGGCGCCTTGAGGAGGCCCGGCGGGTTCCCCGACGACGGCCGGTCGTGATCGGGGGCCGTCGTCGTCCACGGGGTGGCCGCCGGCGATCGGTCCGGCCGGCCGCCCCGTCGCCTCGGCAGCTGCCGGATCCGGCGGCCCGGGCCAGCCGATCCCGTGTCAGCGGCGCGCCGCGTCGCCGCCTTGCCGGCCCCCGTCAGAGGGCGCCGGCGGGTGCCTGGGCCGCGAGCCGGGCCAGGGCGTCCCCGCTGAGGCGGCACACCTTCCACTCGTCCATCACCTGCGCGCCGATGGACCGGTAGAAGCCGATCGCCGGCTCGTTCCAGTCCAGGACCCACCATTCGAACCGGTCGTAGCCGTGGCGCCGGCAGAGGGCGGCGAGCTGCGCGAGCAGGGCCTTGCCATGGCCTCCGCCCCGGGCCCCGGGCCGCACGTACAGGTCCTCCAGGTGCATGCCCCGCCTGCCCGTCCAGGTGGAGAAGCGCGGGAACCACAGGGCGTAGCCCACGGTGGCGCCCGTGTCGTCGTCCTCGGCGATCAGCGCGAAGGCGGCAGGATGCTCGCCGAAGAGCGCCGCGCGCACCTGCTCCTCGGTGCACCTGGCCTGCTCCACGGCCTTCTCGTAGGCGGCGAGTTCGCGGATCATCGTCCGGATCTCGGGGACGTCGTCGATGGTTGCGGACCTGATCATGCAGCCGATCCTGCCGCGACGCGCCCGGCGCGCGCACCCCGGCCCCGGGTTTCGATCCGGTCGTGCGTCACCCCGGCGGCCGCGGCAGGGCCGGCTCCGGGACCACCAGGTCCGCCCGGTCCCGGCCCCCGGCGACCAGTTCGGCGTTGCGCTGGTCCGAGCGGTGGACCCACGCCACCGCCTCCTCGTGGCTCTTGCCGAACTCCTCGTGCCGGGCGATCAGCCGGCGCAGACGCTCCCGCTCCGCCACCTCACAGAACCACACCTCGTCGAGCAGGAGGCGGACGCGGGACCAGGAACCGCGGTCCAGCAGGAGGTAATTGCCCTCGGTGACGATCAGCCGGACGGCGGGAGGAACCGGGATCACCCCGGCCAGCGGCTGCTCCAGGACGCGTTCGAAGCCGGGCGCGTACACGGTCTCCACCGGGTCGTCGTCGCGCAGCCGCCGCAGCAGCGCCGCGTAACCGGCGGCGTCGAACGTCTCCGGAGCGCCCTTGCGGTCCCGCAGCCCCAGGCGCTCCAGTTCGGCGTCCGCCAGGTGGAAGCCGTCCATGGGGACGTGCGCCACCCAGGGCTCGCCCGTCCCGTTCAGCTCCCGCACCAGTGACCCGGCGAGCGTCGACTTGCCCGCGCCGGGGCTGCCCGCGACACCGAGGATCGCGCGCCGGCCACCCTGGGGGAGGGCTCGGGCACGGTGGACCAGGTCGTCGAAGGTGAGCGGCACGAGGGAAAGTGTGGCACCCGGACGCGGCCGCCCACAGTGCCGTCCGCCTGCCCCGGCGGACGTGTGGCGTGCGCCACTCACTGGACCGGCCCGCGACGGGGAACCGGTCCCCTATGACGCAGCTCGGTCTTCCCGGACACATCCACGCCTGCCTGTTCGACCTCGACGGGGTCGTCACCAGGACGGCCGTCGTGCACGCGGCCGCCTGGAAGGAGATGTTCGACGCCTTCCTGCGCGAACGCGACGGCGAGGACTTCCGGCCGTTCGACGCGGGGAGCGACTACGACGAGTACGTCGACGGCCGGCCACGCGCCGACGGCGTGCGCACCTTCCTGGCCTCACGGGGCATCGAACTGCCCGACGGCGACCCGGATGACCCGCCCGGCGCGCGGACCGTGCACGGCCTCGGCAACCGCAAGAACGACCTCGTCCTGGAGAAGATCCGCACCGACGGCGTGGAGGCGTACGACGGCACCCTGCGCTACCTGGACGGGGTCCGCGCCCGGGGCCTGCGCACCGCGATCGTGTCCTCCAGCGCCAACTGCCGTGACGTGCTGCGCTCGATCGGCGCCGAGCACTACTTCGACGTGCGCATCGACGGCGTGGTCGCCGCCGAGCGCGACCTGCCCGGCAAGCCGCGCCCCGACACGTTCCTGGCCGCCGCCCGGGACCTCGGCGTCGAGCCGTCCGCGGCGGCGGTCTTCGAGGACGC
The DNA here is from genome assembly GCF_055567995.1 of Streptomyces sp. NPDC026246. Taxonomy (NCBI): domain Bacteria; kingdom Bacillati; phylum Actinomycetota; class Actinomycetes; order Kitasatosporales; family Streptomycetaceae; genus Streptomyces; species Streptomyces sp. NPDC026246. Next base: position 5,700 of record NZ_JBVHPJ010000024.1, on the reverse strand, counting down.
CCTGGCCGGTATGGACGCCGGCCGCGCGGGGCGCTTCGGTTACGTCGTCGGGGTCGACCGCGTCGGGCAGGCCGACGCCCTGTACGCCCACGGCGCCGACGTCGTGGTGCGCGACCTCGGGGAACTGGGAGGCGAGCAGTGATCACCCAGCGGGCCTACGGCGTCGAACCCTGGGCCGTGCGCGAGACGGAACTCGACCTGGACCTGCTCGCGCAGAGCGAGTCCGTGTTCGCCCTGTCCAACGGGCACATCGGCTGGCGCGGCAACCTCGACGAGGGCGAACCGCACGGTCTGCCGGGCTCCTACCTCAACGGCGTCCACGAACTGCACCCGCTGCCCTACGCCGAGGCGGGCTACGGCTACCCGGAGTCGGGCCAGACCGTCATCAACGTCACCAACGGCAAGGTGCTGCGCCTGCTGGTCGACGACGAGCCGTTCGACCTGCGCTACGGGCGGCTCGTCGCCCACGAGCGGACCCTCGACCTGCGCCGGGGCGTGCTGGAACGGGTCTGCGAGTGGACCTCCCCGGCCGGCTCCACCGTCCGCGTGCGCTCCACCCGGCTGGTCTCGCTCACGCAGCGGGCGATCGCCGCCGTGGCCTACGAGGTGGAGCCCGTCGACAGCCGTACCCGGGTCGTCGTCCAGTCGGAGCTGGTCGCCAACGAGAGCCTGCCCGAGCCGGACGGCGACCCGCGCGCGGCCAGGGCCCTGAAGTCACCCCTGGAAGCCGAGGAGGACCTCGCCGCCGGGAACCGGCTGCGCCTGGTGCACCGCACCCGCCGCAGCGGCCTGCGGGTCGCCGTGGCCGCGGACCACACCGTCACCGGCCCCGAACGCACGACCACCGCCAGTGAGAGCAACGTGGACGTCGCGCGGCTGACCGTCACTGCCGTGCTGGAGCCGGGCGAGCGGCTGCGCGTGGAGAAGCTGGTGGCGCACGGCTGGTCGGGCGCCCGGTCCCGGCCCGCGATGAGCGACCAGGTGGAGGCGGCCCTGGCGGCGGCCGCGCACAGCGGCTGGCAGGGCCTGCTGGAGGACCAGCGGGCCTACCTGGACGACTTCTGGTCCCGGGCCGACGTCGAGGTCGACGGCGACGAGGAGATCCAGCAGGCCGTCCGCTTCGCCCTCTTCCACGTCCTGCAGGCCGGTGCCCGCGCCGAGCAGCGGGCCATTCCCGCCAAGGGCCTCACCGGCTCCGGATACGACGGCCACGCCTTCTGGGACACCGAGGCGTTCGTGCTGCCGCTGCTGACCTACACCGCGCCCCGGGCCGCGGCCGAGGCCCTGCGCTGGCGCCTGGAGACGCTGCCGGCCGCCCGGGAGCGCGCGACCCAACTCGGGCTGCGCGGCGCCGCGTTCCCCTGGCGCACCATCGAGGGGTCGGAGGGCTCGGCGTACTGGCCCGCCGGCACGGCCGCCTTCCACGTCGGCGCCGACATCGCGGACGCCGTCGTCCGTCACGTCGCGGCCACCGGTGACGAGGCCTTCGAGCGCGAGGTGGGCGTCGAACTGCTCGTGGAGACCGCCCGCCTGTGGCGCTCCCTCGGTCACCACGACGACCGGGGCGTCTTCCACATCCACGGCGTGACGGGGCCCGACGAGTACAGCGCCATCGCCGACGACAACACGTACACCAACCTCATGGCCCGGGCGAACCTGCTGGCCGCGGCCGACGCCTGCAAACGCCACCCCGACCGGGCGGAGGAGCTCGGCGCCGGCGAGGAGGAGCGGGCGGCCTGGCGGGAGGCCGCCGAGGCCGTGCACGTGCCGTACAACGAGGAGCTCGGCGTGCACGAACAGCACGCCGGCTTCACCCGCTATCAGCGCTGGGACTTCGCCGGCACCCGGCCGGACCAGTACCCGCTGATGCTGCACTTCCCGTACTTCGACCTGTACCGCAAGCAGGTGGTCAAACAGGCCGACCTCGTCCTGGCCATGTACACCTGCGACACCTTCTTCGAGGAGTTCGCCGACGAGGAGCAGATGGCCCGCAACTTCGCCTACTACGAGCCGCTGACCGTTCGGGACTCCTCACTGTCCGCGTGCGTGCAGGCCGTCATGGCCGCCCGGACCGGGCACCTGGACCTGGCCCGCGAGTACACCACCGAGGCCGCGCTGATGGACCTCGGCGACCTGGAGCACAACACCCGCGACGGACTGCACATCGCCTCCCTGGCGGGCACCTGGCTCGCACTGGTGGCGGGCTTCGGCGGCATGCGCTGCACCGACGGCACCCTGCGGTTCTCGCCGCGGTTGCCCGAGCGGTACACCAGGCTCGCCTTCAGCATCCAGTTCCTCGGCCGGTGCCTGCGGGTGGAGCTGACCGGTGACCGGGCCACGTACACCCTGTACTCCGGCCCGCCGCTGACGATCCACCACCACGGCACCGAGCTGACGGTGAGCGAGGACGCCCCCGTCGAGCGGGCCGTTCCCGCGCGCACCCATCGCCCGGCGCCCAGTCAGCCCCCGCACCGCGCCCCGAACGCCCGTTGACGGATCGGCCGGGTCGGACATTCGGCCGTATTCCACCCCTCGTCCACCCGTCGACCGGGTTACGTTGGCCGTACTGATGATCATTCGGCTTCCGGCCCCGGCGGGTGGGAGGCCGCGGGCGGCCCGTCGGCGGGCGGGGGAAGGGGTGGACGATGACCGACGGCGCGAACGCCCTCCTCGTCCGCAGGCGACGACACGAACAGGCAGGACCCTCGGGTGCGCGCGGCATGCGCCGCGTGGACCGGCCGCTCGCCCTGCTGGCCGTCGTCTTCACCCTCGCCCAGCTCGCCCTCGTCCGCCCCGTGCTGGGCCTCGGCTGGGACGAGATCGTCTACGTCAGCCAGATCACCGCGCACCACCCCGCGGCCTTCTTCAGCGCCCCCCGCTCCCGTGGCGTCTCGCTGCTGGTCGCGCCGGTCGCGTCCTGGTCCCCGTCCGTCCCGCTGCTGCGCGTCTACCTGGCCCTGCTGTCGGGCCTGGCCCTCTACCTCGCCCTGCGCTGCTGGCGGGGCCTGTTCCCGACACGGGTCCTGGTGACCGCGGGCGCCCTCTTCGCGTCCCTGTGGGTGACCGTCTTCTACGGACCGCAGGCCATGCCCAACTACTGGGTCGCCATCGGCGCCCTGACCGGCGTCGGCTGCTTCCTGCGGGCCCGGGCGGGCCGTTCGCCCCGGGCGCTGTGGGGCGTCGCCGCCGGTGCCGCGCTCATGGCGTGGATGCGGCCCACCGACGCGGTCTGGGTGACCGTGCCCCTGCTGGTCCTCGCCCTGGTCCGCCACCGGCGCCTGCTCCTCCCGCTCGCCGCGGGACTGGCGGCGGGCGCGGTGCCCTGGGTGATCGAGGCGTACGCCGGCTTCGGCGGCCTGGGGGAGCGGCTCGCGGAGGCGTCGCGCATCCAGGGCGGACTGGGCTGGCAGATCGCCGTCGACGACCAGCTGCGCAGCCTGGGCGGCCGGGCCCTGTGCCGGCCCTGCACCGGGCCGATGCCCGAGCCGGTGGTCTTCGCCTGGTGGTTCGCGCTGCCGGTCCTGGCCGGTCTCGGCCTGGTCGTCGCGGGCCGGGCCCGGCGCCTGGAACGCACCCTCGTCCCGCTGGCCTGCGCCGCCACGGCGGCCCTGCCGTACCTGTTCATGATCGGCTACGCGGCGCCGCGCTTCCTGCAGCCCGCCTACGCCCTGCTCGCGATCCCCGTCGCCGACGGCCTGTGGTACATGGTCAGGACGCCGCGCAGGACGTGGCGGCCGGTCGCCGCCACCGTGGTCGCCCTCGGCCTGGCCGGGCACCTCGCGGTGCAGACGGCCGTGCTGCACGGCGCCGTCACCCGCAACACCGCCAACCGCGTCGACTGGGACCGCACCGCCGACGCCCTGCGCCGCCTCGGCGTCCGGCCGCCGTGCCTGCTCACCGGCCACGAGTCCATCCCGATCGGCTACTACACCGGGTGCTCCTCGGGCGCGACGTCCGGCAACAACGAGAACATGACCGCCGCGGGCGTCCTGCGCACGGCGCAGCGCGTCCCGGTCGCCCACCTCGCACCGGCGGGCGGCACCGCGCCCCGCTACGCCCGCGACTGGCCGGTGCACCGCGTCGCGGACCTGGACGTCCGCCTCGCGCCCGGCCCGGGGCGCGACGGCGACCGCTGACCACCGGCGGGTGCGCGGCGCCGGGCATCCGCCGAGGTTAGAGGCCGCGTAACGGGAAACGCGGAACGAGCAGACCCGAACGGACACGTCGCGCAGGGCGCGACAGGGAGGCAAGTGATGGGCACGGAACGGATGGACTCCGAACAGATGGCGGACGACGCGTACCAGCCCACCGGGACGAACGAGGAGCAGGAGGACGCCTCGCCGCTGGACATGCAGGACGCCCTCGACGAGCGCACCTACGACGACATGGTCGAGGAGGGCTACTCCCCGCCGGAGAAGCCCCTGGGCGTCACCAAGCCCGGCGTCACCGCGGCCGAGCAGCACGAGGGGGAGACGCTCGACGAGCGGCTGTCCCAGGAGGTCCCGGACGTGTCCGCCGAGCCGGTGGGCGACGGAGTGGGCGACAGCCCCGACAGCGACGGCGAACCGGTGGACCCCGAGGCGGGCACCGACCGCGCCGGCCGTCTGGTCGCCCCGGACGAGGGGGCCCACGAGGACACCGAGAAGGACGCCGTCGCGACCGACCTCGGCATCGACGGCGGAGCGGCCGGAGCCGAGGAGGCCGCCATGCACGTCGTGGAGGACGACACCGCCCTGCCCGAGGACGACGGCAGGCCGTGAAGCGCGCGACGGTGACGCGCGGCCCGCACCCGCCCGGGGCGAGGCCGCCGACGTCGTCGCCCTCCCCGCACCGAGGAGGCCACCGACCCGGAGGGTTCCGGTCGGTGGCCTCCTCGGTGCGGGCGCGCCGGCTAGGGCAGCAGCTTCTCCATGGCCGCCGGCCCTTCCTCCGCCAGCTTGCGCTCGGCCCACTCGATGTTGTGCGGGGTGAGGTCCTTGCCCGAGGCGAGGACGAGGTCCTCCGCCGACACATCCGTGCCGGTGCGGGCGTGGAGCAGACGGTCCGGGGTGCAACGGTCCTCGGGGGACTGGCTCGCGGCAGGCTGTGAGGTCGACATGGCTTCTGCTCCTAGGGTCCGGATCGCTGGTGGCCCCGGTGCTGAAAAGGGTCCGCTATCACCATTCCCCGCCGGAGCGCCGTGTGCATCCGGAGAGGGCGTGACGGGCCCGCGCACCCCGTTCGGACCCCCAGGAATGTCGCGCCGCGCTACACCGGGTGACGGTGGAGTCACGTGTCCCTGCGACTGACAGGAGCTTTTCCATGCGCACACGTGTGACCGCCGCGGCCGGCCTGGCCTGCGCCGCCCTGCTGGCCTTCGCCGGTACGGCGAGCGCCGACTCGGGCCCCGTCGGGATCGCCACCGACAGCCCCGGCGTTCTCTCCGGCAACGTCATCCAGATCCCGATCGACATCAACGCCAACGTCTGCGGCAACTCGATCAACGTGGTCGGCCTGCTCAACCCGGCGTTCGGCAACGTCTGCGAGATCAAGGACTGACGTCCCGGCCGTACTGCTTGCCGGCGGCGGCCCCCCCCCCCACCCCGGGCCCCCCCCCCCCCCCCCCGCCCGCCCCCCCCCCCCCCCCCCCGCCCGGGGCCCCACGCCTCGTGTGCGCGACTCAGCCGCGCTGCGCGCTCCGGCGACGGAACGCCAGGAACC
>NZ_JBVHPJ010000023.1:0-35642 GCF_055567995.1 Streptomyces sp. NPDC026246 | reverse complement strand
CCCGGACGGCGAAGCCCGCTCGCACACCGTCGAGCGCGGTGGCCTTCACACAGTGGACACAAGCGATGCCGACGACATCGAGCATGCTGATGTGGCGGGCGCGCAGCCAGTCGGCCAGTGATGTGCCGTCCTCAGTGAGCCCTCGAAACCGCTCTTCGAGGCGGAGTACGCCCCTCGTAGAAGACCTCAAGCACCTGGCACACCTGTGGGTTGTCCGCCGTCTGGCGCACCGGATCGATCGGCCGGCTTCGGGACCGTGCGGCCAAGGAAGTCGAACTCGACAGTGCCCCCGCAGCCACAGAGCTCACTCTATGTGGGAGCCCGCGCCCTTACCGGTGTGCTGGCCGGCCGATAACAGCCGGGCGCGTGCGGCGCAGTGCGTCGTGCCGGAAGTGGAGTGGGTCGGGGGTGTGCGCCGCGCGCTGGTCGTCACTCCCTGTCCCTCTGGCCGCCTGCGACCTGATTCTGACGTGGTCATGACCTTATCCCGGAAAGGGGTGCGAGTGGCTGACTCACCTCGTGGCTGCGAGACGATTCCCTACCCGACCGTCGCCTGGTGGTGGGAGCACATCGCACCATGACAGCGCCGCCGCGCGCCACGCACCCGCGCAGGGCCCTGGCAGTGCTGTGCAGCGGACTGTTCCTGATCGGTCTCGACGTCACCGTCATGAACGTTGCCCTGCCCAGCCTCAAGCTGGATCTGGATCCCGGACCGCAGGGCCCGCTGTGGATAGCCAACGGTTATACGCTCACGCTGGCCTGCTGCGTCCTTGCGGCCGGAGTGTGGAGCGATACGCACGGCCGGCGCCGCGCCTTCAGCCTCGGCCCGGCCCTGTGCGGGACGGCCTCGGTGGGCGGGGGGCCGGCCACCGGCACCGGCCAGGTCGTCGCGGCGCGGCTGGCGAAGCGCTGCTGATGCCCTCCACCCTCTCGCTGATCACCGTGATGTTCCCCGATGTTGCCGCCCGCCGCAAGGCCGTGGCGGTGCGGACGCGCGTGGCGGGCCTCGGGGCCCTGGGCGGGCCGGTCATCGGCGGCCTGCTGGTGAAGCACTGCGGCTGGCGGGCCGGATTCTGGATCAACGTACTCGTGGTCGTCGGGGCCTTGGCAACTGGACGCTGGGTGCCGGAACCCCGCCACCCCCGCCCCGGACCCTTGGACAGGGCCGCCATGGGGGCGGTCACCTGCAGGGTGGGGGCCCTGGTCTGGTCGATCATCCAAGGCCCGGCCCGCGGCTGGACCGATCCCACCATCGGCACCGGATTCCCCCTCGCAGCACCGGCGTTCGCCTCCCTCCCACGGTGGGAGATGCGCCATCCCGCACCGATCCTGCCGCCCCGGCTCTTCGCCAACCGCCGCTTCACGGCCGCCGTGACCGCGCTGGCCTGGATATTCTTCGCCCTCTTCGGCTCCCTGTTCCTGCTCATCCTCTACCTCCAGACCCAGCTGCATCTCACGCCCGCCCAGACCGGCCTCCGACTGCTGCCGCTGGCCGCGGCGCCCGGGGGCAGGCGCGTCGTAATGTCCTCGGTGAACCGCTCCCGCCACCGGGCCGGCATTCCCTTGGCCGTGCGCTCCCACAGCCCCCTCAGCACGACGGCATACGCAGACGTCGCCGTCGGCGCTCCCGGTGAAGACACCACCGCTGGGTCTGGCACAGGTGAGGACAGCGGAGTGGTCACCGTACTGTGGGGCAGCAGGCGGGACTGGTCGGCGGGATTGTTCCCCCCAGCGCCCGCGAGACCATCCACGTCCACCTCCGTGCACGCGGCGAGAGTCGACGGCCGCGGCGAGGCGGAGGCGCCACGCGGCAGAGCGTCGGCCGGCCGCTGACGGCTGCGGCCGGCGCCACGCCCTGGAGCGTGCTCCGACCCATGGCGGGCTTCACCACGGCATCGGGGTTTCTCAGGTTGGCCGCACATTCATCACGGGCGCGCGTCCTTGAGCTGCGTCTGCGTGAGCCGGACCGGTTGCCCGCCCGGGGTGTACAGGCGCTTGATGAAGATCTGGAACCCCAGTTCCCTGATTCTGACTTCAGCCTCATTGGTGTTGTGCGGTTCGGCGCCAAGGGCGGCGCGCACCAACTGAATGACCGGGAGGAGACGGCCGCCGATGTCGGCGACGACCCAGACGTCATTGGGGGCGTAGGCGGTGTAGTCAGGTTCCATGCGGGATGCCTCCATGACGGCGGCTCGCGTCAGGGGGGCGGTCTCGCCCGTCTTCGTCCTGACAGTCGTGGTACTGGCTGCCGCATGCATGGCGTGGACCTTCCGAGTTGACAGTGGCAGGACGCGAACAGCCCGCTTCAGATCCGCGAGCCAGCGCCGACCCGGCGCACTTGCAGAGCACCGGGCCCGGCGGACGTCTCGAGTCGCCCGCCTACGCCGACCCCTCCCCCGCGGCCCTGCGGAGGCTGATGCTGGGCGCTGGGCCGGGGGCACATCCGGGGAAGGTCAGGCGGTGACCTTGCCGAAGATGTGGTTGGCGGGAGCGTTGGGGTCGTTGCCGTAGAAGAACTCCTCGAGTGCCTTGTGGAACTCGTCACGGCTCAGTCCGCCGGAACCATCGAGGTCCAGAGCGGCGAAGACGGCGGCGCAGTCGTCGCCGGGGACGGCGGCGACCGACCTGAACATCTGCTGGAACTCGGCCTGGTCGATCTTGCCGTCTCCGTTGAGGTCGACGAGGTCGAAGAAGCAGTCGGTGACCGGCGCGACTTGCTGGGGGTAGAACGCGCGGTCGGTCAGGACACTCTTGAAGCCTTCGGTCATCTCCCGCACATCGACCTTCCCGTCACCGTCCTGATCCATCGGGGCGATGACGTTCGACCAGAACTGGTCCATCCCCTCGATGAGCCGGCGCACGGTCTCGGCATCAGGCGTGGTCTCGCGGGCGCTGATGTAGCGCTCGCTCATCTCGCGGACGTCGTGCTGGGTGATGAACCCGTCGCCGTCGACGTCGGCGCCCCTGAACCACTGGCCATACTTGAAGTCTTGAAGTGCAGTCATGACTGCGTACCGTATTCACACAGTTACGGCGACGCAAAGCTCCAAGTAGCGGCCGGGCACCGGTCGGACCCGTCGACCGGGCGTCCGACGAGGGCGAACACGGCATACCGCTGACTCGTCTTCGTTTCAGTGTTCGAGGTGTGGTGGCGTGAAGGCGAGTACCTCCTCGACAGGCCCGTCGTAGACCTCGACATCGACGAGAGCGCTGTGCGCACTGGGTCCCTGGGACAGACGCGAGCACCCGCGGTCCCCGGTGAGGGTGTTGGGGTTGCCGTGGCGGTCCAGGGTTCCGCTCCGGCCCGGACGGGCCGGGTCCCACCACGCTCCGGTGGAGAGCTGGATGACGCCGGGCATGACGGCGTCCGACAGGATCGCGCCCGCCAGGCAGCTGCCTCGGTCGTTGAACACACGCACGATCATGCCGTTCTCGATACCGCGTGATGCCGCATCCTGCGGGTTGATCGTCACGGGCTCGCGGCCGTGGATCTTCGACTTGAGGCTGTGACTCCCGTTGTCGTACTGGCTGTGCAGGCGCGAGGCAGGCTGATTCGAGATCAGGTGCAGCGGGAAGCGGTTCGCCAGGTCGGCGCGAAGCCATTCCACGGGTTCGAACCACGTCGGATGCCCGGCACAGTCGTCGTAGCCGAAGGAGTCGATCTCTTCGGAGAAGATCTCGATCCGGCCCGACGGCGTCGTCAAGGGGAAGCGCTGCGGATCGGAGCGCAGTGCTTCGAAGCTGCCCGGAAACGGACCGCTGAGTGCCGGCAGCTCCACACCGCAGGCGCGTTGCCAGAAGTCGTCGAAGTCTGGCAGGGCCGCGTCGTCGCCGAGGTTGGCCCGCGTCCGGTCGTAGAGGTGCCGGACCCATTCGATCTCGGAACGCGACTGGGTGAACTCACGCTCATAGCCGAGCCGGGCGGCCAGAGCGGCGAAGATCTGGTGGTCGGTGCGTGCCTCGCCGGCCGGCTCGCGGACCTTCGGCATCGCGACCAGGTGAGGGTCGGAGAACCCCGCGGCGAAGTCGTCGCGCTCCAGGCTGGTCGCGACGGGAAGCACGATGTCGGCGAACTTCGCCGTGGTGTTCCACCAGGCTTCATGGACCACCACCGTGTCCGGACGCTGCCAGGCCCGGGTGAGGCGGTGGAGGTCCTGGTGGTGGTGGAAGGGGTTTCCTCCGCACCAGTAGATCAGGCGCAGGTCCGGCAGGGTCAGGCGCTGGCCGTCGTAGTCGATGGTCGCGCCCGGTTCCAGCAGGGTGTCGGCGATCCGGGCGACCGGAATGAAGTCCGTAACAGGGTTTGCCACCCGCGGCATCGACGCCACAGACGGTCGGCCCGGCGCAACACCGGTCGCGTCCATGGTCGCGTAGCCCGCGCCCCAGCCGCAGCCGGGCCGGCCCAGCGAACCCGTCATCGCCGCCAGCACGACCGACATCCATATTGGCTGCTCACCGTGGTCCGCCCGCTGTATGGCGTAGTTGACCATGATGAGGGAACGCTGCGTGGACAGGCGATGGGCGAGATCGAGGATCGTGTCGCGGCTGATGCCCGTGATCCTCGCGGCCCAGTCGGCGTCCTTGGCGACGCCGTCCACCTCGCCGGTCAGGTAGGAGGCGAAGCGGTCGAACCCCTCACAGCAACGAGTGAGGAAGTCCTCGTCGTGCCAGTCGTTGACCAGCATGGTGTGCGCGATGCCGAGCATCAAGGCGGTGTCGGTGTTGGGGATGACCGGCAGCCACTCGGCGTCGAGGAAGTCGGCGGTGTCACAGCGGATCGGGCTGACGTTCACGAACCGAACCCCGGCCTCACGGCACTTCCGCTGCAGGTCCCGCGTCTGGTGCCGGGCCAGCCCGCCAGGATTGACCTGGCTGTTCTTCAGGGCCAGCCCCCCGAACGCCACCACGAGCTCACAGTTCTCGGCGATCTCGTCCCACATCGGCATCCGCGACTGGTAGCTCCACGGAGCCCCGCCGATCACATGCGGAAGGATGACCTCAAGAGCGGCGGTGCTGTACGTGTTGCGCGAGTCGGTGTAGCCCCCGCCCAAGGCCAGGAAGCGCTGGAGCTGACCCTGCGCATTGTGGAAGCCGCCCGCACTGGCCCAGCCGTACGAGCCGCCGAACACCGCGCTGTCCCCGTGCTGTGTGCGCACTCGGCGCAATTCCTCGCTCACCAGCGTGAGCGCCTCGTCCCAGCTGACCTCTACGAAGGTGTCCGCACCTCTGGCCGTTTCATCGGCGCGCGGCAAGCCGTCGAGCCACCCTTTGCGCACCGCGGGTCGCCGCACACGCGCACTGTCCTCAGCAGCCGCCACCATGCCCGGGCCGATCGGTGACGGCGCGGGGTCATCACCCCGGGGCTCGATGCGCACCAGCTGTCCCGAATCGACCACGGCTACGAAACTGCCCCAGTGCGTTGCCACCGGCATGCGTCGTTCCACCGTGCACCAACTCCATCCCTGAAGTTTTTCCGGCTCTCGAACAACGGCCGCTGCACCACAGGGGGTCGGCGTCGGTCAGCGGCCCGCGGGACACAGGCTCCCCCTGGCGGACGCTGCCCAACCCTGACGGTGTGCACGACTCCCGTAGCCGCCACTGAACCGGTGCCCGGAGCGCCCCTCTGTCGACCGCGACCTGACCGTCGTACGGCCGATGCCGGACTCGGGCTCCAAGGGCCGGGGACGGTCAGTCTCCGGACCGGAGCGGGACGGCTGCGGGTGCGACCACGAGGCGGCGGGCGTGGCAGCCGTCGATGACCAGGTCACCGTCTGCGGCCCCGTCGCCTATTCCGCCCGCTCTCTCAACGTCACGCCTGCGACGCTTTCTCGACCATCGCCGGGTCCGAGTACGGATCCAGCACCGCATGCCCGCGGATCTTCCTTGCCAACAAGCCGGTTCTTCCGTGCCAACAAGCCGATGCGGGCGCATCCGGGCAAGAACTACCCGGGCTTGGCCCTACGGCCGACCTGGTACGACCGGGGCCACACCGGGCCCCGCCGTCAGGGCGGCCGGCAACCGGAGTAGGAGCAGCGCGCAAGCGTTCCGGACTCATTCTGAAAGGTGCCTGTAGCCTGCCGCACTCGTTGATCGCCTGATGGACCCGCTCGGCGAGGGCTAGATGGTGTCGTCCCGAGTGCAGACCCGGTTGGTGGGAATCCCGGCGGCTTCCGGGTGTGTTCGGGACCGGGGGCGCGAACCACCTACACCGGCGTGCGTGTCGACGCGTTGAGGGCGAAGATGCGCTGCCGTCACTCGAACTAGTTACTGTGCAGAGTCAAGTGAGTACATACCGTTAAGGAGTCCTTTGAGGGCCGGGGGAAAGTCACTGCCCGGGGGGTGATTCCTCCCTGTGGTGCCGACCGCTCAGGGCCTCTGCCTCCGCCACCCGTCCGGGTGGCATCAGAGAAGGTGACCAGGATGTTCTCTTCCTCTGTTCGTGCCATCGGGCTGGCCGGTGCTGCCGCCGCCCTCGCCGTCGGCGTCTCCGGTTCCGCCAACGCAGTGCCCGACACCATGGACGCTCCCTACGCGCAGGCCGCCGCCCGCATCAACACAAACGGCGCTATCCAAGCCAGCAAGGGGATCGATACGGTGACCCGCCCTCAAGTCGGCACCTACTGCGTGTCGTTCACCAAGGCTCTGGATGCAGGCGTCGGTCGGAGAGGGCTCTGCCGGCGGGCAGCGAGCCGGGCAACGCGGATCCTGCAGGGGGTGCGGGCCGGCACGCCCTGTACGGCCCGCACCAAGTCGCGCAGACATCGCTGGTGCGACAAACAGTGGTGCGCGTCTGGGTCCTCCCAGCGCGCCAGGCACGACTGGCCAACCGGCGGATTCGGCTGGCCGGTCGTTGCCCGTTTACCCACGACCCTGGGCTTCTCGTTAGTGAAGCCGGAGCTGCCGGTCAGCGTCGCCCGCGACGCCGCTAGCTCGGTGGCGCCACCCCGCACACTGCATAGTGTCCGTTCCCGCCCCCGGGGGGGGCAGGCCAGTTGTCACAACTCGGTGCGCGCCGCCGGCACCGAGCCAGCGATGTTCCAGTGCGGCCACATATGCTGCGGCGTCGTGCCTACCGAGGCCGAGCAGGTGCTGACTGGCCCTGCAGGCACACCCGGGGGCCTGCTGCTCAGCGGCTGTGTGCGGCTGACGGGCCGGCATCCGGTGGGATCGATTGCTGCGGGAAAAGACACTCTTCCAGAGCGGTCACTTCGAATAGCGGAGCCCTCGTCGCCACGGGCATGACCAGGGCCTATAGGATGCGGCCGAACGGGAAAGGCGCACCCGGTCCGACGGGCCACACGCCGCAGGCATCCGTGAGCCCGCCTTCGCGATGAGGACTTGTCCAGCGGATCATGTGCCTGGTCCGTGCCTGGGTGCTTGATGCGGGCACAGCGCTCGGTGAGTTGACGGATGCCGAACGGGACAGGTTGCTGCCGTTCCGGTCAGCAACCGCCGTTGCCGGGCTCGTGCGCTCAGGTCCACAGGCGGAACCAACTGGAGCGTTCGTTCGCGGGTAGAGGCAAGAGATGCCAGGATGAGGGCCATGACAATCCAGGCTTATTTCGACATCACCATCGACGGCAAGCCCGAAGGCCGCATCGTCTTCAACCTCTTCGACGACGTCGTGCCCAAGACTGTGGAGAACTTCCGCGCGCTTGCCACCGGCGAGCAGGGCTTCGGTTACGCCGGTTCGAAGTTCCACCGCGTCATCCCGGACTTCATGCTTCAGGGCGGCGACTTCACCGCCGGCAACGGCACCGGTGGCAAGAGCATCTACGGCGCCAAGTTCCCTGACGAGAACTTCCAGCTCAAGCACACCAAGCCGGGCCTGCTCTCGATGGCCAACTCCGGCCCCAACTCGAACGGCTCGCAGTTCTTCATCACCACGGTGGTCACGAGTTGGCTCGACGGCAAGCACGTCGTCTTCGGTGAGGTCGCGGATGAGGACAGCTTTGCCCTCGTCAAGAAGATCGAGAGCCTTGGCTCGCAGTCGGGCGCCACTAGGGCCGAGATCGCCATCTCCGCCTCCGGCACTCTCTAGCACCTCGAACTTGTCCAGCTGACCATGTGACTACTCGCTGCCGAGCTCGCTGATGTGGGCATGGGGCGGGGTGATCTGACGGACGCCGAGTGGGAACGGCCGCGGCCGTTCCTGCCGGTCGGCGACGAGCCTGGGCCGCTCGCGCGGCGGGTTGGCCAGCAAAATCCACCTGAGCGCGGACGGCCGCTGCCGCCCGCTGCCGGTGATCGTCACCGGAGGCCAGCGGGCTGACTAAACCCAGTTCAAGCCCGTCCCGGGCAAGATTCGCACGCCCCGGCCAGAGCCGGGCAGGCCTCGGAAGAAGCCGGACAGTCTCGCGGCCGAGAAGGCATACAGCAACGGCCCCGTCCGGGAATACCTGAGGCGACGCGGCCTCCGGCACACGATTCCGGAGAAGACCGACAGCCAGGCCGCCTGCCTACGCAAAGACTCACGCGGCCCACGGGCACCGGGCTTCGACGAGGACCGTCACAAAAGGTGCAACGCCGTCGAACGAACGATCAACCGCCTGAGACAGCACCGGGCCGTCGCCAGCCGACAGGACGAGCGCGGCTACCTCTACCTCGGCACCGCGGCTGCGGCAGCCCTCACCGCTTGGCAACGAACTTGATCGGCCCGACAGGTCCCAGGGCAGGAACGTCGCCGTCGGCCGGGCGCCCTGTCCGGTCAGGATCAGTTTCCTGCCGGGGTGGTTTCCGTTCGCGGGCCTGCGTCGTTGGACCGGGCGTGATGATCAACAACAGCGTCTCTGGAACCGGCAGTTACCCGGACCTCGACAGTGCCAGGCTTGCCGACGTGCTCTTCACCGACGGCCCTGAGGGTGCTGCTGTCCACGGTATGTGGCGCAAGGCGGTGTCGACCGGCCTGTTCCGTCATCGCGGCGATGCGGGCACGGAAGAGAGGTGGAAGCTTTCCTACGAACGGCTGCGCGCCTTGAACGAGGAGCTCCTGTGTCCTGCCGACCTGGCGCGCGATGTACGAGGGCTCGCGGCTTTGCACGAGTGGGCCGCAGTGGTGGACGGTGCGACGGCGACCGTGGCCGGCATCCACTACAACCTCTTTCTCGGGAGCCTGCTCGACGACCGCCTCTCGCCGCCCCGCGATCTCAGCGCGTTCCACGGCCTTGACCGTGTCGGCACGTTCCTGTGCACCGAGCGCGCCCACGGCAACGATGCGGCCGCCTTGGAGACCTGGGCCAGGTACGACCGTGAGCGCGAGGAGTTCGTGCTGCACACCCCGCACGAGGGCGCGCAGAAGTACATGCCCAACACCAGTGCCGCCGGGGGTCCGAAGAGCGCGGTGGTGGCGGCCCGGCTGCTGGTCGGAGACCGGGACCACGGCGTCTTTCTGTTCCTCGTCCCGCTGAGCGACCACCACGGGACACTGCCGGGCGTCACCGTGACCGTGCTGCCCGAGCGGGTCGGCAGCCCTGTGGACCACTGCGTCACCAGCTTCGACCACGTACACCTGCCCCGGACCGCCCTCGTCCAGGGCGAACACGGCCGGCTCCTGCCGGACGGGACCCTCGTCAGTTCCGTGGGCAGTGCGCGCAAACGGTTCCTGCAGGCGGTCGGCCGGGTGACGGTCGGAAAGCTGTGCATGAGCGCCAGCACCCTTGGCGGATGCCGTGCAGCGCTGGCGATCGCTGTGCGCTACGCCCACACCCGGTACATCTCCGGCCCCGTCGCGGGTCGGCGCGTACCGCTCGCCGCGCACCGCAGTCACCACGCCCGGCTGCTGGACCGGGTGGCCACCGCCTACGCGATGACCTTCCTCCACCGGGCG
The DNA here is from genome assembly GCF_055567995.1 of Streptomyces sp. NPDC026246. NCBI lineage: Bacteria > Bacillati > Actinomycetota > Actinomycetes > Kitasatosporales > Streptomycetaceae > Streptomyces > Streptomyces sp. NPDC026246. The sequence continues at coordinate 25,816 of NZ_JBVHPJ010000023.1, read as the reverse complement.
GTCACCGAACGCTGGCTCACTCATGCCTCGGAGGAACGGGCGGCAGCCCAGCGTCTCGTGGCCCTGACCAAAGGCTGGATCACCTGGCAGGCTCGGGAGATCGTGATCGAGAGCCGGGAGCGCTGCGGCGCCCGGGCCCTGTTCCCGGTGAACGGGCTCGCGGAGTACCCCGCCAACGCGGACGGGGCGATCACCGCCGAGGGAGACAACCTCGCCATCTTGTGCAAGGCAGCGGCCGAGATGATTTTCGGCCACACGCTCGTCCCGGCCCCCCGGCCGGCAACCGGCACGGAGAGCCTGACCGACCCCGCCTTCCTTCGCCAGGCCCTCAGCGCCGCCGAGCACTACTGGCACACCAGCGCACGGCATGATCTGCGACACGGTGAGGCCGGCGACGCACTCGGGCGCTGGAACAACGCCTGCGCCGCCGCCCTGAACCTCGCCGAGGCCCACACCATCGTCCAGGCCGCCGACGCCTTCGCCACGGCCATCGCCCGCGCCGCCGACCCCCGCGCCGGGGCGGCACTGCACGACCTGCACCTCCTGTTCCTGCTCAACCAGGTCCACGCCCGCAGCGGACTGCTTCTGGCCGACGGCGCCCTCACCCGCGAGCAGGTCCGCTCGCTGCCTCGCACACAACAGGCTCTGACCGCTCGGCTCGCCCCCCACCTGCTCGCCCTCACAGGCGCCTTCTCCATCCCCGAAGAACACCTGGCCTCCCTGCCGATGCTGACAACCCACTGAAGGGTGTCCGGCCCGTACGGCGGTCCGCTGGACGGTGACTTCCTCCAAGCGCTCGTCGGTGACCTTGCGCCCGTACCGCTCGCACACCGGACGCTGCGCCTCCCGCTGCGCGGCGCGGCGCCGTTTGTCCTCCGCGGCGGGGCGGGCCTGCTGTGCGTGGCCGTGAGGGGTTGTCGAGCGCGTCCGTCGGCGTCAGCGCGCTGTCCCGTCCCACAGCCGCCGCCACCACACCGCTGCCGTGCTCCGGAAGCTGCTACAGGGGCCTCCTGGTTGGCCGGTGTTGCACGGTCAGGACGTGAAGTCCGGAAGCGGCTCGGGGCAGACGATGCCGGAGTTCTGTGCGCTGGAGCGGTTGTGAGCTGCCATCGCGCTTCTCATGCCCCCTTCATGGGCGGTATGGCATCCGGAGCAGGTCAAGGCGTGCCGCAGGACGGTCACACTCGGATGGCTGCGGGGAGATGGCCCGACCATCGGGGCGAGGGCCGTCCGCATGCCCTATGCGATCCAAGGGAGCAACATGGCGAACGAGTTGAAGTACGGCGACCAGATCCACCTGCAGAACGGCTACAACAACTGGGCGGGCGGTTACCTGGACACGAACGGCAACAGCACCGACAGCGGGGCGAAGTACGGGGTGTCGACGGCGGACTCGCCCACGCGGGGAAAGGGCACCGGGACCTGGCAGATCCTCTCCGCCACGGGCAAAGCCGTCGGTGCCAACGTCGTCAGCGGGGACCTGGTCTATCTGAAGAACCTCTACGGAAGTGACGGCGGCTACCTCGACACCAACGGGCACGCGACCGACAGCCAGAAGAACAACGGCGGCAAGTTCAACGTCCTCACATCGAAGGACAAGGACCGCGCCCCCGGTACCGGCCGCTGGCGCCTTTTCGCCCAGGCGTCCAGTCCCCGTGACCAGCAGGTCCGGCCCGGCGACGTGATCCAGCTGTGGAACACCTACGGCGACAACGGCGGCTTCCTGGAGACGAACGAAGACGGAACCGCCAGCGGCAGTAAGTACGACGTGTGCACCAACGCGTACTACAACCGTGCCCAGAACGTCGGCGATTGGAAGATTCACCGAGCGTGACGTGGACGTTGCTCGAGCCGATCGCGGCGACGTGGTCGGCTGGAGCGACGTGACTGACCCGCTCGGCCGGAGGCGGGCTCTCTCGTAGCTGTCAAGGTAACGGTCCGGCGCGACTGTTCCGTCGCCCGTCTGCGGGCCGTGCTCAGGGAGCAACCGTCCTGCCGGGCGAGGACAGTCACCAAATAGTCCTGCCCGGCGATCACGTCGTCGGCCGTTGAGGCCAGATCATTCGCCCACCCGGTCACATCGGCCACGCCTGCCGCAGCTCGCCGAGTCGGGCACTGACCTGCCCACACTCCCCCCAGGGGCGTTGCGGGTGCGTTCCAGCACGTCGAGCGAGGGAAGCCCACGACGGCACACTCAGACGTCACCGCGGGCACCAGACCACTGCCGACGGCCAGGACCTCGCGCAAGGGAGCAGTGACCTTTCCCGCCTCGTCAGCGACCAGGCCCCATGCTCTGCCGATCGATCAGGTCGTCCACCATGCAGATGAGTACCGCCCGTTGGGACGTCAAAGCGACCTCCTGGGCACCGGCCCGTGGCAGAGCCCTCTCAGCGAGCATCTCCAGCCCCATCGCAGCAAGCCGCCGTTGCTCCCCCTCATCCGCCACGAGCCCTACTGCCCGAGTCATCGCATGTAGCGCCTCGGATCCGGACTGACCGGACCTGTCTGCGGATCGTCCACGTCCCCACCGCGACCGGACTACGCACTGGGCTGCTCTGCCGGACGCAGAGCCCGCCCGGGCTCACCGCCCGGAGTCAGGCACCGGGAAGAGCAGGCAGCTACTGGTGGCGTGGGCGAGCAGGCGGTCCTTTACGTCGAGCAACTGGGCCTGCGCCAGAGCGGTCTGCCGACCCTGGTTGATCACGGTGCCGATGGCGCGCACCGTGCCCGTCTCCACGGTGATGCGGCGCAGGAACTTCACCGTGAGGTCGAGCGAGGTGTACGCCATGCCCTGCGGGAGGGTGCTCTGCACGGCGCAACCCGCGGCCGAGTCGAGCAGGGTGGCGAAGATGCCGCCGTGCACACTGCCGATCGGGTTGTAGTGCTCTTCCCCGGGCGTCAGGCTGAAGACCGCCCTGCCCGGTTCCACCTCGTCCAAGCTGAAGTCGACGGTGCGGCTGACGGGCGGGCCGGGAAGCCGTCCCTCCTGCAGCAGGCGCAGGAAGTCCATGCCGGCCATGCGTCCGGCGGCCTCCGCCAGGATCGCGGGATCCTCCCATTGGTATGTGCGCAGTCGTCCCACGGTCCTGTGCCCTTCCCTCTGACTTCTGCATATGAAGCTAGCCTCCTGCTCTCCTGACTGTCAATGACGAAGTCAGGACCCTACGATGGTGGGATGGAGTGGCTTGAGGCGAGTACGGAGAACTGTCCCGTCCAGCGCACGCTCGACGTGGTCGGCGAGAAGTGGACGTTGCTGATCCTGCGGGACGCCGTCAACGGGGTTCGCCGGTTCGACGACTTCCACCGCCACATCGGACTGTCGGAGGCCGTGCTGAGCGACCGCCTCCGCAAGCTGATCGCAGCCGGCGTCCTGAAGACCGTCCCGTACCGGGAGCCGGGCACCCGCTCCCGCAACGAGTACCGGCTGACCCACAAAGGCTGGGACCTGTGGCCCGTGCTGATGGCCCTGAGCCAGTGGGGCGAGAGATACGCCCTCGACGGTGAGGGGCCGGTACTGGACGTCCGCCACACCGCATGCGGCACGCCGGTCCGCGTCGCCGTCGAGTGCTCCGAGGGACATTCCGCCCTCACCCCCGGGGACGTGACCGCCCGGCTTGGGCCCGGCGCCCGGCCCCGGGGCTGAATCGTCCGCACCGGGGTCCGGCCGCGACGCCTCGCCGTCCCTCTCCACCGGTCCGCGACACGGTGCATGTACGTTCTTCGCCCGGGCGAGGACGGCCCGTCTCTGCAGCCGGTGTACGGAGTGCGGCTGTTCAGGTGCCGGACTGCCAGGAGTGGGGGGCGTGGTAGTGCGGGTGGTGCTGTGGGCGGTGCCAGTGGGTGGTGGGGGTATGGGGCGGTGGGTGTGGGTGGGTGCGTCCGGTGGCTGCGTGAGCCAGTAGGACGGCTGTCAGGGCGGCCAGTTCTTCGGGTTCGGCGTGGCCTTTCTCGATGCGCAGGATGTCGTTGTGGCTCATGCGGGGTTCTCCGTCCCTTCTGCTGCTACTTGCCGCTTGCAGCATGCTTCAAGGACGGGTGAGGACCTCTTGAGTTCCGCTAGGACGGCAGGCGGTGGGCGAGTTCGCCGATGAGACCGTAGGGAGTTCTCGGTCGGCTTCCATTGCGGCGTCGAGGAGGGCGGTGCGGCGGGCGGGGTGGTGTCTCCCCCGCTGCCCAAGCCGAGCACCCCGGCGGTGAGTCGCCGGCATTGTCCCTCGTACGCGTTGAGAGCCGTCGGACCCGGCTGGAAACCGGGACCGGCGGCTCTTGGCGTTTCCCGCGTTATAGCTGGGGGCGTCAGTAGCGGTAGTGGTCCGGCTTGTAGGGGCCCTCGACCTGCACACCGATGTACTCGGCCTGCTCCGGGCGCAGTTCGGTGAGCTTGACGCCGAGGGCGTCGAGGTGGAGGCGGGCGACCTTCTCGTCGAGGTGCTTGGGCAGCACGTAGACGCCGGTGGGGTACTCGTCGGGCTTGGTGAACAGCTCGATCTGGGCCAGGGTCTGGTCCGCGAAGGAGTTGGACATCACGAACGACGGGTGGCCGGTGGCGTTGCCCAGGTTCAGCAGGCGGCCCTCGGACAGGACGATGATGACCTTGCCGTCGGGGAAGGTCCAGGTGTGAACCTGGGGCTTGACCTCGTCCTTGACGATGCCGGGGATCTTCGCCAGGCCGGCCATGTCGATCTCGTTGTCGAAGTGACCGATGTTGCCCACGATGGCCTGGTGCTTCATCTTGGCCATGTCCGAGGCCATGATGATGTCCTTGTTGCCGGTCGTGGTGATGAAGATGTCGGCCTGCTCGACCACGTCGTCCAGGGTCGCGACCTGGTAGCCGTCCATCGCGGCCTGCAGGGCGCAGATCGGGTCGATCTCGGTGACGATCACCCGGGCGCCCTGGCCGCGCAGCGACTCCGCGCAGCCCTTGCCGACGTCGCCGTAGCCGAAGACGACGGCGGTCTTGCCGCCGATGAGGACGTCGGTGGCACGGTTGATGCCGTCGATCAGCGAGTGACGGCAGCCGTACTTGTTGTCGAACTTCGACTTGGTCACGGCGTCGTTGACGTTGATCGCCGGGAACAGCAGCACACCGTCACGCTGCATCTCGTACAGGCGGTGGACGCCGGTCGTGGTCTCCTCCGTCACGCCACGGATCTCGGAGGCCAGGGCCGGCCAGTCAAGTGTGCTCGACTCCAACAAGGCGCGTACGGCGGCCAGTTCCTCGTTGTCGGCGGGCGGCAGCTCACCGGTCTTGCGGTATGCGACGCCTTGGTGGACAAGGACGGTGGCGTCGCCTCCGTCGTCCAGGATCATGTTCGGTCCCGCATGGCCGGGCCAGGTCAGGGCCTGCTCGGTGCACCACCAGTACTCCTGGGGCGTCTCGCCCTTCCAGGCGAAGACCGGGATGCCCGCGGCGGCCACGGCGGCGGCCGCGTGGTCCTGGGTGGAGAAGATGTTGCAGGACGCCCAGCGGACCTCGGCGCCCAGGGCGACCAGGGTCTCGATCAGGACGGCGGTCTGCACGGTCATGTGCAGGGAGCCGGTGATCCGGGCGCCCGCCAGGGGCCGGGCTGCGGCGTACTCCCTGCGGATCGCCATCAGGCCGGGCATCTCGTGCTCGGCGAGGGTGATCTCCTTGCGGCCGAAGTCGGCCAGGGACAGGTCGGCGACCTTGAAGTCCGTGAAGTCAGCGGGCGGCTGCGCAGGCATGGGCACTCCTGGTTCGGTGGTGGATGTTCCGGTGGATCTCGACCGTCGCGCCGCTGCGGTTGAGGGTGATGTAGTGCAGCCCGGGCGCGCCCTCGGCCAGCAGCCGGTCGGCCATGGCCGTGGCGTGGTCGACGCCGATGCGGTGGCCGGCCTGCGGGTTGCCGCGTGCCTGCTCCAGCCGTCTGGCGAGGTCCTCGGGGAAGGTGGCGTGGGACAGTTGGGCGAAGCGGGCGATCTGCCGGGCGTCGGTGGCCGGCATGATCTCCGGGATGATCGGCGTGGTGCAGCCGGCCGCCTCCACCCGCTCGCGCAGCCTCAGGTAGTCCTCCACACGGAAGAACATCTGCGTGAGGGCGTAGTCCGCGCCCGCCCGGCACTTGGCAACGAAGTGGCGAATCTCGCTGTCCCAGTCGGATGAGCGCGGATGCCGCTCGGGGAACGCGGCCACACCCACGGTGAAGGCGCCCGACGCGCGCACCAGCGACACCAGTTCGTGTGCGTGGCGCAGGCCCCGCGGGTGCGCCACCCAGGGGGCGTTGGGGTCCCCCGGCGGGTCGCCGCGCAGTGCGAGCACGTCCCGCACGCCCGCATCGGCGTACTGGCCGATGATGTGGCGCAGTTCGTCCACGGAATGGCCCACGGCGGTGAGGTGGGCCACCGGCCGCAGCGTGGTCTCGGCGGCGATCTGCTTGGTGACCTCGACCGTGCGGTCGCGTGAGGTGCCGCCTGCACCGTAGGTGACCGACACGAACGACGGCGCCAGCGCCTCCACCCGGCGGATGGCGTGCCACAGCGTCCGCAGGCCCGCGTCCGTCTTCGGTGGGAAGAACTCGAACGAGAACGACGGTGTGCCGCCGACGAGGAGGTCACGCAAGGGGGTCATGGCCGGTCTCCGGCGGCGAGGACGGCGTCGCCCATCGGGTCGGCGATCTGGTCGGCGATCTGGTCCGGGTGGCCCTCGGTCACGGAGTGCGAGGTGAACGGGCAACGGGGCATGATTCTCCAGAGGTTGACGTCTCACGACGGCCCGCGGGCCGTCCGTGTGCCGTCACCGTGGAGCCGGTTCAGGGGCGTCCGGCTCGTGCGGCGGCGGTCTGCAGCATCCGGGCGAGGGGGGCGGGCTCGGTCGTGGCGCCGGTGAGCACCACCAGCGGGGGGCGACCGCCGTGCGCCGCGATCAGCCGGGCGATCTCGTAGGCGGCGCTGCCGCCGCCGCAGAACGCGCCCAGCACCAGCAGCCCGGCCCCGTCGGTCAACGGGCGCAGCGCGTCGTGGCGGGCGCGGACGCCGCCGGGTGCGCAGCGCAGCAGGACGATCGACTCGGGCCCCTGGTAGGCGGCGGCGAGCTGGTCGTAGCGGGAACGGGGGGTGCCGTGGGTCTGCAGCAGGCAGACGGTTCCGGCGTCCGGGCCGGCGGCGGGGCGCAGGGCTGTCAGCGGCGAGTCGGCTGGTGCGCTGCGGGGCGTGGTGGCCGGCAGGGGGCCGGACGGCTCGTCGCGCGTCGGGGTGGGCGTGGCCGGTAGGGGGCCGGGGGGCTCGTCGTGCTCTTGGGCGAGCGTGGCCGGCAGGGGGCCGGGGGGCTCGTCGGGGGTGGGGTGTGGGTGTGGTGCGGGTCGTCTGCTGGTCGTGGTGGCCGGCAGGCGCAGCAGGTCGGCGACGGTCGTGGTGTCGCCCGGCAGGTAGGGCAGTTCGCCCAGGAGCAGCGCGCAGTGGGTGAGCGCTTCACTGACGTCGATGGTGTACGGGCCCGGGTGGCAGGACGCGGTCAGCACCAGGGCGCCGTCGTCGTCGTGGTGGGCGAGGAGGGTGAGGGGGAAGGCGGTGTGGGCGCCCAGCGGGTCGGGCCGTTCCACTCGCACGCCGTGGGCGGACAGTTCCTGTGTCAGGTCCGGGGCGGGGCGCGGCCCGCCCTCGAAGGCGAGGAGACTGGCAGCGGGTGGGAGATGACCGGCGGGCGGGGAGGGGGCGGCGGGTGGCTGGTGCGCGGCGGGGGCGGTGGCGCGGCCGGGAGCGGACCAGTGGTGGATCTGCCCCGGGGAGACCCATTCGTAGCACGTCATGTCCAGGACGCGGTCGCGCAGTTCGCTCAGGAGACCGGCCACGGTGCGGCCGGGCGCGACCTGCACACTGAGCGGCATCGCGGTGCGCAGCGCGGCCGGGAGGCGTTCGGCGCCCTCCAGGAGGATGCCGCGGCCGGAGGCGGTGACCGCGAAGCGGATCGTCGCGGGTGCGCCGGTGGCACCGGTGGTGTCGGCCCGGTACAGCAAGACCGCCCACACGGCCTGCAGGACAGTGCTCTCGGTGCAGCCCAGGCGGGCGGCCCAGGCGATCAGGTGCTGGGTCTGCTGCGCGGTCAGCCGGATGCGGGTGCGGCGCGCGGGGCCGGGTGCGGCGGTGGGCGGGCCGGGCGGAAGGCCGCCTGCGGGCGGCACGGCGCCGGACCAGAACTTCCGGGCGGGGATGGTGTTCTGGTGGCCGAGCCAGCGCACGTAGTCGCGCAGGTCGGGGCGGCGTTCGCCACCGGGCAGCCGGCCCCCTGCCAGGTAGGCGCGGTAGAACTCGTGGAGCAGCAGCCGTGCGCCGGTGTCGTCGAGCAGGGCGTGGTGGTAGGTGAGCAGCACCCGGGCGGGTGCGGGTGCTGTGCCGTCGGTGTCGGGCGGGCCGCCGCCGAGGACGCTCACGCGCAGACCGCCGGGGCGGCGCGGGTCGAGACCGCGGCGCACGTCGTGGGCGATCAGGTCGCTGAAGCGCACGGAGCCGTGCGGCAGCCACAGCACGTCGGCGTCGACGTGGTCGTGCAGGACCAGCAAGGGCTCGGGGCTGTCGTCGAAGGCGGCGCGCAGCACGCTCTCGTGGTCGGCGACCGACTGCCAGGCGGCGCGGAACCGGTCGGGATCGAGCGGCCCGTGCCAGGACCAGGACAGCCGTTCCACGTGACGGCCGGGATGGGTGTCGGCGTCGGCGAGCAGTTCACACATCAAGGGCGTCGGGGTGAGCGTGCGGGTGGGGCGGGTGGGGCGGGTGGTACGGGCTGCGGGCGTAGGTGGGCGGGTCAGCAGGTCGGCGAGGAGCCCGTAGGGGAACGTTTCTCCGGGCTCACCGGGCTCGGCACCCGGCTCACCGGTGGCGTCGGTGGTGTCGGTGGTGTCGGTGGTGTCGGTGGTGTCGGTGGTGTCGGTGGTCAGCCGCAGCGTGTGGTGGCCCTGGCGGTGCCGTTCGAGGCGGTGGTGCAGGGCGCCCGTGCCCGGGAGGAGGCCGGCCGCCTGGCCGAGGGCGGCCTGCAGGCGGGCCCGGTCGAGCGGGCCGTGCACCTCCAGGCACGGCCGGCGGTGGGGGGCCGGCCCGAGGTCGAGCACGACGCAGGTCGGCTCCCCGCCCGGCGGGGATGAGGTGTGTTCGGTGGTCATCGGCTGTACGGGGCGCGCCCGCCGTGGCCGCGCGTACGGCGTGCGGTCGACGCGTACGGCATGTGTGCCCGACCTCGGCGTACGGCTGCGAAGGCCCCTCCCCTCCCCTCTGTGCGGGTGCTCGACGAGTATGTGCGGGGCCGCCCATGCGGGCCTGATACGGCGCTGACGTCGCGGTGGATGCCAGGGGCGGCGCGGTGCGGCGGCACGGTGCGGCGGTGCCTGGTGGGGCTGGGGGTCTCAGGGAGGGTGCGAGCGCGGGGGGCGGCGGCAGCGGCCCGGTGCACCGGCGGGCCGGCCAGGAAGGTGCGTGGGGTGTGTGGGTTGGGGCCACAGTCCGTGCGCGGAAAACGGGTGTCCGGCTTCGTCGCGGCGCCGTCCAGGGGCGGGTGCGCGGCGCCGTCAGGCGGCGGGCGTGTGACGTGGGTGCGGGCGCGGGGCGTGCCGGCGGCTGTGGTGCCATGACCGGCTCCTCCTCGCTCACCTCGCGCGAACCGTCCCGTGAAACGCTAACCGGGCGTGGTGGGGGCGGCCGTGTTCCTCGACCGGTGCTGGACGCGGGCGCGAGCCGGGCTTCACCGGTGCTAGACGCGGCCGCGAGCCAAGCTTCGCCGGGGCCGGTGCGGGTGGGGCCGGGCTTCACCGGTGCCGGGTGCGGGTGGAGCCGGGCTCACCGGTGCCGGGGGCGGGTGGAGCCGGGGGCTTCAAGGTGTGAGCAGGTCGGTGACGGCACCCATGAAGCCCTCGTCGAGCATGGTGTGCGGGGCGGTGTCGCGGGCGGTGTCGAGACCGGTGTCGTGGCAGGCGACGCTGATGAGGTAGCGGTCCAGCGCCCGGTGGGTGGCGAAGGCCCATTCGCCGCGGGAGGCGGGCCGGCCGTCGGGGGCGAGGAGGCCCGCACTGGCGGTGCCGAAGCCGAACTCGGTGAAGCCCAGGCGCAGTCCCTGGCCGATGGCCTTGGTGTAGGCCTCTTTCAGGGTCCACAGTTTCAGCAGGGCGGCGGCGCGCTGCGGTTCGGGCAGCGGGTGCAGTTCGGTGCGTTCGGCGGGGGTGCACACGTGGCCGTTGATGAGGTCGAAGGACATGGGACGGTCGGCGGGTTCGGCGTCGACGCCGATGCGGCCGTTGCGGCTCACGGCGACCGCGATCAGGTCGTCGGTGTGGGTGAGGCTGATGTCGACCTGGTCCAGTCCGCGCAGGTAGGGCCGGCCGCCGATCTTGTAGGCGAGGTCGAGTGCCGCGGCTTGTGTGCCCAGTGCGGCGGCGGCGGTGTACTTGGTGACCAGGCGCGAGGTGACGAACCGGAAGCGGACCAGGGGGTCGGTGGTGCGGCGGTAGCGTTGCCAGTCACGGCCGAGCAGGGGGCGCAGGGCGGGGTCGGTCAGGGCGGGGCCGAGCCATTCGCCCCAGGTCGCGAACACGACGGCGTTGCCGCGTGCGTGCATGTCCTGGGTGATCTGCTGCCAGGGTCCCTCGGGGCCGCTGACGTGGACGGGCCGGCTGATGCGGTCGGCGTCGGCGGGCAGGCACGCCGGGTCGGTGAGTGTGGGCGTGTGCACCTCGGTTCACCCCTCTCTGTCGTGGTTCTGGCGCGGGTGGCGGGCGTTGTGGCGTGTGCGGTGGGTGGCGGGTGAGGGGGCGTCACCGGGCCAGGGCCGTGGCGGCGAGGTCGCAGCCGAGGCCGGCCCGGTAACGGCGGATCAGTTCGTGCAGGACCTGCTGGGTGCAGCCGTCGGGCAGGTCGGGCACAGGAATGCCCAGGCGGGCGCCGATGCGGGACAGGGCGAGCACGGCCCAGGCGGCGTCGGCGAGGAAGGGGTCGCTGCCGTCCTGGCCCTCCCAGATGCCCAGGACGGCGGCGGCGGCGACGATCAGGCTGTAGCGGTCGCTGAGCACGAGTGCCGCGGGTTCGGACAGGCCCGGTCCGTGTCGCGGCAGGCGCAGGCACATCTGGCGCAGGGCGCGCAGTTCGGCGGTGAACGCCTCGGCGAGGGCGGCCAGGGCGGTGATGTGGCCGCCGACGCCCCGGGCCGGGGCCAGGCGGGCGGTGGAGCCGAGCAGGGAGGCGGCCATGAAGTCGCCGCCGCCGGCGATGCCGAGCAGCCGGTAGTCCAGCGCGGGCAGGTCGGCGCCGGTGCGAAAGAGTTCGGGCGGTGGTTCCTCCTCGGTGAACCAGGCGGTCTCGGACAGGGTGCGCAGCTGCGGCACGATCACCGACTGGCAGGAGGCGGTGCCGGCGTGGCCGAGTCCGGCCACGGGCAGGTCGCGTACGAGTTTGTCCAGGGCACCGTACTCGGGGCTGTGGTGCTGGTAGCCGCGTCCGCCGAGGACCGCTGCGAGTTCTTCGAGGTTCTCGCGCAGCAGGTCGGGGACGACGTATTTGACGGCGGCGGCGAACACGTGGGCGCGCTCGGGCAGCAGGCTCAGGGCGCGCAGGGCGACGGTCGCCATGGCGTCGCAGGCCAGCAGGTCGGCGAAGACGCCGGTGAGGGGTTTGTGCCAGCGGCGGGCAACGGGGCCGCTGCGGCCGGTGGTGGCAGCGCGGACGGCGGAGTGCAGGACGGTGTCGGCGGCGGCGGTGACGACGCCGCAGATGACGCTGCGGTTGACCTGGAAGGTACGCAGGGCCAGGGCGACTCCCTGCCCGGTGCGGCCGACGAGCGCCTCGGCGGCCACCGGCCGGTCGTGGAAGTGCAGTCCGCTGAACAGGGCGCCGCGCATGCCGGAGGTCCTCACGCGCGGCAGATGCACCACGCTGCCGGGCGGCGCGTCGGCGGGGTCGAGCAGGAACACGGAGTGGCTGTGGGGGCCGCGCGCGGCATCGGTGCGGGCGTAGACGACGTGGGCGTCGGCGCGGGCGGCGTTGATGACCACCTCCTTGTGTCCGGTGAGGAGATGGCCGCCGGCGGGTGCGGGGCGGGCGGTGAACTCGTGGCGCAGGATGGCGTTGGCGTGGGCGAGTTCGTGGTGCACGATCGTGGCCCGTCCACCGTCCAGCAGCAGCCGGGCCAGGCGGCTGCGTTGTGGTTCGCTGCCGGCGGCCCAGACGGCGCCGATCGCGAACAGCGAGGTGATGCCGTGGCCGAAGCCGAGAGCGACGTCGCGCCGGAAGAGGGGGCGCAGGGTACGGGCCAGCAGGTCGGCGCGGGTGAGCAGGCCGCCGTGGGCGAGGGGTACGAACTCGGCGGCCAGCCCGGCGTCGTCGAGGAGTTCCTCGGTGGCACGGGGCGGGGTGCGCCGGTCGTCGGCGGCGAACAGCGCCCGCAGACCGTGCGGGTTGGCGGGGTCGTAGGGGTCGCCGAGCCAGGCCTCCAGGCGGGCCGCGCGCAGGTTCGCGGCGCGCTCCCAGCCGCCGGGTGCGGTGCCCGGTGCGTGTCCGGTCTCGGCGGTCATGGTCATCGCGCTCGGTCAGCTCCTCGGGTCCGGGCGGCCCGGTCGCGCGCCCGTACGTCACCCTGGCCCGTGTCTCTGGTGGGTTGCCGGAGCTTGGCTGGAGTCGCGGTCCAGGCCCGGTGCGGGCGGTGCGTGGGGCGTTGACGCGAATTGGCTGATCAGCGCCGCGGAATCCAGGAGGACTCCACTGCTCTTGAAGTGTTCTTCGAGTGGGGTCCTAGCGGGCGGCGACCCGATGTGCGGTGTTCCCTCACCCCACCACGAGAGGGTCTTAGTCTCCTTTTTGGAGACGGGTGGCGGAGAGTGGTTGTCCGGGCATGGGAAGGGGGCTGCTGCGGGGTCTTTTCTCCCGGCCGGTCGAGAATCCCGGCCGGGAGAAAAAGGATCCCGCAGCAGCCCCCGGAGCGGTGTGCGGTCAGGAGCCGCTCAGCCGGTCTTGCGCCTAAAGTAGCGCTTCTGGCCTGCGGGCCCGCTCATGCCCTTGACGCGTAGCCGGCCGTCCTCGTGGGCCTGGCGCGCCTGGTTGGCGTTCGCTTTGCGGGCCAGGGCCTCACGGAATTTGGCCCGGCCGTCGCCGTCGATTCCGTCGATGCGGTCGATGCGGTCAATTCCGTTGTTGCCGTTGTTGCCGTTGTTCGCGTTGCTGCCGTTGTTGGCGTCGGAATTCTTCTCGGGGATTTCAGCCATGCATGCCTCCTGAGAGAAATGGGGGTGTGGCGTCAGACTGGCACGGGAATCCCGCACCGGCCAGACGCACTTCTCGTTCCGGGAATGGAATCCGGCCGTTCCGGGACCGGATCATCACGACCCGGTGGTGACCGGTGACCTCTTTCGCCCCCGGTCGGCGGGCAGGAAAGAACTCAGTACCGTCGTCAGCAGGAAGACGGCGACGTTGCACCATAGGACGGCCGCCGTGACCGTGGCCGATCCCCCCGCCCCGGCGTGCCGCCCCGCTGCGTCGCCCAGCTGCCCGAAGTACAGCCCGGCGATGACGGCGACACCGACGGCCGAGCTGAACTGGATGGCGGCGTTGAGCACCCCGGAGCCCGCCCCGGCGTCGTCGGCAGGGACGTCTTCCAGGACGAGGGCGGTCAGCACGGGGGTGGTCAGGCCCATCCCGCAGCCCATGACCAGCTCTGCGGCGGCCAGTTGCGGCCAGGCCAGCTGCCCGTCGCCGGCCGCCCAGATCTCCAGCAGTGTCCACAGGGCACCGCAGCCCATCAGCAGGGACCCGGCCGCCACGCACGTCCGGCGGCGGCCCGCGCCGTGCTTCCAGGCGATCTGGAAGGTGGCGGTGATACCGACCGGCCAGGCCGCCGTGACCAGCGCGGTCTTCAGCACCGGCCAGCCGAGCCCCGTCTGCAGGTGGTAGGTGAGCACGAGGAAGAACGAAGCGACGCCGCTGAACACCAGCAGCGTCACGGTCAGGCCGACCCGGGTGGAGCGGTGCCGGAAGAGTGTCGGCGGGACCAGCGCGGAGCCGTCGCGCCGGTGCCGCACACCCTGCTGCCATACGAACACCGCGAACGTCGCGGCACCGACACCGACAAGGACGAGCATCCAGACCGGCCAACCCTGTTCACGTCCCTGGATCAGGGGATACATCACACCCAGGGAAGCAACCGTCAGCAGCACCACACCCGTTACATCCAGCCGCGGCGGCTGCTCCGACCGGGACTCGGGCATACTGCGGACCGCCATGACCAGTGCGATCAGCCCGAGCGGCACGTTGATCAGGAAGATCGCCCGCCATCCCAGGCCCAGCACGTCGAGGTCGGTGAGTGTGCCTCCGAGCAACGGGCCTCCGACGCTGCCGATGCTGAGCGCCGCGCCCAGCACGGCGAACGCCCGGGCCCACTCGTCCCGGTGGAACATCGTCATCACGACCGACACGGCCTGGGGCACCATCAGCGCGGCCATGAAACCCTGCGCGAACCGCCCCGCCACCAGTACCTCGGGAGCACCCGCGGCACCGCACACCGCCGACGCCACGGTGAATCCGGCGACCCCCGCCATGAACAGGCGCTTGCGTCCGTAGATGTCGCCGAGCCGGCCCCCCGTGATGAGGAACAGGGCGTAGGCCAGGGCGTAACCCGCCACAGTCCACTGGGCCGTGGCGAAACCGGCCCCCAAGTCCCGCTGGATGGCGGGCAGGACCACGGTGACGGCGTTCGCGTCCAGGTTGTCCAGGAACGACGCCAGGGTGACCACGGCGAGGGCCAGCCAGCGGTGCGGTGCGGGTGCGGGGGAAGGAGGGCCGGGGCGGGGCGGTGCCTCCGTCGGGCCCCCGTTCGCTGCGGAGTCGGTGGGCTCAGGCATGGCATCCCTCACAGTGTGTTTCCGAGAACGGCATCGAGTGCCCGGTCCATGTCGTCCTCCGACAGCTCTCCGGCCGCCTGCAGGGCGTCCGCGGCGGTGCTCGCGCCCGCGGGCTCGCTGTCGGGCTGTGCGAGCCGGAGCAGCTGCGCGAGCAGTCCGCTGTCCCTCAGCTGATCGGCGCTCACGCGCTGCAGCGCCCATGCGGCGGCCTGCGCGGGATCCTGCGGCGGCCCGGACTCCTCGCCCGTCGTGCCGAGGTCCAGACGCACGTGCAGGAACTCGGCGACGGCCCGGGGGGTTGGGTAGTCGAAGGCCAGCGTGCTGGGAAGGGCCACCTGCGCCTGGGCGCTGAGCCGGTTGCGCAGCTCCACCGCCATCAGCGAGTCCCAGCCGAACGCGCGCAGTTGCTTGTCCGCCGGGACCGTCTCCGGCCCCGGCAGGCCGAGGACTCCGGCGACCTCCTGCCGGACGGCGGCCAGCAGCGCCGCGACCTGTTCACCCGCCGGCAGGCCGGCCAGCCGTGCACGGAACGTCTCCGTCTGCGCCGCGGCCTCCCGCGCTCGGCGCAGCCGCGGCCGCGCCAGGGCCGCGAAGAGGGGGGCGGCCTCCTCGCCGCCGCCCAGCCCGGCAACGTCCAGCTTGATCGGGACCAGATGGGTCTCCGGGCGGCCCAGGGCGGCGTCCATCGCCTGGATGGCCTCCTGCGCGGACAGCGCCTGCGAGCCGCGCTTGCGCAGCCGTGTCAGCTCCGTGTCACCGAGGCGGGAGGTCATGCCGATGCCGGCCTGCTCCCACAGGCCCCAGGCGAGGCTGACCGCGGGCAGACCGAGCTTGCGCCGGTGGGCCGCCAGGGTGTCGAGGAAGACGTTGGCCGCCGCGTAGTTGCTCTGGCCGGGGGCGCCCAGTGTGCCCGCCGCCGAGGAGAACAGGACGAACGCGGCCAGATCCAGACCGGCCGTCAGCTCGTGCAGATGGGTCGCGCCCGACACCTTCGGCGCGAGCACCCGGGCGAACCGGTCGGCGTCCTGGTTGCGGACGATGCCGTCGTCGAGCACGGCCGCGAGGTGGAAGACACCCGTCAGCGGATGCTGTGCGCCCGCCTCGCCGACGACACGGGCAACGTCCTCACGGTTCGTCACATCACAGGCCAGCACGCGCACGTCGGCCGCGCCGGCCTCCAGCAGCTCCGCCACCACTTCCTCGGCGCCCGGTGCCCGCGGCCCGCGGCGTGAGGTCAGCACCAGGTGCCGCACCCCGTGCTCCTCGACCAGACGACGCGCGACCAGGCGGCCCAGCTCACCCGTGCCGCCCGTCAGCAGCACCGTGCCCGCGCCGTCCAGGGACCGCGGAACGGTCAGGACCAGCTTGCCGACGCTGCGGCCCTGCGCCATGAGCCGGAACGCGCTCGGCGCCTCCCGCACGTCGAACGCCGAGTGCTGCAGGGGTGTGACGGCTCCCTGCTCCAGCAGGACGACGAGTTCGCACAGCATCTCCTGGACGCGGTCGGGCCCGCTCTCGATCAGGTCGAACGCCCGGTAGTGGACGCCGGGGTGCGCCGCGGCGATCTCGCCGGCGTCCCGCACATCCGTCTTGCCCATCTCCAGGAACCGTCCGCCGCGCGGCAGCAGCCGCAGCGACGCGTCGACGAACTCCTCGGTCAGCGCGTTCAGCACCACGTCCACGCCCGCGCCGCCGGTCAGCGACAGCCACTTCTCGGCGAAGCCGGTGTCGCGGGAGGAGGCGATGCGGTCCTCGGGCAGGCCGAACTCCCTCAGGACGGGCCACTTGCCGGGACTCGCCGTGCCGTACAGCTCGCAGCCGGCATGCCGGGCGAGCTGGAGCGCGGCCTGCCCGACACCGCCCGCCGCCGCATGGACGAGGACCTTGTCCCCCGCACGCAGGGGGCCGAGGTCGGTGAAGGCGTAGTGGGCGGTGAGGTAGGCCAGGGGGACGGTCGCGGCCTCCACGAAGGTCAGCGAGTCCGGGATGCGCACCATCCAGCGCGCGTCCACCGTCACCTCGGAGCCGAACGTGCCCACGGCGAGCCCCATCACCCGGTCGCCGACTTGCAAATGCGTCACGCCGGGACCCGTCTCCAGGACGACACCCGCGCACTCCAGGCCGAGTTTCGGCGCGTGCACCATGTCGAGGGCGTTGAGCACGTCGCGGAAGTTCATACCGGCCGCGCGGACCCCCACCCGGACGCATCCGTCCGCCGGCGGAGCGTCGCGGTCGACGGGACGGAAGACGAACGTGTCCAGCCGGCCCTTCTCCTCGATGTCCAGACGCCACGGCTGCTGCCGTACGTCCGGGACGAGCACGTCCGGCGAAGACGCACGGTCGGCCCGCACCAGCCGGGGGGCCAGGACACCGTCGCCGCGCACGACCAGCTCCGGCTCGCTCCCGGTCAGAAGGACCCGGCGCAGCAGGTCGGCGTCGGGCTGTTCGGCGCCGATGTCGACCAGCCTGAGGCCACGCTCGGGGTGCTCGGCGCGGGCCACGCGGACCAGGCCCCACAGCGGCGCGTGCTCCAGCGAGGTGATCGTGTCCACCGGACTCGCGGCGACCGCGCCCTGGGTCACCCAGACGACGTCGACGCCCTCCGACCGCGGATCCTCCAGCAGCTCCTGCAGCCAGGCCAGCGCGGCCGTCACCGTCTGTCCGGCACGCGCGTCCACGCTCTCGCCGTCCCCGTGGGCCTCGCCGGTGGCGGTGAGGTCGACGACGACGGTGCGAGGGCGGTCGCCGTCGAACGGCAGGGCGCTGCCGAGGTTCATGGCGTTCTCGACGCCCAGGGTCTCGGCCACCAGTCCGCCCGTGCCGAGCACCAGCAGTTCGCCGGCCTCCCCCGGCGGCGTGCCGGGCTCGTCCGCCGGTGTCTGCGGCTGGTACTCGACGCGGTACAGATGCTCGGTGCCGCGGGTGGTGCCTGTGCCCTCGAGCTGTGCGAGGTCCGCGCGCTTGACCGCCAGGCCCTGCGCGCTCAGAACGGGCTCACCCGTACCGTCGCAGACGAGGATCCGGGCGGTGGAGTCGTCCACGAGCTCGACGCGGACCCGCAGCTCCGTACCGCCCGTGGCGAACAGCCGCACACCGGTCCACAGGAACGGCAGCAGCACTCCGCCGGAGCCGTCACCGTCGCCGTCGCCGTCCGGGTCGCTTCCCCGCGTTCCCGCCAGGGTGTGCAGGGCGGCGTCGAGGAGTGCGGGGTGTACGGCGAAGCCCTCGGCGTCCGGCCGGGCCTGCTCCGGCAGCCGCACCAGGCCGTAGGCGACGCTGCCGGCACGCCACAGTTCGGTCAGGCCCCGGAACACCGGTCCGTACTCCAGCCCTTGGGCGGAGAGGTCCGGGTAGAAGCCGTCCACGCCGACCCGTTCGGCTCCGCTCACCGGCCATGCCCGCAGGTCAGCCAGGGGCGGGGCCTCGGCGCTCGCCCCGATCAGTGTGCCGGTGGCGTGCAGGGTCCACGGGGTGGTTTCGGTCCCGCCGTCGGCCCGGCTGTAGATGTCCACGGGCAGGTCGTCTCCGTCCGCGGCGGCACCGACCTTCACCTGGAGGCGGACCGCGTCGTCGGCGCCGAGCACCAGGGGCTGCGACAGCGTCAGTTCACCGACGCCGGCCGCGCCCAGGTGATGCGCGGCGGTGAGCGCCATGTCGAGGAGCCCGGTCCCGGGAACCAGCACGGTGCCGTGCACCGCGTGGTCCTTCAGCCACGGCTGCTCGGCGAGCGACAGCCGGCCGGTGAACAAGTGCCCCTCCCCGTCGGCCAGCTCGACCACAGCCCCGAGCCAGGGGTGTGCGGAGGCGTCCAGACCGAGCGATCCGGCGTCCCCGGCCGTCCTGACCGTCTCGTACCAGTAGCGCCGGCGCTGGAAGGCGTAGGTCGGCAGTGGCACGACGGTGCCGGTGCCCAGCACCCGGTCCCAGTCGAGGGGGTGGCCCTGGACGTGCAACAGACCCAGATTGCGCAGCAGTTGAGCGGATCCGCCCCGCTCACGGGCCAGGGAACCCACGACGATCCCGCCGTGCTCGCTGCTGCCGTCGGTAAGGGGCATCGACAGCACCGGATGCGCGGAGATCTCCACGAACACCGTGTGACCATCGTCCAGCAACCGGCTCAGAGCCCGGTCGAAACGCACCGGCTCGCGCAAGTTGCGGCACCAGTACGACCCGTCCAGCTCCGGCCCCGCAGCGACCTGACTGGTCACCGTCGAATACAGAGGGATCCTGGCCTGATGGGGGGCGAGGTCCGCGAACTCGGCGGCCAGGCCCGGCAGAAGGGGGTCCATCTGCGCGTTGTGCGACGCGTAGTCCACATTGATCCTGCGGGCGTAGACATCCTGCGCACCCAGCTCCGCCACGATCCGCACGATGGCGTCCGCCTCGCCGGAGATGATCGTCGACCCGGCCGTGTTGACCGCGGCCACCGACAGGGCGTCGCCGAAGGGGGCGAGGAACTCCTCCACCTGCGCCACCGGACGCTCGATCAGCGCCATACCGCCCCGACCGGCACAGGCCAGAACCGCCTGCGAACGCGCCGCGACGACCCGCGCCCCCTGCTCGACGGTGAGCGCTCCGCTGACGACGGCCGCGACGACCTCGCCCTGCGAGTGACCCACCACAGCAGCGGGCTCGACACCCAGCGACCGCCACAACGCCGACAGCCCGACACCCATGGCGAACAGCGCGGGCTGCACCACGTCGACCCGGTCGAACGGCGGGTGCTCGCCCTCCTCACCGGCCAGCACCTCACGCACCGACCAGCCGGTCAACGGCCGCAAGGCCGCGTCACAGGCTTGGACCGTCTCCCGGAACACCTCGCTGGACGCGAGGAGTTCGCGGCCCATGCCGACCCACTGCGAACCCTGGCCCGGGTAGACGAAGACGACCTTCCCACGCCGTTCCGCCGTTCCCGTCACGACAGCCGGATGGGTCTGCCCCGAAGCGAGTGCCTCCAGGGCCTCCACGGCGTCGTCGAGGGCGTCGGTTGTCACCGCGGCTCGTGACTCGAAGTGGGTGCGGTGCCGGGCGGCGGTGACGGCGACGTCGGCGAGGGCCACGTCGTGGTGAGCGGTCAGCCACGACGCCCAGCGCCCGGCCTGCTCCCGCAGCGCGGCCTCGTCACGGCCCGACACCACCACCGGCACCGGACCCGCCACTCCCCCGGCCACCGGCTCGACAGAAGCGGAGACCGGGGGTTCCTCCACGATCACATGCGCGTTCGTGCCGCTCAAACCGAACGACGACACACCCGCACGACGCGGACGCGACCCATCCCGCTCCCACGCCTGTGCCTCTTGCACGAGGCGGAGTCCGCTGCCCTCCCACTCGATCAGCGAACTGGGCTCATCGGCGTGCAATGTCTTCGGCAACACGCCATGCCGCAACGCCAGGATCATCTTGATCACGCCCGCGACACCCGCAGCCGCCTGCGCATGACCGATGTTCGACTTCGACGACCCCAACCACACCGGCGACCCGGGCTCCCGACCCGGGCCGAACACCTCGGCCAAGGCGCCCGCCTCGATCGGATCACCCAGCGACGTCCCCGTGCCGTGCGCCTCCACCGCATCGATGTCCCCCGGCAACAACCGCGCCGCCTCCAGCGCATCCCGGATCACCCGCTGCTGCGACGGGCCGTTCGGCGCCGTCAAACCCTGACTACGCCCGTCCTGGTTCACCGCCGACCCACGCACCACCGCCAGCACCCGGTCGCCGTCACGCTGCGCGGCCGACAGCCGCTTCAGCACCAGCACACCCACACCCTCCGACCACCCCGTGCCATCGGCCTGGTCGGAGAAGGACTTGCACCGACCGTCGGGGGCCAGCCCGTTGAGACGGGAGAACTCCACGAACGGGGTGGGTGTGGACATCACGGTGACGCCGCCGGCCAGGGCCAGTTCGCACTCGCCCTGCCGCAGAGCCTGGGCGGCGAGGTGCAGGGCGACCAGGGAGGAGGAGCAGGCCGTGTCGACCGTGATGGCCGGGCCCTGCAGACCCAGCGTGTAGGCGACCCGCCCGGAGACGACACTGGACGCGTTGCCCGTCCCGACGTAGCCGTCGAGTTCCGCGAGTCCCCGGCCCTGCTGGGTGCTGTAGTCGGAACCCATGGTCCCGAGGTAGACGCCGGTGCGGCTCTCGCTCAGCGTCTCGGGCCGGATACCGGCCCGCTCCAGCGCCTCCCACGACGCCTCCAGCACCAGCCGCTGCTGCGGATCCATCGACACCGCCTCACGCGGCGAGACACCGAAGAAGCCGGCGTCGAAATCCTCGGCACCGGCGAGGAACCCGCCCTCCCGGATGTAGCTCTTGCCGACGGCCTCCGGGTCCGGGTCGTACACGTCGAGCGCGTCCCAGCGCTGCGGGAACGGGCCGATGCCGTCCCGCTCCCCGGCCAGGAGCGCCCAGAACGCCTCGGGGGTGTCGACACCACCCGGCAGACGGCACGCCATCGACACCACCGCGATCGGCTCCGCCGGGTCGGTCGCCGGCGTCGGGCGGCCGGCCGCGGGAGCGGTGGCGGCCGGGGTGAGCTCCATCCGGTCCAGCAGCAGTCCGGCCACGGCCGCCGGGGTGGGATAGTCGAACGCCAAGGTGGACGGCAGCCGTACGCCCGTGACGGCGGTCAGCCGGCGGCGCAGCTCCACGGCCGTCATGGAGTCCATGCCCAGTCGCTGGAACACCTGCTGTTCGCCGATGCCGTCCTGCCCGGCACCGCCCAGGACAGCGGCTGCCTCCTGCCGCACGAGGGCGAGGAGAGCGGGGAGCCGTTCCTCCCGCGGCAGGGCGGCCAGCCGGTCCCGCACGCCGGATTCGACCCCGGCCCGGGCAGTGGGCCGTGACGTGGTGCGTACGAGGCCGCGGAGCAGAGGGTGGATCTCCTCGCCCCGGTCGGCCTCGCGCTGCACGGCGGCGAGTTCGAGCCGTACCGGTACCAGCTGGGCCCGGTCCCCGGCCAGCGCCTGGTCCAGGGCACGCAGACCCTGCCGTTCCGTCAGGGCGCCTATGCCCTGACGGCGGATGCGGGCCAGGTCGGCCCGTCCCAGCCGCGCGGTCATGCCGCCGTCGCTCTGCTCCCACATGCCCCAGGACAGGGCGACGGCGGGGCGGCCCTGCCGCCTGAGCCGGGCCGCCAGGGCGTCGAGCCAGGCGTTGGCGGCGGCGTAGTTGCTCTGGCCCGGTCCGCCGAGGACACCCGAGACGGAGGAGAAGAGGACGAGGGCGGACAGGTCGAGGCCGGTGGTGAGGTCCGCCAGGTGGAGGGCGCCTGCGGCCTTCGGGTCCATGACCCGGCGTACGCGGCTCTCGTCCTGGTCGGCCAGCAGCGCGTCGTCGGTGGCGCCCGCGAGGTGGAAGACGCCGGTCCAGGGGTGTTCGGGAGCGACGGCGGCCAGAACGGCGGCCAGTTGGTCTCGGTCGGCGACGTCGCACCGGACGACGGACACGGTTTCGGCGCCGGCGTCGGTCAGGTCCCGCACCAGTTCGCCGGCGCCGGGCGCGTCGGCGCCGCGCCGCGAGGTGAGCACCAGGTGGCGCACGCCGTGCGTGTGCACGAGGTGGCGGGCGACGCGCCGGGCGAGTTCACCGGTGCCACCGGTGAGGAGCACGGAGCCGTCCGGGTCGAGCCGGCGGGCCGCGTCCGGCTCGTCGACGGTGGTCTCGGGCACGAGCCGTGCGGCCAGCACCTCGGCCGCACGTACGGCGGTCTCCGGCTCGTCGGCCGCGGCCAGGGCGCGGGCGAGAACGTCGGCGTCGGCGTCGAGGGCCTGCGCGTCGAGGTCGACGAGCCGTACCGTCCGCTCGGGGTGCTCGGCGCGCGCGGCGCGGACCAGGCCCCACACCGGGGCCGCGACCCATCCGTCGAGCGGGTCCGCGGGCGAGGCCGCGACGCTGTCACGGGTGACCCAGACGAGTTCGGTGGACTCCAGTCGTTCGTCGGCGAGCAGGCTTCGGGCCGTGTGCAGACTGCCGGTCACCGCGGCCAGGGCGGAGGCGTAGGCCTCTTCCCCGTCGAGGGCCGTCGCGTCGACGACGAGCCGTGCGGGGGGTTCCTCACCGGCGTCGAGCAGTGCGGTCAGCGCGTCCGTGTCGGGGCAGTGCCGTATGGGGCCTGAGGCGTGGCCGGTGCCGCCGAGGCGGTCGGCGAGGACCCCGGTGCCGCCCACGACCCAGGTCCGGGTGTGCCGGTCCGCCGGTTCCGGATGGCGCAGGGGCTGGAAGGCCACGCTGTAGAGGTGTTCGACCGTTCCGCGGACGCGCAGCTGTTCGGCTGTCGCCTCGCGCAGCCGCAGCGCCGCGACCTTCAGCACCGGGCGGCCCGCCGCGTCGGTGGCGTGGAGCGAGGCGGTGGCGTTCGTACGGTCGAGGTCGACCCGCACCCTCAGGGCGGTGCTCTCGGCCACCCGGCATTCCACGCCGCTCCAGGCGAAGGGCAGCAGAACACCCGTGTCCTGCGGGGAGTCCTGAGCGCGCAGCGCGGCGAGCCCGTGCAGGGCGGCGTCGAGCAGGGCCGGGTGGACGCCGTAGTCCGCGGTGCGCAGGTCGTCGGGGAGCCGGACCTCGGCGTACAGGGTGTCCCCCTTGCGCCACAGTTCGGCCAGTCCCTGGAAAGCGGGCCCGTACTGCAGGCCCGGGGTGTGGAAGTCCCGGTAGTAGTCGTCCAGTTCGACGCGCTCCGCGTCCGGCGCCGGCCACTGCTGCGGCTCGGGCTCGCCGGTCTGTGCGGAGTGCTCCAGCAGCTCGCCGACGGCGTGCTGCCGCCATGCGTCGGGGGCGGAGCCTTCGGTACGGCTGTGGATGCCGATCGTGCGGCCCCCGTCGCCGCTCAGGGCACCGACGACGACCTGGAGGCGGACGGCCTCGTCCAGGACGAGCGGTTCGAGCAGGGTGAGCTCGGCCACCCCCGCCGCGCCGGTGCGGTGCGCTGCCGCGAGAGCCAGCTCCAGCAGACCGGTGCCGGGAACGAGGGCGATGTCGTGCACGACGTGGTCGCGAAGCCAGGGGTGCTCGTTCGGCGAGAGCTTGCCGGTGAACAGATGCCCCTCGCCGTTGGCCAGCACGGTCGCGGCGCCGAGCCACGGGTGCCCCGGGCGCTCCAGCCCGACCGACGCCAGATCGCCGCCCACCTGACCGGCCGTCTCCAGCCAGTGATGCTCCCGCTGGAAGGCGTACGTGGGCAGCGCCAGTGGGGCGGCCCCGGAGCCGGCGGGGAGGAGGTCCTGCCAGGCGAGGCCCTCCCCGGCCACGTGCAGGCGGCCGAGAGCCTGCACGAGTGTGCGGATCTCGTCCGCCCCGCCGGAGTCGCCGGCGTCCGGCCGCTGCGAGGCCACGAACACGGCGTCTCGCTCCGAGCAGGCGGCGCCCATGGCGGAGAGGACGGCGGCGGGCCCGCACTCCAGGAACCGGGTGACGCCCTGCTGCTCGACGGCACGCACGACGTCCAGGAAACGCACCGCGTCGCGGGCCTGGCGCACCCAGTACAGCGGGGAGCGCACTCCCTCTCCGGCTGCCAGGTCCTCGTCGGCCCGCAGTCCGGTCACGGACGACACGAGCGGGACGGCCGGTGCCTGGAAGCGGCAGCTCTCGGCGATCGTCCGGAACTCGGCGAGCATGGCGTCCATGTGGGGCGAGTGGAAGGCGTGGGACACCTCCAGCCGCCGGGTACGCCTGCCCTGAGCGGCGAAGTGGGCCGTGACGGCCTCCACCGCCGTCCCGTCACCGCTGATGACCGTCTGGGCCGGGCCGTTCAGACCCGCGATCGAGATCCGGCCGTCGATGCCGGCGAGCACCTCGGTCACTTCCGCTTCGGAGGCTTCGACCGACGCCATGGCGCCACCGCGCTCGCACGCCTGCATCAGCCGGCCCCGGGCCGCCACGAGGCGGGCCGCGTCGGCCAGATCCAGGACACCCGCCACGTGCGCGGCCGCCAGCTCGCCGATCGAGTGCCCGGCCACCACGGCCGGCCGGACGCCCCATGACTGCCACTGGCGGAACAGCGCCACCTCGAAGGCGAACAGTGCGGGCTGCGTGAACTCCGTCTCGTGCACCAGGGCCGCGTCCGCACTGTCCTCGGCGGCGAGGACCACCTCGGCGAGCGGGCGGCTCAGATGTGGATCGAGAGCGGCGCAGGCCTCGTCGAACGCCTCCCGGAACACCGGCAGCGCCGCGTGGAGCCGGCGTCCCATGCCGATGCGCTGGCTGCCCTGGCCGGTGAAGAGCACCGCGGACTCGCCCTGGGTGGCGGTGTCTTGGGTGAGGGCGGGGTGGGGGCGGCCGTCGGCGAGTGCCTCCAAGGCCTCCACCAGATGGTCGAGGGAGTCGGCCGTCACCGCCGCCCGTGACTCGAAGTGCGTGCGGTGCACGGCGGCCGTCCGCGCCACATCGGCCAGAGCCACGTCGTGGTGAGCGCTCAGCCACGACGCCCAGCGCCCGGCCTGCTCCCGCAGCGCGGCCTCGTCGCGGCCCGACACCACCACCGGCACCGGCACCGGCACCTCCTCAGCCGGCTCAGAGGCCTCGGCGAGTGGCGGTTCCTCCACGATCACATGCGCGTTGGTGCCGCTCAGACCGAACGACGACACACCCGCACGACGCGGACGCGACCCATCCCGCTCCCACGCCTGTGCCTCTTGCACGAGTTGGAGTCCGCTGCCCTCCCACTCGATCAGTGCGCTGGGCTCCTGGGCGTGCAGGGTCTTGGGGAGCATCTGATGCTGGAGCGCGAGGATCATCTTGATCACGCCCGCGACACCCGCAGCCGCCTGCGCATGACCGATGTTCGACTTCGACGACCCCAACCACACCGGCGCCCCGGGATCCCGGCCCGGACCGAACACCTCCGCCAGCGCACCCGCCTCGATCGGATCACCCAGCGAGGTGCCCGTGCCGTGCGCCTCCACCGCATCGATGTCCCCCGGCACCAACCGCGCCGCCTCCAGCGCGTCCCGGATCACCCGCTGCTGCGACGGGCCGTTCGGTGCGGTCAGGCCCTG
>NZ_JBVHPJ010000022.1:0-58656 GCF_055567995.1 Streptomyces sp. NPDC026246 | reverse complement strand
CCCATGCTCAAGTCCTCGCCTTCTCCAGGACTCAGGCGGTGAACCGGATCCTTGCCGGCACCGCGATCGGGTCAAGCTGGGTCGTACAGAAAAGTACGGTCGATGACGTGCGGACCGTGTGAATCGCCACAGGTATAGTCCACTTCCCGCCAGCGGATCAAGATCGAATACAAGGTTCCCCGCAAGTCTCACGGGCTGGCACCCTCGGCCCATGCCGCGTTGCCAGTGGTTGCGAGTCGCACAGCCACTGCTACCAGGCCTCACGGTCGGGCAGGACAGTTGCGGGGACAGATCGCAAACAGGGCCCGCACTCAACGCGAATGCTCAGGCTTCCCGCTCACTTCACTCACAGCCGCAGCTCCCCATCAGGGATGTCGTCAGCGGTGGGGGTAGCACGCGCCAGAGGTCTAGACAGGAGTCTGCCGTGTCTCAATACTCCCACTCACTCTCGACCACTTCATATGAAGTAGGGGTGTTGTATGCCAAGAAAGCATCTGCGTTCCAATCTGTCGGCGGCTTTGGGATTGGCCGTCCTCATGTCTGCGCCGCAGGCTCTGTCAGCTCCGGCGGCAGCAGCCACTCTGGCCAGCTGCCCGAGCAATCTGGCCGCGTACGGGGTAAGCGACAGTTCGAATCGCCTCCTGGGCGAAACCGTGCGCGAGCGCCGGGCGTCTTGCCAGGTGGCGCCCGGCCTGACGTTCACAAAGATCGAGACCACACTTCAGGACGGCCAGACGCGGTACGTGCGGGTCGTGAGCGTCGACTTCGCAACCTTCACCGGGAAGGTCCGTGCGACTACGGGCAAAACGGTGAAGGACCGGGAACGAACCAGCGATATGGCCGGGCTTATGGCGGCCCAGGGTCTGGAGCCCCTCGCGGCAGTCAACGGAGGCTTCTTCGACATCAACTCGGCATTCTCCCCCGGTACGCTCGGAGGGCTGACGGTGGTCGACGGGACGGTCTTGAACTCCGCGTCGAACGGTGAAGCTGCTCTCACCATTGGTAATTACGGCACCAATCTCTGGATCGACAAGGTATGGAGCCAGTCCAAGGTCACGTTCACGCCCCCCGGCGGTAGCGCGAGCCAGCCCGATCACGTCGTAGACGGGCTGAACCGTGAGCCCGGGAGGATAGAGGGCTGTGGAGGAGGCTTCGGTCCCGCTGGAGTGAACGACCGCAACTCCAACACGACCAACCTGATAGACGCTCGTAAACCGCAGCTCGGTATCCACTGCCTGGACAGCGACGAAACCATCGTGTTCAGCAAGGACTTCGGTGCCCTGCCGTCTCTCTCCGGCACCGTCAGGGCTGTCCTGGTCGGCGCGGACCAAAAGGTCAAGAAGGTCTCGGACACGACCAGCGGCATGGTGGCCGGTTCCGGGGAGCACGTGGTCGTCGCCACAGGTTCGCACGCGGCATGGCTGAGGGCCGATGCAGTCGTCGGGTCGACGATGTCGCTCCCGATCCCAGCAGTCCAGAGGGGCGCTTCAGCCGAGACTGCCGTCTACTTCCCCGGCGCCAACGACGCCATCGTCAACGGCGGCCCGTGGCTGGTGAAGAACCAAGCGGTGGGACCGTTCGACTTCAGCAGCAGCACCACGCCCCAGTACTCCTATCTGACCCCGATGAATGCGCGCACCGCGGCGGGCATCACCGCCGACAGGAAGCTGCTGCTCGCGGTGGTGGACAAGAAATCGGGTCCGTCGGGGTCGGCCTATGGACTGACGATGCCGCAGCTCGCCCAGGCGATGAAGAATCTCGGCGCGACGGAAGCCATCAATCTGGATGGTGGCGGGTCGTCGACGATGTGGGTGAAGGGGGCAGTGGCGAACTACCCCTCCGACGGTGCGGGCTCGGAGCGCTATGTCGGTAACGCGATAGTCGTCACCGCCAAGTGACGTAAGAAGACGATAATCCTCGCCTCACTCCTTGGCGTCGGGCGCTGGGTTCCGAACGCAACCCAGTGCCCGAGGTGGGCCCTTCCAACCGCAGCAGCCCAGGCAGTCTCCTCACCGTGACCCCCGGCCAGGATCCGATTACCGGCCGTACCGTGCCGCTACCCGCCGCAGCCGCGAACACCGTGGCCCGGGTGGACCGAGTCGATATACCGGTCCTTCGACGCACAGCGGCGGTTCGTCTCCACCGCCTCCTGGACGAGGTGGCGCGAGGACCACCGCTCATCACCGGGCACAGGCGCTGGAGCCGGGTGTGACCGTCACTATGGCCGGCGGCCCGGCACCTGTCGCCGGCGATCCCGTCCTGCTCGGCCAGCTGGCCGCCAACCTGGTATCCAATGCCGTACGTCACAACCATGCGGGCGGGACGGCCAGGATCCGGGTGGAGTGTGACCCTGTTCAAGGGCGTGTCGGCCGTGGCCGCACGCCCTGGCGCACTGTAGGCGGGTGCACGGCGGACGGCGCGACAGGGACCGAAGGGACCGAGTTTTCACAAGGGCTGCTCCGCTCATCGTCAGGGCGCGACCGTTGTCCGTACCGTGCGATGCGGCGCATGCGGGACACCCGTGTCGCCGGCGCACTCCGGCACGGGGGACGACCATGCACGCAGCAGGACGCGGTGCGGGAGGCTCGGGCGGGATTGCGGTGTCGGTCCAGATCCTCGACAGCAGAGGTCACCATGACGACGTGGCCGTCGTCCGGACCGATGGCACCTATCGGGGCGGCTGCAAAACCAGCCTGCAGCCGCAGACCCGCATTGTGTATGACGTTCCAGCGCGATACGCGGGCTGGTGCATCGACAGCGGCAAGGACATCGGTTGGCGGTCTGTCGCGACGCCCGACCCTGCAGCGCACGTCAGCCAGCCCAGCGTCCAGTCAGGAACGTGAGGGCGAAGACCGTGGTGAAGGGGGCGCCGACGCAGAGCAACGAAATCCCCAGACGCGGCCTGCGCAAGGTGGCCGCAGCCAGGGCGACCCACAGAGGCCACCATAGAAGCATCGACCGAGGAATGGACATATACCAGTACGAGGTACCGAGCGCCCACAGGCTGCAGCCGATGTAGACGGCCTCCGGCCAACGGCGTCGCCACACGAGCAGGCCGGCCAGGCAGAGCCCGGTGATCATGGCGAGAAGTTCCGCCTGGAGCATGAACGCGTATCCGGTCTCGTAGGTGTGGTCGAAGGCTCCCTTCCAGGTGTGGGCCCACGCCTCCCACGGGGTGTGGAAGTTGCGGTACCAACCGCGTTCCTGCGCGTGTGTCCAGGCCATCCAGTCGCCTGTCCGGCTTTCGAGATACCAGCTGAAGAGACCGACCGGCAGAGCGGGCAGCGCCAGCCAGGGCAACGCCGCCCAGTGCCTGTGTTGTCGAACGGTCGTCAGGAAGTGCACGGCGATCGCGGCCGCGAGGAAGAGGCCGCTGACGCGGACGGATGTAGCCAGGGCGCACAGCACTGCTGCGAGCGGCCAGTTACACCGCTGAGCGGCGAGCCAGGCGGGCAATGCCAGTGCCAGGAAAAGCGCTTCGGTGTAGCCGACGGCCATGAAGATCGCGCAGGGCGAGAGCAGGAACAGCAGGACGGTGCGCCGGCCGGCGCTCCCATCGGGCATCTGGTACTGGGCGATGCGTGCCAGTGCCACGATGGCGACCGCCCCAGCGAGGAAGGAGATGAGTAGCCCTGCCACCGTCCAGTGCGGAACGACCGCGTGGACTGCCCTCAGTGCGAGCGGGAAGCCAGGGAAGAAGGCCTCGCGGTTGTCCCAGTCCTTCTGCCACGGTCCGTCGGTTCCCGGGAAGTAGCCGTCACGTGCGATGTTCAGGAAGTGGCTCCAGTCCCAGTGCCGGAACGGGGCGAGCAGCGGCTGCGGTGTGCGGGCGTCCTGGTCGGGCGGGAACAACCAGCGAGCGCAGTAGACCGTTATCCACACCGCGGCCCGGGTCAGCAGGTACAGCCACAGCACGTCACGGTCGAGGGAACTCAACCGCCAGGCGCGACTCGGGACGGGCTTGGCTCGGCGTCGCCGGCCGGGTTCGTCGGCCGATGCTCGGTGTGGCGGGTTCGACGGCCGTGCGGCGATACGCGGGGTCGGTATGGTGACGCGCTTCTGACGTCCTGGTTGCACCGTCGGCATGAGGGATCCCCCGGGGGCGTATGAAGATGCGGGCCCACCCGTGCAGCGCCGTGATGGCATGGGAGGGCAATGGATCGAGCATCGGCGGGCGATACGTGCTCGGCGCCTACTGCTGTGTCGAAGCCGCCGGGGGAAACGTCCGCACTCCCGACGGCGGCCTGGTGGTCGGAGGGGACGTGGTCGTGGGGGACGTGTTCGGGGGGGATGTGGTCGTGGGGGACGTGTTCGGGGGAGACGTGGTCGTGGGGGGCGCGGTCGGGGACGACGAGGGTCCGGTAGAGGGAATGGAGGAGGAAGGAAACTCCGCGGAGGGCGTGGTGGCCGGGCTGGTCGGGGCAGAGTTCCCCGGCACGAGCAGGGCAGCGGCAGTTCCTCCCCCGCTCAGAACCAGACAGGCGGCGACGGCCCAGGCGATATGCCGCCGCTGGGCGCGCCGTCCGCGCGTGGTGATGTCCGCCACGGGCAGGACCATCCGCTCACGGCCATATCGGGCGGCGTCTTCGAACAGGGACCGCAGCGGGTCCTTGGACTCAGGCATCTGGTGTCCCCTCGATCCGCGGGTCCTGGAGACGGCGGGCGAGCGCGGCACGTCCACGGGTCAGGTGCGTCTTCACTGTGCTGGCAGACGCTCCGGTCTCGGCGGCGATCTGTTCGACGGTGAGATCGCACAGGTAGTGCAAGGTCAGCGTGCGGCGCTGCTGGGCCGGCAACTGCCGTAGCGCCTCAACGAGGGCAACCTGCTCCGGCCCCGGTCCTTCGGTGTGCGGCGGCACTCCGCTGCGCTGCCAGGCCTGCGAGGTTCGGCGGCGGGATCGCCACCGACTCACCGCGAGCCGCCAGGCGGCAGTGCGGATCCATGCCTCGGGGCGCCCGTCGCGGTCGAGTTGCGACCGTCGGCTCCACCCCTTGACAAACGCCTCCTGCACCACGTCCTGTGCCTCCTGAAGGTCACCGAGCATCACGTACAACTGACCCGTGAGCCGCCCGACCGTCTGGGCGTAGAACGTCTCGAATTCCTCGACGGTCAATGCGCCACTCCCAGATCTTTGCGTCATGAGGCATACGCCCGGCTAAGGGCGTGTGGTCGACACAAGCGATGAGAAATCAGAGTGAGGGCGGTCACACCTCTTCCCGATGATGAACACGGGAAGACAGCCCGATCCCCAACGCATGGCCCATAGCCTGCGCTGCACGGGGCGAGGCCCGGCCAGGCCGGGCCAGCAGCAGTGATCCGAAAGTGGTCGAGCAGGTGACGGCGCGGGCGGCCGTTCACCAACATCCGCCTACGTGAGCAGAGCGGGGACGCAGCCCCGTCGTATCGCTCCTCCCTCACCCCGAGGTGCAGGCGCTACGGGCTGAAGTACCTGAAGTGCATGCTCGAGAACGGCTGCGCGCAGCCCACGCCCGACGCTCAGGGCAGCATCCATCACCGATTCCCCTGCACTGCGGACCGCGAGGAAGGCCCGCCGGGCTGAGGAGAAGCGCTTACATGACCGGATGAGGGACCTTGAGGAACGCAGCCACCAGTGACCACGGTCACCCCAACTGCCCGACCGTCAGTCCGGGCTGAATTCCGCCACCGACTCAGCAGCTACCTGCGGTAACTGGTGCTTCTTGCCAGTGCGGTGCGGTGCGGCGTGACCAGCATGGATAGGACCATGCCGAACAGTTCTCCCGCACCTGTGGCCACCCCTGTGCCAACCCCCGGGGCACCATCCGGTCCGTGCCCGCCGCATCCGGGCGAGGACACCATACGCGCCTGGCTGGGAAGCGTCGGTGCACAGCGAGTGGTAGCCCGGCCCGGGCCGCTGCACGGGCTGCACGAGCTCCCCGCAGATTGGCGTCTGGAGCATCCCTCGGGGCTGCCTGACCATCTGGTCCAGTTCGTCGTCGACGGAAGCTGCACCGTCTCAGCGAAAGGGGAGCACCGGCCGCTCACCGCGGGCAGCGTGTTGTGGATCCGTCCGGGCGTGCCTTTCATGCTGCGCGGTGCTGGCCCCCGGCCGACGACCGTCCACCGCTTCCGCCTCACCGGGGACCCGGCCGCCGACGCCCCACTGGGCCCTGCACTGAGCCTGGACGACGCCTGGGACCTGAGGGCCCCGTTCGACGCGTTGACGGCGGAACTGCCGTCCGCGCTGCCTTATCGGGACGAACTCGTGCGCGGTCTGCTGCTCGTGTTGTTCTCCGCTCTGTTCCGGCGGGCCAGTTGGCGGCGGGGCGGAGTGCTGCTCAGCGCTCCGGCGCGCTACGCCGTCGAGGACTACGTGGACAGCACCCTCGCCCAGCGGCCAAGGGTGGCCGATCTGGCGCGGGTCGCCGGGCTGTCCCCCGACTACTTCACGCGCGTCTTCCGCCGGACCTTCGGCATGCCGCCCCGGGAGTGGATGGTAGCTCGGCGTGTCCAGCGGGCCGCCGTGCTGCTTCAGCGGCACGACCGGTCGGTCGCGCAAGTGGCGGCGGAGCTTGGTTATAGCGACTCGTTCCTGTTCAGCAGGCAGTTCAAGGCGGTCATCGGGCTCGCCCCGCAGAACTACCGTAACTGGGCGGGGGGTTCGGTCGCCCGTGCGGTGGGCGGCTGAACCCGCAGGGCCCCGGCTCGGTCTGCTCGGCAGTGCGCCAACCGCACTGGTCATCCGCCGGCCGGGGAGCACCGTCAGCCGATGAGGACCGTTGACGCGGCGACGACCCGTGAGGTGTGCTGGAGCGCGGGGTCGTTGCACGTCGTGGCGGGGTCCTGGGCGCGGGCCGCCGGTCTTCCGCCGATGAACACCGTGGCGCTGCCGCGGGAGACCGTGCCCCTGTTGTTGGGGGGCATGCGAAACACCCCGGCCGGCGGCGCGTGCGGCGGGGTGTTCAGCGCTACGCTGCCCTCGGTCGCGGCCGGCCGGCCCGCGACGAGCACTGTGGGGCAGCACCCCTCCACCAGGGGACCTGTGAACGGCAGCGCCACAGGTGTGGGTACTGGGCCTCCGGCTGAGGGCATCATCACGATGTGCGTGTCCGTGCCGACGACGTGATCGCCGAAGGCCGCCGCGGGCGATCCGGGCATGTCTTCCTCCTCGTCCATATCCTCTCGACCGGCCGACGGTGCGCGGCCGGGTCAGGTCTTTGCGACCAGGCGGCCGGAGAAGTAGACGGCCGGGGTGCAGGTTTCGGCGCCGGCGGGCTCCACGAGGGTGCCGGGCGTGCGGCAGCTGACGGCGAGGACCACCTCCTCCCCGGGCCCGAACCGGATGGGCTCGTCGTAGTGCTCGTCGTCGTTGCTGAAGGAGTCGAGGGCAAGCCGGCGCAGCACCGTGTCCCCGCGTTGGAGTCTGATGACGCCCTTGTCCGCGGCGACGTTCTCGAAGACGACGTCGCTGACGAAGAGCGTTGCGTCCTCGGGCACGGTGTAGCGGGCCCGGGTGTCGAACGCGGCCGAGGGCTCGACGTCCGCCTCGATGCGCTGGTCGAAGGCCTGGCCGTCCCCACCCGTGGGGTCTCCGCCTGGGCCGGACCCGCCCGGAGCGTCACCGCCGGGGGACTGCTTGCTCCCGCTTCCCGCGCCTGGCGGGAGCGGTGGGTCCGCTCCCCTGGGTGGCGGCGACGGTCCCGAGGGGGAGGGTGCGGGAGTGGTGCCGTTCGAGGACGACGGGGGAGCCGAGGGGCCATCGCCCGAGCCGGCCACCGGGGGCAATTGCTTGCGGGCCTCGGACTCGACGCTGGGTTTGAGGACGAACAGCCATAGGGCGATCAGGGCCAGGACGGCGGCTCCCACCGCCATCACGAACTTCACCACCGCGTCCGAGAGCAGGGCCGCCTGGACGACGGCCCCGTCCGTGGTCCGCTCCTCCGCCCCGGCCTCGGCGTGGTGAACAACCAGCACCTGGAACGGCAACGGCTGATCGGCTCCCCGCCACCGTCTGGTGAGGGGGCTGACCCTGACCGGGACGAGTGCGCCCTTGCCGTGGGCGACCACGGTCTCGGGGTAGACGAATGCGAAGCGCAGGGCGGAATTCCGGTCGGTGGCGTACATGCGCACGCGCAGCGGGGCGTTGCCGCGGTTGTCGACAACCGCGTGGAAGCGCGCCCTGAACCGGGTCCGCTTGGTCGTGGGGGTCAGGTGCACGTCGAAGTCGGTGAAGGGACCGACGGTGACGCTGGTTTCCTCGACTACCGAGCCCTCGATGTCCTCGTGTGACATGACGCGCAGCGCGAATGGCACCTTCCCGGCGGGGAGATCGGGCGACCGAGGGGGTGTGAACACCAGCTCCACTCCGACGGACTGGTCGGGGAAGACGTTGACCTCCGACGGCTCGACGCGGATCCAGTCCTTGGCGTCGCCGACGATGTCCAGTTCGAAACGGTCCACCACGGAACCGGAGTTGCAGATCTGCGCCGCCCGCCGGGTCTCCTCGCCCGGAGCGGCCGACTCGTCGTCGTCCAGTAGCAATACGATGGCGCCCACCCGGTCAGCTTTCACTGCGGCGCCATGGGTCACGTAGCGACGGTGGGGCGTCGATAAGGGCCCGGTGATCTGCACGAAGGGGCCGGTTCTCGGTTCGGGGCCGGTGATTCCGCGCTTGCTCTCCGGCCGTACGGGTCCGGAGGGGACGGCCCGGCCGCGGCGCTGCCCGCATGGGCACGCAGTTTTGCCCGGCCGTTCTCCCCGGGGGCCGGGCACGGGCCGCCAGACGATTGCGAGCATGACGCAGCAGGGGGCGCCGCGGCACCGGCCGGAGGCACTCGACCGGCCGCCGGCCGTCGTCGGCGGGCGCGCGTCCCGACGGTCGACCGCGGGGGATGTGACGGATGGCTGACGCGATGCAGCGCGCCACGCAGGGGTTCGCAGCGGTCGCCGTGGCTGCCACGCTGGTGACGGTGGGCGCATCGGTGTACGAGCGCCGCGTCCAGGAGACGCCAGTCGACACCGCCGGCAGCGGCACCCAGTCTTTGCCCCGCCCCTTCGATCCGGCCGCCCCGCCGGCGCCGGGGCCCTCGCTCCCGCCCTCCTCTTCCCCCGCGGCGGACTCCTCCCGGACGGTGACCACCACGGGCGTCACCCTGCCCGCCACCGTCCACGGCGCCTATGTGGAGGCCGAGAGCCGGGTCGGGCGATCCCAGCCGGGGTGCAGGCTGCGGTGGCCAATGCTGGCGGGCATCGGCCAGGTCGAGTCGGGCCAGGCCCGCGACGGGGCGCTCACGACGGCAGGTGACACGGTCGAGCCCATCGTCGGACCCACTCTTGACGGCAATGGGGTCGGCGCGATCGCGGACACCGACGACGGCCGGCTCGACGGCGACACACAGTGGGACCGGGCGGTCGGGCCAATGCAGTTCATCCCCGGCACCTGGGCGGTGTGGGGCACGGACGGCAACGGCGACGGAAAGGCAAGTCCGCACAACATGTACGACGCGGCGCTCAGCGCCGGGCGCTATCTGTGCGCCGCGGACCCTGACCTGTCCGACCGGCGGCAGTTGCGCACGGCGATCCTCACCTACAACAAATCGGGCGCCTACGCCGACACCGTCCTGGCCTGGATCGACTACTTTTCCGGCACGCCGGCCCCCGACGTCGTTCCCGGCCCGAGCGTCTCCCCGTCCGCCAGCCCGTCGCCGCCCGGTTCCTCATCCAAGCCCACGCCGTCGCCCAGCCGCTCCGACGACGTGGACCCGACAGCGTCTGAATCTCCCCCGGACTCCTCCGCATCCCCCGGCACCTCCTCCCCTTCGTCCGACGATCCGGCCCCGACCGTTGACCCGGAGGACGAGAAGGACGACGAGGACTAGGAGGGCAGGGCGAAGGGTGCAACGGCCGGCCGGGGACGCGGCGCCAGCTTCAGCTGGTCTCCTCCGCCGCGCCGGCCCGACAGCCACTCATCTCCCTGCCGACGCGGCGGGTGCGCGGCGAGGCCGAAAGGACCGCACCGAGCAGCTTGCGGGTGTAGGGGTGCTGGGCGTCGTCGATGACCGCCTGCGCGGGCCCGTGCTCCACGACCGAGCCGCGGTAGAGGACATGGACTTCGTCACTGATGCGCCGGACCACGTCCAGATCGTGGGTGATGAACAGATAGGCCAGACCGTGCTCCTGCTGCAGGCGCAGCAGGAGGTTGAGGATCTGCGCCTGCACGGAGACGTCCAGCGCCGAGGTCGGTTCGTCGCAGACCAGTAGGTCGGGGCCGGTGGCCAGGGCGCGGGCGATGCACACGCGCTGGCGCTGGCCGCCGGACAGCCTGTGCGGGTAGGAGTCGGGGTCGACCGACCCCATGCCGACGGACTCCAGCAACTCCTGCACCCGCTGCTTGCCGTCCTTGCCGTACATGCCGTGGGCGCGCAGCGGTTCGGCCACGACCTCGCTGAGGGTGAAGCGCGGATCGATGGACTCGTAGGGGTCCTGGAAGACCATGCCGACGCTGCGGCGGAACTCCCGACGGGCCTTGCGGCCCTGCACGGGCGCGCCGCGGTAGTGCACTTGGCCGGAGTCGACGGACTCCAGTCCCACGATGACCCGGGCCAGTGTGGACTTGCCGGAGCCGGACTCTCCCACGAGGCTCGCGGTGGTGCCCGGGCTCAGGTCGAGGCTGACGCCGTCAAGAGCGGTGAAGGAACCGAACTTCTTGGTGACCCCCCGCACACTGAGCAGCGGCGGCTGTTGTTCCCCAGTCGTCATGAGAAAAGCTCCAGATGGTGACAGGCCGCCTGACGGTCCGCGCCGAGCGGGCGGGGTTCGGGCAGGACGGTCCGGCACCGGTTGTCGTCTGCCTTGGGGCAGCGGGGGTGGAAGGGGCAGCCGTCGGGGATCCCCCCGGTCGGCGGTGAGCCGGTGATGGTCGTGAAGATCTGCTTGGGCCGCGCGGTGCGCCCCTCCTGGAAGCAGCGCAGCAGGGCCTGGGTATACGGGTGGCGTGCGTCCTCGAACAGCGAGACCACGTCGCCTTGCTCGACGATCCGCCCGCCGTACATCACGGCGACGTGATCGGCGATCTCGGCGACCACGGACATGTCGTGGGTGATCCACAAGACCGTCAGGCCGCACTGCTGCTGCAAACGGCCCACTAGGGCGAGGATCTCCGCCTGGACGGTGACGTCCAAGGCGGTCGTCGGTTCGTCGGCGATGAGCAGCCGGGGACGGAAAGCCAGCGCGATGGCGATGACGGTTCGCTGTCGCATACCGCCGGACAGTTCATGCGGATAACAGCGCGCAACGCGCGCCGGGTCGGGGATACCGACGTCGGCGAGATTTTGCACAGCTAGAGCCGCGGCCTCACGCCGGCCGGCGCCGTGCCGGACCCGGTGCACTTCGGCGATCTGCGCGCCGACGCGGACCACGGGATTGAGGGCGACGGAGGCATCCTGCGCGAGGTAGGCCGCCACGCTACCCCGCGCCTCGCGCAGCGGCCGGCCACGCAGCGCGGCGAGGTCGGTGTCCCCCACGTGCACCGATCCGGCGGTGATGCGCGCGTCCGCGGGGAGCAGCCGGCTCGCCGCGAGAGCGAGGGTGGATTTGCCCGAGCCGGACTCGCCGACCAGAGCGGTGGTGGTGCCGGCGGGAATGTCCAGGTGCGCGTCCCGCAGCGCGGTGGTGGCGCCGTAGGCGACGGTGAGCCCGTCGATGCGCACGTCGTCGCCCAGCGCGATCGGGGCGGAGTCCAACACGGTCACAGTGCCTCCGTCTTGACACGCGGGTCGATGAACATGCGGGTGATGTCGGCAGTCAGGTTCCCCAGGACGACAATGACGGCGACCACGACCACCGTGCCGGTGAGCAGTGGGCGGTCCAGGTTGGCGAACGCCTCGGTCTGCAGCAGGCCGACGCCCGGCCAGGCGAAGATCTTCTCGACGAAGACGACGCTGGAGAAGAAGATCGCCACGTCCATGCCGAGCATGGTCACGACCGGGGAGGCGGTGTTGCGGGTGACGTGCCGCAGCAGGATCCTTCGGCGGCGCAGCCCTTTGGAGACCGCGGTGCGCACGTACGGCGAGGCCAGGGCGTCGCGCATGCTGTCACGTACGACGTTGGCGTAGAAAGGGGCGCCTAGGACGCCGAGGGTGACGGCGGGCAGTACGATCTTGGCCGCGCCGGTCCCGCCGTCGATGGGGAACAGTGGGATCTCGTAGGCGAACAGCAGCAGCAGGGCGAAGCCCAGGGAGAACGCGGGTACGGAGAGCAGGCCCACGTGGAAGGTGGCCAGCAGCCAGCTGCGCTTGGGTCGCAGTGCCTCCCAGGTGCCCCACAGGGTGCCGAGGACGAGTTCGATGACCAGCGCGGCGGCGGCCAGCATCGCGGTGGCGGGGATGCGGTCGAGGATCAGGGACAGCACGGGGGCGTCCTTGGCGTACGAGGTGCCGAGGTCGCCGGTGGCTGCCCCCGCCAGGTAGTGGCCCAGCTGGCTCAGCAGCGGGTCGTTCAGGTGTAGCTGTTCCCGGATCTGGGCCAGGACCTCGGGGCTCGCCTTTGGGCCGGCGATGCTGCGGGCGGGGTCGCCCGGCAGCACGTACTGGAGCACGAAGGTCAGCAGCAGCACAGCGAAGATGGTGAGCAGACCCAGAAGGATGCGGATGCCTATACGTCGAGCCATGAGTGTCTCTTCGAGAGAGGGTTGCGGCGGTTGAGTCCTTCGGCGATGAGCACGAAGGCCAGGACCGTCGCGATGACGAGGACGAGGGGGACGACCAGGGTGTGCGGGGCGTACATCATGCTGTTGGAGCCGTCGGCGAGGAGGTTGCCGAGCTCCGGGGTGGGCGGCTGGATGCCGGCGCCGAGGAAGGACAGTCCGGCGCCGACGACCACAACGGAGGCGCCGTTGAGGGCGGCGACGTTCAGCAGGATCGTCGACAGGTGGGGCAGGACGTGTCGTCGCAGTGCGGTCCGC
Source organism: Streptomyces sp. NPDC026246 (assembly GCF_055567995.1). NCBI lineage: Bacteria > Bacillati > Actinomycetota > Actinomycetes > Kitasatosporales > Streptomycetaceae > Streptomyces > Streptomyces sp. NPDC026246. Next base: position 45,715 of record NZ_JBVHPJ010000022.1, on the reverse strand, counting down.
GGCGGCACCCCGTGGGCGAGGGCGGCCTCCACGTAGCCGCGCGAACGCAGCCGGGTGACCTCGCCGTGCACGAGGCGCGCGGTCCAGGCCCAGTAGAGAGCGGTGATGACGACGATGGCGCCGGTGCGGCCGCGTCCTACGATGCTCGCGAGCGCGAGGCCCGACAGCACGGTGGGTACGGACAGGAAGACGTCGACGAGCCGCATCAGCACCTGGTCGATCCAGCCGCGGTAGAACCCTGCGATCAGGCCGACGAGCGTGCCGAGCCCCACGGAGGCGAGGTTGGCCAGCGCGGCGATGATCAGGGTGGAGCGCAGCCCGTAGGCTGCCCGGGCGAGCATGTCCCGGCCGATGGCGTCCGTTCCGAGCACGTGCCCGGCCGTGCCCAGCCCGCCGGGCAGTCCCTGGGCGGTCAGCGATGCGGTGTGAATCCGGTAGGGGGAGCCGGTGAGGGGGGCGAGCAGGGCGAGGAGCGCAAGGCCCGCCAGGAGCACCACGCCGGAGAGCCACAGTCGACGTCCGGCCGGGGCCTTCGCGGCGCTCACCGCTTCGGGGACGGCCTTGGCGGCGATGGGTGAGGTGACAGTCAGACCGCTCATCGCCACTCCGTACGCAGAGGTCCGGTGCCCTGCCGGGCGGCGGGCGGGTCCGTCAGGCGGTTGTGGCTCGCGCGGTGGGGGTACCGTCGTCTCCCCTGCCGTCGGCAGGACCTGCCGTCGGCCACTTCGTCGTGGTGCATAACCTCTGGTCCTCTCCTGGCTCCGCCGCGGCGCCGGTGGCGCGGGGCCGGGGGTCGGGAGCGGGCGGTGGCCGGCCGGCGGTCGTCCGCCCTCACGTGGATGGTGGTGTACTCGAGGTGGTCGGCCGCTGCCGGAGGCAGGGGGGCCAGGGCCGCGGTACGAGGCCGGTGCGGGGGACGCGGGGCTCACGAACGCGGGGACGGAGCTGGAGGCGAAGGTCCGGGGCTAGCGAGCGGTCGGCTCGCCCGCGCCGGACGGCGGGATGGACGCTGACGGCGGGGTGGTCGCCGATAAGCGGCGGACGGTGGTGAAGGCCGTTTCCCTCACATCGCTCTCCTGTCGTATGGGCCCGGTTGAAAGGGCCCGGGGCGACTACGCTCGGCGGAAAGCTCTTGCAGACACCGCGACAGTAGAGAGAGGCTCCGGGCACGTCAAGAGTTCGGCAACCCGTCATCTTGCGATACCTGACTGATTCATAAGTCAGCACACCTGACGTGACCTTCACCCGGACACCACCGTCGTCGCCTCACCCAGCGCTATCCTCCCAGTCCAGCCCTGCCCCAGCAGGGAGAGTCAGGGGGTGGGTGCGCCGCCGGGGCGTTACACGGCAACCGTGGGATCTGATCGCCAGAAGACGTATCTTGCTGACTGACGTGTCAATCATCCTGCCTCGGCGAAAGGCTCACTCTCGATGAGCGATATGGTGACCGGCGTGGTCCGTAAAAAAGTTGTCCTGCGGCGCGAGGAGATCCTCGACGCGACGGTGGAGCAGATCAAGCAGCGCGGTATCGCCGCGACCCGTATCACCGATGTGGCGGGCGCCCTGGGCGTGAGCAGCGGCTTGATCTACTACCACTTCGAGACCAAGGAGCAGTTGATCGAGGCGACGTTCGCGCACGCCGCGCGCAACGAACTGGACGCGGCCCGGGCCGTGCTGTCCCGCCCCGCCCCGGTCGTGACCCGGCTCAAGGCGCTGCTGCGGGTCTACAGCCCCGCCGCCAAGGCGGTGCCGGGCTGGCGACTGTGGATCGACGGCTACTCGGCAGGACTCCGCGACCGGGGCCTGATGGAGGTCATGCAGGACCTGGACGGCGAGTGGAAGAAGATCTTCACCTCGTTGATCGAGGAGGGCATGGCGAGCGGTGACTTCAAGTGCGAGGACGCCCGGGCTGCAACCTGGCGGATCACCCTGTTCCTCGACGGGCTCGCCGTGCAGATGGTCGCGCGGCGAGGAGCCCTGAAGCGAGACGAAGCCATGCAGTGGATGCGTGAGCGCACCGCCGCGGAGCTCGGGATCGACCCGGAGGTGCTGGGCCCGCGGCGGTGAGCGAAGGGAATGCAGCGGGACGGCGGGGACTCCCGCCGGATCCCGTCCCGGCCGGGGCTAGTGCCCGCGCCGGATCCAGTTCTCCAAGTGGGGCGCCTCGGCCCCGATCGTGGTGGGCTCGCCGTGCCCGGTGCGGACCACCGTGCCGTCGGGCAGGGTCAGCAGCCGCTCCCGGATGGAATCGATGATGAGCGGGAAGCTGGAGTACAGCCGCCCGGTCGCCCCGGGGCCGCCCTGGAACAGCGTGTCGCCGGTGAAGACCGTCGACAACGCGGGGGCGTATAGACACACCGCTCCCGGCGCGTGACCCGGCGTGTGGATCACCTCGAGGTGGATACCCGCCACACTCAGCGTCTGCCGGTCGTGCAGTTCCCCGTCGGGAAGCACCTCAGGATGGGTCAGCTTCCACAACGGCAGATCGTCCGGGTGCAGCAGCAGCGGAGCGCCGGTCGCGGCGGCCACGGTCGGTGCGGCGGCGATGTGATCGCTGTGAGCGTGAGTGCACACCACGGCCCGCAGGGCGCGTGCGCCTAGCAGGTCGAGGACGGCCCCGGCATCGTGGGCGGGGTCGATGATGATCGCCTCCGTGTCGTCACCGATGACCCAGACATTGTTCTCCACCTGCCAGGAGCCGCCGTCCAGGGTGAACTCCCCCGAGCTGACCAGGCGGTCGATGCGGACGCCGCTCACAGCACGACCACCGAGCGCAGCACGTCGCCGTCCTTCATCCGCGCGAAGGCATCCTCGACACCGTCCAGGCCGATGGTCTCGGTGACGAACGCGCCGAGATCGATCCGACCCTGCCGGTGCAGGTCGACGAGCATGGGGAAGTCGCGCGAGGGCAAGCAGTCGCCGTACCAGGAGGACTTGAGGGAGCCTCCGCGGCCGAACACGTCCAGCAGCGGCAGTTCGAGCTGCAACTCGGGCGTGGGCACGCCGACGAGAACGACCGTGCCGGCGAGGTCACGGGCGTAGAACGCCTGCCGATAGGTCTCGGGGCGGCCGACGGCGTCGATGACGACGTCCGCGCCGAAGCCGCCGGTCAGGTCGCGGATGGCGCCGACCGCCTCGGTGTCCCGGGAGTTGACGGTGTGGGTGGCGCCCATGGCCCGGGCGGTGTCGAGCTTACGGTCGTCGATATCAACGGCAATGATCCGGGCGGCTCCGGCCAGCCGGGACCCGACGATCGCGGCGTCGCCAACACCGCCGCAGCCGATGACGGCGACGCTGTCACCCCGGCCGACATTTCCGGTGTTGATCGCGGCGCCGATGCCCGCCATGACGCCGCAGCCGAGCAGGCCGGCCACGGCCGGCGCGACCTCCGGGTCAACCTTGGTGCACTGGCCTGCGGCCACCAGTGTCTTCTCGGCGAACGCGCCGATGCCCAGCGCGGGGGAGAGTTCCCGTCCGTCCTCCAGGGTCATCCGCTGCCGGGCGTTGTGGGTGTCGAAGCAGTACCAGGGCCTGCCGCGCAGACACGCCCGGCACCGCCCGCATACAGCACGCCAGTTGAGGATCACGAAGTCCCCGGGTTCGACCTCCGTGACACCGGGGCCAACCTGCTCCACCACTCCGGCTGCCTCGTGACCGAGCAGGAACGGGAAGTCGTCGCCGATCCCGCCCTCCCGGTAGTGCAGGTCGGTGTGGCACACCCCGCAGGCCTGGACGCGGACTACAGCCTCGCCCGGGCCGGCGTCCGGCACCACGATGGTCTCCACTCGAACCGGGCCGTCCTTCTCCAGGGCCACGACCCCCTGCACCCGCTGCGTCATCTCGACTTCCCTTCGTCCGTGCGTGATCAGGGCACCGGGCCCTTGCACACCGGCGAGTACACCGATGGGTGGGCGGACCCCAGGGGACCGTACGGCTGTACTGATTAGCGAGTCAATATTGGCCACTCTGATGCACTGCGTTCAGAGGATTATCTCGCGCATGATTACTGCTTGACAGTGTCTGATCGACATCGGTTGACTGACCCAAAGGTCAGTATCTGATGCTGGCATCCCTGCTTCTGGAGACTGCTCATGACCAGCAACCGTGCGCAGGCTCTGTTCGCAAGCTGGGAGTACCGCCTCGCCCTCGTCGGTCTGGCCTGCGCCACCATGGTGTGGGGATGGTCGTACATCGCCGTGGTGTGGCTGCTGCCGGAGATGGAGGCCGCCAGCATGGTGACTGTCCGTTTCCTCGCGGCGGGCGGGATCCTGGTCCTGCTCCGGCCGCGGGCGGTGTTCTGCCTCAGGCGCCGCACGGCGGTCGCGGCGGCGGCGCCGGGCCTCTGCCTGGGGCTGGCCACCCTCCTCCAGACCGAAGGCCAGCGCTACCTGTCGGCGTCCCAGTCGGGCTTCCTGGCCTCACTGTTCGTCGTCTTGACCCCGCTGATGGCGTGGTTGTCGTTCCGGGTCCGGGTCACACCGGCCGTGTGGGTAGCGGTGATCGTGGCGACGGGAGGCCTCGCGGTCATCTCCTTCAACGGGGTGAGTGTGGGAATCGGCAGCTGGCTGACGCTGGCCGGTGCCCTCGGCTACGCCGTTCAGATGGTGCTGCTGTCCCAGTTCGGGGACCGCCGGGCGGTGTACGGCATGACGGCTGTGCAGCTGCTGGCGGCCGGGTTGATCGCCTCGGTGGGTCTGCTGCGCTCGGGTCCGGAGCTGCCGGACACCGGGCCCGGCTGGGCGTGGCTCGGCTATCTGACCGTCATGGCCACGCTGTTCATGTACGGCGTACAGACGTGGGCCCAGGCCCGGGTGCCGGCCGCCGCCACCGCCGTCGTGATGGCCTGCGAGCCGATGTTCGTCTCGCTGTTCAGCTTTCTGATCGGCTCACCGCCGGGTACGCGCACTCTCGTCGGCGGTGTGTTCATCGTGGCCGCCATGTACCTCGTGCTCCGGCCAGCGAGGACAACGGCCTCCGGCGGTGCCGGGAGCGACGGGGCCACTAAGGCGCGCTCGCGCACACCTGCCCGTTGAGCCTGACGTCGGAGACCCCAGAGGCGCCGTAGGCCTTCCCGCGTAGCACGACTCCGATCGTGAACGACGCACCCGCCTCGTGGGTGCGGTCGTACGACGGGGCGGTCACCGTCACGATGTCGCCGGTCTGCGTGGACTGCCCGTACCAGGTCTCGGCGGACACGTCGTGGGGGACGCGGAACGTCACCTTCCAACCCTCCCCCAGTTCCGGTCCGGTCGTGACCGCCAGGTCGCCCCGGACACCGTCGGGCCAGCTGTCTTGCAAGGTGAAGGCCGCCCGGCAGGCGGGATCCTGCGGTTCCTCAGCGGCGGAGGGCGGTGGGCTCGGCGACTTGCTAGGGCGCTGTGAAGGCTCGTCTCCGGCAGAGGGCTGCGGCGGCGCGGGTGTACGGGAGGGGCCCGAACTCGCTTCGCGCTCGGGGAGTTTCGACTTGCCCGGCTGCGGACTCCCGGACGGGGCGGCGATGACGGGCAGAGGGATCTCGCCCGGCTCCGCGGGCGCCTGCGGGCCGTTCCGCGAGGCGGGTTCGTCCGGGAGGACGAACGGTGTGAGCCCGAGCAGCACCAAGGCTGCTGTGACCGCCCATGCGCACCTGGTGCGCAGCACGCCTGTGGCACGGCCCGGGAACGAGCCAGGTGCTGGCGGCCGCCCGGTCAGTCCCGGGGGCTCCTGAGCGAGTTGCCTGCGCCGTCTGGCGACGTACACGGTGCCATTCCAGCGGAGCGCGGCACCGGCCACGATCTGCGGCAGCAGGGGGCTTTGGACATTCAGGCACTGGAAGGCCTCGTGGCAGCCTGGACACTGCTCCAGATGCCCGCGCAGATCGGGCGGCGTGACATTGGAGCCCTGCCGCGCCGTCGCCTCCAGCAGCCCGGCGTAGGAGCGGCAGACCGAGTCCTGCACCTGAAGCGTATGGGCGAGCCGTGCGCGCTCGCGGAACTCGGCCGTCACCCGCAGGACGTCCGCGGCGGCCTCAGGAACCGGACGCTCGAGCCGCCGCGCGACGACTTCGTCGGACAACCCCTCGACACGGGCCCACCAGAACAACTCGCTGTCAGGAGCGTCCATCGCGTGCAGGGCCCGCACCGCCAAGGGCAGCCCCGGAGCACCGCCCCCGTCCGGCCCGCGGGCCGTGTCGGTTTCCGCCCACTCGACGAGCGCGGGGGCCAGCAGCGCTCGCGCGTCTGATAGTTCGGTCCACTCGACGGCCGTGTCGAGTACGGCGTTCAGCACCACCGGCACGGTGGGCAGCCCCTCGATGTTCGTTACGGACGAGGCACTGGTGAGACGCTCCTCGGCCTGCCCGGCCAGCCGTTTGGCCGCGGCCTCCTCTCGCGTGCACAACTGGGCGTAGACGAGGATGGGGCCTGGCTGGTCCTCCCAGAGCGTGCGGCCGATGTCTGGGGCCGGGTCCCTCGTGTCGATGACCGAGCGGCGGACCGGCACGTACCGGGGGAGCTGCTTCGGCACGGCTCCCCTCCCCTGCTTGATCGTGACATGAGGCGCCGGGCTGGCGTCCTGCGGCTCGGCGTTGCTCGCGCCGACGAGCCTGGCACGGAGGATCCGCTGATTCAAGATCTGTTGGGCGGCTCCGATTCCGTCGCAATGCGGAAGACAAGAGCATCCCCTCCCCCGTCGTAGTAGCCCTTCTCCGTCTCTGGCCGGGCAACGTGACCCGTCTTCTTGGCCACTCGGGTGGCTCGATGGCGATTACTCATGAGTAAGAATCGCCTGCCGCGGGGGGAAATGCTCAGCATTTGTGAGCGATCGCGTGCTTCGCTCAACTCCCTTACAGCACCCCCGTTTCGGCCAGATCGACCCCAGGACGAATCGGTTTCCCGCCGGCTCAGACCTTTCTCGTTGCCTGGATTCGCCATTCCTTCACCTGAAGGAACGGTTTATCTGCGGAGACGCATACGGAGGCCGGATGTCTTCAGGCCTCCTCCGATGGCCCCGCTTTTCCGGGGCGAGGGCGGAAGCCTGCGGGCGGGGGACGAGGTGCCGGGGCGGGGATGTCGGCCGTCCGCGGGGCGGCGGGAGTGACTCAGGGACGGAGAGCCGAGACCGGCGAGGCTGGGACTCTCTCGGTCCCTTGCTGCGAAGCCCCAGGTCAGAGCGTTTTCAACGGCCAAGAAGGGACCGAAGAGACTCAACCATCCCCTTATCAGCGGAGAATACACACGAGGTATGAATAGATGACTTCTCGTGTATGCGTACGCGTGCGCATACACGAGAACCACCGCTGGAAACGCATGGAGCGCCGATAACTGAGGTTTTCAGTCCCTTCAGACCCTGATTCGGTCTCAAAAACTGCGCTGACCGGCTAAGACGCGGTAGGGACCGAACGTGGTCCGCCCGCCCGGGCTCAGACCCTGCCAGGGGAACATCTCGCCTGTGTGGGAACAGAGGATCGGGTTAGTGTGCTTCTGCGGCGTCGGAGCTCAGCGATGGGCGGGCTGCCGTGCCTCCTGCCCGGCTATCGGGCAAGAGGGACTCAAGGGACCGGAGTACTGATAGAACGTGATCGGAGCCAACGCTTCTCTCATCTCCGCTCACAACTCCTGCGAGAAGAACAGTCCCTACCGTCCAGGACGACCACGTGCCTTCGACTGCGAACGACTTCCCCGTGACACTGGTGAACACGACGCGCTGGTGCGCTGCGCACGGACCATCGGTCCGTCCGCCGGTGCCCGGGCTCGTGACACCCGTGTCGGGCGGCGGCATGGGCAGAAGGGGCCATCCCCGCCCGCAGGCCTGTCCATACCCGGCTCAGGGGAGCGCGTGAGCGCCGGCCGCAGCGTGCGCTTCGACGCTGTGGTGGCAGCACAGCAGATGCTCGACTTCGAAGCCCTGGACAGCGTCATGCCGAGGTCCGCGGCGCCCGTCGAAGGTGCCGCCGCCGACCAGGCCCCGCAGAGGCGTCCGGAGGGCCTTCACTGGGCTCTTCCCGAGTCGCTGACGGACAGGGGCAACGCCAAGCTCTTCATCGAGCGGTTCAGCCGCCAGTTCCGCCACGTGGACGGCCTGGGCTGGTTCACTTGGGACGGCTACCGCTGGCAGCGCACCGGCGGCGAGAAGGCCGCTCTGTGGGCCGCAGGCGAGATGGCCGAGGCCATGCCCGACAGTGACCCGCAAGGGCATTTCACCGAGCGCGAGTTGTCGGTGCACCGCAGGCGAACCCTGTCGACGGCCGGCATGAAGGCGTTGCTGGCCCAGGCGAAGGCGTCACCGAGGCTGTCCGTCGAGCCCGACAGTCTCGACGGCGATCCGTACGCCCTCTGCACCCCGGCCGGTGTCATCGATCTGCATACGGGGCTGCTGCACCCTCCCGACCCGGAGCGGGGCTGCCACTCGCGTGCCACCAGCGTCTCCGCACAGGCCATGCCGATACCGCGGTGGCAGCGCTTCCTGGAGGACACCTTCGGGGACGACGACGAGGGGCAGGAAATGATCCACTTCCTGCATCTCATGCTCGGCTACTCCATCACCGGCGATGTCGGCGCCCAAGTGCTGCCGTTCCTGCACGGCGAGGGGAAGAACGGCAAGTCGGTTTTGCTGGACGTGATGATCCAGATCCTGGGCGACTACGCGGACGCTGCTCCCCCAGGGTTCCTCATGGACCGCGGATCGTTCTCCGAGCACTCCACCGAGCTGACGGAACTGCACGGCCGTCGCCTGGTGGTGTGCAGCGAGCTGAAGCCGAACGACAAGTTCGACGAGGCCCGGGTGCGACTGCTGACCGGCGGCGACAAGATCAAGGCCCGCCGGATGCGGCAGGACTTCTTCTCCTTCACGCCCACCCACCATCTGTGGCTGCTGGGCAACCACCGGCCCGAAGTCTCCACCGGAGGCTTCGCGTTCTGGCGCCGGATCCGCCTGATTCCCTTCGAACGCGTCGTGCCGGACGAACGCAAGATCGATAACCTCGCCTTTGAACTTGTCCGGGACGAGGGCCCTGGCATCCTGCAGTGGCTGGTGCGGGGCGCGAAGAAGTACCTCACCACCCGGGACCCGCTCACGGGACCGGACCGCGTGCGCATCGCCACCCACGCTTACGCCACGACCGAGGACCACATCGGGCGCTTTCTCGCCGAGTGCTGCACTCGGGAGGCAGAGCAGAACGCCGAACTCCGCGTCGAGCAGGGACTGCTGTACGCCGCCTACAGTGCCTGGTGCCAGGCCGGGGAAGGTATCCGTCCCGCCAGCACGCGCACGTTCGCCCTGCGTGTCCGGCAGGAGGTGGGGCTGAGCAGCCCGGCTGAGATGATCAAATCCAACGGCAGGAAGTACTATCCCGGCATCGGACTGGTGGTGGATTAGGTGTCGCGAAATGATCGGGCGCGCTGCGCGGGACCGGCGAAACGCTTCGCGGCTCCTGTGGGCGGCTCATACGATGGCAGTAGGCCGCACACCGAAGTCGGCGCCGGGCGTCGTGCTCCGGCCACAGTCGGCGAGGCCCGTCGCGCGTGGTCGCGCCGGGCGGGCCGGGGGACAGAGCAGGCGGCCGGCCGTTCCCCGGCGGGCCGGAGCGAGGAGGAATCGAGGTCATGAGTTCGCTACTGAGCGACAGCGATCTCACCTATGAGGCCCAGGTGGTGTGGCTGGAGAACGTGGGCAGCCTCGACTACGTGCGCCAGGCCCTCGACAAGACACCGCGCCGCCGCAACAAGCCACGGTACGCGCGCGACGGGCGCATGGTCGGATACACGGAACTCGACGACTCAGCTCCGGCCGATCCCGACAGCGGACTGTACCGGCGGCGCGTGTTTTTCCTGCTACCGCACGACCGTGACAATCAGCCCCACGGGATCTACCAGGAGGGTGCGCCGGGCGAGGCGGTCGACCCGCGCACGATTCGTCCGCGTAAGGCCGGCGAGAAGACCCCTCGGTCCCAGTGCGGGCCCGCCGCGATGACGGGCTGACGGATCTTGGGGCCAGGTAGCTGCACGACTGCGCCCCGGACCGGCCCTGTCCTACCGGCTGATCCGGGGGCGTCTGGCCTGTTGGCTGCCGGGGCGCGGTCACAGTGACGGCGCAAGGTGCCGGAAGTTGAGGGAAGCCTTGGCTGTCGGTCCCAGAAGGGCGTAGCCGACCATGCGGCGGTCACGGTGGTAGGCGTTGGCTTGCCTTTACGCGTGGGCGGGCGGTCCAAACGCGCGTGGCGTTGATGCCGTAGGTGGACAGGGACCGGTGGCGGTGCTGTAGCAGGACAGTGTTGGCGAAGACGCCGCGCGGATGGGTGGCGATCCTCTAGGCGAGGTCACCGGCTTACGCAGGGCGGTGCCGTCCTCATCGATGCGTCAGTGGGGTAAGTGCCCCCAGCGACACCAACCGATGCCGGGGACATGCTGGCAGTCGTTGGCGTACAGCTTCACAAACTGCTTGGCGTTGCCGCGGTTGGTCAGGGTGTGTCCTGCAGCAGCCCATCGGCCGTCGCCTCCGCCGGGTTTGACCGGCAACGACTTCGGGGTTGCACTCGAAGAGCGCCTCTCCAGCTTTGGTGACATCACGAACGCCTCCCCCCTCCGTACAAGGGCCTTTCCTGGCCTGCGGTCAGACCAATGCGGATAATCTGCTCGATGCGTCGCGTCTGCCCCGGGCGGGCCGCCACACCGGCTTTTCGCAGCGCCTGTTCGGCCTCGTCCCGGCCGAGGCGGCCCGCGGCGACCAGTCCGCCGAGGGTGAAGGCGGCACGATTCAGGGCGTCGGAGAACCCGGCGCCCTCGGCGACCTGCCCGCAGGCTTCCACAGGGGCCAACACAGCGGCGAGGACGGACCGGACGCGGTCTTTGCAGCCGCCCTCGGCACGGACGGCCTGCCAGGCGGGCGGCGGCACCGGCCTGGGGACGGGGATGGGCGGTGCGGGAAGGTGACCGGTGCGTTCCAGCTCCTGGGCGAACCATAGGGGCAGCGTGGCCGGCTGACGGGTCTGGCCGACGATGGTGTAGGTGCCGTGTCGTGTGGTGGTACCGGGTGCGACGATGTAGCTGCCGTGGGCTCGGATGTCGACCTGCCACGCCAGGGCTCGGCCCTTGCCGGATCCAACGGAGGACTGCCAGCGGCGGCTGTCCCTGGCCCTGTACCAAACGTGCAGGCCGCCCGAGGGGGTGCGGACGCGCAAGGTGGTTTCGTCATCCGCGGGGCTCGGCCTGCCGCGTAGGGCGGACAGCAGGGCGAGGGTGTGGAAGCCGTTGGCAAGCCCCGTGAGGTCGATGTGGTCGGCGATGGGAATGCCGGGAAGGACGCGGTCGCGGGTGGGCGGTTCGGCTTGGTGGGCGTCGATGTCGATGACGACCAGCCCGGCCGGGCCACAGGAGACGCCAATGCCGTACTCGGGGTGATTGCCCCACCATTCACCGATGCGGGTCTGGTCGAGTGTGGCGGCGTGAAAGCCGTGACACCAGCGACCGGCAGGGATGCAGGGGCAGGCGGTGGGTGGGTGCGGGTTCGTGCGGCAGCTGCGGCAGTTGGCGGCCGGGGTCTTGACGCCTGCGGAGAGGGGGTGGACAGGCCAGCCCTGGTGGGCACACCAGCGGGCGGCCGCCAACGACTGCTGGGCGACTGACGGACGCTCGTCACGCACCTGTGAGTCGCTGAAAGGGAACCGCAGTTCAGCAGACATGTACACTCCTGACAGCGACCGAAGCGACTCGACTAATTGATCGTTTCAGAATGAGGTTCGGAGTCGTCTCAGGCAGACGATGCTGCAGGCGAGTTGAAGCAAGCCAAGGTGCAGGTCGGCGCGTACCTCGTAGCGGATACGCAGGCGCTTGAACTGGTGGAGCCAGGCGAAGGTCCGCTCGACCACCCAGCGGGTCTTACCCAGGCCGGAACCGTGGGCGACGCCTCGACGGGCAATGAGAGGCTTGATCTCACGCCTCCACAGCAGGCGGCGGTACTTGTCGAAGTCGTAGCCCCGGTCGGCGAACAGTCTGCGCGGTCGTGTCCGCGGGCGTCCTCGCAGACCCCGGATCGGTGGGATCCCGTCCAGGAGCGGCAGGAGCTGTGTGACATCGTGGCGGTGGCCGCCGGTCAGCGTTACGGCGAGCGGGCTGCCATGCCGGTCGACGATCAGGTGGTGCTTGCTGCCCGGCCGGCCCCGGTCGACCGGCGAAGGTCCGGTGTGATCCCCCCTTTGAGCGCCCGGACGTGCGAGCCGTCGATCGCCGAGTCGTCCATCTCCAGGAGACCCACCGCTCGCAGCTCGGCGAGAAGCACTTCGTGCAGGCGGGGTCAGACGCCAGCCTCGGTCCAGTCCCGGAGCCGACGCCAGGCGGTCACTCCTGAACAGCCAACGACCTGGATGGGAACATCGCGCCAGGCCACGCCTTTGCGCAGCACGTACATGATGCCGGCGAGCGCAACGCGGTCCGACACCGGCAGTCGTCCGGGGTGGCGATGGCGCCGGGCAGGCCGAGTGGGGAGAAGCGCAGCTATGCGCTCCCAAAGATCGTCGGGAACAAGGTCAGCAGACACGTCAGAGAGTGTGCCCGACGCCCTATCAGGCATTGTCCGAGATGCCGGTGTTGATGCCACTGGCAGGGCTGGGCGGGTTCAGTGCCAGCCTCCGTGGCGAGGTTCCACATGCTCGCCGAACAGGGGACCGAACTCCTGACCGTCGTCGTCGGTTACAACGTAGTCCGGTTCGGTCTTTGAGGCGGCTGCGTGCAACCGGATGACGAGTCAGCGACAGGCACGGTCCGCAGCGACAGGGCTGCGGCCACCTGGGCAGCCTCGTTGTCGATGTCCGGGTTGTACTTGTCACGGGACATTTCAAGGCGTCGAGCGGAGACCTGCATGACCTCGACATCGCCACCCGCTCGAGAACGTGAGGCAGTCGTGCCATTCCAGCCCGATGATGACCTCCAGCGCTTCCCCAAGATCATCGGCGAGCAGACCGCCTTCCCCCTCCGAACTCGCGTACACCACCGGTCGCCGACCCTTCTGCTCTGCACAGAGGAAGTACGCCCCACCGGCGGACTCCCCGGCGATCACCTCCATCGGCGCACCCGAGGCAAGCCTCAAGCCCTCGCCATAGCGCTTCCGATGGATGTCGAAGCCGAACGACGACCTCAGCAGTAGATCGATCTCTGGGGTGTTCTGGATCAGTTCGAGCAGATGATCACTTGAGGTCATGGCACGGACGATAGCGACTGTCACTGCGGTTCGGCACCACGGTGAACAGCGTGGTGCCGTCCGTCCGTGGCCTGACCCTCGCAGATGGCGCGCTTCGCGTCCGCTTCAAAGGTCCCAAGCCATCACTGCTCATTCTGAAACCACCAGTTAGACGTACTGAGGGTCACTACCTCGATGGCGCAGTACTCGTACTCGGCGGTCGGTCGATAGAAGCGAGGATCGCCGCGGGACCAGGCCCCACAACGTGCGTCCGTATGTCACCGCGCAGCCAGCTGTTATCCGTTCGGCCTTGGGACCCAATGGGACAAGCGTTTATGGTCTGTCGGCCACTTAGCCGCGTCCCTCGTCAGTCCTGACTTGCTGGTACGTCATGAAACCATGGGCGGTTATGCCAGCCCAGATCACGGCGCTGATCAGCGGCCACCACGGGTCCCATCCCCGCTCATCGCGGATGAGGCTACTGACCCAGTTCACTGCCCAACTGACCGCAAGAAGGAGCGCTACCCATCTGCCCCACCGCCACATTCGCGCAACCCTCCGCTGCGGGCTTCTCGCCTGCACCGCTTCGCCCTCCCGGACCGTGGCTCCTCCCTACCCCTCCTGCTACCTGTTGTCGGCCCCCTGTACTCAGTCTTCCGGGTGGCGGGCACGCCCTTCGAAGTCCCGTCGCACTGCGACAGCCTCGTCCTCGACGAGCCCTCCTTCATCGGGGAATTCCAGGACCGCGCCACAGTGGCTGCACAACTTCCCGTCCTCAGCCGGCGTTCCACACGCTTTACAGAACCGGTTGGCTTCTTCTGTCCCCTGCACCATGGCTCTCCGAAAGCAGATTGATACATGCAGGAGATGGAGTACCCGTAAGTATGACGTTGATTCTTCGGGGGGCGGTTGTGATCTTCCAGCGTGGTGGTGTCTGCTGAGCGCTCACTCGGCAAGTCGCATGTCCCGGACCTGTGGCGTACGGAAAGTTGCGGTGGCGTACAAAGGGCGTACGTGGGCTCACGTGGCGGAGCGCCGGGAGCGTGTGATCGCAAAGGGGCCGTATGGGTGGCTACGCGGCCAGGCCCGTGACCGTGTCGTAGGCGACAGCGGAAAGCCCGGGGTGCCCTCGGATCACGAGCAAGGGCAGCCTCCCGGCACGCACAAGGCGTCCTCCGTACCAGATTTCACGTGCCATCCTGTCGAGCGACCATGACCAGGCACTCTTTGACTCTCACCACCATCGACACCACACCGAGAGATCGCAGCGATCGCATCTTGACTCCTCACGCCTCGTCAAAGGCTCCGAGCAAGCGCTCGTACGCCGGCTTCGGCCGGAGGGCCGCGTCCCACGGCAGGGAATCGGCCATGCGCGGAGGATAAGTCCTGGTGTCGGCGGTGGAACCGTACCGGTCGGTGAATCCCCATGTGGAGAACGATGTGCAGTTCGGCTCCTCCAGGCAGACCCGCAGCTTGCCCGCCATCTCGTCAGCCTGGGTCTGCGGCCCGTCCTCCTCGTCCTCACCGATGGGAACGTCCATCTCCGACACCCGCGCCTTGACTCCGAGTTCCGCCAGATCCCGCACGTGGCTGCGGAAGGTTTCCGGGTCGGTGCGGTCGCCGGGTGCGTACTCATGGTTTTGGAAACCCACGCCGTCGATCGGTACGCCGCGTTCCTTGAGCCGCTTGACCAGATCGTAAAGGGCGTCCCAGCGCTCGCCTTCCTCCTCGACCCCGTACTCGTTGAGAAACAGCCGTGCCTTCGGATCGGCCCGGTGGGCGGCCCTGAACGCCTCGTCGATGTACTCCTCGCCCATGGCCTCGAACCACGGGCTCTGATCGGAGCGCAGACCGAGATCCCCGTTGGTGTAGCTCGTCTCGTCGTCGGACATGGGCTCGTTGACCACATCCCATTCAGCGACCTTTCCCTTGAAGTGCCCGGCGACCATGGCGATGTGCCGGAGCATGGTCCGGCGCACCTCCTCGGGGTCGTGGTTCTCCCGCATCCAGTGGGGCAGAGCCTCGTGCCAGACGAGGGTGTGCGCGTGCACCTTCATGTCGTTGGCGCGGGCGAAGCGTACGAGTAGGTCTGCGTCGTGGAAGTCGTAGACACCCGGGCGTGGGTGAAGGAACTGTGGCTTGAAGGCGTTCTCCGGAGTGAGCATGGAGAACTGGCTTCCCGCGAGCGCCCGGTACCGTGAGTCGGTGAGCAGCGGGTTCTCGGCCAGGGCGGCGCCGACGTCGAACGGCCGCCCCACGTCTGCGGCCCGCGCACGCAGCGAGTCGTCTGACTGCTCCTGGCGTAGCTGCGGCGCCTTGATCACGCGGAGCGAGTCACCGCTCTCTGCCCGCGCGGTCAGTCGAGTCAGACGCCATCCCTCGCCGCGCTCCTCCTCGCCCGCATCCGCCTCCAGACCGAACCAGACAGTGCCCTCGGCGAACACCCCTGGGTCGTGGACGGTTCCCAGCCACCGCCCGTCGACTTTCACGCGGAAGGTGTCACCGATGCTCGACACGGCGAGCGTCACCCTCCCCGAACAGCCGCAGTCGAAATCCTTGGTGGTGGCAGGCTCATCGCCCTCGCCGTCCCATACCTGTACCTCCACTTGTCCGTCAGCGGTCACGCCGACGCGAAGTGAGGGCCGCTCCTGCCGCCACTCGTCATAGATGACCGGTACACGCCCGTACAGCCGCAGCCACGAGTCGCCGTCACCGTCACCCACGCCGGACATGCGCGCGGTGACGGTGAAGTCGCCATCGGACCTCAGATGCGGGCCGGCCAGGTTCAGCGGGGGGTTGGGCTGGCCGCCGGAGGAGTCCTGCTCCACGATGTGCCGATCCAATGCGCTGATACGCAGGGTGTCGTTCCGTGTGGTGGTGCCCGGCATCTGCGTCCAGTCGTGGTTCCGCAGCAGATCTTCGTCGTTTCCGCCGCCCGCTCCTTCACCCTGCCCCGTACACCCGGCCGCCACCGCCATGACGAGCGCCACGGCGGTCAGCCGCTGCCAACTCCCCCCACCGAGGCCCACGGCCCCTCCCACTCTCTTTTTCGAGACGAGCTCAACGTCCCGAAGCCGGGACACAGTTCATCACATGAGGTACGGCGGCCCCGTGGAGGCACGTTCCGGCTCGTGTGGCGGAGCGGGGCCCGGATCGTCGGGGCCTGCATGGAAGGCGCGTCGGACACGCGTGTGCCGGCGGACTTCCCACAGCCTCGAGGAGTTCCGTGACCATGTCCGGGCCACCACCCAGGCCGGCGAGGATGTCTACCGCGCACTGTCCCCGGCGCCGGCCAACAAGCCGTACGCCACCCGGGACGACAGCGCCTCGTGCCTGGACGACTTCGGCTTTGACGACAGCGGCGTCCGGCGGCAACGAGCCTATTGCCACCTGGACTTGGAGTTCGCCATCGACGACGACTACCGCGCGGCGCTGGCATCCCTCAAGGCCACCTGGCGCGAGGAGGGCCGCCCAGTCGAGAGGTTCGACAGCGGCATTACCGCCATCCTCGACGGTGGCATCCGGGTTTCCCTCTCCCTCAACCGCTACGGCGGGCAAGCCCCACGCTGCGCGAAACGGCACATGTAGGCGCTACCGGCGCAACTACAGCGACCATAACGACTAGACGTACGACACCACTGGAGACGGAAGGGTCGGCGAAGGCGAACGGCCGCAATGAGCGCGCGGCGGTAGCCGCGAAACCTGCCGAGGCTTCAGTGCCGCCATGGATCGGCGCTCACGTCCGGCACCATGCCGCTCGAACATCGAGTCATGTGGGACGGCCGGCCTTCATGCCTTGACTGATGCGGCCGATCTGGCGGCCTGCTCGATCTTGGCGCAGTAGGCGATGCGGGCGTCCTCATCGATCTGTGTCTGGTGTTCGGGGCGCATCCCGGTTCGGCCGTCGACGCCTTCGCGCAGGATATCGGCGTGACCGGCATGGCGGTTGGTCTCGCCGAGGACGTGGACCAGGATGGCGAACAGGTTCGTGTCGGCATGAGGCTGCGGCCACCACGGCACGTGGCCGGGGGCGTCGAGGGCAAGCTCGTCGATCGTCGCGTCGGAGTGTTCCCACGTGCGCCGGTAGAACTCGATGATCTGATCACGCCCCTCGTCCTCGGCCGCCCACAGATCGCTGCCGTCGTGGTCCTGCCACCGCGACAGCGGTTCCGGGGACGGCCGGTCGAAGACCTCGCCGAAGTACCTGGCCTCGACACTGGCCACGTGTTTGACCAGGCCGAGGAGGTTGGTCCCGGTCACTGTCAGAGGTCGGCGGGCGTCGTATTCGGACAGGCCGTCGAGTTTCCAGAGCAGCGCCTTGCGGTCCCGCCGCAGTCTCCCGTGCAGGTTGTCCTTTGCGAATCCATCGATCATGCGGCATGAGCCTGCCATGGGCTGTTCATGGCCTCAAGATCTCGTATGTACTGGGGGCCCGGTGTGTCTGACCGATGCGCGCGCCGAACCCGGCGCGTAGAGGTTCCTGGTGGAGCGTTGGCTCGCTCTCCCTGTTCTGCCGTGGAAGAGCGGGCTGCCCCGCCCGGTCAGTCCCCTTCGGGCGGACGCAGTGGCTAGCACGTGCCGCCAGCAGGGCGTCCGAGCCGGCATAAAGGCGCGGCCGGTCTGTGCCTGGTCTCACCGCGTGGTGGAGCAGGACGTCGAAGGCCAGCGTCAGCCGAACCGCGAGGTGATGGCCGCCCCACCGTGGCGAGCCAGCCCGCACACCAGCGGCAGGCGTGGGCCATGCCCGGCCGGTCGAGGCGCCTCGGCTCCCGGGCCTCCCGTCAGCTCGCTACAGCATTTCGATGTCCTACCAAAATCCTCGTCGACGGCGGCCTGTCCCGGCAGCCCCTATCCCACGGCAGCCGTCCCCCGCCTGCGAAGATCCGGGCCACACTCGTATCCGCCCTGTCAGCAACGGGCGGCGGTGGTTGGGGGGGGATCCCGCATGACGACGATCGGTGCGTACCAGCAGCGCTGCGAACAGCTCTTCACGGCCCGGGGCACACGGGCCGCACAAGCCGTCACCCCCTCCCAGCGCCTCAAGCATCTGGCACCACGGCTCGCCGAGGCCGACCGGCTCGCCGGCGCCGAGCGCCCTGCTCCGGGCGTTGCCGGTACTGATCGTGGACCGCCGTTTCGCCGTCGTACGCAGGCAGGCACAGGCCCGGCACATCGCCACACTGAAGGCGATACTGACCAAGCGGCTCTGAAGCGCACCAGCTACGGACGCTCGGCGGACGCCGTACGTACGGTGCATGTCCGTTCTTCTCCCAGGTAAGGACAGTCCGTCTTTGCAGCTGACGTACTGCGTGGCCGGTGCGAGGACCAGAATGGTGGCAGGGCGGTACGCCGCGCCAGCGAACATCGAAGTACAGAGGGGAGGCGGCAGCCGCGGCGGGCACTCGGGACGGCATGGACGACAACGACAAGCAGCAGATCGACGACCAGCAGCGCGGGACTGTAGAGCGGCTGGTGCAGGCATGGCTGGCCGAGACCGAACATCACGACCGCGACGCGGCCAGCGAGGCCCGCGCCGGCTGGGAACAAGGCTCCCTGCCTGAACCGGCCGCACAGGACCTGGCCACGTGGGTCACCGCACGCGTCACGGACACGGCGTTCAACGAGGACGAGGGCCCGAGCGTCGACAGCGATGTCCGGATCACACCGGCGGACAAGGACACCGTGCACCGCTGGCTGCGGTCACAGGGACACTCAGTGTGACCGACCGCGGCGACGGCGACCCCACAGATGACACAGAGTCGGTGACCCGGCTCTCGCATCCGACCGGAGCCCGACCGGCGGGCCGCCCGGCGGGATCCGACCGGCAGGGGCTTTGTTTTCCGTGCGGCTTGGTGGCCACCCCGCTCCCCGCATACCGGCAGTGCACGTCGGCCGCCGGCAGGAGCCGGGCGCGGTCGGTTCTGGAAAACGTCCGACAGCGATGGACGCCCTGCCTCGGACCACGCGCCCATCCGCCTCCCACCTGCGCACGCCCGGCGTTCGGCGCCCGCTGCCGGGACTGCCCGCGACTGATGGTCGAGCCCCCGCCCTACACGCGCTCGGCTGACGATCAGGACGTACAGGAAGGACCACCCCGGTAGGACTCGATGAACGCCTCCTCGATCCCGGTGACCAGCGATGAGGTGGCCCGCAGCTCCCACTAGGTACTCGCGGCGCGAGTGAATGTTGCACTCGAAGTGCGCGCGGAAGTGTTCGGCGAACAGGTCGTGCAGGTCGACGTCCATGGTGGACTCGTTGTTCCACCCCGCGGCGATGCTGCCCTTGTCGAAGGGTGTGTCGAGGAGTCACTGCGCATGATCGCTGACTCCTCACTCCGAGCCGTAGTACAGCCGGAGGAACTCCTCCATCGCCGCGTCGACGCCGGCGCGGTCACCGGTGGCGAGCAAGTCCAACAGCAGGCCGCGGACAGTGGCCAGTCCCAGCCTGGCTCGGTTCCGGGCCAGAGCGGGGTCCACCCCCGCCCCGACCTCGGCGGCCACCAGCGGCTCCAGCCAGTCCGTCACCAGTCCTTCGAGAAAGGGAGCGGCCTCGGGACGGCCGCGCAGCGCGTGCGCGCACATTTCGAAGAAGAGCCGCTCCTGACCCGCCAGTTGAGGGTCCGTGAGCTGCCGCCACAACAGTCGCGCGACTCCAGCGGGCGAGAGACCGGGCTCAAGGCGGAGCCGGGACAGCACCTCGCGCTGGCGTCGCTCCGACGTCCGGACGATCTCAACAAGCAGCTGTTCCTTGGAGCCGAAGTAGTGGATCAGCATGCGGTGGCTGACGCCGATCGCGGCGCCCAGCCTGCGCAGGCTCAGGTCGGCGATGCCGTGTGCCGCAACGTGGTCGACAGCCGCTTCCACCAATTGTGCGCGCCGAGCCCTGTGCGCACTTTCCTCGGCCCCGCCCTCGGGATACGAGTCGTCCATGGTCACCACGTCACGACTGTACCAATCGGTACATGGCGCATGTACCGTGTGGTACATGAAGTCTGTCACCGTGTCGATCGACGTACCTCAGCCTCCCGAGCAGGTCTACGGCTTCCTCGACGTCATGGCGAACCACGAGCGGTTCACCGACCATTACCTGACCAACTGGCGCTACACCGGCCCCTCCAGAGGCATCGGCTCCTGCGCCACGGTCACCGCCACGCTGGGCGGCACGAAGACCGACGTCACCATCGATGTCATCGAGGCCGAGGCCTCTCGGCGCATCGTCGAACGCAACGTCAGCGCGGCCGGCCGGCGGCAGTGGGCCGCGGCACCTACACCATCGAACCGCTGCCCACCGGCGGGGCCCGCGTCTCGTTCACATACGCGTGGGTACGCGCCCCGCTCGCCGACCGGCTGCTGGCGCCCGTCGTACGGGCCACAATGCGGCAGGCCAACCGCACGGTCATGCGGCGGCTGGCCACCGAATTGGCTTGCCACGCGTCCACCGCCGAAAACTGACAGCTGCGGGCATCGCCTCCTCTCACCGCCGCAGGCCCGACACCCACCGGGGCCCGTGCTCGGGCACGGACTCCTCCAACCGGCGGAGCGCAGAACCAATTCGGGACCGACCTGACCGGGCCGGGCCTACCGGCGGCGGCGCCCAGCGCCTGAGCCCATGTTCGCCGAACGTGTCCTGCCCACGGTGCTGACGCTGTGCAGTCGACCACCGACCCAGCCGTCGCTGCGCTATGCCTGGCGTGGGCAGTGGCCGGAACCAGAGGGCTCGTGCTTCATCGAGCTTGTCTTTGGAGGTTGGCCCGACCCGGCGCCCCACGGCGATCTCGCTTGTCAGACCCGCCGTCTATGGTCTGCCCATGACATCGATGGATCTTGTCGCATTCGATCTGGCGTGGGATCGCTTGGAATCCTGGCTCGTTGCGCATTCGCCCGCGGATCATGCTGCCCTTCGGCCGCCCGCAGCCGCTGGTGAGATTGCCGAGTTGGAGGACCACCTTGGCTTTGCCCTTCATCCGGAACTCAGAAGACTTCTGGCTCGGCGGAATGGTGTCTCCGAGCCAGAGCAGAGCAGTGGGTCCGGTGCCGGAGTCTTTCCGGCCGGAGGCATCCTGCCTCTGGGCCATCGACTCATCTCCACCGCAGAGGTCGCAGAGATGCATGCGATTCTCGTGGATGTGGGCGAAGACAACGCTGATGCTGAGCTATGGGATGAAGAGGATCTCGCTGGTCACCTTCACCAGTGTGTGCCCTTCGCCGTGCCGAACGACGGTGGTTTCGCGTTCGTCGACCATCGCCCTGGACCTACGTACGGAAACGTATTTGAGATGGGCATCGGCTCCGGTGACCTCGAGGGCACACTGTGGGGCTCAAATCTGACCGCGTTCGTCGGGGCCCTTGCGGATGCGTTGGAGGCCGGTGGCCCGTTTAAGTACTACTGGCCCACCACCTTCGAGCACCCCTCTGGCCGGACCTGCGTTGATTGGGAGGTGCGTGCGTAGGCCAGCGAGCCGGTGCGACATGGAGGGACGCCACCTCAACGAGTCGCCCGGCCTTGCAGCGTGAAGCCTCATGCAAGCTGCTCTACACCGGCTGAGGCCGGGCCTGTTGTGGTCGACGACCACAACAGGGAGGGGTGGACGGGCAAGCTGCGTCTGAGCCGCGCGGCCACCCGGCGTCACGGTAGGCCCGCACCGTGACGCCCCTTGTGCACACCGCGGACGGGCTACGTCATCAACTCGATGTGCGGATGCTCGGGCTCTGCCGGGCAGACGAACAGGTGCTGCCGGTATCCGCTGCCTATCTGGACCCCGGTCGCGTTGTAGCCGCGGTGGCCAGGGTACGGTCCAGCGCCTGGATGGGGGTGCGGAGACCAGCTGTTCCCGGCGTCGTCCCCATCCTCGAACGTGGCGATGGTCATCAGAACCTCCATGCCGGTGCCGCACTCTGAGCAGTGCTGCGGGCTGGGGTCGGTGGAGTTCCAAGCGGGCCAGCCGCCGACCTTCCAGCCGGGTGCGTTGGACAGCACGCAGTCGTAGTACGTCTCCGGGTCCATGTCTTCCTCATCTGCCTCCGGCACACTCCATTGCTTGAGTCGCTCCCGCAGTTCTTCGCTCAGCTCCAGATGGTCGGGATACTCGGTGATCTGCTCCGGTTCGAGGACGCACGGATCCGGCAGATAGCCGTCGAACTGCACTGCGGGCGGCTCGGGAGGCGTGTCGAGGATGTCGGTGACGGCGGCTGCCGAACGCCAGAACAGCAGGGTCCTGGGCATGATCGGATGATCGAAGGGACACCACAGAACCTGCAGCAGGTCCTTGCCCTCCGGCGGGCTCAGATCGGGCACGTCCCGCACATACAGCTGCGCAACGGGCAGCATCGCCATGGGGCCGTCGTACGACTGGACCGCCCGCCTCACCGGATACGTCCGAGGGGGCCGGATCCCCTCAAGAGTCTCCCGTTCCTCCGCCGTCAGGTCCCGGCCGTGCGAGGCGGCGAAGATCTGTCGTTCCAGCCGCAGGTCCGCCGGGGACAGGGCTGGGTTGATGCCATCCATGACATGCGGCTGCTCACAGTGCGGCCAGGGCTCCTCAGCGGGCCACAGCAGCGGCCCGCCGATCGAGCTGTCGTGCCACGTCGGCGCCCCGGGGCGGGGGTGCAGGCGGGTCGCGGTGCGGGCCAGCGGAGCCAGTTGGGGAAAGATCGCGGCAACATCGATCGGCCGTGGTGGAGTGACAGGAGTGACTCTCATGGCCGCGATCTTGCCAGTCACCTCTGACAATGGCCCTCACGGCCGCCGCACACAGAGTTCCGGCACGGGCGTCACCCGGCAGAGCGCTACCGCCTGGTCTCTTCCCGGCAGATGCCCCGCGAGCAGGGCCGTCCGCCGCAGGGATGTCCGTCCATGCGTGTGGTCGGTCGCCACATCGCAGCGGCCATACGGATCAGGCCGATCGCCACTCCGGCGTCCGCGCTGTCGCCCGCTCTCCACCATGCGTACAGAGGGCTCGTGCCTCGCCGACACGACGGCAGTCGGCCAGCCCCTCGGCTCCCGCCTGAGTCTTCACCGTTGCACCTGACGCCGCGGGGGAATCGCCTTCGGCGGCGCCACCAAGGTGCCCGCGCTGCACCTCGCTCACCACACAAGTCACTCTCAACCCACAAGTCTTCACGACGAGGATCAGTGGCTGAGAGTCGCCCCGGCTGAACCGCGGTGAGGCTTCCGGCCAGGCGTCGGGACACCCCCACCTTTCTGGGATGGGATGCGCCGGCCGGGCGCGGCACTGTGTACCTCGCCGACGGCGGCGCGAGTCGTCTCCGGCGCGTCCGTGACGACAACGAGGGGGAACGCATGTCCATTCGAAGAAGGAGCATCGGGATACTGGCCGCGGTCACAGCCGCCGCCGGTCTGACGGTGGCGGGGGCTCCGGCCGGTGTCGCGGCGCCGTCCGCCGCGGGCCACTCAGCCACGGCCTCCGTGTGGCGGAACATCGCCCTGACCGGCACCTACACGATCCGCGACGACGAGGGAATCTTCTCGGCCGGTACCTACTGCAACGGCAACGTCGCCTCCGAGGGCTGGGTGAACGAGGTCCGCTCGCCGTCGCTGTGGTGGGAGACCACATGCGGAGGCGAGATCCGTGTGGAGAAGCACGTGTCCGCGGAGACCGACGCCGGCGGCGGAGTCATGATCTATGTGACTCTGCGGTTCTACGAAGGCACGAACGACACCAACACCGATCTCGACGCCGAGTACCACTTCAACCGTTACGTCCCGGCGGGGCAGACGTCGGCGGTCGGTGAGATCACGCTCCGCAACGGCGAGAACGGCGGAAAGGACTGGGCGAAGCTCAACCTCGTCCTGCACAACAACCGCTGACCGCCGGTCGGACATCGGTCCCGCTCCCCGGGCTCGACCCGGGGAGCGGGCACGGCAAGCGGAGGCACAGCCACCTGCGCAAGCCGTGCACGGGAATCACTGCACGCGCTTAGCCTCGGACCATGAGGCGCTACGGGGCAACGAGGCGAGTCGGTGAGATCGGGGACGCTGCGGCGCGGGCTGCGCAGGCCGCCCGGAGTGTCGAGGAGTTCTTCGAGGCGGTGAAGCGGGTCGTGCGGCCCGCGCTGCGGTTCGATGTGTGTGCCTGTGTGACCGTGGACCCGCAGACGTTGATGAACACCGGCGGTGACTACCGAGACGGCCTGCCGTCCGCCATGCTGCCGCGCATGCTCGACATCGAGTATCGCGAAGGCGATGCCAACGATCTGTCGGATCTGGCGGACAGACCGACGCCCGTGGGCCTGCTCAGCCGGGAGACCGGCGGGAAGCTCGATCTCAGCCCTCGGTACCGCGACATCATGCGTCCTCTGGGGTTCCGCGACGAGTTACGTGTGCTGTTGCGGGACCGACAGGGAGCGTGGGGCGCACTGATCATGGGCCGCGCGGACGACGCGCCCCCGTTCGGTTCGCCGGACCTGGCCATGGCGGCGTCGTTGGTCCGGCCGCTGGGCAATGCCCTGCGGCGGCTGCACCTGACGCGGCTCGCCGAGGAGGGCATCACGGCGCCGGCGCCCGGACTGGTGCTGCTGAACGGTGCTCACCAGGTGGTTCACGCGACACCCACGGTGGCCATGTGGTTCGACGACCTGGCGCAGGCCGCGGGTGTGTCACCCGGCGAGCGAGGGCTGCCTCCCGCCGTGTACGCGGTGGCGGCAGCGGTGCAGTCCCCCAGGCCGGCGACGTCCCACAGTTCATGGATGCACAGCCCCAGGCACGGCCGCATACGGTTGCACGCCTGGCGCTTGGACGCACCCTCGGCAACGTCGGCCCGCACCGCCGTCGTCGTCGAACGGGCCGGCCCCGCCGAGCACATGTCCCTGATCGTCGCCGCTTACGGGCTGACCCCGCGTGAGAGGGACATCACGGTCCGGGTGCTGCGGGGGAAGTCCACAGCAGAGATCAGCCGTGACACAGGTTTGTCACCGCATACGGTTCAGGATCACCTGAAGGCGGTGTTCGACAAGACCGGGGTCCGCAGCCGCCGAGATCTGGTCGCCACGCTGTTCGCCCGTCACTACCTGCCGGACTTGACGGCGGCCGCATCGACGCCACCGAGCACCGGGTTCAAGGCCCCGAGGTCCTCGAACCCGGTGCCGTGAACCCGCCCCACCGCTTCCATGGACTTCCCACCCGGCCATCGCCGGTCCCGCCATGAACGCGGGGCGCTGCTGTCGCACACCTGATGATGACGCGATGCGGAGAGCCCCGAACCCGCCCTCGCCGCCTCGGATCTGCACGTGGTGATGAACTGTGCGATGTGCACCTTCACCTGTACGCGGTGCTGAGCTGCACTGTCCGTGGGGAGTCGAACCCCCGCGTTGCTCTTCACGCGCCAGGAGTGGGCCGGGAAACCGCCGGCCCTCGGTCTGTGCACGCCTCCGAAGCAGCTACCTGCTCCACATCGCCGCGATGCGCCGAACCACTCAGTCCAGCAGATCGACTTCCCAGTTCGTACGCTGGATCCGCACATCGATCTCCCGGAGTTCCCGGGCGAGTACATCCGCTTGGGCGCGCAGTTCCGCGACCGGAAGCGCGGAGAGCATCAGGAGTTCCGAGCGAAGCTTCCTTCCGTAGCCGCGTTCGCCTTTGCTTGCTGCCGCGTCCGCCGCCGCCGTGACGATCGAGTGGCGCAACCGCAGAACGTCCCGGCGTGCGAGGGCATCGGTCAGCGTGCCGTCCGCGCCCATCTCCACGGTGGCGTTGGTCCGGTTGATCCGCCGGATCAAATCCTCCTACGTGGTGAGGCGGTCGTTGACCTCGGTATGGGGCGGGGTACGTACAGTTGGATTGTTCCGGACGGTCTGTGGGAGATTGCCAAGCCGCCAATCCCTCCGTCGAAGGTGCGGACGCAGGGCGGCGGAACGCAGAACACGCCTGATGAAACGCTGTTCGCCGCCAGCGTCTACGTGCTGGTCAGCGGCTGTGCCTGGCGTCAACTGCCGCCTTGCTTCGGTATATCGAAGTCGACCGCTCACCGTCGGTTCCTGATCTCGTCGAGAGCCGGCGTCTGGGGCCGCCTCCATGAAGCCGTGCTGCACCGGCTCGACGACGCCGACCTCGTCGACGTCACCCGCGTGGTCCTGGACACCGCCCACGTCCGGGCTGACAAGGGGGCGAACTCATAGGTCCGAGCCCCGTGGACCGGGGCAAGCCGGGTACCAGGATGCACGTCCTGTCGGACGCGAACGGACTGCCCCTCCTCGTCGGCGTCTCCGCCGGCAACACCCGCGACAGCGAAGGGCTCAAGCCCATGATCGAGGGTCACCAAACGAGACACGACCCCCACCGCGGCCGCTACTTCAAGCCCCAGCGCCTCCACGCGGACAAGGCCTACGACTGCGGCGACCTGCGGAAATGGTTACGCGGCAAACACATCGGCGTGCGGATCGCTCGCAAAGGGATCGAGTCAAGCGAACGATTGGGCCGCCGCCGCTGGGCGATCGAGCGGACGATGTCCTGGCTGTCCGGCTACCGCAGGCTCAGCCCCCGCTACGAGCGGGATCCCCGCAACTACCTGGCCTTTCTCGGACTGGCAGCCGCCCTGTGCTGCTACAAACGATTCGTCCGCCTCACCACGTAGGACACGGTCTCAGGCTCCGTGAGGAGGGACGGGGCGAAGTTCTGGGCGTCGGTCAGGTAAGACCGGCTGGCGCCCCCGCCCCTCATGGCGACCAGCGTGTCTGAGGGTTCGCGGATGAAACCGGTCGCCGCGCCGGAGACGTTCTGGCCGGTGACGCCGACCGAGTCCCGACGGCGTCCTGGATGATGTTGCAGGGGCCGGGTGCACAGGTGCGACCGGCTCCGCCGCTTGCTCACCGCCCCCGGTCAGGCCGAAGACCCGCGCGTCGCAGCGCCAGCGTCGACAGGTCGGCAATGACGTCAGGGTCCCCGCGCCGCCAGGCGTCGGCCAAGCCGCCCGGCGGCGTGGCAAGCGCGACCAGCGGCCGCTGCGGCCCGGTGAGCGCACGCAGCGCGAGGAGGTCGGCGCCACCGGGGGCATCGAGGAGGCGACGAGTGGTATCGCTCCGCCGGATCCACCGCAGCCGTGGAACGAGCCACAACACCAGGATCACGGCGGTCGGAAGGACGATCAGGACGATCGTCGTGAGCGTGGCGACATGGGCCACGGTGTCCTGCAACGACTGTCCGGCATCGGAGAGACTCGTGCCGGCCTCGGCCGCGGACTTGAGTGGCTTCTTCAATGAGTCACCGACGAACGGGACCTTCGAGGCCGCGTTGCCCGCATCGTCGAGACTGGAGGCAAGATTGTCGCCCGCGCTCTCGGCTTTCCACCCGGGCTCGGCTAACGTCAGGATCGCGTCACGGACGACCAGGGCGAACTTCACTGTGCTCGCGATCAGGAGCAGAGCGATCAGATCCGCGATCAGCTGACGACCCCGACGCGCTGGGCTTTGGGCGTAGAGACGCATGGACGTGCTCCTGTTCCGACGGCGACATCGAGAAGGGCCGATTCCGAACCGGTGGCACGCACGCGTGCCTGCCGGGGTGACGGCGAGGATCGGCGGGTGGCTTGACGGTACATGGGACGCGCGGACGATATCGGGGTACGCACGCTCAAAACCGGTCACGCCCTCCACCGACCGGCCGACACGGGCATCGACTGCGTGGTCTTGTAGCACCGGGACCGCACCTACGTCGAGCAGCGCCAGCGCGTCGGCATCCTCGAACAGGGCACCGTCGACGCACTGCGGGCGTGCGGTGCTGCCGAGCGCCTGGACCTGGGGAGCGGTTCGGCATCAGTCGTCGCCAACTACGGTCATCACGGGCCCGCGACGGGCCCGGCAACGCAGACCGGGCCATGGAGGTGGGGTCATCCGGCGCGCTGGGTTGTCTCTCCGGCCTGAGCGGGTACGGCGGGCAGGGAGACGGTGCAGGAGGCGCAGCGTCGGGCCTGGGCGGGTACGGGGCTGAGGCATTCGGGGCAGTCCCGTTTGGGGGCCTGGACGTCGTGGTGCGGGGCGAGGCGTTCGTGGAGCTTGTTGATGGGGAGCACGACCAGGAAGTAGAGGGCGCCGGCGAGGAGGAGGAAGCTGATCGCCGCGTTGATGAAGGCGCCGTAGGGGAACTTGGTGGCGCCCAGGGTGAAGGTTTTGTGGCTCATGTCGCCGGTGGCGCCGGTGGCCAAGCCGACGAGTGGGGTCAGGAAGGCGCTGACGAAGCCGTTTACCACGGCGGTGAACGCTGCCCCGATGACGATGCCGACGGCCAGGTCGACCACGTTGCCGCGCAGGATGAAGCTGCGGAAGCCCTTCACCTTCTCACCCCTCGGAGGCTCTTGACGTCGACGGGCGGCACCGAAAGCACGGTCAGCCCCTCCCCTTCGCCTCGGATGCCCTGCCACCCGTCCTCCATGCCAGTCGGCCGTGCGGCGCGGTGATGTACGTCAAGCACCCATCGCGGCCTGAGGGGGCCTTTCCCACCGTGCGCTGTGACCGGTGAGCGCTGGGGTCAGCCGTTGGCGAGTATCGGGCGGGCCGGGGCAGCGAGTGTCTGGTGAGCGTGGGGACAGGGCGTGGCAGAAGTGGTTGCGGGAATGCGCATCCGGCGCAGGAGATCACGGGTGGTGCGCTTGCGCAGCGTGCTGCGCCAGGTCAGTCCCGGGTGGCGGGACCGTAGGTGTGACAGCGCACGGGTGCCCAGACCGGTGCTGTGGAAGCGCTCGTCGATGGTGACGGTGGTGATGACGCCCTGGGCGCAGTCAGTGCAGATCTGGTAGCGGACCTGGCCGACGACCTGGCGGATGTGCACAAGGAGCAGGCATTCGTCGCCCGGTCCGGGGTCGTCCGGGATGTGCGTGGACAGGAAATCGATTGCCCGGTAGGCGAGGACGCGGCGGCGCAGGCGGCCGGTGCGCCGACCTCGGCGTGAGTGCTTGGCGCCGTTGTGACCGGGCGTCGATGTCTCGGCGGTGGAGGCCTGGTCGATGAGAGTGCTGCTGGTGGGACGCGCATGGTGTCCGTGCATGACGTCTCGGGTGCCCGAACAGCCGACGGATACCCGTGCAGAGCCAGAAGTGCCGCTACCCAGCACTCGAAGAGTCCGCAGACAGCCCGCAACCTGACGAAGCACTACTGGTGACGTGAGTCAAAGATTCTCGGGTGATTCTCGCGTGCCCCCTGCCGTGCCGGCGGCCGGACTCCAGCAGGCCCGGCCGGACCTGGCGGCCGCCCAGCACCCGGCTCATGGCCGCCGATGTGACGAGAATGTCTGACTCAGGTCACTAGTGCTGTGACCGGAATGGTTCAGCCTCCGGACCCTGACCGGTTGCGCCATCCCGCTTCCCCCTGCTGGTTGGAAGCGACATCGCTTCCAACCAGGCAACGAGCAACCCGGTGAACCTATGCGGTCACAGCACTAGCTGCGCGGCGACGGCAAGGTCTTGGAAGCAGTTCGCCTGTCGAGGCAGAACTCCCACGTGGTGCCGGCTGTTGACCACCGGCCGCGGCACGGCACAATACGCGATCTGCCCACCAGCGGCGGCCCCCAGCCGGGCCCCGTGCCGTGGTTGTCTCGTCTACACCGACTTCAAGAACAACCGCACCGGCTGCCGCCTGCCGATCCCGGACTCCACCGCCCAGATCATCGTCGAGCAGAAGAAGGCCATCCGCGCCCGCTCACCCCGACACCGAGCTGACCGAGCTCATCCTCTTCCCCGGCCCCGACAGAACTCCGGCGGCACCCAGCCCTACCGAATCAGCGACATCGGCAACGTCCACCGCCGCTGGGTCAACGCGGTGCCGCCTCTGCTGCTGGCAGACGGCACCGAATTCCCCAAGCTCGACGTCGCGCCCCCTACTCCTACCGGCACTCCCATGCCCAGCGGTACGCGGACGCCGGCACCCGGCCGGATGTGCTCCGCGAGCTCATGGTGCACAGATCATTGGAAACTACACAAACCCACTATCGGGTGACTGAGAAGCGGACCCGGGCCGCGGTCGACAAGCTCGTCCCGCACCAGTTCGACCGGCACGGCAACCGGACCTGGACCCAAGCTCGCCAGTTCCTGGAGCACGATCACGCCCGCCTGCGGATCGGCCAGGTCTCCGTCCCCTACGGCATGTGCGTCGAGCCAACCAACGTCAAGGCCGGCGGCCACGGCTGCCCGTTCCGGTTCCGCTGCGTCGGCTGCGATCACTTCCGCACCGACCCGTCGTACTCGCCGGAGCTGGGGGCCTACCTCGACACGCTACTGAGAGACCGCGAGACTCTCGCCGCCGCCACGGGGTTGGACGACTGGGCCTGCACCGAATCGACCCGGTCCGAAGAAGAGATCAAGCGCATCCGCACCCTGATCCGCCGCGTCGAAACCGACCTCGAAGGACTCACCGGCGACGAACGCGAGCAGATCAAGGAGGCCACCCGGACCCTGCGCAAGACCCGCACGGTCTCCCTCGGCATGCCCGGCATCCGGGCACCTGAGCCGAACCTGCGACTGGAGCGCGACGCATGACGACATCACCGGACCACCTGGCCACGGCACGGGCCGCGGACTCCGAACGCCGCAGGTCCCGCGTCCTGAGAGCATTGGACAAGCTCGCCACCAACCGAGGAGATCAGCGTCTCCGCGGTCGCCCGCGCGGCCGGCGTTCACCGCAGCCTGATCCACCGTCACAACGACCTGCACGCGGCCGTTCTTGCCCGCGCGGTTGAGCACCCGCCCGGCGCAACGGCGGGCACGCAGGTCAGCCGCCAGTCGCCGCTGGCCGACGTCGCGAACCCCACGGCCCGTAACGGCCGCCTGTCCGCACACATCGCCCGGCTCGAACGACGCCTGTCCGAGGCCCTGGGGCAAGCAGCCCGGGAAGCCTCCGGCCTCGGCGCCCCGGCAGACGTCGAAACGCTCACCCGCCGGATCACCGAGCTGGAACAACAGATCCTCGACCTCCGCGCAGAACTTCACGATCGGGACGAGGACCTCGCTGCGGCACGGGCGGCCAACCGCGAGCTGATGGCCCAGGTCAACCGCTGATCGCGGAAGCGACGGACTCAAATCCCCATCGGTGCTGGCGAGATCCCACGCAACCCTTGTAGGGAACGGGTTGGCCGGTGCGTGCGTCGAGCAAGACGCGGTCGCCCACGGAACGTTCCAGCTTCACCGTCACCTGCTGCATCCTCGCCTGCTTGGTGCAGGTGCTGCCGTCCTCGTGCCCCTTGACAGTGGCCGACAGTACGACGCTGCCGCGTGTCTCCAGCACGTCCACCTCGGCTCCGTCGTCGCAGACGCCATGGAGGGCAACCACAGTCACCGCGCGCCCGCCGTCGGTGATCCTGATGAGCCGGTTGAGCGGATAGCCGGGAATATCGCGGGCCGCCTTGATCGGCGACGGAGGACGTTTCGACGGGACGGCCGCGGCCTGCTTGAGAGGAGTGGCATAGCCGTCCAGGGTGAAGAGCCAGGCCGGGACCGTCGCTGGTCCACGGCTGGTGGCGATCGTCATCTCGCCCAGCTCCGCTCCGGTCACCGTGAGGTGCGGTTCTCCGCCGACGTGGGTGCTGACCAAGGTCCTGTACGACTCGTCCACACTCACCAGCGGCCGGGTGATCTCGCCGTCGCCCGCCCTAGTCACCTTGCCATCCTTCGGTCCGGTGCCGGGCAATTCGCCTCTCAGATCGAAGTTCCGGTTCTCGTAGGCCTGCTTGTCAGCCTGGCTGCGCGGGCCGCCCTGCGGCAGCTGGACCGCTTCCCCCATGGGGTAGTAGCCGGTCCGCCACGCGGCAGCCGCGGCCGAGCCGTCCCAGGCCTTGGCGACCTGCCGGGCACGGTCTGTGAGTACATCCGTGTCACCGCTGACAGTCGCCTTCTGGCTGCCGCAACCGGAGACGGCCGCCAGGCCGACAGCGGACAAGGTAACCCCAACAAGCAGACGGACCGAGCGCGTCGCCCTGATGTGTTCGGCAACATCGGCTGTTGGGACCTGAATGGCAGGTCCGCAGGGCCCCGAACCTGGCTGCCGCCGGCTTCCGCGAGCTGGACCTTCAATGGCATCTCCTGGCCAGGGAAATGGCCATACTGTTCGCCCTTACCCTGACCCGCCCCGCATGACCACCATGCGCAGCT
This sequence comes from Streptomyces sp. NPDC026246, assembly GCF_055567995.1. Taxonomy (NCBI): domain Bacteria; kingdom Bacillati; phylum Actinomycetota; class Actinomycetes; order Kitasatosporales; family Streptomycetaceae; genus Streptomyces; species Streptomyces sp. NPDC026246. Next base: position 13,479 of record NZ_JBVHPJ010000022.1, on the reverse strand, counting down.
ACGGCTTCCCCTGGACCGACCGTGACGGCACCCGCCGCGCCTCCGCCGTCGGCTGACACGATCAGCGCCGACCGGCGCGGGAAGGGTGCGCGGCGCGGCTCCTACGGCGTGGCGGACGGCAGCGGTGACACTTCCCCGACCAGGGCGCGGGCGGCGGCGAGTTCCTCGCGGGCGGCTTGCTCGGCGGTCTCCAGGTAGGTGTAGGCGTCATCGCCCACCGGGACGCGCAACGGGGTGGGCATGTCGGCGGCGACGATGGCGAGGATGCGGGCGGCGAAGTCCTGGGGCCGTCCGGTGGCGGGGTCGCCCGCCATGCCGCGTACCGCGTTCAGGGTTTCGGCGGTGACCGCGGCGTACTCGGGCAGTCGGCGGCCCGACTCGGCGAGCGACGTCCCGTAACGGGTGGCGAAACCACCGGGCTCCACCACGGTGACGCGCACGCCCTGGCCGCCCACCTCCGCGGCCAGCGCCTGGCTCATACCTTCCAGGGCGTACTTCCCGGTGACGTACGCGCCCAGTCCGGGGAACGCCATCCGGCCCGCCAGGGAGGAGACATTGACGATGTGCCCGCCTCCCTGGGCGCGCATGAGCGGCAGGACCAGGCGGACCAGCCGCCAGGGGCCCACGACCAGGGTCTCCAGCTGGTCGCGCAGCTCGGCGTCGGAGACTTCCTCGACCGCGCCGAACAGGCCGGCGCCCGCGTTGTTCACGAGGACGTCGACCCCGCCCAGACGGTCGGCGGCGGTGCGGACGGCCTTCTCGCACTGGGCGGCGTCGCGCAGTTCCAGTGGCAGGGGGACGATCCGTCCGGGCCAGGCGGCGGCCAGGTCGTCCAGGGCGGCGGTGTCTCGTGCGGTGACCGCCACTTCGTGCCCCTCCCGCGCCGCCGCCTCGGCCAGCGCCCGGCCCAGTCCTGAGGAGCACCCCGTCACCAGCCAACGTCGCCCCATCGCTGCCTCCCGCACGCTCTCGACGGCCCTTGCCTCCGCGGCGCCGGTCCCGGCCCGGCCCGCTCCCATGGTTGGCGCAGGAGCGCCGCCGGTCATCTCCTCATGCGGGGGCGCTCCGGTGCACGCAGGGGGCGTTCGACGGCGGGCAGGGGTCTGCGCCCTGGGGCCGACCGGGCTCAGGCCGTGGACGGATGTCCCGGGCGGGACCCCGGAACCGCAGGACGGTGGTCACCTGACTGACGTCTTCGCCCTCGCGGCGAGCCGGGGAGTCGGGTCACAAGTGGGCTTGCGACAGGCTTCTTCTCAAGGACCCGGCGACTTGCTGGTGGCTGCGGTTGCGTGGATTGGTTCCGGGGCATTTGCGGCATCAGTCGACGACAGCCCCGGGGTCCCCGGCGGCGACGAGACAGACGACGAGTTCGGTGATGTCCGGGTGCCCGCAGACTTCAACGCCGTCGGATGCGGGACGTAACGGCTCGCTGCGCTTGCCCGGCACGTCGTGCGGCGCCACCACGACCGGTGTGACCGACGCCGACACCGAACTCATCTGGGGCATGCTCCAGTAGGTCCGGCCTCCCGCCCGCTGCCTGGGGCTTGCCTTGCTCGTACGAGTGCGCCCGCGTCGTGGCCGCTCGCCCGGGTCCCCGCACATCCCCGCTCCAGGAGGGTGCTGGCTGGGGTGGATCGGTCTCGTGACTCGCGGTGATCTGACCGATGCCGAGTGGGAGTTGATCGAGCCGCGCCTGCCGCTGGGGGCGTTCGGACCGATCCCAGCAGTTTGGGCAGCAGTGGAGGTCAGCGGGCTCGGGAACGTTCCCAGACTGGAAGGTGTGACGCCCTGGCGTCTCCTATATGGTGCCTGTCCCTGGACAGCGGCTGTGCGCTGCATGCATGGGTGAGCGGAAGCGACTGATACCGGCGTGGTTTTGCCTGTGACGGGGTGGAAGCTGGTCTTCTGGTGTACATAGGTGTGCTCATCGTACGTCCTTGTTCCGTAACTCCTTGATCACGTCGAGTGTCGGCCGTGGTGACCGTAAAAGAACCGCAGTGATGACCGACACTCCTCAGGGCGATCCGCCCGCCGCCGACGAGGCCGGACGCAGTGTTCTCCTTTGGCACCCGCTACCCCTGGTGCGGGCCGGCGCGGCCCCCGTGCGGAGCCGATCGCCGACAACCTCAGTCCCAGCCACCGGGCCCTGCTGGAGCACCTGCGCCACTAGAGGTCCGCTCGACAGATCACCCTGGACAAGCTCGCCCGGCGCACCGGCTTCTCCAAGACCTGCGGGGAGGCAGACGGCTGCGGGACGATGCTTGCGTCGGGTCGAGAGCTGGTCGCCACGCCGAATATCGGGTGGCGCCGCTCTTTCCCGCCGTGGGAGGCTCGGTGCACCACCGAAGGGGTGTAGCTCAGCTGGCCAGAGCGCCGGTCTCCAAAACCGGATGTCGCAGGTTCGACTCCTGTCACCCCTGCTCGACGGCGGGGCCCACCCCCCGCTGGATGTGAGGGCCGGGCGACGCGCTGCATAGCCCTCCGGGAACCGTCCGAGCCCAGGGGCGCCCGGGGCATCCCGCTCGGCATCGTCCGGCCGATTTCACTCCCCACCACATGCACGATCACGGGTCGGCGAGATCAATTCCCTGGGTTAGCTGCAAGATCATGCCATTGAGCGCAGCGACCGGAGATCAGCCCGTATGGTGTCTTCTCGCGGGGATCGAGTGATGGCTGTGGCCGGTGAGATGAGCCTTTTATGGCCTGTCTACGCAACAATGCGTACTCGTAGAAGATTGCACGGTCGCCCAGTTGTGTTGCACGAAGTGTCTGACCAGACTGGCTAATTGACGGCCCAGCATATGGGTTGAAAGGGGTGCGTTCTCATGGCGTCTTCAGTCCCCAGCGCACAGGTGGTCAATGTCGATAAGGACGAACAGCTCGTCCTGCACAGGCTCGACGGCAAGGAGGAGGGGGCAGGCGCGAGCAACCACATCATCCTGCACAGCACGGAACCCCTCGACGGCTTCGTGCGTTACCTGACGGACTACGACCCCAGCTACACCTTGGTCAACATGTACCAGGGAGAGTCGGTCTTCCTCTCGTATGGAAGCTACCTCAAAGCCCGTAGCGCGGAGAGCAAACATGCGAGCTCTCTCAACGCGGTCGACTTGGGCTGGGGACGAACAACGATCAACCCCGAGCTCACAGTTCCCAACCCGAAGGGAAGCACTCGGCTCAAGATCTTCAACAAGGTGATGCAGGGGGCCACCATGATCCTCTCCCCTGCAAGCGCAGTGGCAACCTTCGTGCAGCACGGCGTCCTGAAGCGGGACTATTACGTCATGCTCTCAGGTACGCAACACCTCATGGGCCTGAAAGGGGAAGTAACCCGCGTCACTCTCCATGAGTGGGATGCCGGCACGAAGGACGATGTGGTTCAGCTGAGCCTGCAAGACGTGGGTAAAGCGTTGCGGGAACATGCGGAAGACATCAAGAAGCTCAACGAAGGCGCCGCGAAGGCCTTCCTCCGTGAGATCAGCGAACACCATGAGCACAGCAAACATGCGCCCCGCTTCGAGGAAGCACTCAAAGGCTGACCCGGGACGCCCCTAGAGGCGATCGGCCGCCAGCATGGTGTTGCGGGCCAGTTATTCGCGACGAGAACAGGTACCTGCAGAAGCCGCTTTCCATGCGGACGCGCCATGGCCTCAATTCCGCGTCACGGTCGACCAGGCCCTCGGCGCCCCGATCGCCGTGCACCACCTGGCGCCCATGGCTGGGTTCAACACCATCGCGTCAGGACGCCCAGCACAGCAACCGCAAACTACGCACACTTTCCCAAGAAGCCGTTTTTAACCGATGCTGGAATGGGAAAGTCGAATAGAATGCACGGCAGGAAGGTTGGCGGCTGCGTACTCGTCCGCTATGCGGAACACGCTGGCGCAATGAGGACATTCCGCGCGGCCCATGAGATACGTGATGCCCTCGGCCAGTCGGTCCTGACCGTCACGGACTGCGAGGTTGTACATCCACCGCCCCATGCCGTCGAGCTCCGCGACGGACGCCGGCCGCAAGTCGCGCTGGTCGACATCACCCGCGTCCCGGTCCCGGCAGGCCGAGTAACACCCGTATCCGCCGATGGCGATGGTCACATCCAGGGAGCAGTGCGGACAGGCAACTTCGTAGAAGTCGTCGCTGAAGTCACCGAGGGCGGCACTCCAGTGGAACTGCCCCTCTATCGCGAGGAGAGTGCGAAAGCCCCGGACGTAATCGGCCGGACGCGTTCGGAGACGCTGGTCCACCAGTTCCCGGAGCTCCGCGATGGCGTCGGGGCTCTCCACAAACATGCGATCGCCCCGGTTGTCCGTCATCGCGCTCCGCACAATCGCCCCGGCCATCTCCAGCGCCTGCGTTTCGCTCCGGGCGAGCGCGACCAGACGTGGCAGCGCGGCGAGACTCCCTGGGACGAGTGTCTCTCCCTCGACGCACAACATGGTCCCCAGCTCGCGCCACACGCTCTCGCCGCCGGCCCCTGCCTCTACCTGGTCCAGAAGTACGGGCAGGAGCTCGGCGGTCCGAAGTGCGTACGGGCGCCCCCACTTCGTCACCCTCACATTCAAGCGTGCCGAGAGTGACCGCCAAAGGCGGGGACCCACAGCCTCATCAGCTGGAGCGCGTCCATCGCGCGTGCCATGGGGCGTGGACCCACGAGCGGCCTCCCGATCGGTGATCTTCCGGCCGTATGCACACGACGTCAGGGCCTCCTGGTAACTCGGGGGCGACCTCCCCAGTCGCCGCCCACCGCCTCGACAGCGTCGGGCAGGCTGGTCGCCTCGGCCGGGGTGCCCGTGAGCGCCGCGTTGGACGCAGACGTAAGTACGTGGCAAATAGGTCGGATCCTGTCCTTGTTCCGACCGGTGCACCGGCCGCGCCCACACCAATGGCTCCACCAGGCCCCTGAGACCGGCCCCACCGGCCCGCCGGCGGGCGACCCGTCAGCCGGTCGGCATCCACGGCACCACCATCGTCAGCCTCTTCGTCTGTGATCACTCCAAAACGTCGTGGCGGCCGCCTGGGAGTCGGCACCGGCGTCATCCGACGGCTCTGCCGGACAGCCGCCACGCACTGGCTAAGGGGGCTCGTGTTGCCACTGGTGCAGCGTGAGGTCGGCCTGGTACTCATCGGCATGGCCACGCCACCGCGTGCAGTACTGACGCCCCTCGCCCGGGGCGATGTACGGGGACGGCACCGGCTGTGTCCCTGGAAGCGGACGCGCAGCTCGTCGGCGGGCCGGGTAGGCCCGGGAAGTCCTCCACAAGTTCAGTTCTTCTGCTGGGATTGCGCGTTGGCGGCAAGCCGATGCGCCGGCTTCCTGCACTTGTGTGCCGACATTATTCCAAAACGGCATCGCCCGGCGTGGCGCTCACCGGCCATGGCTGCGAAGGAGTGGACATGCCCGGTCAGAGCGTCCAGTTCGGAGCAGAGGGCCCGGACGGTTTTGAGCGCCGAGCCCGGAGCTGGAGTACGACGCTTCGTCCAGCGCTCGGTACGTCGGCGAGAAAGCACGGGCAGGAGCTTCGAGCGCACAGGCGCTATAGCCTCGGCCTGTGAACAACAGCCGCAGCCGGACAGGGAAGCATCACCCCCACGAGCTTCCGGTCTACCAAGCGCTCCTGGACGGTACGGATTGGGCATCGCTCGAAACGCCGTCCGGGCCGGGGACCGGCCAAGCCTTGCCCGCAGCGCTTGCACGCATGCTCAGCCCCGACCCGGTCGTCAGGTCGGCCGCCACCGATGACGCGTTCAGGGAAGTGACCCACCAGAACACCGTCTACGAAGCCACCGTGCCCGTGGCGCTCTACGTCGCGGCCATTCTCCACCACCCTGCAACCCGTGCGGGCGACTTCGATGCCGACGTGCCACCGCGCCGTGCCACCCTCATGAGGCTGCTTGATTGGCTCAGCGCCACCGCCTACGACGCCGACGACGAGTGCGTCGCCGTCGGCGAACGCCACTTCGGCAAGGAGTTCCTCGACGAGGCCGGGGAGATGCGCGCGTTCCGGGACCTGCGCCCGGCGATTTTCTCCGCTGTCCATCCTCTTCTCGGCCACGACAACGCAAAGGTACGTGAAACGGCTCTCGTCGCTGCGATCCCCCTCGCAGAGCACCCCGTGCTCACCGCACACCGGGCTGAGCTGATTGGCCATGCCCGCCGGCTGCTGGCCACCAGCACCGACCGCCGCAACCGAGACCGCATTCTGGACGCGATGAAGGCATGGGGCCAGGACACCAGTGACCTGCAGAACGCGGACGACATCGCGGCCTGCGAGCGTTACGCCCGTTTCAAGGCGGAGCGTGATTCCTGGTGGGCGGCCGACGGAACAGGCGGCTACTCCGAAGACCCGCCGTTCTGACTTACTGATCGTTTCAGAATGCCGTCGTGCGGAGACCCTGGCGCGAGGACATCGAGGTTCTCAAGCGGGCGACAGATTTCTTAGCGAAGGAGACCCGGTGACGGTGCACCCGTTCATCGAGGCGGAAAAGCATCGGTCACAGCGTCAAGCGTGCGTGTGAACTGCTGCAGGTCTCCCGAACCGCCTTCTACGCCCGCCGCACCGCCAAGCCGGGGCCGCGGGCGGTCCGGGACACCGGGCCGGCCGAGAAGATCACGGGAGTCCATGAGCGGTCCCGTGGAACCTACGGGGTCCAGCGGGTCCATGCTGCCCTGCAACGACAGGGCGAGGTTTGCGGACGGCGCGGCATCGCCAGACTGACGCGCGACGCCGGGCTGGCTGCAAGGCCGCCACCACAGGCGACGGCGGCCGACGACCATCCCCGACCCGCGGGCGAGCGGCCGCCGCGCGGCCCGACCTCGTCGTCCGCAACTTCGCTCCCGACCCGCATGGCCTCGACACCCGCTGGTGCGGTGACATCACCTACGTTGCCACCGACGAGGGCTGGCTCTATCCGCGCAGCCGGTGATCTTTCATTCGGATCGCGGCTGTCAGTACACCAGTCAGCAATTCGCCACGCTGGCAGCGGAGTTCGCCCGTCCGCCTGTCCGTCGGCCGCGCCGGGCAGTGCTGGGACAACGCGCTCGCCGAGACGTTCTTTGCCACCATCAAACGGGAATCGCCAGACACGAGCTCCTGGCCCAGCCGCGCCGCTGCCCGCACCGCGATCTTCAACTGCATCGAGGGCTGGTACCACTTGCACCGACTGCACAGCAGGCTCAGCTACCGCAGCCCCGCCGCATACGAGAGCCGCCCGGCGGCGTCGCCGTCGAGCCGGCCTACCACGGTCTCGGACGCTCCCGGGGCGGGCTGACCACCAAGATTCATCTTGCCGCCGAGCAGGGGCAGAAGCCGCTGTCCGTCGTGATCACAGCCGGTCAGCGGGGTGACTCGCCACAGTTCGAACCGGTCCTGGACGCGATCCGGGTGCCCCGACTCGGCCCTGGACGGCCTCGCAGGCGACCGGACCGCGTACGGGCCGACAAGGCGTACGACTCCCGCCGCAACCGGGCCTACCTGCGCAGATGCGGGATCAAGGCGACCATCCCGGTCCCGGCGGACCGGGTCCGCAACCGCCACAAGCTAGGCTCCCGGGGCGGCCGGCCTCCGAAGTTCGACAAGAGCGACTACCGCGAGCGGCATGCCGTCGAGTGCGGCATCAATCGCCTCAAGCGCCATCGGGCCGTGGCCACGCGATACGACAAGCTCGCCGTCCGCTACGAGGCCACTGTGCTGGTCGCAATGATCAACGAATGGATATGAGTGGTTCTGGCGTACCCCTGATCGCTAGCCTCAGCGGCTATGAAGCAGCGGCAGCAGAAGAAGCTCTCCCACCGCCTTTTCGAGGCAATCCTGTCAGGTGACGCCAGGAGCGCGAAAACCCTGCTGCGCAGTGGAGCAAGTCCGGAGAGAAGGAACACTGACGGCACCACTCCTCTGTACCTCGCATCGGTGCAGGGAGAGGTCGAGGTGGCCCGCTTGCTCATCGAGGCCGGCGCTTCCCCTGACACTGAAAGCAGCGGCCCCGGCTCGGAGGGCACACCGCTGTGCGCAGCTGCTTGCTGGGGACACACCGCAACGGTCCGGGAACTGTTGGCGCATGGCGCCGATCCCACCCTCCGCGAAGACCACGGCACAGGCTGGTCCCCGCTGGACTGGGCGGACAATGGCCCCCACCCCGACACTGCCGAGATCCTCAGGGCAGCAGGAGCGCACCCAGCAACGAGAGCTCACCCAGCTCCGTAGCCAGGAAAGTCTCACTACTCACTTTCCCAACAGGCCCTAGGCTCACCCTCATGTCCGTTCCAGCCCCGCATTTGAACGAGGGCAGGTCGTCGCCGGGACGGTTTCCGAGCGCATCAAAACCTGTGCCCAAAAGGTTGGCATGCAGCGCAAGATGTTCGCCCGGGTCAACGCGGTCTGCGCGCACTTGGCCTTCATGGCTGTGGCGCCCGCCTCCCGCGGGCAGGGCATCGGCCGGCAGCTGGTCCGTGCAGCCGCCGACGTCGAGCGTCGGCGCGGCCGCATACCAGGCGGGCTCCACAGCCCCCGTAGGCGTGTTCTGCCAGGCCGGGACAACCACCTTGTACAGCCAGACGCCCGGGACCTGCTGGCGCTCCTGGAGGCGGCCGTTGACCTCCTGGCCGTCGGGGAGGATCACGATGATGGACGGCGGCCCGGACTCGGGTGGCGTGTCCGCCACGGCTACGCCGCCTCCTGGCCCTCGCCGTCCTCACGTTCGAGGGCGTGCCTGAGCTGGGAGCGGGCGTCGGGCCGCTCGGGTCCGGCAACCTCGTCCCAGAACGCGTGCGTGAGAATCGCGGCGGTGAGGACGCGTTCCCGCTCGCGCGGGCGCGGCGACTTCCTGCTGCTCCTGCTCCGTCCAGCCCGGCGAGTCCGGGTAGGCGCGCGAGGTGGCGAGCCAGTAGCCCTCGGGGCGCTGCTAGGCCTCCATCGGTTCGACGGTGTAGGGCAGCCGCTTGTACAGGGCGGTGAGGTCGGCCCGCACCTGGGTGAGTTCCTTCTGCTCTGCGATGAGGTCGCCTGGGTAGTCGTACGTTGCCGCCACGGCCCCAACAGTAGTTCGACCCGGTAGCCGTCCAGTCCGTACGACGCGGCGGCACTACGCGCCCGGCAGCTGCTGATGACGGCTCAGGGCTGGTCGGGCGGGGTGTCCTGCCAGTGCCAGCCGTGGGTGGCCATGCACTCCTTCGTCCATTCCATCAGCAGGTGCGAGCCCTCCTTGACGCGGCTCTCGTCATGACCGCCGTCGTTGGCGAACCACTGCACGAGAAGGCCGGCCGCCGGGCGGTCCACGTCACCGGTGTCGCACACCGGGCACAGCTCTAGGTGGATCGGCCGCCCGTGTTCGTCGTCCTGCGGCGCCACCCCGCTCGTGATGAGGTCGCCCCGGCAGCGTGAACACTGCGGCAGCCGGTCGGAGAACTGCAGCAACGCCATGGCTAACCCCCTTGCTTCGGACGTGGCCCTCCACCCAAGACCCGCTGATCTACGCCGTCAACCCCACACGCAACGGTGGGGTGCCCGGCCGCGGAATCTGTCCATAGGGGAACGGGTGTCTGCTGGAGGAATGATCGACGACGACGACACGCAGCCGCCGGCCCGCGCCGCAACAGGGTCCTGGACGCCCTCAAGCGGGCGGAGCGCAAGGTGTTCACCCGTCCCGCGCCGAAATCCGCGAAAACCCAGATGGAATTCCTCTACACGCGCGCCAAGAAGTCCACGAAGGCCCTGGCCGAACAACTGGGCGTCTCGCCCCGCACGGTGCAGCGCTACCGCGCCGGACAGCAGACGAGGCCTCAGAAGAAGCTGCGGGCCGCCCTGGTGGAGGAGACCGATCCCAGTGACAACCGCAGGTCAGGGCACAGCCGCGGGAGCGAGCGGCGACCTCCAGCGGCATGATGGTGGGGGTTACGGCCTACTTCGGATTCACCTGCACGGGCAGCTCGGACGACGGCCGCATCCGCACCATCACCACCCCGATCTCGCTCACCTACGCGAAGCAGATCCTGGATCTCCAGGAGGCCGGAGCGACGGGAGGAGGACCTGCATCCGATCGTCGCGGAGGCCATCACCGAGTCGTATTTCACGGAATGGGGCACCCGGGACGATGGCCTGCGCGCGGATTTCACGCACGTCCAGGCCATAGATTTTCAGTTCTGACACGGCCGAATTCAGGGCCTGCTATAAAACAATCCGTGAGCCGAGGCACGATAGCTGTCACCAAGGCAGGCGTGTTATCACCAGGGTCGTCGGACCGGAGCACGCCGAGCTAGACGCTCTTGTTGTTGATGGCACTGTTCCCTTCGGGGCCCTGCAGTCGTGACATGACCCCTCCCAAGATTCTCTGCACCCATACTTCGCTGATGAACAAGAGCCGCTCCTCGCCTGCATACACGCTGACGTAGGCATCGTTGAGCCAGGGCGTCGCCGCGAACTGGGTGAGCTGAGCAGTCAGTGTGGCCTCGTGCACGAACTGCTCGAGGAGCGGATGGAAGCCGGCATAGGGAGGGATCTCCCACGGCTCGGAAGCATGCTCGTACCCACTGCCGCGATACGCATCCGACTCCACGAACTCCTCGTACGCCCACTCATCAACGGCGTAACGGGCTGGCGCGGTGCAGTGCGCGGAAGAGCACCACGCCGGGTGGTCCATCACGCGACCGGTGAAGACTTCTGACTGCTCATGCATGTACCTATTCTCCGCGAACCCTTCGCCGGCGAAGGGCCACCGCCAGTCCCAAACGTCCCCACCCTTGAAGATCTCTAGTTGCCGAGGCCGGTCTACAGCTCCGGTGGCCCGATCCAGCGCCGGAGCCGGTGACACCTACCGTGCCTCGCGTGCTGTTAGTGACAGGTAGCGCGCCGACCTCGTGACTGCCACTGTGCTTTGCGCGCTCGAAGCCGCAGGCCAGCTGGTGCCGATGGTGACCACTACCCTGCTTCGGCTCAATCAGGCGGGCCGTCGTACAGCGCTCTAGCGGCGGCCCGCTCCGAATCCGCACCACGAATACGAGGCCGATGGTGACCACGCACTGGCCGCCCCGGCGCGCTGCGCGCCGCTCGCTCGCCCCGCGCGTTGCCGCGCCCCGAGCGCCGGTCGACCCCGCCCGCATCGGCCGCCGCGTCGTCCGGCGCCGGGCGAAGGGGATGGACGCCTGCGCCGTCGCGGCGGTCCTCGAGGACGCCCGGTTCGACGCCCGGCAGGACTCCAGACACGAGGACCTGGCGGACGACGTCCGCGGCCCTGCGGAACTCGCGGAGTGGGAACGCATCGCGCAGCTGCTCGCCGACGCGGCGCCGGGCACCGTCTACGACCCCGACGCCGACGCCGACGACGTCGTCCAGGCCAAGCTCGCCGCCGACACCGCGGCCGCCGCCCGGGAAGCCGAGCTCCGCGAGGCCGCACGGATCGCGGCCCGCGCCGATGAGCTCCAGGCGCTGCGCGAGCTCGGCACGCTGGAGCAGACCGAACCCCGCGAGGGTGACGAAGCCGCCCGGGACGAACTCACCCGCCGTGCGGGCGGGTACGTCCAGGCCGACGTCGACGCCTGGCTCGCCCACGCCCTGGCCGCGCACCTCGGGCACTACCGCGACCCGGCCGCACGCGAGGCCGCGGCCGGCCTCCTGCCGCCGCCGCTGCTCACCCACGCCGCGCTCGGCACTGTGTACGCGTGGACCGAGCCGCCGCTCGGCGAGACGTACTACCCCGGCGAGGACGTTTTCGCGAGGCCAGCGTCTCCAGCTGCCTCGTCTATGCCCCCGGCCTGCGCGAACGCGTCGACCAGGCACGAGCTCGCCAAGCCGCGCATGGCCACCAGGACCAGCAGAGCGGACGGAAAGTCTCCACCGCCAGCGAGCACACTGACCTACTCCTCGCGAGACAAGAGATCAAACGGCTCAGAGCCGAGAACGGTCAGCACCGTGGGGCCGGATCTGCGACCTGTTCCGCCGATGGCAGCGGAACGGCACCTGGCACCGGATACTCACCCGGCTGCAGTCCCTGGCCGACGCGGAAGGTGCAATCACGTGGGACCTGAGCGTCGACTCCACGGTCTGCCGTGCCCGTCAGCATGCGGCCGCGGCCCGCAAGCAGGGTGATCTGCAGAAGGAACCGCCGGGCGGTGTCTCCAGCGAACCTGGTGATCACGGGCTTGGGCGCTCGCGCGGCGGGTTCACCACCAAGCTGCACCTGGCCGTCGAGCAGGCCAGAAGCCCCTGTCGATCGTCATCACGGCCGGGCAGCGCGGCGACTCGCCGCAGTTCGAACCCGTACTGGAGAAGGTGCGCGTGCCCCGCATCGGGCCGGGCCGGCCACGCGTCCGCCCCGACCTGGTCCGCGCGGACAAGGCGTACACCTCCTGCAGGAACCGCGCCTACCTGCGTCGCCGCGGGATTCGCTGCACCATCCCTGACAAGGCCGACCAGGCGCGCAATCGCCGAAGGCTCGGTTCCCGTGGCGGCCGGCCGCCGCGCTTCGACCCGGCCGACTACCGTGAGCGACATGCGGTCGAGTGCGGGATAAACCGCCTCAAGAGGAACCGCGCGGTCGCCACGCGCTACGAAAAGCTCGCCGTCCGCTACGAGGCGACAGTCCTGGTCGCGGCGATCAACGAGTGGCTGTAATCCTTCACTGACAAGGCATGGGGGTCCACGGCAACGCCTCCCGCCATCCCTGTCGATCGTGAGCCCAGTCCATCATCACCTTGGCGGTCGCCTCTTCCGGGCCGAACACTTCATGGAGCCTTGGAACGTGGGCCTGGTAGTGCTTGTCTGCACTGCCTTCGCGGTACTCGACCTGGTAGCTGAGGTCGTCGTTCAGGTACACCTGAATGTAGTGCTGATCCACAGGCTCCAGATCGAGTCTTTCCAGGATCACAAACCGGTGCGACAGGTTCATCTCAGACAACAGGTCGTGCAGAGCCTCCTCGGTCGGATCGTCCACGGTACGACCGCCCGCTTCAACTACACGCAGCACTGGCTTCAGCATGCACGCGACTGTACCGACCCACAGGACTCAACTGCCCAGCAGTCCACTTCCGCAACAGGCCCTAGGTCGTGTCCGGAAAGTCAGGGGAGCCAGAGTCGGAGGCAGGCGAGGGTGACCATGGCTTCGAAGTGGGCGGCTCGTTTGTCGTAGCGCGTGGCCAGGGCCCAGTTCTGTTTGAGGCGGCTGAAGCAGCGTTCGACGACGTTGCGGCGTCGGTAGGCGACTTTGTCGAGCCGGCATCGGGCTTCGCCGCGCCGGATGCGGCCGTTGATCTGGTCGATCCGCTCCGGGATCGTGCAGGCGATTCCCCGTCGTCGCAGGTAGGCGCGGATCTTCCGCGCGGAGTAGCCCTTGTCGGCGACCACTCGGTCGGGCCGGGTCCGTGGCCTGCCCCGCCCCGGCCGGGCGACCTTGATCCGGTCCATGACCGCTTCGAACTGGGTGCAGTCGTTGACGTTCCCGCCGGTCAGGGTGAAGGAGAGCGGCCGGCCCCGGCCGTCGCAGGCCAGGTGG
>NZ_JBVHPJ010000021.1:0-86158 GCF_055567995.1 Streptomyces sp. NPDC026246 | reverse complement strand
CCCACCGCCACCGCCCCTCCAGCCACACCGTGCACCAGGCCCCGTTCTCCACCGTGTTCCCGGCCTCGGCCTGGGTCTGGCGTTCCTCCGCGCGCTTCTCGCCGGCGGCCGCCTGGCGGTCCAGAGCGGCCTGGTACTTCGGCTGGTACTTCAGGCAGTCCGGGCAGGTCACCAACGTGCCCTCTGGCAGAGCACCCTGCTCGGCCGAGCTGCCGCATAGGGCCAGACCGGTCACCCACTCCTCCCAGCGGGGCTCCCACTCGTACAACGACAGATGCACAAGGTGCGCCTCGTCCGGCAGTTGCAGGGATCCCACGGGGCGCAGGTAGCGGAGGGACTTGTCCAACTCGGTCGCTCCAGTCGCTTCCCCCTCCGGCTCGCCAACCCGGGCACACGCCTCGGCAATGATCCGCTCGACGTCCCAACCCGAACCTGCCGGCTGGTACTGCCCATCCCAACGCATCTGCTCCAGCATCTGCGTGGCGTGATCGTGAATCCGCTCCATATCGGAGGCCGTCGCACTGTGGCTGTGGCCGCAAGGCTGCATGGCGATCACGCCGTCGTAGCGGATCGGATCCTGAATCCACCATGTCTTCGCCTCCGCTACCAGCTCCTTGCACGTGGGGCAGGGCGGGAAAGTCAGCAACAGAACCTTGAGTCCTGCGTGCATCTGGCGTCGGCGGTACTCCAGGACGACGGCCCACGCGAGCAGGTCGGCGTCGGAGAGTGGGCGTGGGTCAGTCATGCTGCTCCTTCGAGAGCGGTCGGGTTCCAGGTGTCGGGGCCGGGGATCGTGACGACACGACGCCCCCGCCACTTCGCGGGCCAGATCCGGCCCACATGCCGCCCCGACCGGGCACAGGCACCGTGCCGGGCGAGCCGGCCACGGCTGCTCATAGCGACGCGCTGCTGACAGTCGGGGCAGTCGATACGGATGGTCACGCCGCTTCCTTCCGGGTCTTGGGGTGGGGTCGGGCGTGGGCGCGGCGGGGCCGGCCGCGGCGAACCGTCCGCGCCAGATGCTCAACGGCCAGGGCCACCGCGACGGAGATGGCCGTGCAGGCGAGAACCGCGCCCATGGTGAGGGTCCGGCTGCCAGTCGCCGCCAGCCACGCCCACGCTGTGGCGAGCGCTATCGCCCCCGTCAGGGCGCAGCCGGCTATCAGGGCCCGTGCCGGGCTCACGACGCCTGCTCCACCCACAGAGGCGACTCGCCCCGGGCGGGCCGCCACACCGGGCGGGAGGAGACGTGCCAGACCCGGTCGTCGTCGGGGCAGCGGTAGGTGCGGCACTCCACCTGCCCCGCTTCCCCTTCTGCGGTGCGCTGGCGGCGTGCCTCGCCCATCGCCACGGTGGCCCTGGCGTCCGTCACGTACCGCACCTTTGGCCTGCCGGCGTGGCTGCGGCAGCGGCACTTCGACGGCACCCGCTTCCGGTAGCCGGTCACCACCCGGGTACGGATGAACTCCTCCAACCCCGGGCGGCGGACACCGAGCCAGACGGGCATGCCCTGGCCGGCAGGGAGGGCGTACAGCTTCGTGGCACCGTTCGCGCCGTTCCGCCCGGCCTGCCCGGACGTGACCATGACGGTGTCGCCGGAGGGATGCGTGGCCTCGAGGCGGGCCCGCAAGGCGGTGTGGGTGATGTGCACGGTCCAGCCGTGGGCGTGCAGCAGCGGTTCCCATTTGGCGACGCGGTCGCGGGGCGTCAACCGGGGTGCGGGCGGGGCGGTTGCGTCTTCGGGCATGGCTCTCCTCAGTTCTGGGTGATGTGGTTGGCGCCCCGGGCGCGGTGATCGGTCTCGCCCGCCGATGGCGGTGTCTAAGATGTCCGTTTCGTGGGGGTGAGAAGGCCGTACTCCACAGCCATCCGAACCGCGGCAGACCGCCGCTCCTCACCCCGTCGCAGATGCGTCAGCCCAAACCGCCGATAGATCTCCGACAAGCGAGCCGTCACCGAATCCCGCGACACCCCCAAACCGGCAGCCGCACCGCGAAGCGAACCGGCAGAAGCAACCGCGCCCAGAACCCGAATCTGCGAAGGGGTCAAGGTTGGTCGCAGAGCCGGCGCCTGCCACTGCCCAGTCAGCAGGTCACCGACACCCACCCCTAGCGCAGCACTCGCCGCGACGAAGACACGCAGCGTGGTCTGCCCGTTCTCCAGACGCTTCACCGTGTCCAGGCACACGCCGGTGCGTAGGCCCAGCTCGGTCTGGGACCAGCCGCGGGCTCGGCGTTCGGCGCGGATGCGGTCACCGATGTCGGCGAGGACGTCGTCCCAGTCAGGGGAAGCGGTGGGCCCGCCGTGCGAGGACGACGGGCCCACCTGAATCGGAGCAGTCATCGGGAAGCTCCCCCAGCAGCCAGCACCAAGGCCCGAAGGTTCTCGAGAGCCCTACCGCGTGCGGTGGAGTCGGCACGCAACTCCTGGCAGAGCTCCATCAGCCGGGTCCGGTGCTGCTCGTTCCTGGCTATCAGCCACTCGGCCACGGTCTCCGGGCTGTAGCGGACGATCTGGTCGGCCGGGATGTCGGTGAGGGCAGTCACTCGCCACCGCCCAGGCGCGGCTCCACCCGGGTCCGGCCCCGGTTGTAGTGCGGCACCGGGTCCAGGCCCGGCACGAACCCGTAGTCGTCCCCAGTCAGTTCAGCGCCATCGGACCGGCGGTGATACACCGTCTCGGAGTCCGGGTCGTCCTCGTCGCTGCCCTCCAGCACGCGGCTGGATGAGTCGATGCCAGCCGCTGCCAGCTGCGCGTCGGTCATCTCGTTCAGGGGCATCGTCTGCCCCGCCAGTACCTGGTACGTGGCGGCCTGGGGGACGTGCTCGAACGCGTCGTGCAGCTCGTTCAGCATGGCCACGAACCGCACCTGCCATCCCTCTGGCATCGACTGGAGGAACGTCCGCGGCAGGACCAGGTAGTTGGCGTAGGACAGGCCGAAGTACGTGTGGACGTCCTCCATGCCGTCCGAGCCGATTGCGGCCCGGTAGGCGGCGGTGAGGTTCTCGATGGCCTGGACGTGCTCCAGGGCTTCCGTCTGGCGGCCGGCCTTGGCGAAGCCGTGCGCGTAGTCGGCTTGCTGGGCGAGGCCGGTCAGGAAGTGGTGGTGCGTCTCGCGGGTGGTGGTGTCGGGTGTGGTGGTCATGGTGCCTTCCGGGTGAGGGTGCGGATGGTGTGCCGGGCGATGCGCGGGCCGAGTTCGATGACGGCGAGCGGCCACAGCAGGAACGCGGTCACGGGGCAGGGGTGGCGGCGTTGATCGCGCGGGCCACGGCCAGGGCGTGGTTGGTGCTGCACCAACCGCATTCGTCGCCGCCACGCTCGGACGGGTCGAGCACGGCGAGGCAGCCCAGCCAGTCGGCGAGGGCGTCCGCAGCGGCTGGCGGGATGCGCACGGCGACTGTGTGGGCGGCGACGGCTGGCGAGGACGGGCGCAGCGTCTCGGATGCGACGGAAAGCTCGGTGCCGGGTGTGCTGTTCACGGTGTCTCCTTGTGTGGGTGGTCAGGCGGGCGTCAACGCGCGGCGGGCATCGGCGCGGGGGTCATGAGGCGTTGCCGTGGCGGCGGCGGAACTGCTGCATGAGGCGGGCCTTCTGCCGAGCCCTACGGCGCTCCTCGACGCCCTCTGGGACCGGCCGGTCGTCCCGTGCGGCGTCCCGCAGCGCGGCCACATCGGCACGCAGGGACCGCATGCGCTCACGCACGCCCTCCCACGTATCGATGGCCTGCGCCGCGCCCCGCAAAGTCAGGCGACCATCACTGGCCTCGGCGAGGAGCTGCACAGCCACGTCACGCCGGATATCGCCGGCGTCGACGCGGGAGCCGTAGAACTCGATGTCGGATATGAGGTCCATGACGGTCCTCCTGGTCTGTGGCGGGTAGGGGTCTGCCCCGCCCTGAGGGGGGTTCGGGGCGGGGCAGATGCCGCGCCAGGGGGGGTGCGCGGCTCGGAGGGCCCGAGCGGGCCGGGTTCAGGTGGTGGGGTCGGGGAGGACCCGGTAGGCGCTGGCCTGGTAGCCAAAGTCGGCCCACTTCGCGGCGTGCTGTGGGGCCACGACGGTTGTCAGGTGCTGGCGGACAGCCGGTTCGTCGGCGTCGGGCACGGTCAGTGCGGTGCCGGGGACGGTGTAGCCATCCGGGTCGACCAGGCGGAGTTCGGGCATGGGGTCCCCCGGTTGTTCGGGTGGTGGGGCTTGGATACCTCCACCATACCCGTCTATGCATGGCACTGCAATGCAGAGCGAGGGATTGATGGCGGGCATGCGAAAGGGGCCCAGCCACAAGGCCAGACCCCTACGCGACCCCACCTAGATCAGAAAGGCGGCTCATCACCCGACGAACCCGACCACCCACCCGACTGCTGCGTACCCGGCACACCCGACGCCCACGGATCCTCACGACCCTCCTGCGACGTCTGACGACTCGCCTGCCGCAACGCCTCCTGCCCCCTCCCCGACCCGCCCGCCTTCGTCACCTTCGCCGTAGCGTTCCGCAGAGACGGGCCGATCTCGTCGACCTCCAACTCCATCACCGTGCGCTTCACGCCCTCACGGTCCTCGTAGGAGCGCTGCTTCAGCCGGCCCTGCACGATGACCCGCATCCCCTTCGTCAGGGTCTCCGCGACGTGCTCCGCTGCCTGCCGCCACACCGAGCAGCTCAGGAAGAGGCTCTCCCCGTCCTTCCACTCGTTCGTCTGCTTGTCGAACGCCCGCGGAGTCGACGCCACACGGAACTTCGCCACCGCCACCCCGTTCGGCGTGAACCGCAGCTCCACCTCGTCCACCAGGTTCCCGACCACGGTCAGGATCGTCTCTCCAGCCATCAGGCAGCCTCTCCCATCTCGTTCCTCGTCAACGTCTTCACGACCGTCGTGCCGGCCGTCATCTGCTCGTAGGCCTTGCGCACCGTCTCCCGGTTCAGACCTAGGTCTCGCGCCACCTGCCGGAGCGTTGCACCCTCGCCGTGCATACGCCGGATGTCCGACCCCGCCATGCGGATCACGTCGTTCACGGTCAGCCCCGCGCCCGACTCCAGCCGCACACGAGCTTCTTCGTCCCACATCCGCGTCAGCGCATCCCCCTTGCCATCAGAGTTCAGCCGCTCGAGGGCTATCTCCCGCTGGCGCAGCACCGACAGGGAAGCACTCACGAAGCTCTGCGAGACGCCCAGCACCACACCAATCTCCGTGTGCGACAGCCCGCGCCGCTCCAGGGTCTTTAGCCGCTCCTTCGACGTGGCGAGCAGCTTCTCGACCATGGACGCGTTGTTCGGGCGCTCCTGGCCGTGAGGGGCCGGCACCAGCATCCGGAAGGCCCGGTAAACGGCGCCCTCGGTCGATCCCAGCTCACCGGCTACCTGCTCCACGCTCATGTGGTGCTGCACCAGGCAGGCCAGCATGTACGCGCCGTGCTGCACAGCCATCTGCCGTGCCGACATCCGCCCCCGGCGACGGACCCGCGAGGGGTCCCCCTGGCCGGCCGGGCACAACGAACTCCGCCGCTCCTCCGGCGTCAACCCACCACAGATGGCGTCCGACTCCCCACGCCGAAACGCATCCTCCAAACAGGCCTGCCTCACCGGGCAGGCTGAGCAGACCTGCTTCGCCTGCTGGATCCGCTCCAATGGAGTGTCGGGCTCCGGGAAGAACAGGTCCGGGTCGGCGGTGGCGCACACGGCCTGCGTCCGCCAGTCCTCTGCCAGCGTCATCGTGCTCATGCCGGCACCTCCTGGGCGTCCTTGGCACGGAACTCGGCCACAGCGCGCTTCACAGCCCAATGCCCCACGCCCAACTCGGCGCCTATGTCCCGCAGCGACGCATTCTGCTCCAGGCGCTGCTCGATCAGCTCACGGTTCGACCGGCACACGTTGATGTGCGAGAACCGGGTGCGGCCGATCCGGCGCCGCTCCACCTCCGACAGGCCACCCCACACGCCGCTGTACTGGGCGGTGTCCAGCGCCCACTCGAGGCACTGAGCCCGCACCGGGCAGCCGGCGCAGATGCGCTTCGCGGCTTCGGTCTGCCGCTCCATGACGATGCCATTGCCGACTGGGAAGAACAGCTCGGGATCGACCTGACGGCAGACGGCGTGGTCACGCCAGTTCGCTTCGGCCGTGGCGTTTGTTGTGTCGTGGCGGGTGTTGGTGGTCATGCTTCGGCTCCGGGAAGGGTCGGCCAGGTCGCTTTGTCGAGGGCGGCCCGGTGGGTCTTGGGGAGGTCGGTGATGGGGTGGCCGAGCCAGTCGCGGCCGGCGGCCATCAACGCGACGGCGTCGGCGGCGTTGTCGTTGCCTTCGGTGGCCCAGTTGGGGAAGCGTCGGGCGATGCTGTCGACGACGGCGCCTTTGGGGGCGTTGCCTTTGCCGGTGGCGTAGAGGGCGCGGGCGTTGGGGGCCATGAGGGCGACGGGGAGGTTGGTCTGGGTGAGTTCGTTGTAGAGGTGCCACCAGAACCATCCGCGTTCGTGGGCTCCTCCTCCGCTGCGGGAGACGGCGGGGAGCTCCATGACGACGAGGTCGGGGAGGTAGATGCGGTCGAGGATCTGGGTGGCGAGGGTGCGCATTGCGCGGATGCGTTCGGGGTGGGGGAGTTGGGTGATGCCGGGGTCTTTGGCGCGGGGGCGCTTGTAGCCGATGACGTTGACCCAGCCGTCGCTGGAGGCGATGCCGGTTCCTGTGAGCGAGGGGTCGATGCCGATGACGGTGGGGCCGGTGAGGGCGGCGGCTTCGGTGAGGGCGGGGGCTGTTGTGGTCACGGGGTGGTCTCCGGTGTGGGGCGTGGGTTGGTGGGTTCGGGTAGGCCGAGGGCTTGGGCGAGGGCGCGGCGGGCGGTGTCGTCGTAGGTCTGGTTGTGGATCCAGGTGGTGACGATGGCGAGGCGTGCGCGGAGGAGGGCGAGGTCGTTCTCGGCTGCGAGGAGGTCGGGGTGCCGGGTGCGGAGCTGGCCGGCGAGTTGGGCGGTGTAGGCCGGGGCGGTGTCAGTCATCGGTGTCGCGTCCCCAAGTGGCGCGCCGCAGGTTGCCCAGGGCGGAGTCGTGGCGGCCGTCGTGGCCAGCGGGGAGCTCGCAGCGGGTGTAGCCGGCCCCTCCGTACTCGGCGGTGCACTGGTGCTGCACGGGCTCTACGGCGAGCCCTGCTTGGCGAGCGAGGGTCTGGAGGGCGGTGAAGTGCTGCTGTGCGTCTGCGCGGGTCTGCGCTAGCTCCCTCTCCAGCTCGGCGACTCGCTCTTCGGCCTTGACGCGGAACTCGTGCGGGGTGGGGCGTTCGCGGCGCTGGATGGTGACGGTGTACGAGTCGTAGGGGGTGTCGCTGTCGCGCAGGTCGAGGGAGATGGCGGGGGCCTGCATCTCGGTCTCGACGTAGTTCTCGGCTCCGTAGCCATGGAGGATGCCGCGCATGCTGGCGACGAACACCTTGAGCATCTCGGTGGCGGGTTCGAGGTCGAGGCAGACTTCGCCGTCTCTGACGGTGAGGGCCTTGAGCATGGTGCCGTCGGCGAGGATCTCGGCGGCGAGGTCGCCGAGGCCGTCCATGGCGTAGTCGGCAGCCTGGTTGAAGTCGGGGCGGCGGCCGGTGCGGCGCCATTCGGTCCAGGACGCGGCTAGGGCGTTGGTGATGGCGGTGTGGGCCTGTTTCCAGCGGCGGTCGCGCTGCTCTTGGGTGAGGGTGTCGTTCACGGCTGGAGGTGCTCCTTGGCGGTGTCGTGGTCGGCGCGGTTGGTGAGGCCGTCGGCTATGTCCTGGGTGGAGAGGGGCTGCGTCTGGTCGGTGCCGGTGTTGGAGTGGGCGAGGGTGTCGGCGAGGACGCGCGGGGCCGGCTCGGGCGGGGTGAGGGGGATGGGGATGGTTTGGGTGGGGGCTTCGCCGAGGAGGTCGGGGCGGGCCCAGGTGGGGCCGGTGTGGATGCCGAGGGCGGCGAGCTCGTCGCGGGTGAGGCGGGGGATGTGGGTGAAGGTGGCGTGGGTTTCGGTGCAGCGGTCGGTGTGGACGCGGACGGCGGCCGCGGTGGAGGGGGAGTCGAGGACGTACTCGTGGATGGCGCCCATGGGGCAGGTGGCCTGCCAGGTGAGGGTGCGGGTGGTGTGGTCGTAGGCGAGGAGGCTGCCGTCCTTCAGTGGCCTGGTGGCGGTGTTGTTGCGGTGGTCGTGCCAGTCGCGGATGCGGTGGATGGGGAGGCCGGCGAGGCGGGCGGCGTGGGTGGCGTAGATCTGGGCGTCGGTTACGAAGTCGCTGCGGCGGGTGGGCTTGTTGGGCGGGGCGGGGAGGGCCTTGACCAGGGACAGGCGGGGTTCGGTCTTCTTCGCTGCGGTCTTGCGGGGCGGCCGGGTGGTGGTCTTTTTGGCGGCCGTCTTCTTCGCCGGTGTTGGGGTGGTCTTTTTGGCGGTGCGTGTCCGAGCGGTCATGGCCGTCTCCGTCCTGCGGGTGTGGTGCTGGGGCTGGGTGGTGCTCCGGTGCTGGTCAGGCGGTGGCTTCCCAGAGCGTTCGGGGGATGTGCTCGGTGCCGTTGGGCTGGCGGGGTCGCGATGGGACGTTCCAGCCGGGGCGTGCGGGGCGGTGGGCGATGACGCGCCATCCGGCTGCTCGGAGGCTGGCGCCCGTCTCCTCGGCCTGCGTGTAGGTGATCAGCCGTGTGTAGCCGAGGGCGCTTGCTGCGCGCCAGGCTGCGCCGTACAGCATTGAGTTCGCGTTGCGGGTGCCGTCGGTGGCGGTGCGGGTGACCTCGAGCGTGTGGCCGTTGTCGAGGTGCCGGGCGACGGGGCGGCCGACGATGGCGACCCCGCGGAGCGTGCCGTTGTCGTCTGCTACGCCTATGCAGAACTTGCAGCCGACGGGGGGTCGGTTGTGGCGGTGCCACATGGCCACGAAGGCGGCAGCGTCGGTGAACCGGATGGGCACGAGGTGCAGGGTCATGCGCTGTGCCTTTCGTGGTCGGTGGAGGGTTGGAGTCAGCGCTCGGTGACGGCGTACAGGCGGTTGGTGCGCAGCTGCTTGAAGGCGGTGGCCTCGAAGGACGAGTAGCGGCGGGTGCGGAGGTCCTTGTACGTGTCGGCGCACATCAGCGGCTTGAGGCCGGCGCTGTTGGTGGGGCAGGTGTCGGGGTGGTTGAGGCCGATGGCGTGGGCGGTCTCGTGCCAGATGACGTTCATCCGGATCGGCTCGGAGATGTTGCTTGCCTTGAGCCAGTAGTTGCTGTTGATGAAGACGTAGGCGCCGTCGGCGGCCTGCTGGGTGTTGCCGCAGACGCCGGTGAAGGAGGCGTTGGGGCGGGTGGGGTCGGGCTTGGGCATGTAGCGGTAGGAGATGACGTGGCCGGTGACGCACTTGCCGCGGGTGACGGGGACGATCCGTGTCGTGACGGTGATCTTCACGCCGAGGTTGGTGGAGAGTTCGGCGGCGGTGTTGCGCAGGTAGGGGGTGAGCTTTGTGCGGCTGGCCGTGTCGTGGAAGGCGATCACCCAGGGCTTGGTGTCGATGTGGGTGATGCGGGGGGAGACGAGCTTCCAGCCGTTGCCTGCGGTGACGGGTCCGGTGGCGGCGTCGGAGCGGGGTGCGATGGTGAGGGCGCCGGCGGTGAGGGTGAGGGCGAACGCGGTGGTGGAGAGGGTGCGCAGGTTCATGCGCGGCGTCCCTTCGGGCGGTGGGTGGTGTCGCGGGCTTGCTGCGCGGCGGCCACTGGGCAGGCGGCTGCGTGCAGGTACTCGGCGGGCCGTCGGTAGTCGTCGTGCTCACGCTGCGGCTGGCAATGGCAGAGGGCGGACTCGAGGACGGCCAGCTCCTTCTTGATGCCGGCCAGTTCCTCCAGGGCCTGGTTGAGGCGGGATTCGAGGGAGGCGTGCATCAGGCGGCCTGCTCCTTCTCGGCGAGGGCGTGGGTGACCTGGATGGTGTGGAGGAAGCCGTCGATGTAGCCCTGGGCCCACAGGGGGTCGTAGGGGTCGGCCATGGAGGCGCGGTCGTGGGCGACGGCGGAGGGGAGCTTGCTGATGGCGTCGAGTTCGCCGTCGAAGTAGCCGGCGTTGTAGCTGTTGTCGTCCGGGTTGATGGGCGTGGTCTCGGGGGTCATGAGGCTCATGGCGTGGAGCTCCTTGGTCAGAGGGAGGCTTCGTAGGCGGACACGGCGGCGTCGGTGACGCGGTCCTGGCCGTCGCAGTGGGGGCAGGGCTTGCTGGTGTTCCGGTAGAAGCGGTGGCCCAGTTCGTGGCCCTGCTTGCGGCGCGGGCTGAGCTCCTCGTAGGGGATCTCTTCGCCGTCGGTGGTCAGGGATCCGTGACCGTGGCAGGTGAGGCAGAGTCCGTAGGCGTCGGTGAAGCCGGGCCGGGGTCCGTTGTTGTGGACGGCGGCGTGGTTGGCGGCGCGGAGGATGCGGCCGATGACCTCGGACACGGTGGGGGGCCGGGTGGCGCCGATGGGCGGGGTGGCGGCCCAGTTGGAGACGTGCTCGATGTAGTCCGGGACGTACAGGCCGGGCGCGACCGGGGTCTCGCAGACGGCGGAGTCGAGGACATCGCTGATGGCGCGGATGGCGGCCATGGCCGGCGCCGAGGCTCCGATGATGGCGAGGGAGGCGCACTCGTCGGTGGTGAACTCGGGCGGGCAGGTTCCTTCGGCGGCCATGTAGACGGCGGCGCAGACGTCCAGGGCGTCGGAGTCGGTGGCGGCGAACTGGTCGCCGGTGTGGAGGCCGAGCATGGTGAGGATGTGGGCTGCGCGCTGGAGGGTGTCGGCGGTGCTGTGCATGCGGGTCTCCCCTGGTGGTTGTTCACCCGGCGGCGCGGTGTCGTCTTCACGCGCCGCCGGGAGGTCTGCGGTGGGGTCAGGCGGTTTCGAGGTGCCAGTCGGCGCAGGTGGGGCACTGGACGCGGCCGAGGTTGTAGCCCGGGGACTCCTCGATGACGTGCGCGTCCGGGTCGTTGGCGTCGAAGATGACGGGGCAGACGCAGGAGCAGCCGCACTTGCGGATCTCGCCGACGGGGAGGCCCGCCAGCCCGGCGAGGGCCTGCATGAGGGGCAGGTAGTCGGTGTTGCTGCGTGCCTCGTCGGCCTGCTCCATGAGCTGGTCGAAGCGTTCCTGCTGGGCCTTGGTGAGGGCGTTGTAGTCGGCTTCGAGGCGTGCGGAGGCATGGGTCATCACGGCCACGGTGGCTCCAGGGATGGCGAAGAGGGGGTCAATCAGGCCTGGTTGGGGGCCTGTTGCCGTCTTGGTGGTACCACCGTACCCCTCAATGCATTGCGGTGCAATGCAAAGTGCGGGATGAGTTCACGCGGACATGAGGAAGCCCCGCACCCCCACAGGGGGGCGGGGCTTGTCCAGGCGTTCTACCTGCTCACCTTCCAGGCGCCGGATGCCGGCGTGCGTGCGCCTCCAGCAGATCGCTGAAGGACGCGTACTTGGCCTTGCCGCGCCATTCCACCGGTAGCCGGTCCTGCTTGACCCACCGGCCCAGCTTGTTCATGACCGTCTTCAGGGGGACGTCGAACTCGGGCAGCCCGGTCTCCATGAACAGCAGGGCCGCCTCCTCGTAGGAGACGGGGTCCTCGATCGGCGCCTGCTCGTCAGCGGGCGCGTAGGTGGTGATGGCCATGGGGCCTCCCATTGATCGACTCGACCACAGTTCGCAGCTACGGCGGCCGATAACGGGGTGGACCACGAGGGTCCGGTTGTGAGGGGACTGTGTTCAGTTGTTTTTGGTGATGAGTACGACTCGGGTACCCGCCGTTAGGTTGCACGCTCCTTCAAAGATTCTTTCGAAGCGACGTGCTGCCAGGCGAGGTTGGCGAGGGTCCAGGAGTGGGAGACGCCGCCGTTGCGGCGGGCGCAGTGCCGGTTGACGCAGCGGGCACGCTGGGCGGCTTGCTGCCAGAGCAGGCCGACGGTGCCGCAGGCGGGGCAGCGGTGCGGGCGGATCACCTTGTGGTCGCCGGCGCGGATGGCGTGCTCGAGGTACTGGCGATACTCGATGACGGCGCGGCGCTGCTGAACGGTTTCATCGGCGTGCTGGGTGTTGGCGGCGCACCAGGCGTAGACGGCTTCCACCCGGGCGGGCAGGGGGCCGGCGTCCGGGTTGGCTTCGCGGGTGAGCGTCTCGACTTCGCGCACGGAGGAGTGGATGTGGTCGAGGGTGGCGAGGGACAGGGGGGCGGGGGCGCTGCGGCTGGCGGAGTGCCCTTCGACGGGCCCGGTGACGGGGTGCTCGCGGAAGTACTGGGCGAGTTGGTGGAGTCTTGCTGCTGCGTTGTCCGGTGCTTCTTTGCCGTCGCCCATGGCTTCCCCGTCCCCTCGCGGCCGGCCGCCAGGGGCGCGGGTCGTCCGTACAGGGCTGTGCGGGGCGCGCGCCGGGGGCCGGATGTTGTCACTCCGGGTGATTCCGGACGCCCAATGATGGCACGCGCGGGGCAGAAGTTGAACGCGCTGCAACAAAAGATCAACGCTGGGTTCTGCGGGGTGGCCGGGCGACCCGGGAACAAGTCGCAAGAACCCCCGGCATATGCGGGCAGTTCAGTCGGCGGTCTGCACCAGCTCGGGAACCTGCCGCATGCCCCCTATGGTCGCGACCAGTTCGGCGAGCTGCTCACTGTCGATGACGCCAGTGGCGTGCGAGCCCTCGAGGGTGCGTTCCAGGACGTCGAGAGTGCGCAGGAAGGTGATGGCGGTGCCGGGGTCGGTGAGGGACTGGCCGGCCTCGTTGAAGGACTGCTCGATCTGCTCGGCCCATCCGGCGAGGGGGCTGCGCTGGCGGGGGGTGCGCTCGGGGTTGTTGCCCGGTGGTGTGGTCATGGTGGTCCACCGTCCCCTGGTCGTGGCGCGGGCCCCGCTTTTGCGGTGCTTGTCGATGGAGACAACGGGCGCGGGACCGGATGTGTTCAGGTAGGGACGCTCGGGGTGGTCGGGGATAGCTGGCTCTGCTGCGGACATGAGGGCGTCACCCGCTTCTCCGGCAGATGGTGGGAAGGGCTCGTACACCCGTCGTGGTCGGCGTTCGACGGGTCCCCGCAGTGCGGCTGCCAGTCCGAACCGCAGGACGCCACTGTGACACCGTTTGGAGTTGGTGGGTAATGCAGGGCTGTGATTTCACCAGCCCGTGACCGTATCCGTCACTGTGGTGGCTCATTTCCTCACATGAGGTGAGCGTGACGTGCAATTCCACGTGAAATTTCGTGGATGGAGTGGTGTGGGAATGCCCCCGCACGAGCCGCTGGGGATGGTGTTGCCGACAACATCGACCAGTGGGCGGGTGAGGGGGCGTTGAGACCTCACAGCCCCGCCGAGTGGGCATGGCCGTGCGATGCACGTGAGTGTAGTTCCGGACCACCTAAGGGGGGTAGGGCTTGTTCCCCATCCTGTTGCGGGACTGGTCGGTGCCGGGATGGTGCAGGGGGTCGGCCCGAGCCGGGGAGCGGGGGCGCCGGTACGGCTGCGAACGCACCCCCGGTTCCTCGGCTGGGCGGCCGGCCACCCACCGGGTGGGGGGTCGGCCCTTTCACTAGATCCGGTAAAGGGCGCTGGTGGAAGGGGTTTCACGACTTGGCCACAGCACTTCACCCGAACGGGTGATCGAAAACCCTGGCAATCTGGCCGCTATTGGACAACGCGTCGACAGGTGGTGTCCGGGGACGACGAAGGCGGCCCCGCACCCTGCCCGGGGGCAGGGGCAGGAGAACGGGGCCGTGAAGCGGTCGCCGGATATTCAGGAGTCGGCCTGCTCGGTGAAGGACCGCAGGAGCTCGTGCAGGCGGCCCGGGGCTCGCTGTTGTGCCTTCATGAGGGAGACCCGAATGAACTCGAGGTACAGGTCGTCGTCGCGGATCTTCCGGTCGAGATGCATGGCGACGACGCCGGGCTTGTCGTACTCCAGCACGCGCATACCGCCGTGCTCGCCGCTGGCGGGCTGCGACGGCACTGTCGGGCTCGCCGCTGCGGCCGCTGGGGCCTCCTGCACGGCGGTTGCCGCACGTGACCCCGGCGCAGCCGTCGTTTCCTGCGGCAGTCCTGGCTTCTGAACCGCGGTGGAGGAGACGTCCCGTGTCTCGCCGGCGGCCCGTGTAGGCGCCTCGGCTGCCGACGGGGTGTATACCGCGGTATACGCCTGCTGCTCCGTCACCGGCGCCGAGACCGGTGCAGGCTCTGGAGTCGGCTTGGGTGTCCGCGGCTGCTCCTGGTCGGCCTTCCAGGTGGCGTACTGCTCGTCAGGGGGCAGGGACGCGTAGCGGCGCATGTCGCGGAACGCGGTCAGCTTCCCTTCCAGGACCAGCTGCACCATCTCGTCGGACAGCCGCAACAATCCGATCCGCTGGTTGAACCACGCCTTCGACTTGCCCATGGCGCGGGCGGCCGCGGCCTGGTTGCCGTCGTGGAGGTCGAGCATGGCCCGTAGGCCGTCGGCTTCCTCGATGGGGTTGAAGTTGGCGCGTTGGACGTTCTCCGACAGCACCGCGGCAAGGAACCGGACCCGCGATTCGGTGAGGTCGTGCCGCAGCATCAGGTCGAGACTGTCGAGGCCGACCTTGACGGCTGCGCGCCAGCGGCGTTCGCCGGCGGCCATGACGTATCGGCAGCCCTCAGGCAGGAGCTCCGCGTGCTCGGGATGCAGCTTCAGGTAGGAGGACTTGTTGACCGCCACGCACGGCTGGAGTTGCCCGCCCCGCATGTCCTCGCCGAGCTCGATGAGGTCCGTCTCATCGAAGGCCCGCCGCGGGTTGAGCGGGGTGGGGGCAACGGACGCCGGGGGAACGTGGATCAGCTCGGGGCGGCTGGCCCCGGGAACGGCCTCCACCTTGCTGCTCGCGAGGGAGGCGAGGGAGACGCGCTTACCGGAGGCCATCACCGGCGCCCTCCGTATCCACGCTCCAGGGCCAGGCGGAAGTAGTCCTCGCGGGCGCGGAGCGTGGTGCCGTTGTCAGCGTACTGGGTGACGACCTTGCCTTCGGCGGCCGCCCTGGTGTGGATCTTGTAGCGGCGGATGACGGTCTTCGCTCGGGGCCAGCCCATGGCGTCGATGTAGGCGATGGTGTCCTCGAGGTCGGCCTTGCCGTCGCGGGGATCCCAGGCGTTGATGACGACCGTGTAGGGCAGTCCGCGGGGGGCGATGACGCGTTCGATGGTTCGTGCCGTGGGGTCGAACGCGAGGGGCTCGGGCGGCATCGGCACCAGGACGTCGTCCGCAACGTCGAGGGCGGCAGCCAGGATGTGCTCGTTCTCGAGACTGCCGGGGGTGTCGATGAAGATGTGCTGCCGGTCGTCGTTGTCGCCCAGGACGTCGTGGGTGACGGCGGCAAGGTTGACGGCGGTGGTGGTCTTGCCGACGCCGCCCTTCTGGTTGGCGATGACGTGGATCTGCGCGCCGAGGTTCTTCAGGCCGGCGAGGCTTTCGGGGTCTTCGTGGGCGGCGGCGAAGTCGAAGGGCAGATTGTCGCCGACGCGGTCGGCCCACCATATGGTCGACCCTTGGGGGTCGGTGGACACGACGAGGACTGAGGAAGGCATGGTGCTCCGTTCCGTGTGCTTCCCGAGCCGGGGCTCGGTACTCGGACGGGCCATAGCTTCTCAGATGGGTGGGGTGGTTCCGCGGATTGGGCGGCAGCTTCACTGCGAAGGGCGTATACCGCGGTATACGCATGGGCCGGGTCGAGCCCGCTTCACGGACTCGCGCCGGGCAGCTCTCCATCCATGTACAGCCGCACCAAGGGATCCTGCGCATAGGCGAGGCGCCCGTAGCGCAGAACGCCCTCGAGGCTGAAGCGTCCCTCTCGGGCCACGACTTTCTGCGCCAGCGACACCATGCCCGCCGCGAGTTCGGCGTCGAAGCCGAACTCTTCCTGCAACTCCTGCACCAGCTGCTGCTCGTCATGACTGTCCATGAACGGCTAACGAGCCGCGGGCACAGTGGGGCTCGCGTATACCGCGGTATACGCCGTGCCGGATTATCACGGCGTGATAGTCGACTGCTCGTCGTCCTCGTCGTCTCGGGTGTCCGCGTAGGGCTGGCCGTCGGTGTAGACGGGCTCACGGAACAGCTCGCGATGCCGGTAGGGCACGGGAGTGAGTTCCGGCTTGTCGGCCGGCTGGAGCGTGGCTTTGCGGAGGATGCGCGCGGCTTGGGCGCCGAACTGTCGGGCGGCCTCGGCGGAGGACGGAGCGGGCACGGTGACGGTGGTGGGCATCAGGGCCTCCCGGCGAGGGACAGGGCCGGTGCGGCCGCCTCAGGCTCCGGCTGGTTGGTGGGGATGAGGTGGAGTCGGGCCCACCGGTCGAGCCAGGCGCGTTCGTCGGCGTCCTCGAGGGCGTGCCAGTTGGCGGGGTAGCGGGTGGTGGGCTGGGGCATGGCGGCTCCGTTCGTGCGCGGTGATCGCCTTCACGGTGCACCAGAACCGGTGCGACGTTCCCCCGGCTCAGGCCGCACCGAACAGCCGGCGCGGGATGTCGCCTCCGGCGCGCTCTTGGCGGGCGCGGGCGATGGCGGCACGGCGGACGATCTCGTCGCGCTCGACCTGGGCGCCGGCGAGCCGGTCGAGTTCCCACACGGCGTCGCGGTGCTCGGTCTCGGGCTGCCGGTTGGCGCGCAGTGCGGCCTCCTGCCGCTCGAGGGCTTCGATGACGTAGGGGTTGGTGGGCTGCTTGTCGGGCCGGTGGGTGAGCGCGGCTTGGAGGGCGGCTTGGTAGCCGGGTGAGGCGGTCTCCCGGGTCTTCACCGGCGCCTCGCGCTCCGGCGCGGCAGGGCCTCCGGTGTATACCGCGGTAAACGCATCGGGCTGCTGCACGCTGCCGACCGGCAGGACGCGGATGGTGCGGACAACGGGCCGGCCGAGTTTGTCGTTGATTTGCTTGGCGAGCTGACCGCCGAGGAGGCGCAGTCCGGATGCGACTGCGTAGTTGGCGGGCCGGAGGTCCAGACGGCCGCGGTGCGGGTCGTAGGCGACGGGCTGCACGGTGTCGGCGTACTGGGGGCAGAGGGTGGGCCACTGGTCGATGACGCCGCCGCCAGCGACTCCGGTGTCGAGGTTGATGTCGGCCCCGAGTGTGGTGAGGGCTGTGGCGAGGGTGACGGGGTCGCGGCCGTCGCAGCGGCGCACGGTCCGCGGGCGGCGGGCCTTGGTCGGGGCGGTGGGTGTGGTGCGGGCGGTGGTCTTGTAGGCGGCGAGGGCCTGCCGGGCGAGGTCCTTCCCGGACAGTTGCGGGACCTCAGTCATTCAGTTCCTCCAGAATCCGGACGGGGATGCCGGCCTGCTTGGCGCGGCGGATGCAGTCGGCGGTGCCGCGGGAGTTGTTCCGGTGGAAGGCCAGGACCAGATCGATGCCCATATCGACCATGAGTTGGTTGCGGTGGTGGCCAGCCAGGGGGCAGTACTCGCCTCCCCGGCGTGTGGTCTTCCGGTGCGGGGTGGGCGGGCAGGCGTCGGTGCAGGGACCTGACCAGTTCGCGGGAACCGCGTGGTGGAAGACGTGGTTGTCGATGGCCCACTGCTTGGCGATGGCGTCGGCTCCGGTGGGGCAGTCCCCGTGGACGACGGTGAAGTCCACCTCTGGGGACACCGTCTGTGTGGCGTCGTGCCATGCGTCCAGAAGCGCATCTGCGACGGTCTGTTCGTCGTCCCAGGTGCGTGATCCGGTGACCAGCACATGGACTTCCTTCATGGCGCCTACGACTCGCCTGATGACAGGCTCGGGAAGAGCACGGTTCAGCTTCTCTGCCAGATGGGGCGCGGCGAGTCGCATCTGCATCAACCACGTCTTGTTGATGCAGCCGACGACCAGCAGGCCGTGGATGGCATCGAACCAGGCCAGATCCCAGCCCGACGGTTCGGACCGTGAGAAGACGGACTTCCAGGCAGCGGTGAGCTCGCTGCTGATGGTCGGATTGGTCACGCCCATGCTCCTTGGCGCTCGAGACGGGCGGCCTTAGCAACTGCGTACTGGCAGAGGGGTACGTCGTACAGGTCGATGGCGTCGTCGGGGTCTTCCGCGTAGTGGGCCGCGACTTCCTCCCACTGGTCCCAGCCGTAGAGCTGGGCGCGCTTGCGGTCCTCGTCGGTGCGCTCCGGCTCGGGGTCCGCTGCGGGCTGGGGCAGCAGGGCGCGCAGGGCAGCCAGCTCGCGGTAAGCGGTGGAGTCCTCCCAAGCGACGGCCTGCGCCAGATCCTGCTCGTGGGCCGTGGCCTTGGCGATCTGGGCGCGGATGAACGCGTCCGGGCGGCTCGGCTTCCAGCGGACGCCGGCGCACATGCCGTGGAGTTCGTCGGCGATGCGCAGGGCGTCCCAGCCGCGGTCGGTCCACGGGCGGAGCACGTACTCCAGGCGCCGCAGCGGCACCGACTGGGTCCAGTTCACCAGGGCCCGCACCAGGCGGGTCGTCTTGCTGGCCTTCTCGACGTCCGCAGCGGTGCGGCGCCGCCCGTTCTTGCTGCTGCTCTGGTGGGGGATCCGGGTCTTCGGCTGCCGAGCCTGCGAGGTGTAGTTACTACCCCCCACTACCTTCAGCTTTCCCTCTTCCTCTACCCAGGTAAGGGAAGGGGGCTCAAGGCCCTCACAACGAGGGTTATCCACAGGGGAGTTATCCACAGGCCCCGAGGGGTCGGAGGCCGGGTTCAAAGCCCGGTTTTGGTCTCGGGCCTGGCCACGCTGGTCGATGATGATGCGCGCTCCGTAACCGGTGCCGACGATGGTGTGCCCCATGGCGTGGTCGTAGACCGGGGGGATGACGGCGGCGTACACGGTGGCGGTGGCGGCGTAGCCCTTGAGCCCCATCGCGCGGCGGATGTTGATGCGGGTGCCGTGCTGGGCCCAGGCGAGGGCGCCGAGCTGCCGGAGGTAGGAGACGTGCCGCTTCACGGTGGCGCGGCCGATGCCGAGTCGTGCGGCGGTCTCGTCGAGGCAGTAGCGGACGTGCCCCGTGTCGTAGTCCATGCGGTCGGCGAGGTCCTCGGCGACGCGCAGGGTGGTCTGGTTGGCCTTCGGGTGGAGGCCGGCCGCGATGAGCCAGGCGACGGCGCGGCGCCACTTGCGGGGGCCGGTGTGGCGGCTGCGGGTGGTGTCGATCTCCTGCTCTCGAGCGGGCACGGGGGCGTATTCGGGGCACTGGGTGTCGCCCGCGTGGGGGGAGATTCCTCGCGTTTCGGGCCCGCGAGAAGCGCCAAGCTGACAAAGAGGGGTGCGCTGAGGCACTATGTACCTGCTTCCAGTAAGGCGGACGGCACAAAAGGGCCCCCGCTCTGGTGGTGAAGGTGGTTCGACCAGAACCTGTTGGACGCCCTCGGGGTGGCACCCGATGGGCCTTAGCTCGGCTGGCAGGCCGGGCCGTGGTACGAGGGCCGTGAGGCTCGGAAGGTGTCGGCAAACACCAACCGGCTAGGCCCAGGCGGTAGAGGAAGCGCTCCCCGGCAAGGGAGCGGCAAGACCTCCCGCCTCAGCTACTCGCTACGTCATCTCGTCTCTTCCGCTCGATGAGGTCTGCGCCGGAGCAGGCGCAGAAACCTGATTACGCAGGGCACGACAGGCCGGACGTCGGCACAACAACCGAGCGTCGACTTTGGTCACGTCCACCAGGCTGGACAGATCGGCGTTGTAGCCCAGTTCCAGGGACCCATTACAGGCCGCCACGGAAGTGCCGTAGGCGTACCCGGTGCCTGTGACGGCAGTGTGCACCGTGACGTTCGGCTTGTACGACCAGTCGCTGCGCCCCTCGCCGTTGTTGCCGCCAGCGAGTACCGCGCCCCTCAAGGTGAGGACACGGCGAGGCTCGCTTGCAGTGGCGGGGTGATAGTCGGCAGGGCGGTTCTCCGCGTGCTGCACGATCTCGTCGTGGTAGTCGGCCACCTCGATGGAGGCCGAACGCCGGCTCACGCGACTGAGGAGGTAGAAGGGACAGGGACCGCATTGCGCCGCGGCGGTGTGATGTTCACGCCGGAAATGCGGGTCGACCTGTCTACGGGGTCTGGTCCCCGGGTACTCTTGGCCATCGTCGGCACCTTCTGTTGGAGGTTGTGTGTCGGCCCGGCCCCGCTCCTGGTGTTGGTAGCACCGGGGTTACAGCGGGGCCGTTCCTTTGTCTTGTCGGCCGGGACCACATCTGAGTGGTCGTCTGGCGCAGGCACCAGCCTATCGGTTCGAGCCCTCATCTGTCCCAGCTCCTTCCCCTTGTGTCTCACGAGCCGCTCATCACACAAACCGTGACGAGTCGTCAGTGCTCCCGGGCTATCTCGCCGTCCGCCGGATGCGCCGCAACCTCCGGCGCCACCAGACGCCGCGACCGCTCCACACTCCCGCCCATCGCATGGAACCCCGCCGCCGCGAACTCCCCGACTATCCGGTCCATCTCATCCCGGTACAGGCGCGGCGACGCCGACCGGCGCCCCGCATGCAACCCCACCGCCAACGCCCGATCCCACACCGCCTGAATCAACGCCGG
Organism: Streptomyces sp. NPDC026246; assembly: GCF_055567995.1. Lineage (NCBI taxonomy): Bacteria > Bacillati > Actinomycetota > Actinomycetes > Kitasatosporales > Streptomycetaceae > Streptomyces > Streptomyces sp. NPDC026246. Next base: position 65,765 of record NZ_JBVHPJ010000021.1, on the reverse strand, counting down.
ATCCTCGTCCGGCCACAGGTCCACAGCCAGCCTGTCCGGACGGCCCACCGTCTCCAACTGCGCGTTGGCGATCAGCCCGGCGAGGAACGCACCCGACGACATCGCCCGGCCCGTCAGCACCGCGTCCGTCTGCATCGCCACGAACCCGGCCTCGTCCTGAGCATCAGAGGCGGCGGGAGTGGTGTTGGGGTGGGTGGTCATGCTGCGGCCTCCAGGCGGCGAGTGGACGAGTACAGGGGGGTGACGGTCGCGGCCGGCGCCGCATCGTCGAAGAAGGGAAGGGGCAGCTGGCCGCGGACCGCGGTGACCCGCCTGCGCCGCGACCTCACCACGCGCGGAAGGGCCTCCGGCGCGCGCTCCACCGGCAACACCGCCGGACGGTCCACCGCGGCCAGGGCGGCGGGCTTCGTCGGAGTCGGCGGCGGCACCGCCGGCACAGTGCCGTCATCCGCCACCAGCTCCACACCATCCAGCAGACCCCGCTCAGCCGCAGCCGCCAAGGCGCGCATCCGGGGCGCATCCTTCGACAGACCCAACTTCGTGACGATGCTCGACCTCTGCCAATTCGCCGTCCGCACATCCAGGCCCGCCGCCTCCGCCACCGCGTACGCGTCCCAGCACACCGCCAGAGCCCGAAGCACAGCCAACTTCTGCGGCGTCCGAAGCGCATCATCCGGCGCCGCCACCGCCTCCGGCCGCGACTCCACAAGAGCCCTGTGCCGCTCCAGCGACCGACGACCACCCCACACACCGTCCGGCTCCGCCACCTTCGGCATGCCGTTCACCCACACCACCGACGACGCATACGCGTCACAGGCGACCATCACCGGGCAGTTCAGGCACACCTCCACCGCAGCCGCCTCGCGGGCTTTCCGCTTCGGCTGAGACTCCGGCACCCACGCGTCCGGCGCATGATGCGCACCCACCGGCAACGACGGGTCCCCCGCCATCCGCGACGGATCATCCACATCCGGAGCGCACCCCCGATACCGGAAATACGGGTGCTCCAGCCACTCCCTACGCAGCTGCACGCTGCTCTTGTCCGACCGCATCACCGCGGGCCTCCTTCCACCGGCACCTCGAACACGCCCTCGTCCTCCTCCGCGGCCAGGCCCGCGGCCGCCGTCACCGCCTCCCGCACCAGCAACGGATCCACCCGCGACCGAAACCGCGCCAACTCCTCCCCCAACGCCGCGTTGTCGTGACACACCCGGCCCGCCATCAGCCGCTCCGCCACCGCCGCACGCCGCAACCGACGCTCACGACGCCGCATCTGGGCGTAGACGGCGACGGCCGCCACGGTGAGCACCGCGACGGCCGTCAACGTTCGAGCAGATATCAAGACGCTCACCTCCAGAACAGGGGAAGGACTCAACAACCAGAACCCCGGCTCACGGCCGGTACAGAGACCCCGTGCGCGCGGCCTCCCGTGCGGCACGCTCCGCCGCCTCACGAGCAGCCACAGCAGCCGCCTCGCCGGCATTCAGCGCCGCCTCGTCGACCGCGGACTGATCCGACACCGGACGCGCCCGCCACGCCTCCAACGCCGCACGATGCTCCGGGCCCCGCGTCCACGACGACGGACACACCCGCTCCCACCACAACGCCAGCCCCGTACCGGCAACCGACACGACCAGGACGGCCGGCACCACCCACCGCTCCGGATGAGCAACCAGCCACGACACGAGCTCAGACACGACAAGACCTCGATCCGGCACGACGGCCATAGAAGGGTGAGATGAAACGAGGCGCCCCAAGACGGGGACTTGGGAGGGCAGCGCCCTCGAGGGCCCGCAGAGCGCGAGCTCAGGAGTGGTTCAGGCAGCCACGGCCAAGCCGTGAGTCGCCCGGCCGTGAAGGACGCGAAGGGCATGAGCGCCTTGCTGCCACACAACGCCGTTGCCAATCGCACGGAGCTGGTCTCTGCGAGTCAGACCAGGCACGCCGGTGATGTGGCCGGCCGGAGCACCGATCATCCACTCGCTGAACACCGGGCTGAGGCGACGCTTGCCCTGCGCGCCGGGCTCGGTGGGAGAGGGAGCTGGTCGACCGGCGACTGGCTCCCAACGCCGGATGGCAGGACCGTAGTCGGTACCGTCCGCGGTCACCCAGTTCTGGGCGCCAGGCTCGGCCAGCATTTGAGCGGCTATGGCGAGCGGCGTGCCCTGCCCGTTGCCGTTGATGCCCTTGGCCTTATTGCGCTCTCTGCGGGACCGCCACGATTCGAGCGACTCGCCGTCATTGAAGTTCCCCGCATTCGGAGTTGGTAGCAGAGTCACCACCGCGCCCGTCAGTGTCGGGTTCCCCCGCGAGTAGGTGAGGCTGGCCCGGTCGCCGTCCGAGGCGACCGGGGTCGGTAGGAAGCTCAGGCGTCCGGAGTCGGCAGCAGCGTCACCGCGGTCCGCAGGTTCATCCCGCCCGCCCGCTTCGGCGTCGTTCCCGGCCCGCCCGTTCCGTCGGAGGTCGTTGGGGTTGGCATCAGCGCGCCAGGCGAGGATGAACTCCCGCCACCGTTCGTGCGGTGCTCCGACGGCGGGATCGCTGGCGGGAAGACCGAGCCACTCCGCATCGAACCCGAGGTCGGCCAAGTCCCCGAGTACAGCTCCGAGTGCTCGCAGAACAGGTTCCTCGCCGCGGTCTCCCACACACCACGGGCAGGGTTCCAGGTCGCTATGGGCTGGGGCCGAGCAGAGTCCACGGACATTTTCGATCACCACGAATCGGGGGTTGAGGGCCTTGATGCCAGCCGCGCAGTGCAGCCACAGGCCGGAACGAGTACCGGGCAGGAGCCCCGTGCCGAGGCCGGCGAGGGACAAGTCCTGGCAGGGAAAGCCCATCGCTGCGAGGTCGATGGGCCCGTGCTCAGCGGCAACCTGGGCCCAGTCGAGGGCAGTGATGTCGCCAAGGTTCGGCACTGTGGGCCAGTGGTGAGCGAGGATCTTCGACGCGCCCGGGTCAGGGTCGGCATGGAAGACCGTCTCACCACCGAACGCCGCCTGCACAGCCATCTCCAGCCCGCCGAACCCCGAGCAGAAAGACGCGATCCGCGGGCCGGCCATCAGGCGGCCTGCCCTTCCCCGGCGCCGCCCAGGTTCCCGCCTCCGACGGCCTGCTGCTTGGCTCCCGGCTTGGTGGCACCGATCGCGGCCAGTCGGGCCAGATGCTCGGGACGAACACCCCGGGCCTGTGCGGCACTGTGCAGATCGCGCACAGGGCCCACGGTCTCGGCAGCATGCGCGTCACGCAGATCGGCCAGGCACGCCAGGTACTCCGGAGGCGCACCTGCCGCCTCAGCAGCGGCCAGGATCGCGGCGAGCTGCTCAGCATCGGCCGTCTCGGCGGCCTCGGCGAGGTAGTCACGCGTTGGCGTGGCCTCGGCCAGCGGAGTGTCCGGCCTTGACTGCACGACAGTCACACGCGGCTGGGCCTGCTCCGGCTCCGGGTTGTCGGCCTGCGCCATCTCCTCAGCCGTGTACACCCCCGCCAGATCGTGGGGGAACGCCATCCGCAGCGCCAGCGCCTCCGCGCACTTCGCCGTCATCGTTGCGGGCATCTTGCCCCACAGCCCGATCGGCTTGTCGTCCTTATTGGTCTGCACGTACTCGCTGTACTTCGCCACCGCCGGGAACCGCTGACCATCCCGAACCACCACCACCTTCGCGGCAGCCGGCGGCTCGTCCGACAGCCACACGTCGAACCACTTGCCCGACGAGTCGCACCACACGGTGTCCTCGTAACCCAGCCGGTGACCGGCCTTCGCCGCCGCACGGTGCGCGGTCACCCGGTAGCCGTCGATGCTCGTCTGCGGCGTGAACACCTTCCGGCCGGCACGCCGGTCGTAGCGTCCGATCAGATAGATCTGCCGGGAGAACGGGTCCAACTGCGTGCGCTGGCACAGGTGCAGGAAGCTGGACAGCTCGGCGCTGGTGACCTCGTTGTCGATGCCGGACTGCTGAAGGACGGCTGCCTGCTCGGGGGTCCATGCGGTCTGCTCGGGCCGGATGGCGAGCGCGCCACCGGTCTTGTTGGCCTGGTTTTGGGTGTACGAGGTGGGGCCCTCCGCCATCGTGCCGGCGGGGGCCTCAATGGCATTCGCCATGTGAGGTCTCTCCTATGAGGTTGTGCTCAGTGAAAGGTGGGGCGACAGGCCGATGCGGTTGTCGGCGTCCACACCGACCCGCCCCAAGAAAGCGCTACTCGACCGGGTCCGTGTCCACCGTCGCCACGTCCACGCCCAGCTCCTCGGCCATGAACGAGATCGCGATCGACGACTGCGTCACCCGGTAGCCGGCCTCGCGGGTCAGCTCCGTCTTGCGGGCGTCGATCTGCTTACGCAGTGAGTCGTCCACGCGCACGTTCAGCACGACCTTGTTGGATGTCGGGCTCGGCGCCAGCTTCGGCGGCAGCCACTCACCCGCCAGCACCTTCCGGAACCCGTCCGCGACCACCGAACCCAGCGTCACACCGAACTCGTCGGCCTTCGCCTTCAACTGGTCACGCAATTCCCGGTCGATCGTCAGCGGCAGGTTCGTCCCGCCGGAACTCTCCGTGGACCGCAGCATCGTCCACCCGCCCGGAGCGGCAACGGCCCGAACGTCAGCAGCGGAGTCCGGGTAGCCGGCCTCCTCCAGACGGTCGGCGGCGGTCAGCAGGCGGTCGCGCATAGGGCGAGGCACGCGGCGGTGTCCTTTCGGCGGGCGCCGCCCGAACCGAGCGTGGCCAGGCGGACGCGTGGGGGCGTTGGCCACCAGTTTCCTCCAATCTGCATTGCAACGCCATGCCCGAAGGGCGGCGGTCGGAGCGGCGCCCCAACAACCTCAACAGTACAGGCATACGCATTGCAATGCAATGTGTCTTGGTCTACGGTGGAACCACACCGCACCAACCAGGGGGACACCGATGAGGCACACCGCGAAGCAGACCACCACCCAAACCCTCACCGACCTCTACCGCGCCATCGACCGCCAGCACGCCGTCACCATCACCTACCTCGACGAGAACGGCGAGGAGACCATCCGCACCGTCGAACCCTGGGACATCCGCACCACCAAGAACGGACGCATCCAGCTCCGCGCCGGCTGCCGCCTCCGCGGCGACGCCCGCTCCTTCTACGTCGACCAGATCGTGAGCTACACGCTTCACCGGATCGGCTTCGTCCTGGAGCAGCCGGAGGCAACGACCCCCGCCGGACGCGGCATCGTGGTCCGCAGCGAGCAGCAGCTCATCGCCCGCGAACTCGGACGCGACTACCTCCCCACCCGCCGCATCACCCGCGACCAAACCGACCTCGCCGCCTAAGGAAGACGATGACCGAAGAGCCGTATGAGCTGATCACTCCTGAACGAGCCAAGGAGCTTCGCCGTGCCGCCGCCCACCAAGCCGGAATGATCCTCATCACCGCCATACGTGCTGGCTGGGATCCCGAGCACTACTTCCCGAACGAGGCCGAACGAGACCTGGTCCTGGAAGAGGTCGAGCGCATTGGCTATGAGATCAAGGCACGCGCCATCGTTGGCACCTCGCAGCCCTGTGGCGAATGCGGCTTCCCGTATCGGGTGAAGTCCGACGGCACGATGCACCGTCACACCGGCGTAAGTCCGTCCGGCTTCTCGACCGGCAAGCCCTGCCCTGGTGTTGGGAAGCCTCCGCGGGCTTGATCCCGGACACGACGAAGGCCACCTCCCGAACCGGGGGTGGCCTCAACTCACACTGATTGCGCACGCGCAGCGTACTACCGGATCACCTAAGCCCGCTAGATCCGTTTCGGAAGACACTGGAGTCATGGACAGCCAACGGCAGGAAGCGCTGCTCATCGACCCCGGCGGGTCCGCCCGGGTGTGGTGCCGCGACTGCAAGAAGGAACTCACCGATCCGATCAGCCGTCAGCGGCGGCTAGGGCCCGAGTGCGATCCAGAGCCGCGCCACGGATACGACCGACACGACGTCGACCAAGACCCCATACCGGGTTTGTGAGGGGCGCGCCGCCCGGTGTACTCCCGGGACGGCGCTTGACCGTCTCCCCCTGGTTTCACAGGCCGATCATTGCGCAGATGACCTTGGCGAGTACAGCCGCGGCCACACTGCTGACGACCTGTCCGAGGCCACGCAGGACGTGGGCACGGACCTTCTGGTGATTCTTCAAAGGGGTTCCCTTCTCCAAAGCGTCCCGCCCGTCCTCGTGTGGGAGCGGCTCCGCCTCGGCAGACCGAGGCGAGATGCACCCCCAACCGGGGTTGGGCGGATGAAGCTTGGGGAGAGGCCCACCGGAACACTAGCGGGGACCGCGGGCTCCGGGGAGCCGATCTAGGAAAGTGGCCGGCCTGACACGCCGCGGGCCGAGCGGGGGGAATGCTCCGCCGGTTCGGGCATAGCGTGCTTCCAGTACCACGACGAGACCCCTGTGATGGCCCGCCCCATCCGGAATCTGATCTTTACGTAAAACCTCGGGAGACCCCCACCCCCAACCGCCCGTCGTGGTACAGGGCCCGCACCCGACCCCGCCCCTCGCCCACGCGCCCTCCCCTAGTGGAGTGGGGCCCGAGGTTTTACTAAAGATCTTGATCTGGGGTGCGGGGCGGGCATACTGAAGCCTCATGGACCCCCTCACGCTCCTCGACGACTGGCTGACCACCGCGCCCCTGCGCTCCTCCAGCCGCATCGAATACCAGCGTGAGGTGAGTCGCTGGCTCACCTGGTGCACCACACAAAAGCCGCCCGTGGACCCCTTCGACTGCGGCATCGAGCACGTCGCAGCCTGGGCCGGCACCTATCTCGTGGAGCAGCTCGACGGCCGCCCCTTCGACGGCCCCGCCGCCCTCGCCCACGTCGCCGAACACCACCGCGCCGCCGCACTCACCCACGACCGGCGCATCACCGCACTCACCCAGTTCTACGAGGCCGCCAAAGACCGCGGAACCATCCGCCTCGTCCCCGACCTCACCATGCTCCGCTCCGGCGTCGACCGCGACGCCAACCCACCCCGCCGCCTCACCCCCATGGAACGCGCCGTCTTTTTGACCTGCATCGGCATGTGGGGACCCGACCGCGCCCGCCACTACCGCCGCGACCGCCTCATCGCCTACCTCCTCCTCGAAGGCCTCCGTCCGGCGGAAGTCGCCCGCGTCGACATGCGCCACATGTACGACCTCGGCGACGGCACCTGGGAAGTCCGGGCGCCGGACTACGAGTACGAGAACGTCGGCAAGAAGCACGTCCTGGAGCCGCTCACCGCCGCGGCGCTGAAGGAGTACCTGCCGCACCGCATCCGCCCCGACGACGACGTCCACACCCTCATCACCGTCCAGGGCGGCCGCCCCATCGAGTCCAGCTACCCCAACATGATCATCCGGCAGATGGCCGCCACCCACCCCCTCCTCGCCGAACGCACACCCCCGGTCACCGCCGACACCCTCGCCCACACCGGTTTCTGGGACGTGCCGCCAACTGGCCCTTAGCACCAACAGGCCGGCGCCCGCAGCGGATTCTGGGGAACCGGCGGCCCACGGCTAGCATGCCGGGCACGCCGACCACGAGGACCCGCCCATGCCCCGCGCCACCACATCCCCAATCCACATCGAGTTCCAGATCCCGCCGGGTGTCGTCACGAACGTGGCAGTCGCTGTCTGCGTCTTCGGCATGACCGGCGCGTCCGTCATCCTGGGTACGGCGCTGTTCGGGTCCGAGGAGAAGAGCGAGCGGGCATTCCGGCTGATCGACCGGCTGAGGAAGGCGCCCGCCCCTGAGAAGTCCCAGCCGTCCCCGCACGCTCGGAGCAGGACGGGGTTGACCGGCCGCGCGGAGAGCGCCCGTGCCGCTACGGTGCAGACGTGACCAAGCGACGCCGCGGCAAGCCCCGCCGCCGACAGCAGACCCAGGACGCCACCAGCACGAGCCCACGCGAGTGGGATGTCGCGGCCGCCGAGCGGGAGTTCGCCCGGAACAAGGCCCGCATCGACGCCGGCGCCACCTACCGGGCCCGGCAGTCCACCGGCTGGCGCCTGGGCGGATCCCCCTCCACCGCAGGCGAGATCAAGCGCTAGGTGAGGTCCGCGGTGGAGTTGTCGTCCCAGCCGTCCTCGATCTGGAAGTAGCCGTTCATCGAGCGTGAGTGGCGTGCCCATCCGCCCTGGTCGGCGATGACGATGGCGTCCTTGCCCTGCTTGCGGGCGGTGGAGGCGTGGCCGATACGGAGGCTGTGGCCGGTCCAGGCGAGCGTGACGCCGGCGCGGACGCTGATGCGCTTGATGGCGCGGGTGACGGAGTCGGGGACCATGCCTCCGGTGACAGCGTCCCAGCGGTTGATGCCGACGAACGCGGGCGCGTCTGGAGCCGACCACTTGGGGTCGGCTTCGGCGGCCAGGCGTTCCCGGTACGCCTTCCACGCCTCGACGGGGCAGATCTCTGGGTCCTTCTGGTAGAGGATTTTGGCGTCGCGGACGCTGTGCTTGGTCTTGCCGGTGAGGATGGAGACGATCAGGCCGCGCTGGTGGAGGGTCACGTCTCGGGCGAGCAGGCCCGCCGGGTCCTGGGCGCGGGCGGCGTAGTGGAAGCTGGTGAGGATGAGGGCCTTGTCCCGGTGGCCGGCGAGGGTGTCGGGGCAGGCGCGGACGACGCGGTAGAGGTCGGGGACTTGGGCGGCGGCGGCTTTGCCGCGGCCGCGGCGCTCCTTGTTCTTCAGCAGCTTGACGGCCAGGCCCTCGAGGGCGGTGCGTGCTTCGGCTTGGTCGTCGCGGGTGACGGTGACGCCGCGGCGGCGGAGTTCGACCACGGTGCCGGCGAGGATGGTGGACGCCGAACTGGGGGCGTAGCCGGTGCCGTTGGTCTGGCCTTGGCGGAGTAGCCAGGCGACGTAGGCGACGAGCGCGCCGCGGGAGCCCTCGAGCAGGGGGAAGTCTTGAGTGGTGGTGAAGCGTTCCCAGACGCGCCAGGCTTTGGCGTAGGTGTCGGTGGTGTTTTCGGCGGTGATTTCGCGGCGGACAGCGTCGGCGAGGTCTTCGGCTTGGGCGAGGCGGTGGGCGGTGTCGATGCCGTGCCGTTCGGCCCACTTCTGGATGAGGGCCGAACGCTCGGGCGAGGCCGCGGGTTGAAGTTCGTTGCTCATGATGCTCGGAGCTGCTCGCCGCGTCGGATGTACTGGCCGTTGCGGTGGTCGAAGATGAGGGCGCTGCCCGGTTTGACTCCGATACTCCTCCGGATGGGCATGTCGTACAGCGTGCAGCCCTCGAGGCCTTCGGCGTCCGTGGGGTGGAGGAACAGCTCGAGTCGGTCGGAGTTCGTGATGGTGAGTGCCCAGTCCCGGCTGTGGTGGATCTCTGACCAGAGCGGCGTGGACATCAGGCGCTCGATGGCGTCATGCGGATCGGTCACTGCCCCGCTCCCTATGTGATCGGATAAGGAAAGCTTATCCGACGCCACACACGATGATCCCTCCGCCGTTCGATGCGTTCGATTCTTGCTCAGGAGCGATTCTCCGCTACGACGGACCCGTCAAAAATCCGCTCCGCCGCGTGCTGGACGAGCCTCGCCGGTGCTTCCATCCTGCTTTGGCTCCGCGTGCCGCTCTGCAAGCCTCGTCAGCTTGGCCGGCCGCTGGAACACCTCGTCCAGCAGCGCATCCATGAACTCCAGGATTGCCGCAGCATCGTCCAGTTGCATCGGCTCATCGCCGATGTCCCCGTGCGCGATGCTGTTGCCGTCCTTCCGGATCTGGTGGCTCGTCTTCTCCGTGAGCGGGCTGATCATGCCCTGCTCCTTCATGGCAGTAATCTTTGGAGCGATGCCGTGAGCTGTGACGCCCTTTGCCTTGGCCGTCGCCTCAACCACTGCTCGCGCCAATGCCACCGCGCCGCGTGCCGCACCGATGCTGAGGCACGCGTGCGCTTCGCTAGCCGTCTCAGCTATCTCCTTCGGCACGTCAGGAAACGCGGGACGGCGGATCTTGGTGGGCTCCCATTCGAGCACTTCTTGAGCAAGCCGCTCCTTGGGGGTGCCTGCCCCGCCCCTGTAGAGGGACGCCCAACCTACGGACAGTCGCTTGCAGTTCTCGTTCGAGCACCGGAATGCAGCCATATAGACAGGCCTCTCCCTGTCTGTAAGCCCATATCCCCGGGTGGGCCAGACCGCTTCGGGTAGCTGGTAGGGGTCCAGGACCATCGGCATGTGAGTGCGGTCGCCGCACCAGCCGCAGATTGTGCTTGCCATAGGCAGACGATACGCGTGGTGATCGATCCGACGGGAGCGATTAACACACGTTATGCGCATCCCCCCGAGCGAATCTGCGGCCGGGACTACGCGCGACGCGGGAGACTCTGAAGCAAGGACGCCCGGACGGAGTGGACCGCCAGGGCGCCAGAAGGCGGCATGACCTGAATGGCCGGCATCGTGATGTGAACCTGGGCCGCGCTTTCCACGAGTCCACGCAGAGGGCCTGCCTTCAGGTGCAGGAGACGAGCGGTGCACTCACGGCACGACGGCATGCCATCGCGGGAGCGCCTGCACATGAACTGGCCCTTGCGGTACGGGTGGACTGAGGAGCGGTGGCCGCACCGTGGGCAGCTGCTGCCGTGTCGGGCGTCGACGTACCGGCGCGTGCGGTCGGCATTCGGGTAGGGGCGGTGTCCCATGGCTTCCTCCAGGGGGGCGACGCTCTCACGGTCTCACGGCACCGGCCCCGGCTTCCCCTCGAAGGGCCCAGCCTGGGAGTAGGAACATTAACTGGAGCTAGAGGGTCTATTGCCCCGCCTTACTGCGAGGCCGGCCGCGCTAGGACTTCTTCGGCTTGCACGTCCTGCACGGGGCCAGCCCCGCTTCCAGAGCTTGGTACAGGGTGATCTCGTCGGGCTTGTTCTGCGGTCGGCAGCTCTGGTTCGTTCCCGTGTGGTAGGCGGTGCCGCGCCCCGTCGGGCCGCTGGGGGCCTGCCACCACTGCGACACCACCACGGTGATGTCCAGCTGCTCTAGCTTGCGCTGCACCTGCCCCAACTCGACCTGCAACTCCTGCTGGCGTGCGCGAAGTCGTGTGCGTGCTGCGTCTGGGGACTCCATGGGACCCACCCCCGTCCGGATCTTCCTTGGCGCAAGTGAGCTTATCGGGGACCACGGCACGCGGCCCCTGACGCCCACTCAACCCGTAGATGTGAATAGACGCTTGACTAACGAGACGGCGTGCGCGACCCTCTACTCGTAAGTCCAATGTCCACTCACGTCTGATGTAACGGGGAGCCGCATGAGAATTACGGTCACGATCGACCAGCCCACCGGAGACTTCCAGGAACGCCTCCTGGCTCTCCTCGCCGAGTACGCCGCCGACGTGGAGGAAGACGCCCACTGGACGATCCCGCGCGCCGAGAGCTACTACCGCTCCCTGCCCGCCCGCGCCCGACGCATCGTAAAGGAAGCCGTCATCCGCGACGGCTACGTGCCCGCCGATGAACTCCGCGACGACGAGAACTCCAGCCTTCGCGGCCACAGCGCAGCGCTGAAGCGCGCCATGCAGCGCGGGGTCATGCTGGGGCGCTGGCCCGAGGGAATGCAGGCTCCGATCGAGCCGCAGGGTCCCGGCTTCGGCAAGGTCGTCGGCTACCGGATGCCTGCCGACCTCGTTCAGACCTTCTACACCGCCATCAAGAACACTGAGAAGTGAGGACTCGCCGTGAGTGACTGGCTTGCGGACTACCTGGACTGGAAGGCCGACCACCCCGAACTCGACCAAGCCGACGTTGTGGATGACGGGCTGGATGCCCTATTCCGCAGGCTCGGACCGCCCGCCGACCGCGCCACCGAGAAGTGAGGACGTCGTCCGTCGAAACGCAACGGTGCCCCCGCCTGAAGGAAGCAGGCGGGGGCACCGTCATGCAGGCTACTGGGTCAGGTCCGCATCGTGAACGAGCCGCCAGCCGCGATCTGCTCCGCGTACTGCGTCAACTCCGGCTCCGTGATCGACCCGCCCGGCGTCGCCTTCGCCCACCGCTCCGCAAGAACCGGCTTGATCTCCTCCACCGGGCGCCCCTGGAACTCACGCGACATGCCGTTCAGCATCGACTCCAGGTCACCCGCCAGCGGGCGCAGCACCTTCGACGCCTGCTTCTGCACCGCGCGCTCCAGCTTCCGCTGGTCGCTCGCCGAGAATTTGAACCCGCCGCTCTTGGCCATATGGCCTCCCCTTCTCCAGGACCCGCCGCCAGTCCCTGAGCCCTCCTGGCCCCTCGGCAGTCCGAACTGCAACCACCGTAGCCGGGCCCACTGACAACGCCGGGCGGTCGGCCTACTTCCGCGCGACCTGGGCCCGCCAGGCTTCCAGCTCCCGGGTGCACAGCACACACAGCGGGTTCCCGCCCAGCCCATAGCGGTGCGTCGGCTGCTGGCACTTCGTACACGGCCCGACCTGCGACGGAGCGCACTCGGGGGTCGGAGGCTTGGGTCTGTCGGAGGTCGGGGTGCTCATGCCTGCCATCGTACGAGCGTGCGGAGGGAATGAGGCGGCCGGGCGCCGGGACACTGGGCGTACCGCCTTCCCGAACGGAGCCCGCCCATGTCCGACGCCCCCTCCCCCGACATCGAGCCCGTCTTCCGCAGTGACGTGACGGTGGAGCTGGTCAAGCACACCGCGTCCGACGCGGACGTCCTGTTCGCCGCCCGCGTCTCCACCCTGGGCGAGCAGTCCCTGGACGAGCTGAACAAGGACCCCGAGCGGTCCAAGGGGCTGATCAACTACCTGATGAGGGAGCGGCATGGAAGCCCTTGGGAACATACGTCGATGACGTTCCTGGTCAGCGCCCCGATCTTCGTCTTCCGCGAGTTCATGCGGCACCGCGTCGGCTGGTCCTACAACGAGGAGAGCGGCCGCTACCGCGAGCTCCAGCCCGTCTTCTACACCCCCGGCCCGGACCGGCGGCTGGTCCAGGTCGGCAAGGCCGGCCACTACAGGTTCGAGCCCGGGACCGTCGCGCAGCACGAGCTGACCGGGCGGGTGATGGTGAACGCCTACCGGCAGGCCTACGACGCGTACCAGGCGATGCTGGCGGCCGACGTGGCTCGGGAGGTAGCTCGGTCGGTGCTGCCCGTGGGCCTGTACTCGTCGGCCTACGCCACCTGCAACGCCCGGTCGCTGATGCATTTCCTCGGGCTGCGCACCACCAACCCGGCAGCGGTGATCCGGTCGAGCCCGCAGCGCGAGATCGAGATGGTTGGCGAGCAGATGGAGAGCGCTTGGGCGGAGCTCATGCCGCTCACCTACGCGGCGTTCAACGCGAACGGGCGCGTCGCCCCGTAGGTCAGCTGGCGGCGGACCAGACGTTGTTGGCGTCCGGCGTGTACCCGGACAGGGTGATCGAGGCCGGGAGGGCGGTCTGTCCGGCCGCGGACCGGCAGAACCGGTATGCGCCCGCGGTCAGGTTGGCGTTGCCGGGGGTGAACGTGGCGCCGAGGGTGCTGCCGCAGGCGAACGTCGGGCTGGTGGTGCCGTTGAAGAGGAACGCCACGTACAACTTCCCGGCCGCAGCCGCCACGGACCCGGTGAGGTTCATGGTCTTGTTGCCGGCCGTGTTCCACGTCGTCGACATGTCCGCGGTGATGCCGACCCGGTTCCCGGCCGTGTCGTACACCCCGGCCAGGCACTGCCCGGCGGTGAGCCCGGACCCGGCGGTGCCGATGACGGCATGCAGCTTGGTGAGGGTGGCCGCGTTCCGCAGGACGATCTGCATGAGGTAGATGAATCCGGCGCTGAGGGTGGTGCCGGTGGTGGTGCACGAGGCGGGGTCGAACGTCCACCCGGCGAGTCCCTGGTCGGCGGGGGTCCATTCGTTGCCGGGGGCGGCCGGGGTCTGCCACGTGCCGGGCGTGCCCGCGGCGGTGCACAGCCACCAGACGCCGGTGGAGTCCTGGACGGTGTCCCCGGCGTCCCAGGAGCCGCTCGTCGGGGGGCCGACGGTGGCGCGGCGGCCGGCGAGACGCACGTTCGTCAGGCTGTTGCGGGCGCCGAGGGCGGCGATGCCGGTGGCCGGGTCGAGGGTGTGCACGGCGGCGCCGTACAGGGATGCGACGTACTCGCGGCGGCCGGCGTGCTGTGCCGCGTCGGCGTCGGCGGCGTACCGGTCGTAGGAGTGCTGGTCGCCGTTGAAGCCGTTCCCCGACCACACGCTGACGATGAGGTCCTTGCCTGTGGCCTCGAGGTCGAGGGCGTCTCCGTCGACGCGGAAGCGGTAGCCCTTGGTGAAGTCGGTGACGGTGAGGTTGCCTTCGGCGATCTGTGCGTTGCCGGCGACGTTCAGGGCGGACAGGAACGCGGTGCCTTGTTCGATGGCGGCGACCCGGGTGAGGCAGTCCTGCACGAAGCCGTCGAGCTGGGTGACGCTGCCGCCGAGGTTGCCGACGGTGGTGTTGAGGGTGCCGAGGTCGGTGCTGGTGGCGAACTTGTTGTCGGCCCAGGCCCGATCGCCATGCGGGTCGGTGGCGTTCGTGTGGGCGGTGACCTTGCTGGTGGCGTCCGAAGCAGCGGCGGTGGTGGCGGCAGCTTGGGCAGCGTCGGCCTTGGTCTGGGCACCGATGGCCGTCTCGAGGGCCGCGGTGTTGGGGATGCCGTGGACGTCGGTGGTGTCGGCGGCGTGGGCGGCGACGGCGGCCGCGGCGGTGCCGGCGGGTTCGGCGCCGATGGCGGCCGCGGTGAGGGCGTCGGTGCCGCCGGTGGCGTGCGAGGCCGCATGCGGCAGGGGGGTGCGCGGGTTGGTGGTGGTGGGGTCGGTGGAGCGCAGCGCCACATCGTCTCCGGCGCCGGCGGCACCGAGGTCGGGCTGGGGTCCTTCGGGGCCTGTCTCACCCTGGGGGCCGGCCGGTCCGGCGGGGCCTTGCTGTCCGTCTGCCCCGGCCGGTCCGGCGGGGCCTGCCGGACCGGGTTCGCCCTGCGGGCCCTGGGGGCCGGTGGCGCCTTGGGGTCCTTTAGGGCCTGCCGGGCCGGGCAGGTAGACGACGGTGCCTTGCCCGGTCTGCGTGTCGGACAGGTCGGCTCGGATGCCGCCCACCCAGTGCGTGCCCGTGGCCGGCACCACGATGTAGGTGCGGATGGGGGTGCCGTCGAGCATGCGGCCTTCGGTGATGCACCACAGGGTGTCCCCCGCATCGGAGACGATGTCGCCGTTGGGGGTGAGGTCCACGGTCCAGGCGCCGTCACTGCCGGCGGTGATCCGCTTGGGCTGCACCAGCTCCCCCGGCACGGACGCCACATAGCCGACGGCGGGCTTGCCCGTCACATCGACGAGGGTGGCCGTCATCTCCACCCGCTGCGGGGCGGCCGGCCCGAGCAGCTTCCCGGTCACCGTGGTCATTCGTACTCCAGTTCAGACAGAAGGCGGGCCGGTCGGTTCCCGGTCGGCGGGTGGTGCGTGGTGGTGCTGGGCGCGGATCACCATGCGGATGCGCTGCACCACCAGGGCGGCGATGACCAGCAGCAGCAGAGTTCGCGTGGCGCGGAGCGCGGCGGCAGGTGCCCCGTGGTCCCAGAGGGTGATCGCCACGGTGTAGGCGCCGAGCGCCCCTATCGCCAGCGTGAACGTCATGATGTGGCGGCCCACCGGGGTGGATCTCCACGGCGCCTTACGTTCGTAGACGACGGCGAAGACGAGGCAGCACAGGGCGACCAGACCCGAGGCCGCAACGTTCGCAAGCTGTGCGCAGTCCATTAGCGTTGGCCTCCCTCGAAGCCTTGGCGGAACAGTTCCGCGAAGTGGTTCTGCTCCCGCTGGTCGGCCAGGCCGGCAACAACACGGGAGACGACTGGCCAGTAGGCGGCGACCGCCTTACGGGCCTCTCGGGCGCGGGACAGGGCGTGTTCGGCTTCCCGCTGCCCCTTCGTCTTATCGACCTGTTCCGGGCGCTGAGGGGCAGTGTCAGGACGGCGGCGCAGCAACCGACTGATCCATCGCATCCCCGGGCACCTCCCCTCGTATGGCACGCAGGACGTGGTCGGCGAGGCGGGACAGTTCCACGAGTTCACCGACCTGGTTCTGCGCTTCGATGCGTGCGGCTTCGCTCTCCCTGTGGGCTTCCCGCCATGCATCGCGTTCCTTGGCGAGTTCGGCGATGCGGTCGTCGCGGTCCTTGCGTACGTCCTCGAGGACGGATCGGGCGACGAGGTTGCCTCGGAGAATGAGCAGCACGATGAGGGTGACGATGGCCCCGGCCCCGCCCGGCAAGAGGACGTTGACGGCCGACAGGTCGTTCACCGGTGCCGCTCCTTATAGGTGGGGCACGCCAGCACCGCTGCCAGTCGACGCGTGGCGTGCCTCGCGGTCATGGGATGTCAGATCTCGCGGTCGGCGACGACGAGCCGGGTGCCGTTGTGAGCCACAGGCGCCGTTACCTGTGTGCGGTCGTAGGCGCCCAGAGCGAGGGACACGAACGACAGCACCACGGCCTGCGTGGTCACATCCCAGTCAAGGCCGAGACCGACGGCGAGAGCGATGGCGGCCTGGACGAGGCCGAGGATCGCGGCGACGACGCCGTCCTTAGTGGCCCAGGCAATGAACACACCCATGCCTGCTGCGGCGACCGCGTTGACCCATGCCTGGGTTTCCTCGTCGACCTCGATGACGAACGCGGAGAACAGCTTCACAGCGACGGCGAACAGCGCCAGCCAGGCCGCCGGTTCACGGCCGAAGAGAACGATGGGCTTCACGAGGGTCTCCTTGATGGAAGGTGGGGCTTGCGGGCTGCGGGGAGGGCGGTCACGAGAACAGCCGCTTCCACGTTTCGGGGCCGGGGTAGCCGTCGGCGTCGGAGCCGGTCCACTTCTGGGCGCGCTGGAAGGCCTGCACGGCCTTGCGGTCGGCCTCGCCCCAGCGAGGGCCGGGGCCCACCTGGTAGAAGCGGCCGTAGCCCTTGCGGACGAGTTGCTGGCCGAGCTGGGTGACGTACTTGTTGTTGGCTCCGGGCTTGAAGTAGTCCCGGCCCGGGAACTTCGGCACGCTCGACGCGGGCGGCTTGGGCTGCGTCGGCTTCGTCGGGGTGGACGGCTTCGTCGGCTGCTCGTTCAGGCCCTGCTTGGCGAGGGCGATGACACGAGGGAAGTCCATCGAGCCAGGGTCGCCGTGGTCGTTCTCGGGAACGTGCTGGTGGCCGCACCAGCCCTTGAAGGCGTTCCACTCGGTGAAGGACATGCGGGCCGGGCTGGAGCCGTAGGAGGCGGGCGTGACGCCGGGACGCCGGGAGTCCTTGCCGTAGGCCAGCCAGTTGCTGACGCAGGTGAGGGGCACGGCGTGGTAGTCGTGCAGCCAGCGCACCAGCCAGGCGACCTCGGCGAGCGCCCAGTCGGGGGCGGTCGGCCAGTGCAGGTAGTCGACGCCGGCCTTCTTGCCCGACCAGGTCGTCTTCTTGGTGTCGTCGCAGGTGCCGACGAGTTCGATCTGGAAGGCGTTGTTGGTGTTGGTTTGTACGCCGCCGAGCTTGTTGGCGAGCGCGCGGGCGGACTCGTCGACGTCGTAGTGCTGGTACCAGCGGATCTTCTTGGCCTTGATGTCCGGGACGCCGGTCACGGTGGGGGCCATTGCGCCGCTGTTGTAGGAGGGCAGGGTCATGCCCTCGGTGGTGTGGACGACGCCGCAGTTCACTTCCATGTCCGAGCCGGAGTAGCGGCCGGATCCGTAGAAGTAGGTCTGGGAGGCACCGGGGATCTTCTGGGGTCCGTTCCTGGCCACGGTCAGTCCTCGTCTCGGGTGCGGGGGCTGACGCGGGGGACCTCGAGGCGTTCCCAGGCGACCCGGTCGGGGATGCCGGACACGTCGCCGCCCTCCTTGGGGCGCAGCTGGTGCTGGAAGCGGGCGAAGGCGTCGCGGTGGGCGTTGGTCCAGTCCGGGCCGAGGTAGCGGCCGTCGGAGCAGCCTTCGGCCTCGAGGCGGCGGGCCATGGCGGTGACGATGGGGCTGTGGCGGCCGCCGTGGAAGAAGTCGGCGCCCGGGTACGGCTCGAACGCGCTGGTGGTGTCGGTGGCCGGCTCCGGGACGGCCGGGGCCGGGGTGTCGGCGCCGGGGACCGCGTCGGCGGTGGTCTGCTTCGGCTTCCGGGCAGCCGTCTGCTCGTCCTGCTGTGTGGTCGGATCGGGCATCGCCCGGACTCCTGGATCTCCCCGCGCCCAGGTGAACAAGTGCTGGCGGACCGCAGGTGCGCGGTCGTCCCTCGGCGGGTGGAGCACAACGAGGGCGGAGGGTCGCCCAGTGATCAGGGTATGGCCGCGGCGGCCGGGCGTTCCCCCGGCCCTGCGGCGGTCAGGACATCTCGGGCTGTGGGTCCAGTCGGCTGTAGTCGGTGATGGGCCGGTTGTAGCCGCAGCGGGCGCACACGATGCGGATCTTCCCGGCGTTGGAGTACACCATCGGCTCGGTCGTGGACTCGTTCAGGTTGCGGCAGGGCTCGCCGTCGCCGCGGTCCTGCGTGGTGCACACGGAGGTGACCTCGTACCAGGTGGCCGGCTCGACGGTGATGACGGTGCCCAGGGTGTCGCCCGGCGGTGGCGGCGGAGGCGTGTCCTCTTCCGGCTCGGGGGTGGGTTCCGGGTCGACCTCGACCGGGGGCAGATCGGTCTGGGTCTCCTGCGGCTCGGTGTCGGGCTGTGTGGGCTCAGGCTCGCTCATGTGCCGTACGCGATCCAATCGATGTTGGTGTTGGTGGTGTTGGTGCGGGTGCACCAGACGGTGAAGCCGGTGGAGGTCTGGTTGGTGACGCCGACGCCGGTCACCTGCGTGCCGGGCACGGTGGTGGCGGCGGTGGCGACGACGCGGATGTTGGTGCCTTTCAGGCTCAGCCCGGTCACGTTCTGGCTGGTGGGGGTGTTCGCCGCGGAGGGGGTGATGGTGAGCCGGCCGGCGGCGACGTTCCCGGCGGAGAGGATCCCGTCGATGGCGGTGTTGCCGTTGGTGTCGACGCTGAACTTGGTGACCGCGTTGAGCAGCAGCCGGAACAGGTAGCCGGTGTGGCCGGTGTCGGCGTTGACGTACAGGGCGCTGGAGGAGGAGGCGGGCGCCAGGACCTCGATGCGGGACTTGTTGAACTGGGCGTAGCCGCTGTAGACGAAGAGATGGTTGTTCTGGCTGGTGTCGCTGGTGTTGATGTAGCCGATGCTGGCGCGGGAGTCGTTGAGGGCGACGCGGCCGCCGATGGTGGTGGTCGTGCCGTTGCGGAACCGTTCGGCCACCCAGAAGTCGTTGCCGAAGAACGTGCGCCATTTCATGTCGCTGAACGACGAGCCGGTGAAGGTGCCGCTGTTGAGGCCGAGGTCTGCGGCGCCGGCGCTGTTCTCGCTGACGTTGATGACGGCGTTGTTGGTCTTGGCGGCGTTGCTGAACTGAAGGTTCGGGTAGGCGTTGTCCGGGTCCAGCCAGAGGATGGAGCCGTTGTTGCCTTCGAGGAGCAGCCCGCGGTCGGACAGTTCGCCGATGGCGGTGGGGGTGGTGGCGTCGTAGACGAGGACCTTGTTGGCGCCGGCTTCGTTGATGGTGACGCGCGGCCCTGTGGTGGCGGTTTGGATGACGCCGCCGGTGACGGTGCTTCCGGTGATGGCGCCGGTGAACACGCCGGAGCCGTCGGCGGCGTCGAAGCGGATGGTGAGGTCGCCGGAGCTGTTGTAGACGCGCAGCCCGTCCTCGTTCAGCTCGACCCGGGCGCCGGCTGGGTCTCCCGCGACGAGGCGGGTGACGAGCTGGAGGACTGCCTCGAGCTTTTCCGCGGTGACGGCTCCGGCCTGGATGGCGGCCGCCTGAACGGATCCGGCTTTCAGGTCGGGGCCGTCGACCTTGATGGGGGTGGCGGTGGTTTCGGCGGAGGGGGCGCCGGCGTTGCCGGAGGAGTTCACGGCGGTCAGGCGCACGTAGTGGGTCACGTAGGGCAGGGGGATGACGGGCAGCATGCCGCCGTCTCCAGCCTTGGTGATGGTGCCAACGTAGGTGGCCGCCGACGGGGTGAAGCCGGTGGTGGTGGAGACGTGGACGGCGACGTGGTCGAAGTCGGACGGGAGGGCTGTGCCGTCGGCGAGGGTGCCGTCCCACACGATGCGCAGCCCGCCGATGGTGGACGTGACGGTGGGGGCGGTCGGGGCGCCGGGTGCGGGACCGTCCACGGCGATCAGGCCGATGGTGCCGTCCGCCTGCATGCCGATGCGGCCCCGCACCTGCCCGGTGTTGTCTTTGACGACGATGTTGGCGTTGTCGAGGGCGGCGTGCGACAGGCGCGGAGAGCCTTCGACGCGGGCCAGGCGCTGCTCCAGCTCGACGAGCTTCTTCCCGATGTCCATGCTCACTGTCCTCCGTAGACGTACATGCCGGACGGGCGTAGCGACACCTGGGCCTGAGGGCCGCCGCGGGCGGTGGGCTTGATGGTCCAGCCGATGACGCGGCACCAGCCGGTGTAGGAGGTCCAGTTGTTGTGGACGCGGGTGTAGACGTCGTCGCCGACCTGCCAGGACCCGAACGGTGCGGCCGCGGTGTCGCGGAGGGTGACCTGCTCGATGCGGCCCATGGACTGCCGCCAGGCCCGCTCCCACTCCACGCGGGCCTTCAGGACGTCGTTGCCGTTGATCTCGGGGAAGGCGGCCGCGGCCTCGAGACGGAGGCGACCGTTGCGGACGGCGGAGACCTGCCGGAGCTTGGCGGAGCCGTCGCCGGCGCCGGTGCCGATGACGACCTGCGCGTAGTCGTCCCCGGCCAGCGCTTCTTCGGGGTCTTCGATGATGTTGACGCCGCTCGAGAACTCGATGTCCTTGCGGCGGGCGCCGAGCCGCGGCCAACCCAGGTGGATGCGTTTGACGACGTCGGTCTTGGCCGTGTTCCAGGCGGTGGTGCACGTGTACTCGGGGGTGCCCTGGTCGGACACCAGCTCGTCGACCTGGTCCCCGAGGCTCTTGGTGTCGTACCAGTAGGAGTGGTGGACGTCGGCGGGGGTGCCGACGGTGGACGTGGAGGTGGTCGAGTCGACGGTGACGTTCAGGTCACCGTCGGGGATGGACTGGGCGTAGGCCCAGATGTTGCGGATGACGGCGCAGCGGTCGGTGTAGACGTAGGGGCCGCGGCCGCCGTGCTCGCCGTCCAGGTCGAACCGGTGCTGGAGGTAGGACGACCAGGAGGCGGCCTCGAGGGCGTAGTCACTGCCCTGGGCGCGCACGTCCCAGATGAGGCCACCCCATTCGATCTGCCCGTCGGACTCGACGTAGATCTCGGTGGTGCCCGGGTCGGCGAGGGTGGGGTTGGAGGCGACCAGGCGCGGTGAGAGGGTGCCGCGCAGCTCCCCCGGCCCGGACAGTTCCGGCCCGTACTCCAGGTCGGTGACCGGG
Source organism: Streptomyces sp. NPDC026246 (assembly GCF_055567995.1). Taxonomy (NCBI): domain Bacteria; kingdom Bacillati; phylum Actinomycetota; class Actinomycetes; order Kitasatosporales; family Streptomycetaceae; genus Streptomyces; species Streptomyces sp. NPDC026246. Next base: position 44,458 of record NZ_JBVHPJ010000021.1, on the reverse strand, counting down.
AGCGCCGTCGACAGCCACGCGCCGGTGAGGGCGTGCCGGGTGAGGACCCGCACCGGTGGCGGCACGGTCACCGGGGGGCCTCCTCGAACTGCACGTCCGCGACCAACGTGGTGCCGGAGTCGACGTAGACGCGGCCGACCTGGCTGTTGTCGGCGGCCGCTGCCCGCACCCGCAGCAGTTGGGTGGTGCCGCGGTAGGCGCTCGGGATGGTGAGGGTGTCGGCGACGATGCCGGGGATGCGGCGGGCCGGGCTGCCCTGATTGTCGTCGAGGGTGGTGGGCTGGAGGGTGAGGCTGGCGCCCCAGGTGGCGGACAGGTAGCCCCAGAAGTTGCCGAGCGCGTACCGGATCGGCGACACGTCGACCTTCACGATGGCCTTCGATGCCCAGTCGGGGATGGCGATGTTCCAGCCGGCGGCGGTGGAGAAGTAGGAGTAGCTGGTGCTGGAGCCGATGCCGCTGCTGATGCTGGCCGGGGACTGCGTGACCACCGTGCGGGAGCGGCGCGGGTTGGCGACCTTCCGAAGGTCGGTGATCATCGCGCTGGTGATGGTCGACGTCGAGGCGGGGATGTCGATGCGGGCCAGGGGGATGCCGGTGCGGCCGTCGGGGATCGTCGTGGCCGACGACGACACGTTGGAGATGACCTGGAAGTAGGCGACCTGGTCGACCGCCGGATTCAGGGAGCCCTCGTACTCGGGGTCCTCCACCCGCACGATGACCATGTCGGAGCGGCCCGAGCCGGCTCCGGTGGCGGCGATGTCAACGTTGACGGAGCCGATGTTGCACACCGAGTAGGAGCCCTGGAAGGTGTTGGCGCGGCCGCGGATGACGCCGGACCCGTCGCCGACGGTGACCCCGGCGCCGGGTGTGGAGCGCTGGGAGACCTTCAGGTCGTCGCCTTGGGTGATGCCTTCGGCTCCGTTGGACAGGTCCCGCACGAGCATGCGGAACTGCTGCGCGGAGTGGGTGGCCCCGTTGGTGAGGAGGGGCCTCGGGAACAGTGCCATGGTCGGCTCCTCAGAGGGCTATGTAGGCGTCGCGCCAGGTGACGCGGAGGCGGGCGGAGTTGGTGTTGTCGAACGCGGTCCAGCGCATTTCGGACTGGCCGGGCGGCAGGGCAAACAGGTCGATGCGGCTGCTCGGGGACAGGTAGGTGGAGGCGTTGCCGCCGTTGTCCCAGGTGACGGTGCGGTAGCCGGGCCGGGTGTCGACCTCGATCCACCGGCCGGCGGGCACGTTCAGGGAGGGGAAGGCAAGGGAGCGGCCCGAAGCGACGTGGGTGATGGTGACGGTGGCGCACGGCCCGAAAATCCGCAGGATGGGCCAGGCGTCGGCTGTCCCGTTGTTGGTGACCCAGCCGGGCCGGTCCGCGGCGACGGTACCGTCCTGCACGTAAATCGGGGCGGCGACGGGGGCGGCGAACCCTCCGCCGGTGAGCCAGCCCAGCGGCAGTTCGGTGACAGACGGCTCGTCGGCGTAGAACGTCGGGTCGTGAGCCAGCAGCTCGATGTCGAGGGGCACGTAGCCGTGCATGACCTGCCGATACTCGGGGTCGAGCGTGCGGGCCCTGACGGTGAGGCGCTTCACCGGGCGGCCGGGGCGTTTGATGCGCAGCGCCAGGCCCTGCCCGCCGACCAGCCGCACGCTCGCCGCGTCGGTGACGGCCTGCAACTGGGCGACCATGTCGTGGCAGGCAGCCGGGTTCCCGGGGATTTTGATGGCGGCGTCGAACTGGATCTGCCGCCCGGCGAAGTAGTCGGGCCCGGCGAACTGGCCGTCCATGGACGGCTGGTCCACATCCGATTCCCGTACCGGGGGGCGGCCCAGGCCGGTGGTCTCGATGACCTGGACGTTGGTGCCGGCGCCGATGACGACGCCCCCCAGGTCGTACTGCCAGTCGTCAAGCGGCACGGGCGGCCACCCCTCCCCTGCGGGCGCGGCGCACGCTGCGTCCGACCTGCGCGCCGATGTCGGATGCGGACGCCCCCGTGCGGACGGCGGTGACGGTGACGTTGGTGGGGCTGGACTCGCGGACCACGACCACCGGGCGGGTGGCGCGGGCGTCGGTCAGACCGAGGCCGAAGCGGGTGGCGACGTCGTGGAGGACCGGCAGGGCGGTGCGCCGCTTGCTGGGGCTGAGCGGCAGGTAGGCCTCCCCGTGGGTCTCCGGCTCGGCGAACCGGATGATCCCGGCGCGGGTGGCGTACATGCCGGCGCGGAGGCCGCCGTCGGCGTAGGCCTGGTGCTTGTTGGCCTTGCCCAGGTCCGCGAGGAAGCGGGCGGCGCGGCCGCCGAGGCTGGAGCTGATCTGGCTCTTGGCCTTGTTGGCGATGGCGATGATCTCGTCCTCGCCGAGGCCGGTGGTGGCGGCGACGTCGTGGATGCCGGTCTTGCTGGTCTTGATCGCCGCGATGACCTGCACCAGCGCCTGTACCTGGTCGGAGGTGAGGGCGTGGTTGGCGGTCTTCGCCTGGGCGTTGGCCTTGGCGGCCTTGCTCTTGTCTTTCGATGCGGCGTCGGCGATCTGCTGCGCCGCGGTGTCACCCTGCTCCGCGAGTTGCGCGGCGAGGTCGCCGTAGCCCATCGCGGCAAGCTTGGCGAGGTCGGCCGCGAAGTCCTTGTTGACCTTGTTGGCGTTGGTGAGCTGCCGCGTGTAGTCCGTCAGGCTGGCTTTGGCGGTCTTCTGGAGATCGCGTAGGGCCTTGGACATGTCGTTCAGGTACTTCGTGGAGCCGTTGGCCATCTTGTCGGCGAGCCTGGCGCCCTCCTTGCCCATGGAGGCCAGGGCCTCGGCCACGTCCCCGCCGGCCCGGTCGGCGACCTTCTGCAGGTCGGAGTTCCATGCCTGGGTGGCCTTCGCCGCACTCTTGAGCTTCTTCTCGACGGCGCCGATGTCGAAGTACTCGACCTCTTTGGTCTGCCACTTGCCCTTGACCTTCACCTTGACCTTGCGGGTCTTGTTGCCCGCGGAGGTGATGTCGTTGCCGGAGTAGAGGGAGCCGGTCTGGGGGTCGTAGCGCCAGTCGGTGACGTTGCCGGCGGCGTTCCACTGGATGGAGGACGGGTCACCGCCGAGACGGCTGACGATCTCCTCGGTGATGGCACGGGAGCGCGGTCGTGCTGACCTGCGGAACGGCACGTAGCCCTCGCCGGCCGTTTCGGGCTCGCCCCACACTCGCCAGGATCCGGCGGGGGCGATCTGCGCGACGTGCTGGTTGGGCCGGTCGCCCGGCTCCATGCCGCCGCCGGCGTAGTAGGAGACCCGGCCGCGGCGGGCGGGGCGGATGCCGCCGTTCGCGTAGTAGTCCCACACCCCGCCTTGGGCGTTGGCGAGCTGCGCGCCGTGGGAGCCGGAGCGGCGGGCCTGGCTGCCGGTGATCCGGTAGTGGGTGGTGATCGTGACGGTCTTGTTCCGCAGGGAGGCGATGGCCCCGGCCAGCGCGCTCACGTTGGCCCGCTGGCTGCCGGTGGGCACGGTGATGACGACGTTCTTGCCCTTGGTGTCGCGGATCTTGAAGCCGAGCAGCTCCAGCTGGTGCCGGGCCGCGGAGGTGGGCGCCGACATCGTGATGGTCTTGCCCTTGGTGGAGGCGACCTTGGCCTGCACGTTGGAGAGGCTGTTGATGGTGTCCTGCGTGTGCGCGCTGATCGTGATGGACTTGTCGGCGAGCTTGTCCCGCAGGCCCTGCACGCTCGCCAGGGACGCCTCAGCGGTCGCCGTGCTCGCGGTGACCTTGAAGGAGCCGTCCTTGAGCCGGGTGACCTCGAATCCCAGGCCGCGCAGCATCGACTGAGCGTCCTCGGTGAGCGCCTTCACCTTCACCGACTTCTCGTCGGGTGTCTTCTCGATCTCGGCGATGACCGCGTCGAGGCCGGCGACGGCGTCCTCGGTGCGCATCTCGACCGACGTGGTCTTCTTGTCGGGGATGCTCAGGTAGGAGTCGGCGAGCGCCTGTGCTTGCGCCTTGGACAGGCCCATGGCGTCCGCGGCCTTGATGAACGCCGCCCGGCCGCGTTCCTGGATGCTGCTGACGTACTCCCAGGACTTGCCCTGCTCGCGCGCCGAGGTGGCCGCGGCGTCGGTGTTGGCGGCGAGGTCGGAGAGGACCTTTTCGGCGGCGCGGGCCTTCTCCGAGCCGAGGTCCAGCTCCCCGTCGCGCATCTTCAGCGCCCCGGCGTGCTGCTTGAGGGCTTCGGTGGTGTCGTCGATGGACTGCTCGAACGCGCTCATGGCCGACCCGGCGGCGCGGTTGACGTCGTTCAGGGCGACGATCGCCTGCCGCAGCCCGTCCGCGGACGCCTTCTGCGCCTCGAGCTTCGCGGAGGTCTGCTGGGCGGCCTGCCCGAACAGGCCCATGGACTGGGCGGCGAGCTCCTGCTCGAACTTGGCGTCGGCCAAGGCGGACTTGTAGTCGTCCATCTGGGCGCGGATCTCGTCCGCGGAGAAGCCCTGGGAGCGCAGCTTGGAGGAGAGCTTGTCCAGCGCGGCGGCGGCGAGGTCGGCCTGCCCGTTCTTCACCAGGTTGGCGAGGGCCTTGTCGACCGCGTCGATGTTCTCCTTGGCATCCTTCACCGGCGTGGAGTCGGTGCCGAAGAAGCTGACGATGGACTGCTGGACCTGATCCAGGCCCTTGGGATCGGTGACCTTCTGGAGGCTGTCAGCGAGGCCGGAGAGGTCCTTGCCGAAGGAACGGGCCGCCTCACCGGTGACGCGGCCGGTGCTGCCCAGCTCGCGCAGCGAGGTGGTGAGCTTGTCGACGTCCGGGGGCGCCTCCTTGCCCATCTCGGACAGCTCCGACAGGGCGATGAGGAGGATGCCGATACCGGAGGCGATGAGGGTGGCCTTGGCGGCCGTGCCGAGCGTGCCGAACGCCGCGGCGAGGCCGGCCATGCCGCCGCCGGCAGCGGTGGAAGCGGCGCGCAGCGCGGTGAGGCGGGTACCGAGGGCGGCGACCCCGCCGGCGATGGCCGCGGCCCCGGCGCCGGCCAGCTGCACGAGCTTCAGCCCGGCGGCGACCTGGATGATGATGCCCACCAGTTCGGGCGGCAGCGCCGCCACCAGCTGGGCTGCGGCGGTGACGAGGGTGAGCAGGCCGGGCCCGGCCTCAGCGGACGCCTGGAGCAGCGTGACGACGGCGTCAGAGATGGCCGACAGGGCTTCGCGGGCGGCGGGCCCGTTCGTTCGGGCGTAGTCCATGAACGCGGCGATCGGCCCGGACTGGAAGGCGCCCCCCTCGGACAGGACCCGCAGGAAGTGCATGACGCTGTCGGTCATCTCGTCGAGCTTCTGGCCGGAGAAGTCGGCGAACTTGTCGGCCATGCGGTCGAAGCCGGGGGTTTCGATGGCGCCGCCGGCGACGGTGATGAGCCGGTCCAGCTGGGTGGAGGCGTTCTGTACGTGCGGGCTCAGGCGCGGGATGAGCCGGTCCAGGACGGTGATGCCCTTGGTGAGGGGCTCCATGGTGAAGCCGGACATGTCGTCCGACCAGGCCCGGAAGTTGGACTTGAGGTCGGCGAGGGCGATGGCGGCGCGCTGCGCCTCCGGGGGCAGCTCGGCGAGCATCTGCTGGTACTGAAGCTGCGCCTTGATCGCTTCCGCGGAGGAGCGGCCGTGCTCCCGGACCGCGTCGTCGTACTTCTTCTGCGCGTCGGCGACCTCACCGAGGCGTTCGACCTGCCCCGCCAGGGCCACACCGAACGCGGTGGCGCTGACGCCGGCAGCACCGAACAGGCCGGGCAGAGGCGCCAGGCTGGTCGACAGGCCGGCCACGAGGGGGACGGCGGCGGGGGCGAGGAGCAGCAGACCCTTGAGGGCTTGCATGGACGATCCGCCGCCCAGACCGCCGCCCCCGGAGCCACCGGTGAGGCCGCCGACGCGCCCCCGGAGCCCGGACAGGCGGCCGGTGACGCGGGTGAGGGAACCGTCCAGGTCGTCGAGGTCGCCGCGGAAGGTGCGGGTGCTGGCGGACAGGGTGTCCAGGCGGTTGCGCCCCGTGCCGGCCGCACGGTTCAACGAGCGCAGGCCCATCGTGGCGGCGAGGGCCTGGTTGCGCAGGACGTCCAGTTGGTTGCCGGCGTCCCGGGTGGCGTCTTGCAGCTGGTTGAGGGTGCGGGTGGTGCGTTCGGCTTCTTCGCGGAGGGCGGCGAGGCTGGCGGTGCCGTTGACGTTGAGGTCGACGGTGAGGTTCTGTCCGCCGGCTGAGGTGAGTGCGGCCTGCACGTCGGCCCGGAGCCGGGCGGCGTCCACGTCGAAGCGGATGCGGATGCCCTGCCCGGCCCCGGCTGCGGTGAGCGCGGCCTGTACGTCGCTGCGCAGGCGGCGAGCATCGACCCCGAGACGGATACCGAGGCGCTGGCCGCTGCCGGCAGTGCTGAGCGCGGCACGCACGTCATTGCGGAGACCTCGGGCGTCGGCTCGGACGCGGACGCGGATGTCGCGGGAGGCTTCGGCGCGCAACCGGCTGATGTCACGGCGCAGCGTGTTGACCTGGCGGGAGGCGTCGCGTGCGTCGCGGGCGGTGGAGCGCAGGGTGCGTGACAGGTTGGAGCCCTGCCCGGTCAGCCGGACACTCAGGTTCCACTCGGACACGGGTGGGCTCCTTCCTGCTCTAGTGGCGGTGGTTCTTGGCGAGTTCGAGGGCTACGGCGACGCTGGTGGGGATCAGGGCGACCTTCACTCCGTGGCCCTCGTCTCCGTCGGGGACGGTCTTCTGCTTGTCGGCGAGGAGCTGGCAGCCGATGCAGCGGTGGGTGGTGGCCCGGTAGGCGTCCTCGTCGCCGCCGACGGCTTCGTCCCATTCCTCGGGGCGGGTGCCGCACTGGGGGCAGGCCCGTTTGAGGTAGTCGGCGTAGGCGAGGGCCTTGCGCCGGTCGAGGTCGGACCATGTGCCATCTCCGTGCCCGCGGAACCGGCTGTGGGGCATGCCCCACTTGTGGCACAGCTCCATCTCGGCACGGAATTTGGCATCTGAGATCAGCCTTTTCCCAGGTCGGAGCGTCGGGTCTGCTGCACGGCCCAGGCGGCGTTCCACAGGTCCTCGGCGTCGACCCAGGACCAGGTCTTCATGGCTTGGGTGGCGTACTCCAGCGGCATGCCGTCCACCGATGCGGCGGCGATGAGGGCGGGGGCGAAGGTGTCGAAGTGGAAGTCGCGGCCCTGCTCCTCGTCTTCCTCGGTGGCCGGGTGCTTGGCCTGGAGGTCCTCGAGCTGGCCGCGGTCCAGCGCGGTGAAGGTGAGGGTGACCGAGTTCGCCGTGTAGGCCTCGGTGGCTTCGTCGAGTTCGGCGGCCGCCACGATGACCTGGTTCTGGACGTGGGTCTTGGCCTGCTTGTCGGCGTCGGCGGTCAGGGCGCTCTGGTACTCGACGGCCGCGGCGTGCTGCCTCTTCGCGGCGAGGTAGCGGTCCCGGATGTCGGGGTCGGAGCACAGGGTGAGGGTGCGGGTCGGCTTGGGCATGCCGTCCAGGCGCTTCTGGAGGTTGGCCCAGTTGGTGCTGCTCATGTCGGGTCCTTGGGGGAAGGCCCGGCCGGGCGCGCGCGGCGCCCTTCCCAGTACGTCGGGCACCCGGCCGGGGGTTGGTGGGGTTAGGGCCGTTGCCGGGCGGGTCAGGTCAGGGTGGGCACGGTGCCGTTCTGAAGCGGCCGGTCCGTGATCGTGAACTGGACGGTGACCTGGGCGGCCTCGTTGTCCGCGGTGTACGCCTTGGAGTTGCTGACGACCGTGACGGGGAAGACGTCCATGCCCTTGGCGCCGGTGGTGAGGCCCTTGGAGAAGATGACGACGAAGCCGCTGGTGCCCTTGGCGAGGTCGTTCTCGATGTCGTCGGCGGTGGAGTCCTCGTACAGGGTCCAGGAGCTGTCGGCGGCGGAGTCGTCACCGCCGATCTTCGACACGAACGTGGACGCCATGTCGGGGGTCTCGATCGGGGAGTTCTCGATGCTGAACCCGTCGACCGCGGCAATCTGCGGCGAGTAGTCGGTGCCTGCGGTGATCTCCGCGCCGGTCGGCACGAGCGTCCCGGAGGCGATGGTCGGCAGGAAGTAGAACTTGCTGGTTCCCTTGCGGTTGAACCTCATGAGAATGGCCCCTCGCGGATAGGGGCCGAGATGTGGGGCCCCTGCTACACGTGTCTTTGTGTGGCGGCCACCTGCTGGTGGCGTCCGCGTGGGGTCCCGCCGCGGTGCGGTGCATGCCCCGCCTGGTCAGGCGGTCTTCTCCAGGTACAGCCGGTACCTGATCACACTGGTGATGATGCCATCGTTCGGATCAGGCGTTCCCCCCGCTTCCCTGGCCTCCCGTTTCCAGCACTGCACGCCGGGGCCGACGTTGATGGGGTGGGCGTAGCCGGGGCTGCCGTCAGCGGGGCGTTCGACGACTCTCCAGCCGCGGTCGGTGAGCCACTGGGCCTGTTCGTCGCCGCCGCGGCTGTCCGGGACGCCCGGGGCGGGCCCGGACACGAAGGTGGCTTGGTAGCCGACGACGATGGCGGTGTTGTTGTCGGCGAGGGTGTTGGTGTCGTCGCCGCGGTCCAGCGGGTCGAGGATCGTGTACGGCGGCGGCACCGGGAGGCCGTTGTCGTCGAGGGGGACGGTGCGGCGGCCGACGGGCCGGCCGGTGAGCGTCTCAAGAAGCGCCTGGAGGCCGTCGGTGACGGGCAGTCTGTCGATCACGTCAGCTCCCGAAGATCCGGTCCAGGGCGTCGTGGAACGCCTGCTCGTACTGGGTCGACAGTTCGTTCACCGCGGGCTCCACGTGCGGGAAGGGTGGCTGCCGGTAGAAGCGGCCCAGCGAGTCGTACATGTTCATGAACCCGTACTCGAGACGGCGTGCTTGCGGCTCGTTGGTGCCGACGTCGGCGCCGCCTCCGTCGGGGACGGGGAACGGCTCCCGCTTCCACGAGCCGCGATAGTCGCCGCTGATGACGTTCGGGCCGGGACGGCCTGAGGCGTTCTCCATGATCAGGGCGCGTAGGAGGCGGGCCTGCTGCTGCACCGTGCGGTCCGTTTCCGGGCCGACCCGGGCGGCGGCCTGCTCCAGGCGGGGGGCGAGGTCCTCCAGGTCCATCAGGTCACCTGACCTGTTTTGGTGATCTGGTCCAGGCCGGTGATGCGGACGACGCCCAGGGTGCCGCCGGCGGACGGGTCGAGGGCCCGCCACTGCCGGCCCAGCAGGGTGAGGTCGCCGCCGGGGTGGACGGCGACGACGGTAACGATGGTGTCCCGCGCGGCGATGGGCGCAGCCAGGGGGGTGAGGGCCCGGTAGCGGGAGCGTGTCTCGCCGGGCCAGGGCAGGTTCGCGGACGGGTCGGCGGTGACACCGTCGGAGGTGCCGGCCAGCTGCACGGCGCCGATGCCCTCGTAGATGAGGTCGCCTTCGGGGTAGGTGTAGGTGCCGCTGCCCGGGTCGAAGACGGGCTTGCCTGCGCCGGGGGTGGTGAAGCGGACGGTGTCCAGCAGGATCAGCCCCTCGACGAGGTTGGCGATCCCGGACAGGTCGATGCCGGCCATCAGGCGTCTGCCTTTCCGCCGCGGGCCCATTCGGTGAGCGTGGCGAGCATGGCCCTGGCGGTGGCGCCCTGCCCGCCGCCGTAGTCGGCCCGGTTCAACGCCTGCTGGTCGAGGAGGACGGGATCGACCTCGGCGAGGAACGCAGCCACCAGCTCGCCGGGGCTCTTGCTGACGCCGACCGCGACCCGGGCGAGGCCTTCGAAGACCAGACCGTCGGGCTGGCGGGTGTGGAGGACGACGAGCGGGATGCCGCCGGCGATGTCGTGCTGGAGGGTGTATCCGGTGACGGTGCCGGGCGGCATGGGGGTGCCGTCGAGGGTGATGGTGGCGTGGCCGGGCTGGGCGTCGATGCGGACGCCGTGCGCCTGCGGCTCGTCGGGGCGCTCGGTCATTCGGTATCCGCCGCGTCGTTCATGGCCGCTTGCTTCGCCGCACACGAGGCGCGGTAGGCATCCCACCCCTGCCATGAGGGGTCCGGGTCGATCGGCGCTACCTGCTCAACCCAGCGTCGGTAGGTGAGTGCTCCGTCTCGGGTCTTCCAGTTCATGTCCCGGCGGCCCTGGGCGTCTTCGTAGTACTCGGTGAAGCCGATGACCTGCCGTCCGGTCCGGTCGCCGTACACTACGGACTCCACCGTGATGGTGTCCCGTGTGACACGACGCGGGTCGATGCCGTTGGCGCGGAGCCAGGCGGCCACTCGTTGCCGTTGCTCGTCGCTGATTGGCTGCCCCTCAGCGACCACGGTGACGATGCGGCGCTCAACCGGGTGGGGAACGGGAGTGGTGCCCGGCTCTTCCAGTGGCAGCGCGATGGGGCCGTGGGTCTCCTCGCAGCCGTCCTGCTCGGTGATCAGGCTGACGGTGGCTCGCACCACTTGGTGGTCGTTGCCCAGGGCCGCAGTCAACCCGAGTGCGTCTAGCTGCTGGCCGATCATGCCACTCGGCTCGCTCATGGTCGTCTTCCTCGTCGTGTCATCGCTTCGCGCGTGGCTGGTGTAGGCGATTGGGGCGGTCACAGGAGGGCTCCGGTACGGATGTCGGTGCGGCCGATGAGGTCGACGCGGGGCAGAAACTCGCGAATGCAGTGCGGATGACTCGTCGGGTGTGCCAGTGCGTCCTGGACCGTGCGCAGCGTCCGGTCGGCCTTGTCGCCGTCCTCATGACTGGCCCAGCCGCATCCGTTTCCGTCACGGACCTCGAGCCATTCGGTACCCAGCTGCTCCAGAGCGGTGCGGGCCGCGGCGGTGTTGGCGGTGGTGACCGTCTGCCAGGTGATCGCCGCCCGTGCCCACGCCCCGACGGGGTGCCGGTGGTCGTTGGCGTAGATGACGGTGTCCAGGGGGTGGGCGCGGCGCAGCGCGGCGGGGTTGAAGCGGTCGCCAGTGCCGCGGGCGGCGTCCTGGGCGGCGCGCAGGAAGGCGCGGGCTCGGCGGAGGGCTTCGTTGATGCGGGCAGTCAGGTCGGCGTAGTACTGGGCGGAGAGGGCGGTGACCTGCTGTTGGTGGGTGAACGTCCAAGAGAAGCGCACCCAGGGTTGGGTGGAGTTGTCGAGGAGGGTGTGGGCGCCTTCTCGGTAGACGAGGGGCAGGTCGACGGCTGCCCACCGGTCGGCGAACGCTCCTGCCTGCCGATTGAACTCGGCGAGGGCTTGGTTGAACTCGGTGATGGCTTCGCGGATGCGGGCGCGGGCGGTGTGGCCGGGGCGGATGCGGGAGAGCCGGCCGAGGAGGCGGGTCTGAGCGCGGGTGAGGATCGACCAGGCTGCGCGCAGGCGGGCCGTGGCGTCGGAGATGTAGGCGAGGAGGCGGGAGCGGAGGGTGCGGCCGCGACGCTGGACGGGGGTGGTCATCGGCGGGGCCTTGCATGCAGGTGGAGCATGCCGATGCCGCCGCTGCTGCCGCTGCCGTCGATCGGGTCGTCAGGGGCGGGTGGCTCGCCGTTCTCGAGGGCGTTGATCTGACGCTCGTAGGCGCGGATGTTCTCGGCGAAACCAACCGACACAACACCGGAGACGTTCACGGTGGCGGGCTGGGTGCGGAGCGCGGCAAGGCGTTCGCGCAGTATCTCCAGAGCTACGGCGCGTGCGGTGCCGAGGCGGGTGTAGCGGGCCTCGAGGTCTATCTGGTCGGTGGTGGTGCCGAGTTCGGCAAGGAGCCAGGCTCGTACGGCGGCGTCCACTCTGGCCTCCTGTGGGGCGGGGTGGGGCGGGAGGGGTGGTGCGGGTGCGGGCCCGCCCGGTTGGCGCCCCCACCACAGGGGGCGGGCCCGCACACCGCGTTAGTCGCCGCTGGTGCCCTCGTCAGCGGCGCTCCGGCCCCGAGCCGGCTTCTTGGCCGCGCGCTTGGCGGCCGGCTTGTCGGCGTCGTCGTCACTGTCCTTGGACGGTGCCGCTTCGGCCTTGTCCCCGCTGGTGGGGGCGTTTCCGCCTTCCCAGGCGTCGGGGTTCTTCACGAGCGCCGCGTACTCGGATGCGGGCTCTTCACCGGCCCGAAGGTGCACCATCTGGCGCGTCTTTGGGTCCTTGACGAAGGTGTCGGTGGCGAGCTTGGCCATCAGAACACCTTGGCGGTGATGTGGATGTCCGGCACGTACAGCACGGGCATCGCGACGGCGGAGCCCTTGGTCCACACCTGGACCGGGTCGTCCTGCCAGCCGTGGGTGACGATGATGCCGGGGGCCTCTTCGAGCTCGATGGCGGGGTTGTCGCCGGTGGTGAGCGCGATGGACTCGGCGGTGATGCCGTACTGGGTCTCGCCCCACTGGGTGCGGTTGGGCGGGACCATGACCCAGCGGTCCTCGGGGATCGGGCGGGCCATGGTGCCGTCGTCCTTGGGGATCTGCACGTCGTAGATCCGGATGGGCGGCAGGTTGTAGCGGGCGCGGACGGTGTCGACCTCGTTGGGTGCGAGGGTGGCGGTCGGCGTGTTCGACGGGTTGACGCTGCCGTAGTAGGCGGCGCGGTAGGCGTCGTTGCCGGCGAGGAGCGCGCGGGCCTTGTAGGAGGTGTAGACGGCTTCCGGCATGGGTGCGCCGGAGGCGCGCAGGACCTCGAGCCAGGCCAGTTCGTCGGCGAGGGCGTCGGCCGTGGGGTCGGTCCAGGCGGTGGAGGCGGTCGGCATGTTCGCCGAGGGGACCTGGGCGTCGTACTCGATGGTGAGGCCGTTCTCGCCGGCGAGGGTGAACTTGCCGTCGGTGAGGAGGTCACCTACGGCGAGTTCGAGGCGGGAGCGGATGGACAGGGTGTGGGCGGCGGTGTCCTCGTAGAGGGACTCCACCAGTTCGGAGGCGTCGGCGCCGCGGCGGGCGGCGAGGAGGATCGTCTCCAGTTCGCCGACGAGGTACTTCTGGCCGAGCGGGGGCAGCATGCCCTCGGTCTCGATCCGCTTGACCTCGCGGGAGGCGACGGGGGTCTGGGCGTCGTAGGCGCGGTACTTGGCGGCGTTGACGCGGCGGCTGGTGCGGCGGGTCTTGAACTTGACGCCGTTGATCTGGCGTTCCGGCATCACGCTGGCGGTGAGCGCGTAGTCCGCGGGGGTCTGCACGGCTCGCGCGAACGCGATGATCTCGGTGGGGGTGATGTCCCTGAGCAGGGCCTCAAGCATGGGGGTTCACGCCCTTTCTCAGGAGAAGAGGATGGAGTCGGTGCGGTTCGCGGCCGCGGGGACCGTGAGCGCGACGGGCAGCTTGTCGACGTCGACGTCGCCGTGGACACGCAGGGCGGCGCCGACCTTGGTGGAGCCGGTGTTGAACGCGGTCTCGGTGTCGAGGAGCCCGGCGAGGATCTGGGTGCCGTCGGAGGCGCCGGATGCGTAGGGGGCGTACAGGCCACTCGCGGTGATCTTGGCGAGGGGCAGGCCGGACTTGAGGCGGTTGGGCAGGCCGTTGGCGGCCGCGGTGTAGTGCGTGTTGGCCGTGAACTTCGACAGGTCGAGGGTCACGGTCTTGTTCATGTCGGAGCCGTGCAGGGACAGCAGCCAGGGGCGGCTGGCAGTGACGGTCTCCGTCGTGGTGATCGGCTGGATGTCCACGCCGGATCTCCTCCCGTGGAATGGGTGGGTGCACGAAGCGGGGTGCGGACACCTGCGGGGTGTCGTCCACGGGGGGAGTTGGGAGGGCGTGGTCCCTCGGTCTGTTGTGGCTGCCGGTTAGGCGGCGTCGGCGGGCCTGGCGTAGCCCATCTTGCGGGCGCGTTCCAGGGCGCGGGCGCGGGCGTCGTCCTTGCTGGGGGTGGTGCGGGCCGGGGGTGCTGCGGCGGGGGCACCGCCGGGGGCCGGGGGAAGCTGGTTGGGGGCCTGGGCGGGCTTGGCGCCGAACAGTTCGGGGCGGCGGGTCTTGAGCGCTTCGGCGGCTTCGCGCAGGGCCTGGTCGTCGGCGTCGTCCGCGACGCGCAGGAGGGCGGCGGCGTCCTCGAGGTCGTCTCCGGTGGCGCCGAGCCCGGCGAGGACGGCACGCCGGTTGGCGGCCCGCTCGCGGGCGACCGCGGCGGCTTCGCGGGCGGCGAGTTCCTGCTCGCGCTGCTCGAGTTCCTGGCGGCGCCGCTCGTCTTCGGTGAGGGCGTCCTGCTGGGCCTTGCGTGCGGCCGCGACGAACGTCTTGACGTCGTCGGGGTTGGTGAAGCCCAGTTCCTTGGCGAGGTCCTCGAGGGCCTGTCGGGCGCCGGCGCGCTGGCCTTGGGCCTTCTCGCGGGCGGCTATCCGGTCGAGGTCGTCTTGGGTGAACTGCGGCGTGGGGGTGGGGGTGGGAGGCGGTCCAGGCTTGGGCGGGTCCGCGGGCGGGTTGCCGCCGCCGTCGTTGTAGAACACGGCCAGCGACTCGGTGCCGCTGTAGGGGTGGGCCCAGCCGAGGGCGGCGGCGTGGCCGGGACGGTGCGCGGGGCGACGCATTGGTGACAGTCCTCCCATGGACAGTTCCTCAGGCCCCGCGCCTAGATCACAGTGCAGCACAAAAGTCACGGTGTGTTCCCCCCGCTTCCCTGCGGCGGGTCCTCGTCGTCGTCCTGCGGGTCGTCGTCGCCGGCGGCGGGAGGCAGGACCACGGGCGGTGTGTCGGGCTCGTCGGGGGCCTTGCGGCCGAGGAACGCGGCGACTTCCTCGGGGTTGCCGAGGGCGTCGGCGAGGTTGCGGGCGTCGGCGAAGGAGCGGGCGTCGATCCGTTCCAGTTCCTTCTCGGAGTCCTCGATGGGGAAGCCGGCCTCGATGAGCATGCGGATGCCGGTTTCCTTGCTGATGACGCCCTTGTCGACGCCGTTGGTGACCTGTTCGAGGATGCCGGCCTTGTCGGTGGGCTTGTACGGGCCGAACACCAGCTTCGCGGGCTGGACGGTGATGCCCGTCCAGTCGGGGTGCTGCCCGGCCAGGTGCAGGCGCTGAACCATCTTCAGCAGCAGCGTGTACTTGTGGTCGCGGGCCAGGCGCATGGATCCGATGAGGGAGTCCAGCGGGCCCAGCGAGATGTCCAGGGCATAGCCGGAGGGGGCCTTGGACGGGTCGACGGTGCCGAGGGCTACGGCGGGGAGGCGGGAGACCTTGGCAGCGCGGTCCTCGAGGTCGTGGACGTGCTCGCGCAGCTCTCGCAGGGCGGAGGAGGTGTCGACGGCGGTGAGCTTGCCGTTCTCGCCCAGCTTGAACAGCGACCCCGGGCCGACGTCGAGGTGGTTGCGGGTGTCGGTGACGCCGGATATGGCGACCATCGGCAGGCCCGTGGTTGCGGAGGCGCGGGAGGAGTCGGTGTCTGAGGAGGCGAGTTCGTCGAAGACTTGCAGGACCTTGGCCAAGGAGGACTGGCCCCAGTGCTCCTCGGCGGGGGGAACGGTGTTGGGGACGTGCACGACCGGTATGAAGTCGATCAGCAGGTCGAGGTGGTCGAGGACTTCGCCGTCGGATCGGGTCGCGTAGGTGGCCTTGGCCAGGGGCAGGGAGTCGACGTCGATCTGGCCCTTGAGGTCGTCGAGGTTCCAGGTGGCGTCGGTCAGGTAGCAGGTGATCGTGGTGGGCTGGTCGTTCCACGGGTACAGGCGGCTGATGCTGCCGCTGCCCGGGTCGAGGGTGTCGCCCTGGCCGAGGACGGGCACGAGCTGGCCGTCGGCGTCCTCCACGGTGAGCGGGGCCCGTACGGCTCGGCCTTCCGCGTCGGCGCCGGCGGCGGTGGCGGGGCCGATGGGGGCGAGTTCGTAGGTGATGCGCCGGATGCGGGCCTTCAACTCGCGCCGCGGGTCTTCGGGGAGTTCCCAGGCGAAGTGGACGCGGGTGGGGAACTCGCCGCCGTCGTCGTCCTCGCCGATGACGGGGAAGTAGAAGCCGGGGTCCACGCTGCGGACGGTGGCGCGCTGCTTGGCGGGGTCCCAGGCGAGCCGGTACACGCCGTCTCCGAGGGCGACGGCTTTGCGTTCGGTCTGCTGCACGCGCATCGGCAGTAGTTCGTCGGTGGCCCAGTCCCGCAGCAGGGTCTGGACGCGTTCGGCGAGGGCGGTGTCGGTGTCGCTGTCGGGGTCCTCGGCGCCGGGCACGGTGATGGTCTGCTCGCGGCCCAGCACGAGCGACATGATGGAGTCGATGTGCAGGGACGGGTCGCCGAACTCGCGTTTCTCCCGTGCGGTGGGCCCGTCGAGGACCTCGGCGAGCTCGGCGGCCTGGTTGTTGTCGTAGGCGGCGAGCAGCTTGTAAGCGGCGAGGCGGCGTTCGTCGGCGGCCGGCACCCAGGTGGCGCGGGCTTCGGGGAAGGCACGGCGGTGGGGCATGCCGCGGGGGTCGGCGTAGATCGGCTTGTAGTTCAGCCAGGACCACGCGTCGATGGTGACGCGCTTGAGGCCGGACATGAGGCCCACCGCTACTCCCCTGCTGCTCAGGCCCCGCGCCTGATCATCAGGGTACGGGCGTGCGCGATCCGGGTTCCCCCGGGTGGAGACCTTGGCGGGGGTAGGGGGCGTCAGAATCCCCCTACCCTGCGCAACTTGCGCCGGAGCATGATTTTGGGTTTATGCAGGTCACGGGACTGACCACAAGTCAGCAGGCGCGAAGTTTTGCACAGCGGCCCTGAGTTGGGCTTCGCCGTCTATAGAGTGGCAGATACGGCGTTTCCAGCGCCTCTGCGCCCCGGCCGGGCGCGGAGGGCATTCGGCCCTCCGGGACTACCTCCCGGGAGGAGGAAAGAGTGCTGGAAAACGAACCGCCGGACTATGACCGGTGGGCCTTCTACGTCGCCTGTCTGGACCTGGCCGTCCAGCTGGCGATCTGGCTCACCGCATAATCCGGCGTCCGTGCTGGGCCGCTCCCGACGGGGGGCGGCCCTCTCTCTTGCCGCTGTCAGCGAGCCCGGGGACTCGTTGACTGGCTGTCGGCCAACCAACGCATCTCCCGATGCGTTCTGATTGGCTCTTAGCCAACATACCCCGCAGCCGCCGTCCAGCAATGCGGATCCGCAATCCGCGGGGACGGGAATTACGTCTTCACCATCCGTGAACGCTGTAAGCGTCGGGCTGTCCGGCTTAGCGGCGTCCACGCAGACGGTTGTCGCTGTAGTGCTGGCTGCCGAGGCCTTGCTGTGTTGGGTCTGCCAGCTCGGTTAGGGCGTGCACTGCGGCGTCCATCCGGTCTGGGGAGTCCATGCCGGGCAGCCAGGTCACCATCTGCCGCTCAAGGTCAGGGAACTCACCCACGTGGTGGACGTGGCCCTGCTCATAGAGCTGGGCGATCGGCTCAGCGCGCAGTCGCTTGCCCTGCTTGGCATTGACCTCGATGATCCGCGGCATAGGCCGACCGCCGGTGCGGCCGGAGCGCTCGAGCTCCTGCCATGCCTGGATGAGGACCTGGCGGGTCATGTCGCCGCCGAAGTTCGTCTCCACGACCCAGGCGTCTGCGTCGCTGTCGAGGGCGAGGAGGCAGGCTTCGGTGCCCCAGGTGTTGGCGCCGTGCCGACCGGATCGGTCAGCGAACAGGTACAGCTCGCCTGTGTGGTCGCGGCCTGCGGCGATGATGCCGGTTTCGTCGTTGGCGGTGCCTGAGCCGCCGGAGGGGTCGATGGCGACGAGGCTGCGGGTGAGGTCGACGCCGCGGAACGCTGAGGGGCTGAGCCGGTTGCCGGTGATCCACGCCCACTGCCAGACGCCGCCTTCCAGCGGTCTGGGCTGCTGCTGGTAGAGGGCCCACCAGACGCGTTCACCTACGGATTTCCGTATGCGGGCGTAGTCGTCTTCGTTGTACCGCTCGGGCCAGAGGGCCTGGCCGGGCTGGCGGCCGAGGGGGTCGTCGGCGGTGAGGGCGATGGCGGGAAGGTCGATGACGATCCAGTCGTCGGGTTCTTCTTTGAGGAGCCGGCCGGAGAGGTCGTCGTCGTCCCAGCGTGTGTTCACGAGGAGGACTGAGCCTTGGGGTTCGAGGCGGGTGAGGAGGACGGACTGCCACCAGTCCCAGACCCGTTCCCGCTGGGTGGGGCTGCCCGCGTCTTCGGATCCTTTGAAGGGGTCGTCTACGCAGGCTACGTGCGCGCCGCGGCCGGTGAGTGGGCCGCCGACGCCGGCGGTGACCATGCCGCCTTCGTGGCCGTCGATGTCGAACCGGTTGGCGGCTTGGGAGCCGTATTTGAGGTTGATGCCGAGGGTGGGGGCGTGTTCGGTGATGGTGTTGCGGATCCACCGGCCGTGGTCGTCGGCGAGGTGCGCGGCATAGGAGGCGAGCATGAACCGGTGGTCGGGTTGCCGGCGCAGGTACCAGGTGGGTCCCCAGCGTGAGGTGCGGCGGGACTTCCCGGCGCGTGGGGGCATGGTGACCATGGCGCGGATGCGTTCGCCGTTGGCGATGCGCTGGTAGATGCGGTCGATGATGTCGAGGTGGCGGGCCTGCATCTCCTTGCCGTGGGTGATGACGGCGGCGAGCGCCCCGGGTGAGCGGTCCATGGCCATTTCGGCTTCGAGGGTGGCGAGCTGGGCGCGCAGGTCGTCGGAGGCGTGGCGGATGATGTGGCGCCGCTGGTCGGCGGGTAGGGCCCGGTAGCGGGCGAGGAGGCTGTCAGCCACTGCCGTCGCCGGGCTGTTCGCCGGGGGCGTCCTCGGGGCCTGGGGCGGGGCCGGCGTTCATGATGGCATCGAGTTCGGCGTCGCTGGCCTTGCTCATCTGGAGGGGGCCGCCGCCTGCGCCGGTGACTTCGGTCTTGGCGGGCATGTCGAGGCCGTTCAGCTTGGCGCGGCGGTCCATGAGGCGCAGGACGGTGTCGACGGCGCGCATGTCCAGCTCGTGACTGATGACGTTGCCCTCTTTGTCGAAGACCGGGGAAGGCTGGGTGGCGCGGGGCCATGCGGCCTCGAGGAGGGCGTCGAGGCGTTCGTTCTCCTGCTGCCGGTAGAGGCTGACTTCGGCGGCTTCGGCGTTGCGGTGGGCCTCGAGGGCGCGCTTGAGGTCGCTGCGGGCGACGTCGGGGCTTGAGTAGCCGAGGGCTGCGATGCGTTCGTCGTCGTAGCGGATGCCTTGCCGGCGCAGTTGGAGGAGCTTGGTGCGGCGTACGGCGACTTCGTCTTGCTTGAGTTTGGACCAGGGCATGGCGGTGGGGCTCCCGCTGTGTGGTTGTCAGGCCCCGCGCCTAGTCGGATGATCGCTGATTTCGGGCGGAAGGTTCCCCCGGGTGTGGGACAGCCCCGCGGCCCAAGGGGGGTGGGTGCGGGGCTGTCGGTGCTCGGGTGCCGGGGGGGGAAGGGTGCCCGAGCGGCTGTGGCACGGCCCGGTCCTTGGTAGGGCGCGGGGACACCGGTACCGGTGGTCCGGGCCGTGCAGTTCTGATGCTGCCCTACCGGGGGCGGTTTGTCTGAGGCGCCTTCCCCCGGCGGCTATTCGACTTCGGGTGCGGGGCCGAGGGCCCAGGTGCCGCGTTCGGGGCCGCGGTGGATGAGGTCCTTGCGGCGGAGGTTGCCGAGGGTGTTGTCGAGGGTGGAGCCGGTGACGCCAGCGAGGCGTCCGATGTCGACCCGGTGGATGTGCCGGCAGACGGTGTCGGACTGGGCGCTGGTGAGCACTTCCAGGATGCGTTCCTCGGCGGTCGGGGTCCTCGGCTGGCTGATCGTGACGTGCAGAGTTCCCGACTCGCGACTGCCTGCCGGTACAGAGTGGGCTTCTGCGGGGAGCCGGGGTTGCCGTAGGGAGGCGTCAGCGGCCTTGCGGCGGGCGATGTAGTCCTGGACGCGTGGGGAGAGCACGAACCACTCGGTGTTGGCGATGCGGTCGCATTCGAAGTGGTGGTGGAGGGCCTTCTCAAGATCGTGGCCGCCTTGGAGGAGGAGGACGGCGTTGCTCTTTCGCAGGGATAGGGCGCTGACGCGGGCGGTGATGTTGGTGCTGGTGCCGATCTTGACTCTGTCGCCGTTGGTGAGGAAGTAGACGACGGCGGGGTGCGCGGTCTGGTCCCAGACGTTGCCTGGTGCGAGGTTGGCCTGCTCGATGTCGAGGCCCTTGGTGGTGTGGCCGGTGAGGGCGTTGGCGTGGAGTCGATCGGTGACGTTCAGCGAGATGGCGAGGGCGTGCTGGCGGCATAGGAGGAGCGGTTCGTGGATGAAGGGCGGCTCGATGCAGCGAAGCACAGCGCATAGGTTCAGGTTCATCAGTTGCGCTCCTCTGCGATGGCACGCCCGAGACCGACGCGGACGTTCTTGCCCTCGGCGACGCGGTGGATCTTCCCAGCGGTCTCGAGCTTGCGGAGGGCGTTGGCGAAGGTGCCTTCCTTCAGGCCGGTCGTGGTGAGCAGCGTCGTGCGGTCCGTGTAGGCGATTTCGAAGTCGTCCTCGTCGATGCCGTCGGAGCCGTCGAGGTACTCAAGGTGCAGCGGGTCGGCTTCGTCGCGGAGGGCGGAGAGCACCTTCTCCTCTGCGGTGAGCTCCTTACGGGCGGGCAGGTCGGCACCCGGGGCCATCACGGGGCGGCTTGCACCGTCCTCGTCGTCGGCGTCGCCCTTCTCCTCGAAGCCGGGCAGGGGCGTGTTGGCCAGCTCCTCCATGACGTCCTCGTCCCCCCACCAGGGCACGTCCTCGGGAGCAGCGACTAGCTCGGGGCGGATGTGGGGGGTGGCGTCCTCGAGGGTGTCGATGCGCATCATGCCGGCGCGGCCGCCGGGTGCGGCAAGGTAGCCGAGGCCGAACGTACGGCGCGGGTCGTTCTCGGGGATGTCGGGGTCGTAGATGAGGGATTCGTCTTCGGTGGGCCACACGGCTGGGATCTGGGAGGGGTCGATGCCCTCGAAGCCGGTGGGGAGGTCGCCGAGGTTGACCTGGTCGGAGTCGGTGCGCAGGATCAGCCAGGCTCCGCCGGCGAGGAGGTTGGCGCGGATGGCCTGCTCGCCGCCCATCTGGTCGAGGTTCACAGTCTGGGTGACGAGGCACCACGGCATGCCCATGGAGCGTCCGAGGGAGGCTCCGGCCTTGACGATGTGGACGGCTTCGGCGCGGTTGGGGACCTTCGGGCCGAGCATCTGGGGGGCTTCGTCGAGGATGGTGGGGCACCAGGGGCGCATCTTGGAGGGCTGGAAGTTCTTCAGGTCGAGGCGGGCGGCTTCTTCGATGCGGTGCTGGAGGACGTGGTAGGAGAGGCGCATGGCGCCGAGGGCTCCGTAGCGCTGGAGGCCGGAGTAGGCGGCCATCTTGGGGATGGCGGGGTTGGATGCGCCCTTGGGGTCGGCGTAGAGGATGGCGGCTCCGTTGGCGTGGTAGCCGAGGGAGATGACCTGGACGGCTCCGCCTTTGCCGCTGCCGGTGGTGCCGGCGACGACGAGGTGGAGGGCGCCGAGCTTGGGGTCGAACATCTGGAAGCGGGCGGGGTGGCCGGAGATGATTTTGCCGATGGGGAACCATCCGCCTGCGGAAGCCTTCATGGAGTCGAGGCCCTGGAAGTCGTGTCCGGCTTCGAGGGGGTTGGAGTCCATGACGCGGATGATCGCCTTGCGGACGTTGTTGGAGTTCGGCTCGTAGGAGACGAGCAGGGGTGACTTGCGGAGGTCGCCTGCGAGGTCGGTGAGGTCGGGCTGCTTGAGGGCGCCCTTCATGTCGTCGTCGGCGACGACCCAGGCGGCTTTGCCGCCGGTGTTGGGGTCGTCGGTGACGTTCTCCAGATGGGTCTTGGGCATGGTGCCGCCGGAGCAGGCGACGCGCTTCTTCCAGGCGCCTTCGAGGGTGTCGGGGTCGAGTTCGGCGGGGGCCTGGTGGTTGACGGTGATGCGTGCTTCGCCGGAGTGGTCGCCGTGGGCGAGTTCAATCCAGCCGGGGTTGCGCCGGTAGACGGAGGAGACGGTCTCCTTGGTGACGGTCACCGCGGCGCCGGCGGGGGCGAGGATCCGGGCGGTCCACCGATTGGTGTAGACGGTGACGTCGGTGAGGACCTGTCCCTTGTGGATGCCGCTGTCGGGGTTGCTGATGTGGCGGTGCCAAGCGGCCATGATCTCGTCGGCGGCGGTGATGGGTCCGACAGTGTCGTTGACGGCAACAGCCTGCGGTCCGGCGGGCCCGTGCTGGAGTGTTTTGCGGCTGAGGATGCGGCGGAGCTTGAGGGGGACGAGAGCGACGGCGGCCCACCAGCCGAGGGAGAGGATCCCGGGCACGGGGTTGGAGGCGATCTGGGTGACGCCGAGCATGAGGAGGTCGGTGGCTTCCGGGCCGCCGATGGTGCCGAGGCCGAGAGCCATGCCGGAAGTGATGGTGGC
The DNA here is from genome assembly GCF_055567995.1 of Streptomyces sp. NPDC026246. NCBI lineage: Bacteria > Bacillati > Actinomycetota > Actinomycetes > Kitasatosporales > Streptomycetaceae > Streptomyces > Streptomyces sp. NPDC026246. The sequence goes on along the minus strand of NZ_JBVHPJ010000021.1, from coordinate 22,281 downwards.
GATGCCGAGGGTGTCGCGGTGGGCGCGGGCGATGTCGATAGCGGGCAGGTCGTCGGCCCAGGTGCCGAGGTGTCCCGTGAAGTTGGCGGCCACGAATGCCGCGCCGGCCAGGTAGGTGCCTCCGGCGATGGTGGCGGCGGAGGGTTCGAGCATGGGGGCGAGGACGCCGGTGGCGATGGGGAGGAGAGTCTGGCCGATGGCTGCTGCCCGCTCCGCGGTGTCGGTGCTGGGCACGGTGCGGGTGTTCGTGGACACGGGTGGGGCTCCTTGTTGGGTGGGGTGCGGCCCGGGGTCGGTGCCCCGGGCCGGGGTGATGGATTGGCGGGCTATTCCTGTTCGAGCCAGTCGCGGGAGACGTTCTCGAGGCCGGTGACGGTGGAGCGGTCGAACGCTTCCTGGAAGCCGCCGTGGGTGGTGCGAGCCTGGTCTCCGGCGGCCTTGGCGGCCTTGGCGGTGTCGGCCGTCTTGGAGGCGTAGGTGATGGCGCCGTCGGATACGCCGCGGATGACCTTCGCGAGTTCCTGGCATTCGGCGATGGAGTCGCGGTCGACGGACTTGGCTCCGAGGGCGTCGGCGTCGCGGGCGGTGTCGTCGGCGTGTTCCTTGATGTTGTCCGCGGCCAGGCGGACGCTCTCGGCGTGGCGGGCCAGCTTCCTCTCCTTCGCCTGGACAGCGTGGGTGAGGGCCTTGTAGGTGAGCTCAGCCATGGGGGCTCCTTAGCGAGTTCAGGCGGCGGGGGCGTAGGTGCCCTTGTCGTTGTAGAAGCGGAGCTCTGCGGGCTTGGTCTCGTCGCTGTCGACGACGGCCTTGTACAGGGGTGCGTAGCGGGTCTGGATGTTGGTGAGGACGACCTTGCACATTTCGGCGGCCCGCTTGGCGCGCTTGGCGAGTTCGGCGGCTTCCGCGGTCTGGTTCTTGGCCTCGTCGGCGAGCTTGGTCAGCTTGCCGACGAGCTTCTCGCCGCCTTCAACGCTCTTGGCCTTCTCGAGGAGGTCCTGGCAGTCCTTGGCTTCCTTCTCGGCTTCCTTCTCGAGCTGCTTGCACGCGTCGGCGATCTTCTGGAGGTTGGTTTCCTTCGCTTCGAGCTTCCGTTCGTACTGCTTGAAGTTGCGCAGCTCACGCCTGCCGTAGGTGGCGCGGGTGGCGTCGGCGCCGAGGGTGAGGGTGTTGGCGTCGATGCTTTTGACGGTGAGGGGCTTGACGTCGGTGGTCACTCCGTCGTCCTCCTGTTCGGTGACGATGACGGGCTGGGGGCGGCCGGTCTGTGTCTTGGCGTCGTTGGCGGCAGTGGTCTTCGGCTTGTGCTTGTCGTGGGCCTTGTCGAGGCGGGCGTGGTCACGCGCGTTCTCGTCGCGTTTGTCGCGGTAGCCGTCGACGGCGCCGTCTTTGTAGGCCTTGACGTGGTCGACGACCTGGCGGACGGCGCTGCCGTCCTTGTGGCCGGTCTCGCGGGACTTCTCCAGCGGAGTGCGGGTATCGGGCTGCCCCTGGCGGTGCTTGGTGTTGTGAGCCGTGCCGGCGCCGGTGTCGTTCTTGCCGGGCGTCTTGCTCGGCTTGGCGGAGTCGTTCCTGCCGTTCTTCGTGGGCGGCTTGGCAGTGTCCGTCTTGGAGCCGCCGCCAGTTCCCGGGCCGCCGGCAGCACCGGCCCTCGGAGTCTTGCCGTCCTTGCCTGCGGCGCCGCTCTTGCCGCCCGCTCCCTGCTTCCCAGGACCGCCGGATGCGGATCCGGCTCCCCCGCCGGTGCCGGGGCCCTTGCCCGGCCCCTTGGCGCCGGTGTCCTTGGAGGCCTTCGGGCCGCGGATGGCGCGGTCCTTCCCGCCGTGGGGGTCCTTGCCGCTGCTGGTGTTCTTGCCCGGACCGCCGGCGCCATTGGAGCCGCCCGTACCGGCAGCGCCCTTCCCGCCCGAGGCAGGGCCCTTCGTACCGGTGCCCTTGCCGTGGCCGACGGAGTCCTTGTGCCTGCCGCCGGTCGAGCTGCTTCCGTTGCTGCCTGAGCCTCCCCCAGACCCGCGGCCGCCGCCGGATCCGCCGCGGCCGGCCCCGCCCGAACGGTTCCCGGAGGAATTCACCGGGCCCTTTCCGCCCGTATTGCCGCCGGATTTACCGGAGTTTCCCTTCGGACCCGCACCAGATCCGCCGGAATTACGCACGGGGAGGATTCCGCCGGACTTGTTGACCGTGGTCGTGCGTGCTTCCTTGACCTGGTTAGCCTGCGCCTGGGCCTTCTTCAGGTCGAGGCGCTTGTTGGCGGTGCCGCCGCCTTTCGCCCAGCGCTGCGCTCCGGCCAGCCACCATGCTTTCCAAATTGATCCCTGGGCTTTTCGTTTCTGGCCGGTGGGGTCGTTGGTGGAGGCTTGTTCGGTGTCGTGGAACGACGCGGAGGACTTGCCGGGGGCGGAGCGGTCCAGGACCCCGTCACCGGCGTCGGGGTGGGTGGCGTGGCCGGTGGTTGGGGTGAGGTCGAAGGTGGCTCGTGCGGGCTCCACGGGGGCCACCATGGCCGCGAGGAAGCCCTTGGCGGGCTTGTCTGCGCCGGTCTGGGTGGTGGGTGTTCCGGACGGCGGGTCGGGGGGTCCGGGGATGGCCGCGGGGACCGTGTCGGTCGCCATCATTCCTCACTCTCTGTAGCTTCATTCCTCATTCACTCCCGCTGTGAAGACCCTCAGGGATGGATCATGGGGTGCCGGGTGAGGGCTTTCAGCGGCGTGAGCGAGTGAGGAATGAACGTTGACGGTTACTGTGTGTGAGCCTTCTTCATGCGGTTGGCACCCAGAGCGACGAGCAGTCCGCCACCCACCGCGATGCCCACGAGACCGGCCGAGTTGATGCCGCCTGAGCCGCTGCCGGCCTCGTTCGCGGACCCCGCAACGGCCATGTCGGCGCCCGTCGTGGTGCCGTCCTCACTGCCCCGGAACTGGTCCTGGCAGTCGGCGACGACGGAGCTGTAGGTGACGCCCATCTGCTTGCCGACCAGGCCCTTGTCGGCCTGAATGCACGCGTTGATGAACTTCTTGCGGGCCGCGTCCTCGGTGGCCTGGTTCTTCTTCTGCGCGGCGGTCGCCTTGTTGATTTCCTTCAGTTCCTGGATGCGCAGTTCCTGCTGCCTGAGGGCGAGTTCCTGTGCCTTCACTTCGTTGGCGGAGGCTTCGGCGGAGTAGTCCTGCCAGGCGAGGATTCCACCACCGGCGAGAACGGCCGCGCCGATAGCGAGGGCGGTCTTTCCCCGCTTGGTCAGGCCGGGCTTTACCGGCTGCCCGGTGTATCCATACGGGCTTGTCTGGGGGGCGAATTCGGGGCCGAATTCCTGGTTGAACTGCTCGGGGGTCACTGCTCATTCTCCGTTCTTGCGTGCCGAGTGGGCTGACAGGGTGATCAGGTGCTTGACCTGCGGGAACGTGCGGTCGCCGTAGTCGTTCCAGGCGAAGAACGGGGTGTGGATGCCGTTCTCGTGGAGGGTTTGCTGCATGTAGTCGACGGCCCGGTTCCGGGCGGTGGGGGTGACGTGTCCGGTGTGCTCGAGGAAGGTCTGGGCGCCGCGGATGCACATGCGTCCGGTGGGGCTGAAGTCGAGGGACTTGCACCAGCCGTACCGCTCGAGGACGGCGAGGGTCTGGGTGAGGTGGTCGGACGGGATGAGTGGTACGGGGTTCTGCCAGAGGCCGAGGGCGGCGGCGGTGTTGCGGATGCCGGCGGGGATGAGCAGGTGCCAGCGGGTGGGCCAGTCGGGGGCGGTGACGGTCGGTGCCGGGAGGGGGGCCGGGGCCGGCCGGTGGGTGGTGCGGGCGGGTGCCGCGGACGGGGTGACCGTCTGCGGCACGGGCTGGGTGTGGGCGGGGTGCACGTTCTCCTCCTTTCGGGATCAGGGCGGATGGTTACGCGTTGTTACCGGTGACCTTGGTGTGGATGTCCTTGTAGAGGGCGCGGATGTCGTCGGTCTTCAGGCCGTAGCCGGCGTCGCGCCAGGCCTTCTCGAAGGCGTTCTGTGAGGGGGCGGGGCCGGTGCCGCGGAGGTCGAAGTAGAGGTCGAACGCGAGCTGGCGGCGGTCGGTGATGCCCCCGTCGCGCCTGCTGCTCGCCTGCGCCTCGCCCGTGTTCGCCTCGGGCGCGCTCTCCTCGGGCCTCTGGGTGCGCCCTGCTGCGCCCTCGCTGGTCAGAGCCCTGATGTCGTCCGGCGCGGTGTCTAGTGCGCCCTGCGCCTCGTTGGAGGGGCGCACCTGGCGCAGGGAGCGGAGGGCGTAGGTCTCGGACCGGTCGGGGAGGGTCTTGAAGGCGCCCATGCGGTCGATGCGGGTGGTGATGGTCATCTCGGTTCCGAGTTGGTCGAGGGTGTCGTCGAGGCCGTGGAAGGCGGCGTCGCCGGCGCGCATGAGGGCCTTGTCGTAGGAGCGCTGGCTCATGTACCAGGGCTTACCGAGCGTGGCGAGGGCGATGAGCTTGTCCTGGGCGTTGCGGCGGCTGATGGCTTCGGCGTCGGCGCCGCGGGATCCGATGCCGAGCTTGCTCTCGAGTCGCTTGAGGCGGTCGCGCCACCAGCGGGCGAGGATCCCGTCGGACTTGAGCTCGATCTTGCCGAGCTTGGATTCGAGACCGAGGAGCTTGTGGAGTCCGTAGGCGAGCATGACGGGGCCGACGATGCGAACGAGGGCGGTGCCCAGGTCCTCGCCTTCGAACCTGGTGACTTCGACGGCGCCGATGGCCTGGGCGAAGACGAGGGCGTACACGACGCGGGCAACGCTCTTGTCGTTGAACGCCCAGGAGTACACGGACAGGCCGAGGACGATGGCTTCCAGGGCGAGGCCGATAGTCATGTGCCAGGGCGAGTCCATGTGGAGTCGCGTGAGGGCGAAGCGGGCGCTGGTGTTCGTGGAGAGGGCCAGGCCGGCGATGACAACGAGGCCCATGCCGAGGAGGCCGGTGAGGGTGCGGCGCTTCTTCTTGTCGACGGGCTTGCGGCGGGGGGCGCGGGTCTTGGCGGCGAGTCGGTAGCCGAAGCCGAGGGTGGTGAGGGCGAGGAGGGCGGCCCATGCCTCTACGGGCACCTGTGCGGCCGCGTTCTGCACTTGGGTGAGCATGGGCGCGTCCCTTCTGTGGTGGGGGGTGATCGGTTGGGTCAGGCGCTGTGGCGAATGGCGGGCTGGACGGTGGTGCCGGCGAGGGCCTGGTGGGCGTCGGTCACGATCTCGTTGTGGTCGAAGGCGAGGTCTCCGGTCTCAGCGAGAGGCACCCACTGAACGGCGGCAGCGTCGTCTCCGGCCCGAGCCGTGGTGTGCGCCGGGACGGTGATCGTGTAGGCGGCGGTGATGTATCGGCCGCGGGGGTCGCGGTCGGGCGCGTCGTAGACGCCGACCAGGGTCAGGTCCCGGGCGTCGACGTTGACGCCGGTCTCCTCGAGCAGTTCGCGTGCGGCAGCGTCCCGGGAGGTTTCGCCGGGATCGACGTGTCCGCCGGGCAGGGCGAGCTGGCCCTTGTGGGGCGGCCAGCCGCGCTTGATGGTCAGGACGTGGCCGTCGCGGATGCAGACGACGTCGGCGGTGTAGCGGATGGCCTCGAGGGTTTCGGTCACGGGTGTCGGTGTCCTTTCGGTGGTCAGGCGGCGGGCTGGTAGTCGGTGGGGTTCTGGGTGGCGGTGATGGCGAAGTAGGCCTCGTATTCGTCGTCGTCCCACGTGGCGGGGTCGCCGTGGGTCTCGCGGAACTCGGGTCCGGTCATGGCGGTCCTTTCGGTCTGGTGGGGTGTTCCGCTGGTCGTGCTCGGGGCCGCACCACCTGGGGGCGGTGGTGGTGCGGCCTCGGGCGGGGCCAGAGGGGGTGGGGCCCGGCCGTGTCGGCTCGGCACGGGCCCCGGGGGGTGGCTACTTGGGCCGGTTACGGGACTGGTCGTTGGCCTTCTTGACCTTGTCGTGCATCTCCTTTCGCTTCGCGTCGTCCACGTCGCACCTCCCCTCGGGGTCGAGGTGGTCGAGGGCGGCGTTGGCTTCGGCCGCAGCGGTGCGCAGGTCGGGGTCGTTGAGTCCGTAGGCGGTCAGCCAGCCCTGGTGGGTGACTGTCTTGCGCTGCTCGTCGGGGAGGTTGCGGATGGTGGGGTTGTGGTCGGTGGTGATGTAGGCGGCGAGTTCACCGATGGCGCCGACCGCGTCGAGGCCGTCCGCGTTGCCGCACAGCTGGACGAGGACGAGCTGCGTGGCCCGCTTGTCGAGCTGCCCGGTGTGGGCGTCTTCGGCGAGGGCGCGGATGCCGTCGGCGATGAGGTGGATTCCGGGGCGGATGTTGGTGCCGGTGGTGAGGTCGTCGAGCAGGTCGCCCAGCTCGGTGCCGTCGAGGACGTTGCGGCTGGCCATCACTCGCCGCCGTTCGCGTGGTTCTCGAGGGCCTGAAGCGCGGCGTTCAGGTCGGCCGCGTCGAGGTCGGGGATGCGGGTGGCGTCCTCGTACTCGCGGACCGCGGCCAGGCCGACGCAGGCGTCGGACAGGTCCCGTACGTCCTGCTTGGAGAGCCATACGTCGCCGATGTAGCGGCCGTTGGGCAGGCGCAGGGTGACCATGACGGCTCGGTCGGTGTCGGGGCCGAGGTTGGTGAGCTGGTGGTAGAGCTCCAGGGCGGGCAGGTACTCGGGGCTGTCGTCGTGCCGCTTGTCGTCCATCACGCCCCCTCCCCCACCACGTGCAGGCGGGTGGTGGGCCGGTTGTGCTTGACGCGGAGGCCGGAGGCACGGCGGGCCGTGTCGGCGGCGAGGTCAGCGAGGTTGACGGGGTCGAGGTCGGCGAAGCCGAGGTCCGCGCCGGTGTCGACGAGGGTCACGGACACGCGCAGCAGGCCCAGGTTCACGCCGGGGCGCGGCTGGTAGGCGGGCAGGGCGCGCAGGCTGGTCAGGTAGTCCAGGCCGGCCTGCTCGGCGTACTCGCGGTACACGTCACGCAGCTCGCTCATCGCACCGTCACCGCCTTCAGGACACGGTCCGAGCCGGTCCAGACGGCGCCCGTGTAGCGGGACGTACCGGTGTGGAGGTCCTCGATGAGGACGGCGAAGCGGGCGGCGTTGCGGCGCAGGACGCGGCGGGCTTCGGTGAGGTTGGTGATGACGGCCTTCACCTCGACCATGCGGCTGCCGTCGTAGTAGACGACGCCGGGCCGGCGGGGGCCGATCTGGGTGAGGGTGACGCGGCGGAGCGCCTCGTCGGCCTGGGTGGTGGCGCCAGACACCGACTGGACGTTGTCCAGGGGGTGTGCTGTGCGAGTAGCCATGTGGCGGATACGATCCATGGTGGATCGGCCTCCCTGAATGCGCAGGTGGGCGGGTTCATGTCCGTGGCGGTGTAGGAGCCGCTTCGGGACACGCGGCCCTGGTCCGGCATTTGCTGGTCCGGGGCCGTCGTGCTGTGCCATGAAAGACACTACGCCCTGGGTTGCCATTTGGCAACCCAATGAGGGAGACTGGAGGAAGTCGTCATAGCCGAGACCGAAGGAGGACCTGAGTTGGTGACCTTCCGCGAAGCTGCGCGCCGCGTAGTGGAGGAAGGCATCCTCCCGTCGATGACCCACCAACGGATCTCCCAGCTTCACCTCAAGGACGTCGAGAACTTCCCTGAGGTCCAGAAGGTCGGCCGCTCCAACGTCGTCGACTGGAAGAAGGCGAGACCGTACTTCGTGGCTCACGCCAAGAAGGCCGCCGCGCGCGACCGCCGGCGCCGCGTGGAGCCGGAGGGCGATGCGGAGTGATGCCACAGCAGCTTCTCCTCGCGTCTTCGATCAGTGCTGACTCCATGCCAGCACCGGCCGAGGCCACTGGAGTTGAGGCTGCTGTTTGCAATCAGCCCCTCAAGGAATTGCCAACAGACAAACTGCACGTACAGGGCGGCAAGCCCTCCCGACGAGGAACGAGAGGAGGAAGACTCACGGCATGACGACCTTCCCGGAACTGCTCCGCGAGTGGCGCATGGCTGCCCACATGTCCCTGGCAGACCTGGCGCAGCTCGTCCGGTATGACCGCACGTCGCTGCACAACTTCGAGACCGGCCGCCGGCCCACGCCGCTGTCCGTCGCTGAGGCTGCGGATGAGGCGACCGGCGCCAACGGTGCCCTCGTGGCCCAGTGGCACCGGGAGGACGAAGCCCGCCGGCAGGCCGCGGCCGCGCACCGAACGCGTGCGGCAGCCTTGGCCATGTCGCGGGACCTGACCGCACTGGCAGACCTGGACATCAGCGAGCTCCAGGAGGGCGTGTCCGCTACGGCGGTCGACTACCTGGCCTCTCCCCCGGGTCCAATGATGGACCGGGCGCACACCCTGCGCGGCGAGGCGTTCGAGCGGATCCGCTCAGGGCACCACCGGCCGCAGGACCGTTCCGACCTGTACGTGGCTGCCGGGCGGCTGTCCGGGGTGCTGTCGTATGCGCTGCTCGACATGGGCGACGCGGACGAAGCGCTGGAGCACGCCACTGCGGCGGGTCGCTGCGCCGAGTTCGCGGGGGATGCGGAGTTGGCCGCGTGGGTGGCCGGCACGAAGTCCCTGATCGCCCGCTTCCAGGGCGACTACGGGCGTGCTCTGGAGTACGTGCGGGACGGCTACCAGTGGGTCGGCCACGGGCAGGGCACCGGGGAGGCCCGGCTGCGCTGTGGTGAGGCCCAGTGCCTGGCGAACCTCGGTGACTCGAGGGCGGCGAACGCCGCTCTGGATGCCGCGGAAGCAGCCCGGGAGCGGATGCACCGGCCGGACTCCCTGTCGGGTCTGTTTGGGTTCTCGCAGGCCAAGCAGTCTTACTACGCCGGATCGAGCCTGATCTGGCTGGAGGGCGGGCACGACGCCGAGCGGGCGGCCCGCGAAGCGATCATGGCGATCGAGCTGTGGCAGTCGGGGCCGGCCGATGAGCGGTCGCTGGACGATGAGCGCCTGGCGCACATCTACCTGGCGACGGCCCGGGTGCAGCTGGACGACGTGGAGGGCGCGGCTGACGCCATCCGCCCTGTCCTGTCGTTGCCTGTGGAGGAGCAAATCTCGTGGATTGTGAAGCGTGCGGAGCGGTTGGCGGGGATGCTCAGCGCACCTCGGTACGCGGGGAACTCGACCGCCGCTGAAACCGTAGAAGCGATCAACGCCCTCGCGGCGTGAGAGGAGACGAGGACAAGGTGCGATCACCGCCCTGAACAGCAGAAACGGCCGAACCGGGTCGCCCCGACCGACCGTTTCCACGCCGGCGTACTGCGAATACGCGCGGCCCGCACAGATGCCCCCAGCTAAGGAAGGACCCGTACGTTGCACACCCTAGCGACAACTTCGGGAACATCGAAGTTCAAGCCTGTCGGAATCCCGTGGTGACCCGCCCCACGCCCCCGTTCGTCACCTTCACGACGGGCGCCAAGCTCCTCATCGACGAGGGCCTGGTCGACAGCATCACGCCGGACGGCCTGAGGTACATCGCCCGCACGGCCAAGGACTGGCCCTTCGGCGACGGCAACGGACAGCACCCCTACATCAAGGTCGGCAACGCCCGAACGATGGAGACCGGGGTCTTCCTGGCGTACTTCAAAGCCGGCCCGCCGCGCGGCGGCCGCGGTCCGAACAAGCAGTAGGTCGCTTTCCGACCAGCCGTGTACGCAGCCACGGCCCGGAACGCAAGGACGGCCCAGCAGGAGACGCAGCTCCCCTACCAGGCCGTCGAAGCAAGACCAGCGGATTGCAGTCCGCTGGCGAGTGAGAACCACATCCAGAAAGCAGGTGTCTCGTTGTCGAGACTACAGCTTGCCCCTAGGAAGTCGACAAGTAGCCCCACCACGATCGTTCGTGCGGTGGCGGTGAGGTCATGAGCCTGCTGCCGATCCTGTGGGCGTTGAAGAGCGCGCCCGTTGCAGATGCTGAAGAGCGCCTCATCCTGGTCACTCTTGCGGAGCGGGCGTGGGCAGACGGCTCGGATGCGTTGCCGTCGAAGAAGACCATCGCAAAGGTCGCGATGATCGACCCGAAGACGGTGCAGCGTCGTCTGCGGGCGATGGAGAAGCGAGGGCTGATCGCTCTAGGAGATCAGTCAGCGGCGGCGCATATCCCGGAGCACTTCCGTCCGACGGTGTACGACCTGATGATCCCGTACTCGTGGTTCCCGGACATCGAACAGGCCAACGAGGAACGGACCCGGCGTGGGAAGCCACCGCTGAGGCCTGCGGACCGACCGGACCTGGCGGATGCACCTCCCCGGAAGCAGCGCGCAGACAAAGGGAAGCGCAGGAAGCCGGCCTCGCGGCCCGGCGAGGGGACTGCAAGTCCTAGGGGTGGGGACTCACAGTCCCCGGGTCAAACCGGGCAGGAGGGGGGGTCTTCAAGTCCCGGGGGTGGGGACTACAAGTCCGGTACCGGGGGACTGCAAGACCCCCAACCCTCCCCTACTAACCCACCCCGGGACACTCCCCGTCCTTCCGTCCCTGACGGCTCGGCGGCAGCAGACGGAGGGACGGACGGGCCGACGGTCCCCAGTCAGATCAGCAGGAACCCGGGTGTCGACTTGTTGCTTGCCATCGGTGCCGAACAGCCGGAGTTCCTCCTGACCGGCAAGCCGCTCCAGGACCAGGGGATGGTCTTGGCCGGCATGCTGCTGGAGGGCTGGACGCCGGAGCAGCTGCGCCAGGTGATTGCTGGGCGGCCACTGCCGGACCAGATCACCACGTCGGTGGGAGCCATCGTGTCCGGTCGACTGCGTCAGGCCCTGGCTGGGCCCGTCCCGGAGACCGTGGGGAACGGCACGTACATGGCGTCGGCCATGTCAGGGGGCGTCGCTACGCTTCCCCGACCGGCTGTCGTGCCCTTGCAGAACTGCGATCGCTGCGACCACGCATTCCGGTCGCCCGAGCCGGGTTTGTGCCCGCAGTGCCGAAAGGATGTCGCCGTATGAACGACCACGAGGAACACCAGCCGACGGCTGCCGAGTGGAAGCGCGCGATCGAGATGCTTCTCGAAGTGGAAAGCACCCTGGCAGCCTCAGTCATCTCGGGACGCATCGAGGAGCACGACCACCACATCGTCGGCCTACCTTCCGGCGTGGAGGGCGCCATGCCTGGTGGTGCCCGCGTTGAGGCGGCGCTTCACGCGGTGATGGGCGCCAGGTTCCTGGTGCAGCAGGCGGCCTTTGGCTCCGAGCTCCGCGGAGTTCCGGTGCTCCACCGTGCGCAGACTGACTTTGCTGTAGCGGGTGGGTATGTCGCAGCCGTGTGGAACACCGAGCTGTCCGAACGGGTGGACAAGCGCTCGAAGTAGGCCAACAGGTCAAACTGGTTACGCCCCTGGACGTTGATTCGGGGGCGTCGCCGTTCCAACGATCCCCGGCTATGCATTGCGATGCCATGCAAGGCGCGGTACGGTTCAAGTGTTGCCCCGCCGGGGCCCCTCCACCACCAAGCTTCGGGGCCCCGACTCGGCCGTCAACACCCCCTGCACAAGTCACGAAGGTCATCAGGCCTGCCGCAACACTGCCCACCCGACCCCAACCAGCGCCCTCACCAAGGACCTTCGTGACTACATCCAGCCCCTACAACGACCGATTCCCGACCGACCCCACCACGTGGGCAGTGCTGCTCGTCTCGGCACTCGCCATCGGCAGGCTCACCACCGAACAAGCGAACGCCCTCGCCGAACTACTCGGCTTCGCGGGCCAACTCGCACCGCTCCTGATCCTCGGAAGGAGGTAGCGCACTACCTCGCCCGGCCGCGCCCCCATGGCGGCCGGGCGGTCTGCTGTTCGCTTTACGCACCAGTAGGCTGGCCGGCCGAAGGGGTGGAGCATCGTGACATACGACCGGTTTTCACAGTTCAGCCACCATTGTCAGACCCAGCCCGTAGCGTTGTTGGTCCTACTCGTAGCGGCTGCTGGGGGTACCGATGGACGAAGGCCTTGAGCCCGACAGCGATGAAGAGCTCTACCGCAACCCTGTCTTCTACGAACCGGCCGGACGCAACCTCGACCTGGACCGGGCAGACCTCGGCGTCCCGAACGGCGAGGGCCTCCTGGACGAACTCCTCCGCATGCGGCGCCGCGTCCCCGTCGAACAGCGCGGACTGATCTGCCCTGACTGCCGGGACCTGAGAAGCCGGCGCGTCCCTATGTACCTCGTCGAACGTGACGGCGTATGGCTCGCCTCCCACTACCGGAGGCCAGGCGAGAAGCCGATAAGCCACGAGTCGGACGAGCATCTCGCTCGGAAGGAGCGCGTAGCGAAGGACTGCGAAGACCACGGCTTCCCCGCGGACATCGAGTCGTCGGCCGCCGGCGGGCACGCCCGCCTCGACGTCCGTATCAGCGGCGCCAACGGCATCGTTCTCGACTACGAGCCTCAGCTGAGCATTCAGACCGCTCGAGGGATGAGCAGGCGAGAGGGGTTCCGGCGTCGCGGCGGGATCCGGTCTGTGTGGGACTTCACCGACCCCGACCATCCGGGCGTCGGCACTGTTCCGTACGTTCGTACGCCGAACCTGCCGGCCTCCGTCATACGCGTGCAGAAGAACCCCATCCAGATCCGTGACGGCAACTTCGTCGTCGAGGAGGGCCAGTGCAGTCCCAGGGGCAAGCTGACCCGATGCCCGTACAAGCAGTACGACGAGAAGAACCCCACTGACAGCGGGTACTGCTGGGGCTGGCACCGCGTCCTCGTGCCCGTCCATCAGTCAAGGGTCTTCGAGGGAACGGGCGGCCTGACCCTGACCCAGTTCATCGTGGAAGCGGCGGCCGGCGAGCGGGTCCCGTTCCAGCACAACGGCCTGCACGGCTGGCTGCCCTCGCAGCACTGGCAGAAGTACATGGAAGCGAACGGCCCCGCCCTGGACGACAAGGAACGCGCGCCGACGGTGCGGCGAGGCGACAGGCGGGACCGGTGCACCGAGGACCGTCCAGCCTCGGAGGTGAGAGCGGAACCGAGGGAGAGGCGCGGAAGTCGCACGATCGTCCTTGAGAGCCGTACTGCTCAGGAGGCGGAGCCGGCCAAGGTCGCCGTCGACGCGTCAGGGCGGCCGATCCCGCTGTGCCGCTTCGGCTGTGGTTCGCCCGCAAGCATGACGGGCCCTCAGGGGCTGCCGGAGCACTATTCGTGCCGCAGGAAGAATGAGGACGCGCAAGGGGGTGCTGGACTGGCGGCATGACTCTCGACGACCACATAGTGCCCCTCGGCCACCAGCCGAGGGGCACTGCTGTCAAGGCGGCCGACTACGGCGTGGCGGTGGCGTCGTCGAGGAGCTTGTCCATGTCGACCTCCCCGTCCTTCACCACACCCGAGTCCTCCAGGCCCTGCGAGATCCGCAGCACCTTGTAGTCGTCCTCCTTCACGTCCTCGCACGCCTCGGGTTTGCTGGTGTCGCCTTCCGCCTGGTCCTTGATGGCGGCCGCGCAGTCGGCGGTGATCTCCTCGTAGGACTTGTCGTCCGAGCAGCCGACGGCCCCGCCGGCGAGCAGCAGGACGGCGAGCAGGGCGGTAGTGGTGGTGCGCATGGGGTCCCCCCGTTGATCAGATCCGTACCGGGGCATGATGCGCCGTCACCCGCACCGCTGGCAGGGCAAGTCACCGGACTGTGACTCGACAGCCCGGCAGCCGAGGGCCGGAAGACGCCAGGGGAACGTGCCCGGCCTTGCGCGGCATGCTGTGAGTGCATCCCGAGCTCGTGGGGTTGCTCCTTAAAGCGCCCCCATGACCCTAGAGACCCGGTGAGGGGAAACGCTGGTTGACCGCCCCCAGGCGTTGCGTCTGGGGGCGTCTTCATGCCCTTGGGGGCACTGAGGCGGCATCCCTAATCCCTCGCTTTGCATTGCAGTGCCATGCAACATTCGGTAGGGTGGACCCATCACGCACCCCGCCCCACCGAGCCGGGGGAACGCCCTGCTCGAACTGCGGCAGGCTGACCAACCACCGCCCCCAACCACACGGGAGCCCTCGCCCATGAACCTCGGCGACCTCATCACCACTCTCCAAGCAGCCGACCCCCACCAGACCGTCCGCCACGGCTTCCACAACCCCCACTCCTACCGCGGCGACTACTACGACCTGGCTTTCGAACCAGCCGAGAACATCACCGTCGGCGAGATGCTCGAAGCCGCCCGATCCGCCGTCGGCGCCACCTACCAGGGCTGGAAGGGCGGCGACTTCCGCATGACCGAGCACGACTGGTGCTGGCTGTCCGAGGAAGGCACCGCCTCCGGCGAGACAATCAGCCCTCTCCTTCTCCATCTGATGCTCGCCGACTCCCGCGTTCGCGCACTCGCCAACGCCATCGATACCGAGATGCGCACCGAACCCGACACCCAGCGCTCAGCCATGCAGATGGAAGCCGTCACCCGCATCCGCGCCGCCCTGGAGTCCTGACCATGGCCGACCAGACCGCCCCGGAGCCCCGCCTAACCCTGAATCCCGACGGCGGCGTGATCCTGCACCTGCCGGACGTCACCCTCATCGACACGCAGGTCTGGGCCGTGGACGTCGGCTTGACGGATGCCGCAGTGGAGGCGCTGCGCACGCTGCTCGCCGCTCCTGCCGTCCAGGCGCCCGCCGCCGACCGGGCCGAGGATGAGCTGACCGCCGAGGAGGTCCGCGCCCTCGCCGCCGCCCTCGGCCTCCAGCTCTACCGCGCCGAGGACGCCCTCGCGTTCGTCGGCGAGTGCTGCGCCATCGCCGAGCGGGAGCAGCGCCCGATCACCACGGCGGATGTGCGGGAATGGCTGAAGGGGGCGCGCTGCGGGCGGCAGCTCGCCGTCGACGCCGCCGACCGGGCCGCCATCCGCGACCGCATCGCCGAAGCGATCGCCGACGCCCTGAAGCCGCGCTACGGCGGTCCGCAGCACAACACCCCTGGCGGGCTGCCGCTCACCGCAACGGCCGAGGAGATTTGCCTCCACCGCGCGCAGCCTCTCGCCGACGCCGTGATGGCGGTGCTGCCCGAGCCGGCGGACCGGGCCGCCAGGTGGCTGGACGCCGCCGCCGAGTGCAACAAGGCAGGCGGGGCCTACGCCGAGCGCGGCGCCAACGACGCGGCAGGCGCGGCCTTCGCCCTGATGGAGGTCTTCCTCCGGAAGGCAGGGCAGGCCGAGTACGTGGCCACCCCGTGCAGCGGCGTGCCGTGCGAGGACGGAGGTGAACCGTGCGACGTTCACGAGCGGCTGATGGGCCACGCCGAAGGCGACCACGAGCTGTGCGCGCCGGACTGCGGGGAGCCCTGGATGCGCCGCATGGCTGCCGAGGCGCAG
Source organism: Streptomyces sp. NPDC026246 (assembly GCF_055567995.1). Classification (NCBI taxonomy): domain Bacteria; kingdom Bacillati; phylum Actinomycetota; class Actinomycetes; order Kitasatosporales; family Streptomycetaceae; genus Streptomyces; species Streptomyces sp. NPDC026246. The sequence continues at coordinate 7,080 of NZ_JBVHPJ010000021.1, read as the reverse complement.
CCCGCCCCACACGACACGCTCCCCGCCTGGCTACACCAGCGGTTCGACCCCCGCGGCCCCGACTGGGACCAGCTCGACGAGGACGACCGGTCGCACTGGGAGCACCAGGCTCGTGCTGTTCGCCGCGCGGTCGCCCGCGGCGGGTTCAAGCAGCCCGCCGCCGGAGCACAGCAGGACGGGGCCCAGTCATGAGCCCACAGCACACCAGCGGCGGCTTCACCGGCATCAGCCTCGCCGGCCGCTGGGAATGCGGCAACTGCGGCGCCACCGGCGACGGCTGGTACGACCCCGACAACGGCCTCACCCTCCACGACGACAACGGGCAGCCCTTCCACCCCGACGACCACGACTGCGAGGCGTAACCCGTGACCGGTGTGGCCGCCTACCTGATCCTCGTCGTCACCGTCGCCACGCTCCTGTGCGGCCACCACACCCACCTCCCCCACCGGCGCCCCCGGCCCCGCACCGGGCCGTGGGCCCACACCCAGCCACTCACCTACGAGGAAACCGCATGACCGACCAGCCGCACCGGCACCTCGAGGCCGCAGAAGCTGCCAACGCCAAGGCCGCGGCACTCCCCAAAGACGAACGCCTCGCCTCCGAGGCCGCCAACGCCCCATACCTGCGCATCCAGCTCGCCTACGCCCTCAAGCGCGCCGAGGAAGCCGAAGCCCGCACCGGCCCCACCGACGCCCTCGAGCAGCGCCTCGCTGCGATGGAGAAGCTGGCCGCAGCTTGGCAGAAGGAAGCCGAGCAGGCCCGCAAGGACCTCGCGTCCCCGGCGTACGCGGACGACGCTGTCGAGTTCGTCGTCTGGTCGGCCATGGAACGTCACCTCGACGAAGTCGATGTCCGTCTCGTCCTGAAGACCATCCGCAACTGTCGGCGTCTGGCAGCCGAGGCAATCAACGTCCTTCCCGACGCGTGGAACGACCTCAAGAAGCGCGTCACGGCCCTCCACGCGCCCGTGCAGCAGATGGGCCGGACATGGTGCGCCGAGTGCTCAGTCCGGCGCTCCACAGGCCCGCGCACGGAGGAGTGGGTGGCGTACATCCCCCACCCCTGCCCAACCCTCGACGCCATCGAGGACAAGGAGCCCACCACATGACCGAGCCCAAGCCGCCCCTGCCCTCCCGCACGTTCGACCCGTGGCCTCGCATCCCCGTCGACACCAGCGAAGGCAGCGACTTCCACCGCCTAGACCGTATTGCCGGCCACGCCGCCACCGGCTGGGCTCTCGGGCCGGAAGGCGCCTACGCCCAGAACCTCACCCTGGCCGAAGTTGTCGACGGCGCCGTGCGCGAAGCGCTGCTCCACGTCCTCGAGCTTGGCCTCATCGACATCGACAGCCAGCGCATGCACGCCGCACCCGGCTGGCCAACCCACCGTGAGAGGACCACCGCGTGAGCCCTCTGACGACCGCGGCCGCGGCCCTAGGCCTGCTCGCCGCCGGCTACGCCCTCGGACGACTCCGCCCCGCACAGCGCGCCTCCGACTGGGCCAACTGGAAGAAGTACGACCAGACCATGCGCCGCCACAGCACCTGCTGGTGGGCCATGTTCGTCGTCCTCTCCGTCGAGAACCTCACCTGGCTGGCCGCGCACCCGGTGCAGGGCTGGGACGCGTGGAAGCACCGCAACGACCCGCCACCGCCCCGCAGCCCCGCACCCAGCTTCGACCCCGACTGGGCCGCCAAGAGGCGCGCCGCGAGCCAGGAGGACGCGTGAGGCGTCGTACGCCGTCCAGGGGCGAGCTGCTGCGCCGCATCGAGGCTCTCGAGGCGCTGCACCGGCAGCCCACCCCTCGCCCCTTAGACGGGCAGGAGGCCCTCCCTGAGGGCCTCTTCCACTGTCACCCGGCCGAGCCCGCCGAGCCGCACCAGATGACGTTCGACGACGACTAGGCAGCCGGCTCCACCCGGGTCTTTAACCCGGCCTCCGCCGCACCGTCGTCCACCAGCCGGTCCGACGAGAACGACCACTTATAGCCCAGCTCCGCCGGAGACCTCGCGTCGAACAGATCCTTCAACTCGTTGATCTCATCCGCGACCGTGCGCAGCGACACCCCCAGCTGCGAGGCGATAGCCCGCTGATCCAGACCCGCCACCAGACCGCGGGCCACCTCACGTTGACGGCGCGTCGTGCGCACACCCTCCGACCACGTCACCCCGCCACCCGACTGCCTACGCGCCCGCAACTCCCCATGCCACGGGTCTGCGGCGTTCCAGCGGGCGCAGAACTCGACAGCGATGTAGGCGACCATCGCCTTGTCCGTCACCACCCACGCCGCATGCTCCGGCGCGTCGGGCAGGTAGTGGTTGGAAATGAACGCCACCCGCTGGTCAACGATGATGGTCCGCTCGAACGGCGCCTCCAACGTCCGGTACTCGGGGCGTTTGCCCGTGTCCCGGCCGATCATCGCCCGCACATATTCCGCGGTGACCGAGTTGTCCCGCGCCATGCCCCGGTACAGGGTGCGCTTGGCCACGCCGCGGTCCAGGGCCTGCGTGTCCCGAGCCAGGGACCGCTCCAGCTGTTCCCGGGTGCGTGGGCCTCCCGGCTGGGCCGCGAGGATCTCGAACCGTGCGGAGGCCACCACGTCGTCCAGGCGGGCGTTCACCACCGCCGGGTCCTCCAGGTACTCGGCGCCGCCGGAGGAGCGCCACAGGCCCCGCTGGTAGTCCTGAGCCATACGGTCCGCGACGTGAGGAAGGGCCCGCATCCGCTCGATGCGGGCCGCGTTCTCGGCGAGCATCTCGTCGATACGGCGCTGCGCCACCAGCCGCGGATCCAGCGCAACCGGTCGGTTATCGCACCGGGGGTCGAGCACCACGAACCCCAGCCGTACCAGCTCCGTGACCGCCTGCTCGAGCTCTTCGGGTACCGGCCGGCCGGACGAGATGAAGCCGTAAGCCCGCTCGGCTTCCGCCGAAAGCGACACGCCGTCACCTATCGCATTATCGATGGCCAAAGGTTCGGTCCCCTGTCAAAACCGACCACAGCATTGCGTGTTGACGCACTGCATGAAAGCGCAGCCGGAAGTGGTTGATGGATGAATCGAGCGTACGGCACCGTATCCATGGGGCGTCCCCCGGCGCTCGTACACCGCATCCTCCCCGCAACCTCAGGCGTCTACTGCCAGGGAAATCGCCTACAGGGAGTGGGGATTCGCAGCAGGATCGGCCATCGAGAAACCGGGTAGACGCCCCGTTATCGTTCACGAAACGACCACAACCGGAAGGAAACCCACGCGCCATGACCAAGCGCCTCCGCCTTCTCACCGCCGGCCTCGGCATCACCGCAGCCGCCGCCCTCGGCCTCGCCACCGCCGACACGTTCATCGCCCCGCCCGACACCACCTGGGGCGCACCCGCCGACGAAACCGACACCACCTGGGGCACCACCCCCGCCAACCCCGGCGGCGACCCCACCGGGCCCGTCGCGGCGCCGCAGGACACCACCTGGGGCTAGACCGCCCCGGCCGCGCAGACCGGCCCGGCAGGCGTGCCCCCAGCACCCTGCCGGGCCACCTTCATGCCCGGGGGAACGACCGGCCGGAAGCGCGGCACCGTAGAGTCATGCCCCTTCCCGACGAAGACCCGTTCAGCCAGTTCGCCGTCCACGGCCCCGCCATCTTCTACGTCAGCACCGGCGGGCCCAGTGCCACCCAGTCGGTTCAGCGCCTCGACCTCGAGGCCGTACACGACCCAAGAGAGCGCGCCGTGTGCCGGGCCCTCCTCCACCACGCCTTGGCCCTCCTCGACGCCAGCGAGCCCACCACCCGAGCGGGGAGGCCGACCGTCTGATGGCCAAGCACCCCCTCGGCAGCCGGCGCGTTGCCCTCTGCGCCTGGCTCACCGACAACGGCATCAACCCCGCCAACGTCCCCCAGGACGCCGACATCACCATCGACAAAGGCCCCACCGGCCGCTTCCTGCGCTGCGAGGTCTACGACCGCACCCCCGACGGCCACCTCCAAGCAGGCCCAGACGACCGCGTTGCCACCGTGGTCATCAACGTGCCACTGAAGGTGGAACCGCCCGACTGGTGGGAGCCGCAGAGCAAGCCCACACGGGAGCAGCTCCTCGCCGTCCTGGACCGCGTCCGCGCGCTCGCCAACGAGGACGGCGAGCAGAACCGGCACATCGCCCGGGAGAGGCTCCGCGCCGTCCTCGACCTCGCCTAAGGAAGGCAGGGCCTGTGAAGCAGAGGCACGTCATCCACCGCACCGAGCTCCCCCTCGACGACCGGCCCCACGGCATCGACCTCACCGGCGACATCCTCCACGCCGCCGTGCGTCGCCCCGGCAAGGTCGACGTCTGGTACGTGGCCCGCCCCGACGGGATGGAGCCGATGCGGCGCAGCTTCCAGATCGTCGGAACCGGCCAGCCCTTCCCGATCTGGCTGGGCCGGCACCACGGTACGGCCATCACCCCGGACGGCCAGCTGGTGTGGCACGTACTGGAGAACCACTGCCAGCACTGGGACGTCGTAGAGGTCCCGAGGATGCAGGACCCGGCGGACCGTGTGCCGGGCATCTGCCACGCCTGCGGCGTCGACCTAATCGGCGATGGCCAAGGCGGCTGGGCGCCGCAGTAACCCGGGCTGTCAGTAGCCCGTGCCATCCTGGCGTATAGCGCTCGCTCGTCTGCTGCGGGAAACCGTGGCACCCGGGGAGGTCCGGTCCATAGCCGGGCGAGCGCACACGCTTCCGCCCCACCACGCAGTCCCCCGTCGTGGTGGGGCGGTCGCATGCGAGCCCCCAGCGACGGACGTAGCCTGGTGCTGCTCGGGGACACACGCGGAGGTACCCCATGCCCCGAACCGTCTGGTCAGGCGCCATCAGCTTCGGTCTCGTCACCGTGCCGATCAACGTGCAGTCCGCGACCGAAGACCACTCCGTGCGCTTCCACCAGTACCACCTCGAGGACATGGGCCGCGTCCGCGTCCGCAAGTACTGCGAGGTCGAGGACCGCGAGGTCCGCACCGACGAGATCGGCAAGGGCTACGAGTACGCCAAAGACCAGGTCATCGCCATCTCCGACGAGGAACTCCGCGACCTTCCCCTGCCCACCGCCAAAGCCATCGAGATCGTCGCGTTCATCCCCCTCGCCTCCGTCGACCCCATCCGCATCGGCGAGGGCTACTACCTCCAGCCGTCCGGGCAGGTCTCCCACAAGCCCTACAAGCTCCTCACCCAGGCCCTCGCCCGCTCCTCGAAGGTCGCCGTGGCGAAGTACGCCTGGTCCGGGCGGGAACGCCTCGGCCTGCTGCGCGTCCGCGACGACGTGATCGTCCTGCACGCCATGCGCTGGCCCGGCGAGATCCGCGACCCCAGCTCCCTCCTCCCCCCACCCGTCGAACTGACTGATGAGGAGGTCGACGGAGCGCTGGCGCTCATGGACTCCATGACCCGCGAAGACCTCGACGACCCACAGTTCCGCGACACCTACACCGAAGCCATCGAGCAGATCATCGAAGCCAAGCGGGAGCACCGCGAGCTGCCCGCGGCGCCGGAGCCGGAACGGGACACGGGCCGGATCGTCGACCTCATGGCCGCCCTGCAAGAGTCCGTGCAGAAGGCGCGGGCAGACCGCGGCGAGGACGCCGACGTGCACGAGATGCCCAAGAAGGCCGCGGCCAAGAAGCAGCCCGCCAAGAAGACCAGCGGGAAGAAGACCACGGCGAAGAAGACGGCCAGCCGGCGGCCGCGCAGCGCCTGACAAGGCGCAAGGGTTCACCCGTCCAGGAACCCAAGCTCCGCGTCCGGCCGGCAATGCCCGCACGCCGCCACGCCCTCCGACAACGCCCGCAACGCCGCCACCCGGTCCACGCCCTTCGCCCGCTTCCCCGCCATATGGCACTCCCCCGCATGCACGGCGACCGGCAGGGCGTCCCGGTTCAGCCCGTAGTCCAGCACCCAGTCCGGGGCCGGCGGCCGCCGCTCCTCCCCGGCACGGCGCTCGGCCTGGCGGCGTTCCTCCTCGGCGATCCACCGGCGGGTCCGCTCGAGGTCCGCGGCCTGCACGCGTTCCAGGAAGCGCAGCATCTCGAGACGCGACGGCGGACGATCGTTCATGTGTTCGATTCTAGAGACCGAGGAAAAGGGCCCGCCATCTGGGGTGATCCCCCAGACGACGGGCCCTCGGGTGGCCACTACAGGGTGGTGCCCCCTCCCGATGGCACCAGCACGCTACGCCCCGCACACCGATCACCGGTAGGGCACCAGCACCTCGTCGACACGGGCCGCCACACGACGCGACCGCCCCCACGACCAACCGGACGGCGCGTCTCGCAGCACCCGCCGCAGTTCTCCAGCCGCCACCACCTGCACCATCCCGGCCGGTGTCGTCACCTCGATGTGACCGCCCCGCACCGTCGACCCGTGCACCACCAGCAGCGGCCACACCGCCACCCCGGGCATGCCGAGCGCCTGGCCGACCAGCTGCGCGTACCGAGCGACCTTCTCTGCCTCCCCATGCCGGTCCTCCCGACCACAGAGCAGTCGACCCCCGGCCTCCCACGTCTCCCATCCGACAGGCCAGCGCTTCGTGTCCCCCACCACCACCGCGCTCCCGCACGGTGGCACCTTCACGTGGTCGATGTTGAAGCGGCGGCCCGCCAGGCGAAGGTCGTGGCGTATCCGCCAGCCCCGCAGACGTAACGGGCGGACGATTCGGGCCGTGTCCTTCTCCGCGCGGGCGCCGAGCTCCCAGCGGGCCGCCTGGGCGTCCGCACGGGCAGCCTCCGGGTTCATGCCCACCCACGCCGTGATACGCCGCCACACTCCCCGCCGGGCCCGTGCACGCAACCGCCGCGCCTCACGCGCCGCCGACGCACCCGCACTCACCGGCCGTCCCTCCACCAGCGCAGGCCCTCAGGCTCATCCCGCTCCAGGTCCCCGTCGCACGTCGCCAGGTACCGCGAGTAGGCGGCCACGCAGTCCGCGGCGTACTCCCGCTGCGGCGTCGTCATCTTCGACGTGACCCACCGCCACCGCCCCTCCAGCCACACCGTGCACCAGGCCCCGTTCTCCACCGTGTTCCCGGCCTCGGCCTGGGTCTGGCGTTCCTCCGCGCGC
>NZ_JBVHPJ010000020.1:0-98730 GCF_055567995.1 Streptomyces sp. NPDC026246 | reverse complement strand
TCTCAAGGAACGGTCGCTTCCTTTGTACTCACCCTCTCGGGCTTTCCTCCGGGCGCTTCCCTTCGGTCTTGCGTTTCCGACTCTATCAGACCTTTTCGGGCCCGATTCCCTGTCGGCGGGATTTGCCGTCGGGCTCCGGGCTTTCGCCCGTCGGCCTTTCGACATTCACTACGTTAGCCGATTCCCTGTCCAACTCATAATCGAGTCTTTCGGCGTCGAATTCAGACATGCGGGCACGTCGAATTCGCCTCTGCTGAGGGGAGTCGCTGGGTAGTGGTTTGGCCGCCTCCGGCTGCGGGCGAACGCCCTGTCCGGCTCAAGCGGCTCGGACTACCTTACGCACCCCCGGAGGGCGAGTCAACTTCGGCGGCGCCTCGGGACATGGGCCCGGTACGGGCTCACTGTCGGATCGTCCGCGACCCAGAACCGCCAGGGGTGGACGGCCCCTTCACCGGAGACACCGGTGCGCGGCCCGTTGCGTACCTGGTCGGAGGGGACGGGGGTGCCGGTCAGTATGCGGAGCGGGGTGTCCTCGGCGGTGCAGGCGTCCGTGCCGTCGAGGGAGCGGTCCACGTCCAGGGCCGTCGCGAGGCGGGCGGGGCCTTTGGCCAGTTCCTTGTCGTTTCGGGCCGAGAGTCGACGGGTGCGGGTCAGTTCGGCGCCCTCGATGATCTCCCCGGCGCGCAGCAGGACCGCGCTGGACCTGCCCTCGGGGCCGCACACCAGGTTCATGCAGAACCACATGCCGTAGGTGAAGTAGACGTACACATGACCGGGCGGACCGAACATCACCGCGTTGCGGGCCGTGCGGCCGCGGTAGGCGTGGGAGCCCGGGTCGTTCTCACCGTCGTACGCCTCCACCTCCGTGAGGCGGAGGGCGATCGGGCCGTCCGGGGTGCTGCGGACCAGGATGCGGCCGAGGAGGTCGGGGGCGACCTCGAGGACGGGCCGGTCGAAGAACTCCCTGGGCAGGGGCGTACGGTCGGGGCTCGCGATCATGCCGTCCGAGGGTACTGGAGGCGGGGTGCGGCCACGGGGTGGCCGCCGGCACCGGCTCTTGCCAGGGTGGGGCATGGAACCGGCCGCGGCCGGAGTGCGTTTGTAGGGATCAAGGATCCACCCGTAGTGGGCGAGAGGGAGAGACATGGCGTTCAAGAAGCTGCTCGCGAGCCTGGGGGCCGGCGGGGCTTCGGTCGAGACGGTGCTGCACGAGGTCAACGTCGTCCCGGGCGGTGTCGTCCAGGGTGAGGTGCGTATCCAGGGCGGGTCCGTCAACCAGCAGATCGAGGGGCTCTCGGTCGGGCTGCAGGCCAAGGTCGAGGTGGAGAGCGGCGACCAGGAGTACAAGCAGGACATCGAGTTCACCAAGTCGCGGCTGGGCGGCGCGTTCGAGCTCCAGGCGAACGCGGTGCACGCGGTGCAGTTCGGGCTGGAGATCCCGTGGGAGACGCCGATCACGACGATCGACGGGCAGACGCTGCGGGGCATGAACATCGGTGTCACCACCGAGCTGGAGATCGCGCGGGCCGTGGACTCCGGTGACCTGGACCCGATCAACGTGCACCCGCTGCCGGCGCAGAAGGCGATCCTGGACGCCTTCATCCAGCTCGGCTTCCGCTTCAAGAACGCGGACATGGAGCGCGGTGTCATCCGGGGGACGCGGCAGAAGCTGCCGTTCTACCAGGAGATCGAGTTCTTCCCGCCGCAGCAGTACCGCGGGCTGAACCAGGTCGAGCTGAGCTTCGTGGCCGACCAGCACGCCATGGACGTGGTGCTCGAGATGGACAAGAAGCCGGGGCTGTTCAGTGAGGGCAGCGACACCTTCCGCTCCTTCCAGGTGGGTCTGAACGACTACCAGGGGACCGATTGGACGGCGTACCTCAACCAGTGGCTCTCCGAGGTGGGCAGCAAGCGCAACTGGTTCTAGGGCAGGTTCTAGTCTCGGAAGGGCATGCACCAACCGATCCAGGAGGTACCGAGGTGACCGAGCTCAAGCGGCGGCCGCTCCCCCACGACTTCCATCCGCCCGTGCCGTCGTTCACGGTGACGAGCGAGGACGTCCGTGAGGGCGCCACGCTCCAGGATGCTCAGGTCCAAGCGGCCGGCAACACCTCGCCGCAGCTGCGGTGGGAGGGCTTCCCGCCCGAGACCAAGAGCTTCGCCGTGACCTGTTACGACCCCGACGCCCCGACGGGCAGTGGGTTCTGGCACTGGGTGTTGTTCGACATCCCGGCGTCGGTGACCGAGCTGCCGGCGGGTGCGGGCGGCGGCACGTTCGACGGGCTCCCGGAGGGGGCCGTCCACGCCCGTAACGACTACGGGAGCAAGGACTTCGGCGGGGCCGCGCCGCCGCCCGGGGACGGGCCGCACCGGTACGTGTTCACGGTCTACGCCGTGGACCAGGAGAAGCTGGGTCCGGACGCGGACGCGTCACCGGCCGTGGTCGGCTTCAACCTGCGGTTCCACACGATCGGGCGGGCCCAGCTCGTCGGCGAGTACGAGGTGCCCGCCGAGGGCTGAGCCGCCTTCCGCGCCGTCCCGGCGTTCATACGACGTTTGCCCGCTCCTGGTATTGGAATTGATCAGGAGCGGGCATTTTCTTGTTGCCGGGGGTCGCGGGGGTCACCCCCCATGGGAGCAGCAGATATTGCGTTGTCCATCTCGGCGTGCCCGGCCAGAGTTGATCCCAGCCCGCCAGGGGGTGGGCCGGTGCACACGGGAGGTGGGCTGGTATGCGGGACACGCTGGTACTGAACGCGAGCTTCGAGCCGTTGTCGACGGTGACGCTGAACCGAGCCGTCGTTCTGGTGCTTCAGGACAAGGCCGTCGTCGAGCAGGCCCACCCCGAACTGCGGATGCGGGGAGCCGCGGTCGACATACCGGCGCCGCGGGTGATCCGGCTCTGCCAGTACGTACGGGTGCCGTTCCGAAGACGTGCTCCGTGGTCGCGGCGGGGTGTGCTGGTGCGGGACCGGCACAGGTGCGCGTACTGCGGGCGGCGGGCGACGACCGTGGACCATGTGGTGCCGCGTTCGCAGGGCGGGCAGGACAGCTGGCTGAACACGGTGGCCTCGTGCGCGGTGGACAACCACCGCAAGGCGAACCGGACTCCGGAGGAGGCGGGGATGCCGCTGCTGCGGCAGCCGTTCGAGCCGACGCCGGCGGATGCGATGCTCTTGGCTCTGACACAGGGGGACTTTGCCGCGCTGCCGGATTGGCTGACGCTGGACGCGGCGTGACCGGTCGCCGCGGGGCCTCGGTGGCTCGTCGGCCGTGGGTGGGGCGTGGCGGTTCGCGCAGTTCCCCGCGCCCCTGACAGGAAGGGGTCGCGGGGAACGTCGCGTGGCTGGTGCTGTCAGTCGATGTACGGCTTCTCGCGGCGTTCCTGGGCGGGGACGCCGCCGCCGGACCCGCCGCCGTTGCCGCCGGAGCCGCCCGAGCCGCCGCCGATATTGCCGAAGTTGCCCATGGCGCCGGACAGGCCCTTGAGGGCGTCGCCGATCTCGCTGGGGACGATCCAGAGCTTGTTGGCGTCTCCCTCGGCGATCTTCGGGAGCATCTGCAGGTACTGGTAGGACAGGAGCTTTTGGTCCGGGTCGCCGGCGTGGATGGCCTCGAAGACCGTGCGGACGGCTTGGGCCTCGCCCTCGGCGCGCAGGGCCGCTGCCTTGGCCTCGCCCTCGGCGCGCAGGATCTGGGACTGCTTCTCGCCCTCGGCGCGCAGGATCTCGGACTGGCGGACACCTTCCGCCTGGAGGATCGCGGCGCGCTTGTCGCGGTCGGCGCGCATCTGCTTCTCCATCGAGTCCTGGATGGAGGTGGGCGGTTCGATCGCCTTGAGTTCGACGCGGTTGACGCGGATGCCCCACTTGCCGGTGGCCTCGTCGAGGACGCCGCGCAGGGCGGCGTTGATCTCCTCGCGGGAGGTCAGGGTCCGCTCCAGGTCCATGCCGCCGATGATGTTGCGGAGTGTGGTGACGGTGAGCTGCTCGATCGCCTGGATGTAGCTGGCGACCTCGTAGGTCGCGGCGCGGGCGTCGGTCACCTGGTAGTAGATGACGGTGTCGATGTTGACGACCAGGTTGTCCTGGGTGATCACCGGCTGGGGCGGGAAGGGGACGACCTGTTCGCGCAGGTCGATGCGGTTGCGGATGGTGTCGATGAACGGGACGACGATGTTGAGGCCCGCGTTGAGTGTCCGCGTGTAGCGGCCGAAGCGCTCGACGATGGCCGCGCTGGCCTGCGGGATGACTTGGATCGTCTTGATCAGGGCGATGAAGACCAACACCACCAGAATGATCAGGACGATGATGACCGGTTCCATCGTCGTTCCCCGTGTCCCTTCTCCGCTTCGGCGCCTTCGGAAGATCCTTGGTTGATCTTGCTGGTCGAGTCTGACAGACCGTCGCCTACCTCGCGAGGAGTTCTCACCAGTTGCGTCGTGCGAGGTCACATGACGACGGCGGTGGCTCCCTCGATGTCCACGACGTCCACTTCCTGGCCCACTTCGTAGGCGCGGCCGGTGTCGAGGGCGCGGGCCGACCAGATCTCGCCGGCGAGCTTGATGCGGCCGCCGGAGGCGTCGACGCGTTCCAGGACAACGGCTTGCCGGCCCTTCAACCCGTCCACGCCGGAGGCGAATTGGGGCCGTTGGGCGCGGTGCCGGTTCGCGATGGGGCGTACGACGGCGATGCCCGCGGTCGAGACGACGGCGAAGACGACGACCTGGGCGACGGCTCCGCCGCCGAAGACGCCGGTGGTCACGGCGGCGGCGACGGCGCCCACCGCGAGCATGCCGAGTTCGGGCATCGCGGTGACCACGAGCGCGATCCCGAGCGCCGTCGCGCCGATGAGCCACCACAGCCATGCGTCGATGTCCACATGGTCATGGTAGGTCCGCGGACCCGGTCGCCGACAGGGCGCCCGTGGTGAATTCCCGTTCCCGCCCGGGGATTTGTGCGGTGCGGGGGCGGGTCAGGACAGCGGGAGGCCCTGGGCGGTCCAGCGTTCGCCCGACTGCTCGACGACGAGCGGGAGGCCGAAGCAGAGGGACAGGTTGCGGGAGGTGAGCTCCAGCTCCAGCGGGCCGGCGGCGAGGACCTTGCCCTGGCGGATCATGAGGACGTGCGTGAAGCCCGGGGGGATCTCCTCGACGTGGTGGGTCACCATGAGCATCGAGGGGGCGATCGGGTCGAGGGCGAGGCGGCCGAGGCGGCGGACGAGGTCCTCGCGGCCGCCGAGGTCGAGGCCGGCGGCGGGCTCGTCGAGCAGGAGCAGTTCGGGGTCGGTCATCAGGGCGCGCGCGATGAGGGTGCGCTTGCGCTCGCCCTCGGAGAGGGTGCCGAACCGGCGCTGCAGGTAGTCGCTCATGCCGAGCCGGTCGAGGAAGGCGCGGGCGCGCTGCTCGTCGACCTCCTCGTAGTCCTCGTTCCAGGTGGCGGTCATGCCGTAGGCGGCGGTGAGGACCGTCTGCAGGACCGTCTGGCGCTTGGGGAGCTTCTCGGTCATGGCGATGCCGGCCATGCCGATGCGGGGGCGCAGTTCGAAGACGTCGGTGCCGGGGCGGCCGAGGGTCTCGCCGAGGATGGTGGTGGTGCCCGCACTGGGGTAGAGGTAGGTGGAAGCGAGGTTCAGGAGGGTGGTCTTGCCGGCGCCGTTCGGGCCGAGGATGACCCAGCGCTCGCCCTCCTTGACCGACCAGGAGACCTGGTCCACCAGAGCCCGGCCCTCGCGGACCACGGATACGTCCTGAAGCTCCAGAACATCGCTCATGAGCGCGTTGTCTCCCCTTGCAGTGTGGCCGGTCTCGGCTGTCGCGTACGCCTGTGGCTCGGTCCGCCGCGCCGGTGGGCGCAGCCCTCCATGAAATCTACGCCACCGGCCGACCGGGGCATTCCCTCGGTCCGGTCCTTGGAGGGTCCTAGGGTGGAGGCATGCTTGCTGAACCACGTGCCGGGCGCCTCGCAGCTTGGGGAAACGCCCTTTTGGCCGGACTTGTCTCTCCGGATGACGCGGTGCTCGCCATCGTCGGCGAGGACGCGGTGCACCGGGTGGCCGGGCTGCCGGACGAGTCGGGCCAGGTCGGGCTGACGCTCGCGCTGGGGCGGCTGCGCCGGCTCGGGGCGACCGGGTTGCGGGTGGCGCTGCCGGCGCCGGGGCATCCGCTGGGTCTGAGCGGGCCGCCGGAGTTCAACGCGCGGGCGCTGGAGGCGGAGGAGGCGGTGGTCTGTCACGGGGCCGCGCTCGGGCTGGTGCCGGACGTGTACGAGGCCGGGCCCGAGCACGTGCGGGACGAGGTGGTGTGGCATGTGCTGCCGGTGCGGGAGGCGCCCCCGGCGGACGTGCCCTCGTTGGGCGAGGCGGAACGGGAGCTCGCGGAGGCCCTGCGGGAGGCGACCGAGGTGCTGACGCGGCTGGACGTGGCCGGGTCGGGGCCGGTGGCCGAGGCGGCCGTCGACGCGTACCGGGCCCGGGCCGAGCGCGGGCGGGAGGTGCTGGCGCCGGGTTATCCGCCGCGGGCGGTGCGGGTGCTGGAGCTGGCGCAGCGGGTGGGGGCGCTCATCGCCGTGGCGACCGAGAGCGGGCACGGGGGTGCGATGAGCTCGTCGGAGATCTCGGCGCGGCGGGAGGCGCTGCGGCCGGTGGAACGAACGGCCCGGCGGGCGCAGGTCGCGGCCTACAACTCCGTCGTGGAGGAGCGGGAGCGCGGGGTGCGGTGACGGGGGTTGGCCGGGCACCGGCCCGTGGCTGAGGAGCGCCGGGGCCCGCGGCCGTGCGGGCCGGCCTCCCGGGCGGGGCCGGGAGGCCGGTGTCACCTCCGGCTCGGAGACGGAGGCGGCGCGTCAGTGGTTGACGGCCAGGTTGCCGAAGGCCGGGTTCAGGATGCCCACGACGTTCACGCTGTTGCCGGAGACGTTGACCGGCACGTGCACCGGGGCCTGGACGACGTTGCCCGAGCCGACGCCCGGGGAGCCCACGGCCTGGCCGTCGGCGTGCGCGCTGGTGGCGGAGGCCATGCCCGCGCCGGCGGCCAGCAGGCCACCCGTCACCATCGTCACGGCCGCTGCCTTCTTCAGGTTCTTCACTTCTGAGCCCTCCTAGCGATTGCCGCGGCAGGCGCCGCAGCACGCACTGGAGAACGGTGAAGATCCCCCGAGGATGCGCCATATGGGGGACGTTCCCACGACAGTATGAATCTCAGTCCGGAACGCAACCTTCCGCGATGCCGTGAGAGGGGGTGTGTCAGCCCGCCACACCATGGCGGACGGCCCACAGCGCCGCCTGCGTCCGGTCGGCCAGGTCGAGCTTCATCAGGATGTTCGAGACGTGGGTCTTGACGGTCTTCTCGGACAGGACGAGGGCGCGGGCGATCTCGCGGTTGGAGCGGCCGTCCGCTATCAGCCCGAGCACCTCGCGCTCCCGCTCGGTGAGGGAACCGGCCCGGCCCGGGCCTGAGTTGGCCTCCTCCTGGGAGAGCAGGGCACCGGCCACCTCCGGCTGGAGGAGGATGTGCCCGGCGTGGACGGAGCGGATGGCCCCGGCGAGCGCGTCGGGGTCGACGTCCTTGTAGACGTACCCGGCGGCGCCCGCGCGCAGGGCCGGGACGACCGTGCGCTGCTCGGTGAAACTGGTGACGACGAGCACGCGCGCGGGGTTGTCGAGCTCGCGGAGTCTGCGCAGCGCGTCGACCCCGTCCATGCCCGGCATCTTGACGTCCATGAGGATGACGTCGGGGCGCAACTCCTCGGCGCGGTCCACCCCTTCGGCGCCGTCCGCGGCCTCGCCGACGACCTCGATGTCGTCCTGCACTTCGAGGAAGGTGCGCAGGCCCCGGCGGACCACCTGGTGGTCGTCGACGAGCAGCACCCTGATTGCGTCAGCCACCGGGGACCTCCATCTCGATCGTGGTGCCCTTGCCGGGCGCCGATTCCACGGTGAGCGTGCCGCCGGCGCCGCCGGCCCGGTCCCGCATCGAGACCAGACCGAGGTGACGTCCGGCGCGGCGCACCGCGCTCGGGTCGAATCCGCCGCCGTCGTCGGTGACCCGCAGCACCGCTCCCCCGCCGCGCCGTTCCAGCACGACGTCGACGTGCTCGGCGCCGGAGTGGCGCAGGGCGTTGTGCAGCGCTTCCTGGGCGACCCGGAGCACGGCCTCCTCCTGGGAGGCGGGCAGGGCCTTCACACCGTGGGCGGTGAAGGTGACGCGGGCGGTGTGGGCGCGGTCGAGGACCTGTATCTGGGTGCGCAGGGTGGCGACCAGGCCGTCCTCGTCGAGTGCGGCCGGACGCAACTCGACCACGGCCGCACGCAGTTCGTCCGCCGCCTCGGCGGCCAGCACCGCCACCTGCTGGAGCTCGCCCTTGGCGCGGGAGGGGTCCCGGTCCACCAGACGGGCCGCGGCCTGGGCGGTCAGGCGCAGGGAGAACAGCTTCTGGCTGACCGCGTCGTGCAGTTCGTGGGCGAGGCGGGAGCGCTCCTCGGCGATCGTGAGCTCGCGGCTGCGTTCGTACAGGCGGGCGTTGGTCAGGGCGATCGCGGCGTGCTGGGCGAGGATGCCGAGCAGTTCCTCGTCGTCCTGGGTGAAGCCGCAACCGCCGTCGGGCTTGGCGCAGTTCTTGTTGGCGAGGAACAGGGCGCCGATGACCTCGTCCCCGTCGCGGATCGGCAGGCCCAGGAAGTCGACCAGGTCCGGGTGGGCCTTGGGCCAGCCCTCGAAGCGGGGGTCCTTGCGGACGTCGGCCAGGCGCTCGGACCTCGCCTCGTGCAGCATCGCGGCGAGGATGCCGTGCTGGCGCGGCAGGGGGCCGATGGCCTTCCACTGCTCCTCGCTGACGCCGTCGACGACGAACTGGGCGAAGCCGCCGTGGTCGTCCGGCACGCCGAGTGCGGCGTACTGCGCGTCGAGCAGTTCGCGGGCCGAGGCGACGATCGTCTTGAGGACGTCGCGCACCTCCAGGTGCCTGCTCATGGCCAGGAGCGCGGAGCTCACCGCGGCGAGGCCGGACCGGGGACCGTGACTCATGTCCTCACCGTACCGGCGTGCCGTGGCAGCGCGGATCGGGCCGGTGGCGGCCGGGTCCGGGCCGCTGGGCCTAGGTCGCGGGACCGAGGCCGCGAGGGCGGGGCGTGGATCCGGGGCCCGGGCCCGCGGTGGCGGGGCGTAGGCCCGGGCGGCCGGCCGTGCGCCGAGGGGGAACGGTGCGGCGGCCCGGGTCCGGCGGACCGTGGGCTCGCGGTCTACGGCCAAGGGACCCGGTGGCTTGCGGCTTGCGGCGGAGGCGGTCCGGACGGCTGCGTTCCTACGTTGAGGGCACGTCGATCGGCTTCGGTCGACTGCGATCAGGACGAGGGAGCGGATCATGCCGGTGGCGATCATCACGGGTGCCTCGAAGGGGCTGGGCCGGGCGCTGGCGCGGGCCCTGGCCGGACAGGGCTGGGACCTGGTGCTCGACGCCCGGGGCGCCGAGGCGCTGGCGGAGGCGGCGCGGGCCGTCTCCGTGCACGGCACGCGGGTGACGGCCCTGCCCGGGGATGTGACCGACCCCGGGCACCGGGCCGGGCTGGTGGCGGCGGCGTGGCGGCTGGGCGGGGTCGACCTGCTGGTGCACAACGCCAGCGCGCTGGGCGCGGAGCCTCTGGTGCGGCTGGAGGAGCTGCCGCTGGAGGGGCTGCGGCGGGCCCTGGAGGTGAACCTGGTCGCGGGGCTGGGTCTCGTGCAGGAGGCGCTGCCGCTGCTGCGGGCCTCGGGGGCGGGTGCCGTGGTGGCGGTCACCTCGGACGCGGCGGCCGAGGCGTACGAGACGTGGGGCGGTTACGGGGCGTCCAAGGCGGCGCTGGACCACTTGGCGGCCGTCCTCGCCGTGGAGGAGCCGCAGCTGCGGGTCTGGGCGGTCGATCCCGGTGACATGGCCACCGACCTGTACGCGGCGGCCGTACCGGACGACCCGGATCCGCGGCCGGAGCCGGCCCGGGTGGTGCCGGGGTTCCTGCGGCTGCTGGACGAGCGGCCGGCCAGTGGGCGGTACGCGGCCGCGGCCCTGGCGGAGGGGGTCCGATGACGCTCGCGGTACGGGTGCCGGAGGAGCTGTCGGCCCGGGTGCCGGTGGAGCAGCGGGCGCCCGGGCTGGACCGGGACGGCGTGCGGATGCTGGTGTCCCGGGGGACCGAGGTGGCGCACCACACGTTCCGGGAGCTGCCCGGTCTGCTGCGCGCCGGGGACGTGCTGGTGGTCAACACCTCGCCGACGCTGGCGGCGGCGGTCGACGGGCGGATCGGGCACGCACGCGTGGTGGTGCACTTCTCCACCCGCGGCGACGACGGCCGCTGGGCGGTGGAGCTGCGGGAACCGGACGGGCGCGGCACCACGCGCGCGCGTGCGGGGGCGCCCGCGGGTGGTGAGGTGGGGCTGCCGGGCGGGATGCGGCTGGTGCTGGAGGAACCGCTGAGCGGTCGGAGCGGACGACTGTGGTGGGCGGCGGTGGTGAGCGGGCGAGGGCACGGCGCCGGGGAGGGCGGGAAGCTTCCGGGCGGCGGGGAGGGGCCGGACCCGGTGCCGGGGCTGCTGCGTGCGTACGGGCGGCCCATCCGGTACTCCTACACCGAGCGGGACCAGCCGCTGTCCGTCTACCAGACGGTGTTCGCGCTGCCCCGCCCGGACGGGTCGGGCAGTGCGGAGATGCCGAGTGCGGCGCGGCCCTTCACCGCCCGGGTCGTGGCGGAGCTGGTGAGCCGGGAGGTGCAGTTCGCGCCGATCACCCTGCACACGGGGGTGGCCTCGGCCGAGGTCCACGAACCGCCCTATCCGGAGCGCTTCGCCGTTCCGGGGACCTCGGCACGGCTGATCAACGCGGCCGGGGCCGCGGGGGGCAGGGTCGTGGCGGTCGGGACGACGGCGGTGCGGGCCGTGGAGTCGGCGGTGGGCGCCGACGGGTCCGTACGCGCGCGTGCGGGGTGGACGGATCTCGTCGTCACGCCGGAGCGCGGGGTGCGCGTGGTGGACGGGCTGCTGACCGGGCTGCACGAGCCGGAGGCGTCGCACCTGCTGATGCTGCGGGCGCTCGCGGGCCGCACGGCGGTCGAGCGGGGGTACGCGGCCGCACTACGGGGCCGGTACCTGTGGCACGAGTTCGGCGACGTGCATCTGCTGCTGCCGTGACCGGGCCCGGACGGTCTCCTGACGGTTCCTCACACTGAGCATCGCTCGTGCAACGGGCGGTGAGAACGGGGGGCGCCCCATGTGAGCCCGCGCATAGGGCGCACGTCACGTACGAAAGGGCGTAGGAGACAAAGCCGCCCCTTTTGAGCGGCCCAGACAGTCCTTTCTGACCCGGTTTACCCCTCCCTGATCCACTATCTTCTTTCGTACGTCACACCTTTGCCACGCCATTTTGCGGCCGCTAAGAATTGCAGACGTCGCTCAGCGCCGTGGGTTCTTCCCCCGCGGCGTTCGTGTCGGAAACACACCGAGTCCAACGCCGGACGCCGAGCGACTCCCGCGCTATTCGAAGAGGTCCACTCAGCATGCCCAAGAACATCTTCAGCCGTGTTCAGAGTCGTAGCCTGACCCGTCACCACAAGATCGCCATGGCCGGTGTCGCCACCCTGGGTGCCGCCGCCATCGGGTTCTCCGCGGTGCCGAGCGGTGCCTCGACGAAGACCACGACCGAGGCCGCTCAGCCGGCTGCCGTGGCGTACAGCACCGAGCAGATCAAGGACGTCAAGGCGAGCGTCACCGACCAGATGGCCGGTGCCAGCCTGAAGGCGGAGCAGATAGCGGCCAAGCAGAAGGCCGAGGCCGCCGCCGCGGCCAAGAAGAAGGCGGCCGCCGAGGCCGCCAAGAAGAAGGCCGAGGCCGCGCGCAAGGCCAAGGAGGCCGCGAGCCGCGACGCCAAGCGCGCCCCGGTCAAGAAGAGCTACCCGAACAACCTCGACGGCTGGATCCGCGAGTCGCTCGACATCCTGAAGAAGCACGACATCCCGGCGTCGTACGACGGCATCCACCGCAACATCATGCGTGAGTCCTCGGGTAACCCGAAGGCGATCAACAACTGGGACATCAACGCGATCAACGGCATCCCGTCGAAGGGCCTGCTGCAGGTCATCCCGCCGACCTTCTCGCACTGGCACGTCCCCGGCACCTCCTGGGACATCTACGACCCGGTAGCCAACATCACCGCCGCCTGCCACTACGCGGCCGACAAGTACGGCTCGATGGACAACGTCGACAGCGCGTACTGAGGCCGGCGCGGGACCTCATCGCTTCGCTGACAGTACGCCGAAGGGCGGCACCCTCCTGACGGGGTGCCGCCCTTCGGGCGCCGCGAAGCGGTGACTACTTGCGCATGACCTCGGGTTCGTGGCGGCGCAGGAAGCGGGCCACGAAGAAGCCGCAGATCACGCCGAGCACCAGCAGCGCGCCCATGTCCATGGCCCAGGCCCCGGCCGTGTGCTCCCACAGCGGGTCGGTGTCGCCGGCCGTCTCGGGCGGGCTGATCTTGTTGAAGTCCAGCGTGGCGCCGGAGGCGGCGACCGCCCAACGGGACGGCATCAGGAACGAGAACTGGTTGACGCCGACCGAGCCGTGCAGCGTGAACAGGCACCCCGTGAACACGACCTGGATGATCGCGAACATCACCAGCAGCGGCATGGTCTTCTCGGCGGTCTTCACCAGCGACGAGATGATCAGGCCGAACATCATGGACGTGAAGCCCAGCGCCATGATCGGCACCGACAGCTCCAGCAGCGTGGCACTGCCGAAGATCAGGCCCTCCTCGGGGATCTCCCGGCTGGAGAAGCCGATGACACCGACGAGCAGGCCCTGCAGCACGGTGATCATGCCGAGCACGAACACCTTCGACATCAGGTACGCCGAGCGGGACAGGCCGGTGGCGCGCTCCCGCTCGTAGATGACCCGTTCCTTGATCAGCTCGCGGACCGAGTTCGCCGCGCCCGCGAAGCAGGCACCCACCGCGAGGATCAGCAGGACCGTGGTCGCCGTGCCGTTCGGGATGATCCGTCCGGTCTGCGGGTTGGCGGGATTGGGCAGCAGGCCCTTGTCCGCGTCGATGAGCAGGCTCACGGCGCCGAGCACGGCCGGCAGGATCACCATCAGCGCCAGGAAGCCCTTGTCGGACACGATCACCGACACGTAGCGCCGGACCAGCGTGACGAACTGCGACATCCAGCCCTGCGGCTTCGGCGGCTTCATCGCCTGCATCTGCGGGACCTGTACGGACTGCGGCGCGACGGCGTCGATGTCCGCGGCGTACATCTGGTAGTGCTGCGAGCCCTTCCAGCGGCCCGCCCAGTCGTAGTCACGGTAGTTCTCGAAGGCGGAGAAGACGTCGGCCCAGGTGTCGTAGCCGAAGAAGTTCAGCGCCTCCTCCGGCGGGCCGAAGTAGGCGACCGAGCCGCCCGGCGCCATCACCAGCAGCTTGTCGCAGATCGCCAGCTCGGCCACCGAGTGGGTGACCACGAGGACCGTGCGGCCGTCGTCGGCGAGGCCGCGCAGCAGCTGCATGACATCGCGGTCCATGCCCGGGTCGAGGCCGGAGGTCGGCTCGTCCAGGAAGATCAGCGACGGCTTGGTCAGCAGCTCCAGCGCGACCGAGACCCGCTTGCGCTGGCCGCCGGACAGGGACGTGACCTTCTTGTCCTTGTGGATGTCGAGCTTGAGCTCGCGCAGCACCTCGTCGATGCGGGCCTCGCGCTCGGCCGCCGTGGTGTCGGCGGGGAAGCGCAGCTTGGCCGCGTACTTGAGGGCCTTCTTGACGGTCAGCTCCTTATGCAGGATGTCGTCCTGCGGGACCAGACCGATGCGCTGGCGCAGCTCGGCGAACTGCTTGTAGAGGTTGCGGTTGTCGTACAGCACCTCGCCCTGGTTGGCGGGGCGGTAGCCCGTGAGCGCCTTGAGCAGGGTCGACTTGCCGGAGCCGGACGGGCCGATGACCGCGATCAGCGACTTCTCCGGGACGCCGAACGAGACGTCCTTGAGGATCTGCTTGCCGCCGTCGACCGTGACGGTCAGGTGGCGCGCGGAGAAGGACACCTCACCGGTGTCGACGAACTCCTCGAGCCGGTCGCCGACGATCCGGAACGTCGAGTGGCCGACGCCGACGACGTCGGTCGGGCCGAGCAGCTGCGAGCCGCCCTTGGCGATCGGCAGACCGTTGACGTACGTGCCGTTGTGGGAGCCGAGGTCGCGGATCTCCATGCGGCCGTCGGGCGTGGCGTGGAACTCGGCGTGGTGCCGGGAGACCTGCAGGTCCGAGACGACCAGCTCGTTCTCCAGGGCACGGCCGATGCGCATCACGCGGCCGAGGGAGAACTGGTGGAACGTGGTCGGGCTGCGGTCGCCGTGGACCGGCGGCGCCCCCGCGACACCGCCGGCGCCCTGCTGCTGCGGGATGTGCGCGGCGCCCTGCTGCGGCTGCTGCCAGCCGGCCTGCGGGGCGTTCTGCTGGTGCGGCGCGGCCTGCTGGTGGTGCGGCGGCTGCTGGGCGGGGGCCTGCTGCGCCCAGCCCGGGCCCGCGCCCTGGGCGGCGTACGGCTGCTGGTGGGGCTGGGCCTGCGGCGTGGCGACGGAGGCCGCGGCGCCGGAGAGGTTCAGGCGCGGGCCGTCGGTCGCGTTGCCCAGGTTGACCGCCGAACCGGGGCCCAGCTCCACCTGGTGGATGCGCTGCCCCTGCACGAACGTGCCGTTGGTGCTGCCGTGGTCCTCGATGACCCAACTGCGGCCGTTGAAGCTGACCGTGGCGTGACGCCAGGAGACCCTGGCGTCGTCGAAGACGACGTCCCCCTGCGGATCGCGTCCGAGGGTGTATGCCCTGGACGGATCGAGCGTCCAGGTACGTCCGTTTGATTCCAGTACGAGTTCCGGCACTCCATGCCCCACTGAGTTGTCCCCCGAGTTATCCCCCGACATGGGGAGTCTAGGGATGTCGAACATCGGGGGGAACTATTTCAGGAGCGGCCCCCTGACCGAAAGTCGGGCCTTGGGAAGACCGAAGTGCGGACGCTGCGCCGATTCCGTTGACGGGGTTGAAATCCGGCCGGAGAGTGGTATTTCGACGCGAGGGGGACATGCGCGGTGTTCCCCTCGCGGCGCGGATCGGGGGGTCTGCCATGGCTGCTGCCGCAGGGGCGGGGACGGAGTGGGGCCACGCGCGCGTGCCGTGGGGCGACGTGCTGGTGTCCGCCCTGGCCGCCGTCAGCTGGGCGTTGATCGGGATGGCGGGGACGGCGGCGCTGGGCCTGCGGCTGCTGGAGGCGGACGCGGTGGGGTCGTTGGGACCGATGACCGCCGCGGTGGTGGCGCTGGCGGCGGGCGGATCGGTCACACCGTCCGGTGACGTGTCGGCGTTCGGTCTGTCGGGCGCGGAGGCGGACACGGCCCTCCGGATCACGCCACTGGGGGTGAGCCTGGTCGGGGCGGTGCTGCTGTCGTGGTTCTTCCTACGGTCCTTGCGTGCGGCGGGAGTTGAGATCTCCGTGGGTGAACTCGCCGCCCGGGCGGGCGCGGTGGCCGTGCTGTTCGTGGCGATGCTGGGCGGGCTTGCCTGGGCGGGACACGATGTCGTCACGATCGACGGAGGGTCGCTGGGCCTGGCCGACCTGTCCGGCGGCGACACGGGCCTTTCCGTCCCGGGGCTGGGCGACGTCGGAGGGCTGCTGCCGGACCGGCTCGGCGCCCTGGTCGACGCGCGGGCCTCCGTCGGCTTCACGGTCGACACCGCGCCGACGCTGCTCGGCGGGCTTCTGTGGGTGGTGGGAGTCCTGGCCGTCGCCCTGCTCGCCTCCCGCCGTACGCCGCTGCCGCCGGGCTGGGAGGGCCTGCACCGGGTGGTGCGGCCGGCCGTGTCCGCGCTGGTGACCGCGCTGCTGGTGGCCGTTGCGGCGGGTCTGGCCGCGGCGGCGTACGCGGCGGCCGGCGACGACCGTCCCGGGCGCATCGCGGGAGCGGCGCTGCTCGGGGCGCCGAACGGGGTGTGGCTGGGCGTTCCGGTGGGCCTGTTCGTGCCCTGGGACGGCCGCGCGACGGGCGAGCTGACCCGCTTCCTCCCGCACCCGCTGGACGACCTGCTCGGCTCGGGGCCGGACCGCCCGGTGACGCTGGGGCGCCTGGCCGAACTGGACGGCCGGGTATGGCTGCTGGGCGTGGGGGCGGCGCTGCTGATGCTGCTGGCGGGGGTCCTGACGGGGACACGGACGCCGGTGGCCGTCCGGTCCACTGACGTGGGGTTCTCCGGTAGGGACGTCTCCGGTGCGGGCGCGCGGCGGAACCCGGGGGCTCTCGGGTTCGTGGGCCGGTGCGCGGTGCGACTGGGGGGCGTGACGGCCCTGGGGTTGCCGCTGCTGGTCCGGCTGACGAACGTGTCCGTGACGGCCTCCCTGTCCGTGCTCGGTTTCGACGCCTTCGGGGCCGGTCTGACTCTGCACGGGCACCTCGGCACGGCCGTACTGCTGGGCGCGCTGTGGGGAGCCGGGGCAGGAGCGACCGGGGCCGGGCTCGCGTGGGTGTGCGGGTCGGCAGGCCGCTGGACATCGGGACCGGCCCGGGGGGAAGGGCCGGGCGGGGGTGCGGCGCAGCAGTCGTGGGATGCGGGGACACGGCAGTCACGGCGGGGTGGCGGTGCGCGGGGGTCAGGGCATGCGGACAGCGGAGGCGCGACGGTGCCGGGGCGCAGCGCCGCGCCCCGGCGGACGGGCCCGGGCGGCACACCGGGCGCGCCCGGTCCGGACGAGGAGACACCGCAGGTGAGGCAGCACGGCGGCCCGGGCGGGCCAGCCGGGCCGGAGCGGGGCGCGCCCCTCTGGCCCGGCGGATCCCCCGCCCCGCCTCCCGGCACACCGGGCACACCCTGGCCGGACGGCCCGGGCGTCTCGGGCGGACCCGCCGGACCGGGGCAGGACGCGGCCCCCTGGCCGGGCGGGCCCCCCGCCCCGCCACGCAGCACACCGGGCACACCCCGGCCCAGCGAACCCGGGCCCTACGCGCCCGGTGCGCCGTACCGTCCGCCGAACCCGGCTACCAACCCCTACCTCCGCGTCCCCGGCGAGCTCCACGACCCGGAGGACGCCCGTCCCGGCGATTGGGGACGGCCGGAGGACGCCCGTCCAGGGCAGCCACGCCGGCCGACGTCCGCTGCCCCCGGGCAACCAGCCCCACGGCAGGACCCACCCCCCGGCCAGCCATCCCGACCGGAGGACGCACCGCCCCTCCCACCTCACCCACCGGCAAGCGCGCCCCTCGGGGACGACCGCACCCCTGCCGATCACGACCCTGCCGCACACGGCGACCCCTCCGCGCCGGACGGCGACGGCATCCACGGCGCCCCCACCGTCGTCCGGCCCATGGGTCCGCCGCCCCGCGGCCCCCGCCGATCGCCCGGGTCCCGCAACGGCGAAGGATCACCCACCCGGCCCGACGACGGCCCACCACCCCCACCGCCTCCTCCCCCGCCCCCGCGCGGCCCGCGCGGCGGCGGGAGGTGAGGGCGCCCCGCACCACCGCCACGCCGCCGTCCCTCACCCGCCACCCCACCGGGGCGAGGCCCGCAACGTTCGCGCCACCGGAGCGACACCCACTGTTCGCTGTCCGCCAGACGGACCACAGGGGCGGGGGCCACGGCCCGCCGGATACGGTGGAACCACCATGAGCGCTTCGCAGACCTCGTCTTCCGACGTCCCTGCCGACGTCCCCACTCTCCTCGTGAAGATCTTCGGCAAGGACAGGCCGGGCATCACCGCCGGGCTCTTCGACACCCTGGCCGCCTACTCCCTCGACGTCGTCGACATCGAGCAGGTCGTCACCCGTGGCCGAATGGTGCTGTGCGCACTCGTGACCGAGCCGCCCCCCGGCCTGGAGGGCGACCTGCGGGCGACCGTGCACAGCTGGGCCGAGTCGATGAAGATGCAGGCGGAGATCATCTCCGGCCTCGGCGACAACCGGCCGCGCGGCTCCGGCCGCTCCCTGGTCACCGTGCTCGGGCACCCGCTCACCGCCGAGGCGACGGCGGCGATCACCGCGCGGATCACCCGGACCGGCGCCAACATCGACCGCATCTTCCGCCTCGCCAAGTACCCCGTGACCGCGGTCGAGTTCGCCGTCTCCGGCGTGGAGACCGAGCCGCTGCGCACCGCCCTGGTGACCGACGCCGCCCGGCTCGGCGTCGACGTGGCGGTCGTCGGCGCCGGGTTGTACCGCCGGGCCCAGCGGCTGGTCGTCATGGACGTCGACTCCACCCTCATCCAGGACGAGGTCATCGAGCTGTTCGCCGCCCACGCGGGCTGCGAGGACAAGGTCGCCGAGGTGACGGCCGCGGCGATGCGCGGGGAGCTGGACTTCGAGCAGTCCCTGCACGCACGCGTGGCCCTGCTGGAGGGACTGGACGCCTCCGTGGTCGACAAGGTGCGCAGCGAGGTGCGGCTGACGCCGGGCGCCCGCACCCTGATCCGCACGCTGAAGCGCCTGGGCTACCAGGTCGGTGTGGTCTCGGGAGGCTTCACGCAGGTCACGGACGATCTGAAGGAGCGGCTCGGGCTGGACTTCGCCCAGGCCAACACCCTGGAGATCGTCGACGGGAAGCTCACCGGCAGGGTGACGGGCGAGATCGTCGACCGCGCGGGCAAGGCGCGGCTGCTGCGCCGGTTCGCCGCGGAGGCGGGTGTGCCGCTGTCGCAGACGGTGGCGATCGGTGACGGCGCGAACGACCTCGACATGCTGAACGCGGCCGGGCTCGGCGTCGCCTTCAACGCCAAGCCGGTGGTGCGCGAGGCCGCGCACGCCGCGGTGAACGTCCCGTTCCTCGACACCGTCCTGTACCTGCTCGGCATCACCCGGGAAGAGGTCGAGGCAGCGGACACCCACGAAACGGTCTGACCCCGGACGGCCAGGGGCCCGGCACCACACCGGTGCTGGGCCCCTGGCGTTGCGCGTACGGGCATACGCGCATACGCGTCGCGCGCCCAGCCGGTCGCACGGCGGTCCGTCGGGGCAGGGTCTCTCCCCCGGGTCAGGGTCCCTCCCTCGGGTCAGGTCCCCCGCCCGTACCCCCGCCCACCCGAGCGGAAGCGCTCACGCGCGCGTGGGCGTCACTCCGCCGGCGCCCAGTAGTCGCCCAGCGTGCCGACGCCCGGCTCCAGGCTCTTCCAGGGTCCGCCGAACGACAGGACGGCGAAGGCAGCGGCCGGGAAGCCGCGGCGGGTCATCCGCTCACGGGCGTCCCCCTCGGCCGTGCCCGCCAGCACTTCGGCCAGGCCCTGGATGCCGGGGTTGTGGCCGACCATGAGGAGGGTGCGGATGTCGTCGGGCGTCTCGTTGAGCACGGCGATCAGCTCACCCGGCGAGGCCTCGTAGATCCGCTCCTCGTAGACGGTCTTCGGCCGCTGCGGGAACTCCTGGACGGCGAGCTTCCAGGTCTCCCGGGTCCGGACCGCGGTGGAGCACAGGGCCAGGTCGAAGGAGAGGCCGGTGTCGACGAGCCTGCGCCCGGCCTCCGCCGCGTCCATACGGCCCCGGTCGGCGAGTGGACGCTCGTGATCCGTCACTTGCGGCCAGTCGGCTTTCGCATGGCGGAAGAGGACAATCCTGCGGGGTTCTGCGACGCTCATGAGATCCAGCTTCGCACGAAACACGCCACGGGGCGCAGGGAGTTGACCACGGGCTTCGGCCGTGCTCAGCGGGACATCAGCCGCTCCACGCGCTCGAAGAGCTGGCTCATCGCGGGGTCGCCGGCCGCCGCGTGGGCGTCGGACGGGTTCAGGATGAGGGCGAGCAGGGCGGTGAAGGCCAGCACGGGCAGGGCGAGGGCCCACCAGGGCAGGCGGCTGTCGGCGGCGGCCCGGGACGCCGGGTGGGGCGGGGTGTGTGTGGGGGCCGACATGGGTGCCTCCGCTCTCCGAGTGGTCGGTGACCGTCGCCGGGTCACCTCTCGAAGCTACGGAACGGGCGGCGGCCGGCCCATCCGGTGATCCACCCACTTGACCCTGACCCTTACCCCCTAGGGGACAGGGGGGCTGGCCCCACCACGGGCCGGGCGGGGCCGGTCAGGGCGAGGCGATGGTCGCGATCACGGCGATGACGATGAAGATCGCGAAGAAGGCGCCGAAGACGAGCAGCATCTTCTTCTGACCGTGTTGGGGGTTCGGGTCGAGCACTGGCATGGGGCAAGTCTCGCACCCGCGCAGGACCCCGGACGCCCCGGGGCCTCCCGAGCCGGCGTGTCAGGCGGCGGCCTCGTCCTCCACGGTGCGATTGCGGCCCGCCAGGACGCCGACCGCCATCTGCGGGATCATCAGGGCGCTCATCAGGGCGATGGGCAGCCCCCAGCCGCCGCTGTGCTGGTAGAGGACGCCCACCAGGAGCGGCCCGGGGATGGAGATGAGGTACCCGGTGCTCTGGGCGAAGGCCGACAGCTGGGCGACGCCCTGGCCGGTGCGGGCGCGCATGCCGACCATGGTGAGGGCGAGCGGGAAGGCGCAGTTGGCGATGCCGAGCAGCAGCGCCCAGGCCCAGGCACCGGCGGCGGGCGCGAGGTAGAGGCCGGCGTATCCGGCGAGGCCGCAGATGCCGAGGGCGATCACGATGGGGCCCTGGTGGGGCAGCCGGGTGGCCAGCCGGGGGATGACGAAGGCCAGCGGGACGCCCATCACCATGGTGACCGCCAGGAGGAGTCCCGCGGTGCCCGCGGGAACGCCGGCGTCCCGGAAGATCTGCGCCATCCAGCCCATGGTGATGTAGGCGGCGGTGGCCTGGAGGCCGAAGAAGACGGCGAGGGCCCAGGCGGTACGGCTGCGGGTGATCCGCAGCCGGGGGGCCTCGGGCGCGGGGCCCGTCCCGGCGGCGCCGGGCTCGTGCGCGGCGGCCCGGCCGCCACGGGCGGGCCCGCCCCTCCGGGCCGACCCGCTCCCCTGGGCCACCCCGTCCTGCGCGCCGGGCGGCGTCACGCGCCCCCGGACGAACGGCAGCCACGGCAGCACGGCCGCCACGGCGAGCGACGCCCACAGGGCCAGACCGGACTGCCAGCTGCCGCCGAGCGCGTCGGTCAGGGGGACGGTCACGGCGGCGGCGAGGGCGGTGCCCAGGGCGAGCGCCATCGAGTAGAGGCCGGTCATGGACCCGACGCGGTCGGGGAACCAGTGCTTGACGATGACCGGCATCAGGACGTTGCTGACGGCGATGCCCATGAGGGCGAGGGCGCTGGCGGCGAGGAAGCCGGCCGTGCCGCCCGCGTACGGCCGGACCAGCAGGCCGGTGGCGATGGCCACCATGCCGGCGCAGACCACGGCTCCCGCTCCGAAGCGGCGGGCGAGCCGCGGGGCCATGACGCCGAAGACGGCGAAGCACAGCGGCGGCACGGAGGTCAGCAGCCCGGCCACGCTGCCGCTCATGCCGAGGCCGTCGCGGACCTCCTCCAGGAGGGCTCCGAGGCTGGTGATGGCGGGCCGGAGGTTCAGCGCGGACAGCACGATGCCGAGGACCAGGACGCGCATCGTCCACGCGCGCGGGGAGGCGCCGCCCCGCTCCCGGGCGTCCCGCTCCCGGGCGTCCTGCGCGGCGTGGGCGCCGGGCGGGGCCGGTGTGCCCGCCGGGGCGGAGCCGCTCGCGGTCGGGGGCGTCATCGTCCGGGTTTCCTCGCTAGCCATGACGCCCATCATAGAATCATGGGATGATTGACTGTCCAGTCTCCCCCCACCCTGCGGCGCCCCGGCCGTGGGAAGGTGAGTCATGCCTCTGAGTCATCCCCGCCGTTCGGCGCTGTCCGAGCAGGTCATCGCCGCGCTGCGGGCCCAGATCACCTCGGGCGAGTGGCCGGTGGGCTCCCGCATCCCGACCGAGCCGGAACTGGTCGAGCAGCTGGGGGTCGCCCGCAACACCGTCCGTGAGGCGGTGCGCGCGCTGTCGCACAACGGCCTGCTGGACATCCGCCAGGGCTCCGGCACGTACGTGGTGGCGACGAGCGAGCTGGCCGGCGTGATGCAGCGGCGGTTCGCCGAGGCCGACCCGCGGCACATCGCCGAGCTGCGCTCCACGCTGGAGTCCGCCGCCGCCCGGCTGGCCGCCGGGCGGCGCACGGAGAAGGACCTCAAGCAGCTCGACGCACTGCTGCTGCGGCGCGAGGAGGCGTGGGAGTCGGGTGACGCCGAGGCGTTCGTGACGGCGGACGCGACCTTCCACCTGGCCGTGGTGTCCGCCTCCCACAACGACGTGATGACCGCGATGTACGCGGACCTCGGCGAGGTGCTGCGGGACTGGCTGCGCGAGGACGTCGGCGGGCGGCTGACGCCGGAGACGTACATGGAGCACGCGCGGATGCTCGACGCGATCCGCGCGGGCGACGCGGACAGCGCCGCCGCCGAGGCGGCCCGCTACCCGTTCCTGTGCCGGCTCGGCGGGGTCAGCTCCCCCGCCGGTGACTGACCCACGCGCCGCCGACCTCTTTCCAGCAGCGTCCCTTCAGCCGCACCGTCTGTGCCGGCCCGGCGGCCACCGGGGCGCTGTCGGTGTCGATGTCCCACCAGCGGGCGCACTCGACGTGCAGGCTCACCCGGTCCGTCTCCGGATAGGGGTTGTGGCAGTACGCGGTCACCTCGGAGCCCGTGACGCGAACCCGGCACGCGGCGCCGAAGGGGCCAGCCTCGGGCCGGACCTGCGCCGCGCGCGCGGGGGGCGCGCCGTCGTGCGTCCGGGGCACCGCTTCGTACGCCAGGGTCACCACGAGAGCGACGGCGAGGGACAGGGAGGCCGTTCGGCGGGACAAGCGCACAAGGGGACCTCCTCGGCCGTGCTGGGGAGGGAAGGGCGTGCTGGACGCACCTCCCACAGTGGCCGGTCGGGCACCGTCCCGCCCGGTCTGCTGGGCCGAACGGGCGACGCCCCGCCCCCCGCGCATGGCGGGGAACGGGGCGTTCGGGACGCGCGGAGGATCAGGCGCCGATGGCGTGCAGTCCGCCGTCCACGTGGACGATCTCGCCCGTGGTCTTCGGGAACCAGTCGCTCAGCAGGGCGACGACACCGCGGCCGGCCGGCTCGGGGTCCTTCAGGTCCCACTCCAGCGGGGAGCGCGAGTCCCACACGGACGCCAGCTCGCTGAAGCCCGGGATGGACTTGGCGGCCATGGAGCCGAGCGGGCCCGCCGAGACCAGGTTGCAGCGGATGTTCTGCTTGCCCAGGTCGCGGGCCATGTAGCGGCTGGTGGCCTCCAGGGCGGCCTTGGCCGGGCCCATCCAGTCGTACTGCGGCCAGGCGAACTGCGCGTCGAAGGTCAGGCCGACGACGGAGCCGCCGTTCTGCATCAGCGGCAGGCAGGCCATGGTCAGCGACTTCAGGGAGTACGCCGAGACGTGCATGGCGGTGGCGACGGACTCGAACGGCGTGTTCAGGAAGTTGCCGCCCAGGGCGTCCTGCGGGGCGAAGCCGATGGAGTGCACGACACCGTCGAGCCCGCCGAGCTCCTCGCCGACGACGTCGGCCAGGCGGCCCAGGTGCTCGTCGTTGGTGACGTCCAGCTCGATGACCTTGACGGGCTTCGGGAGCTTCTTGGCGATGCGCTCGGTGAGCGTGGGCCGCGGGAACGCCGTGAGGATGACCTCGGCGCCCTGCTCCTGGGCCAGCTTGGCGGTGTGGAAGGCGATCGAGGCCTCCGTCAGCACGCCGGTGATCAGGACGCGCTTGCCCTCGAGAATTCCGCTCATGGTGATCAGTGACCCATTCCCAGTCCGCCGTCAACGGGGATGACGGCTCCAGTGATGTACGAGGCGTCGTCGGAGGCGAGGAACCGCACCGCTGCGGCGATCTCCTCCGGCTGCGCGTACCGGCCGAGCGGCACCTGCGACACGATGGCCGACCGCTGCTCGTCGGTGAGCACCTTGGTCATGTCGGTGTCGACGAAGCCCGGCGCGACGACGTTGAAGGTGATGTTGCGCGAGCCCAGCTCACGGGCGAGGGAGCGCGCGAAGCCGACGAGGCCGGCCTTGGAGGCGGCGTAGTTGGCCTGCCCCGCGGAGCCGAGCAGCCCGACGACCGAGGAGATCAGGACGACGCGGCCCTTCTTGGCGCGCAGCATGCCGCGGTTGGCGCGCTTGACGACGCGGAAGGTGCCGGTGAGGTTGGTGTCGAGGACGGACGTGAAGTCCTCCTCGGACATCCGCATCAGGAGCTGGTCCTTGGTGACACCGGCGTTGGCGACGAGGACCTCGACGGGCCCGTGGGCCTCCTCGATCTCCTTGTAGGCCTGCTCCACCTGCTCGGCGTCGGTGATGTCGCACCGGACGGCGAGGCAGCCCAAGTCCGTCAGGGCCGCCGGCGGCTCGCCCGAGCGGTACGTGATGGCGACCTTGTCGCCGGCGTCGGCGAACGCGCGGGCGATGGCGAGGCCGATGCCCCGGTTGCCTCCGGTGACGAGAACCGAGCGGCTCAACGGATCACCCTTTCCATAGCGGACCGAAATACCACCGCCGGACCACTGCGCGACAGGCGGCGATGACAGGCGGCTTCCTCGAAAACCTATCGGTCCGGGCACGCGCGCGGACAATCGGGCACCGACAGTGGCGTAGGGGCCGCACTGTCGGGTCCCTACAGATCGCGCGGGTCCGCACTCGCAAAGCCGTGGCCCGGGAGCGGGGCGGGGGGACATGATCGGAGCTGTCACCGAGCACGGCGACCACGGTCACCTCGACAGAAAGAGACGGCGGTGCCTCATACCATCGACGAGGCCTTCACGGCCCTCCCCCTACGCGCCCTCGCCGACGCGGCCCTCGCACGCGCGCGTGCGCTGGGCGCCGAGCACGCGGACTTCCGCCTGGAGCGGGTGCGGGGCGCCTCCTGGCGCTTCCGGGACGCCAAGCCCGCCGGTTCGTCCGACACCACCGACCTCGGGTACGCGGTGCGGGTGGTGCACGGCGGCACCTGGGGCTTCGCCTCCGGCGTGGACCTGACCATGGACGCCGCCGCGAAGGTCGCCTCCCAGGCGGTGGCGATGGCCAAGCTGTCCGCGCAGGTGATCGAGGCGGCCGGTTCCGAGGAGCGCGTGGAGCTCGCCGACGAGCCGGTGCACGCCGAGAAGACGTGGGTCTCGTCGTACGAGATCGACCCGTTCTCGGTGCCGGACGACGAGAAGGCCGCTCTGCTCGCGGAGTGGAGCGCGCGCCTGCTGGCGGGCCGCGGGGTCGACCACGTGGACTCCTCGCTGCTCACCGTGCACGAGAACAAGTTCTACGCCGACACGGCCGGGACGGTGACCACCCAGCAGCGCGTGCGGCTGCACCCGGTGTTCAACGCCGTGTCCGTGGACGAGTCCAGCGGCGAGTTCGACTCGATGCGCACGCTCGCCCCGCCCGTGGGACGCGGCTGGGAGTACCTGCGGGGCACCGGCTGGGACTGGGAGGGCGAACTGGAGCGGATCCCGGAGCTGCTCGCCGAGAAGATGCGCGCGCCGAGCGTGGAACCGGGCCTGTACGACCTGGTCGTCGACCCGTCCAACCTGTGGCTGACCATCCACGAGTCCATCGGTCACGCCACCGAGCTGGACCGGGCGCTCGGTTACGAGGCCGCCTACGCCGGCACCTCCTTCGCGACGTTCGACCAGCTGGGCACGTTGCGCTACGGCTCCGAGCTGATGAACGTCACCGGCGACCGCACCGCCGAGCACGGCCTGGCCACCGTCGGCTACGACGACGAGGGCGTCGAGGCGCAGTCCTGGGACCTGGTGAAGGACGGCACCCTCGTCGGCTACCAGCTGGACCGGCGCATCGCGCGGCTGACGGGCTTCGAGCGGTCCAACGGCTGCGCCTACGCCGACTCCCCCGGCCATGTGCCGGTGCAGCGCATGGCGAACGTCTCCCTGCGGCCGGACCCGGCCGGGATGTCGACCGAGGACCTGATCGGGGGCGTGGAGCGCGGCATCTACGTGGTCGGCGACCGGTCCTGGTCCATCGACATGCAGCGCTACAACTTCCAGTTCACCGGGCAGCGCTTCTACCGCATCGAGAACGGCCGCCTCGCCGGGCAGCTGCGCGACGTGGCCTACCAGGCGACGACCACCGACTTCTGGGGCTCGATGGCCGCGGTCGGCGGACCGCAGACCTATGTGCTGGGCGGTGCGTTCAACTGCGGCAAGGCGCAGCCGGGCCAGGTCGCGGCCGTGTCGCACGGCTGCCCGTCGGCCCTGTTCAAGGGCGTCAACATCCTCAACACGACCCAGGAGGCCGGTCGATGAGCGCGCGCACCACCAAGCCCCACGAGGTAGTCGAGCGGGCTCTGGACCTGTCCCGGGCCGACGGCTGCGTGGTCATCGCCGACGAGCAGTCCACGGCCAACCTGCGCTGGGCGGGCAACGCGCTGACCACGAACGGGGTGACGCGCGGACGCACGCTCACGGTCATCGCCACGGTCGACGGCAAGGACGGCACGGCCTCGGGGGTCGTGTCGCGGTCCGCCGTGACCGCCGAGGACCTGGAACCCTTGGTGCGGGCCGCGGAGGCCGCCGCACGCGGTGCCGGGCCCGCCGAGGACGCGCAGCCGCTGGTCAGCGGCGTCGCCCCGGCGCCGGAGTTCACCGAGGCGCCCGCGGAGACCTCCTCCGCCGTGTTCGCCGACTTCGCGCCGGCGCTCGGCGAGGCCTTCGCACGCGCGCGTGCGGGCGGCCGCGAGCTGTACGGCTTCGCCAACCACGAGCTGGTCTCGACGTACGTCGGCACGTCCACGGGACTGCGGCTGCGGCACGACCAGCCGAACGGGACGCTGGAGGTGAACGCCAAGTCGCCCGACCGGACCCGCTCGGCGTGGGCCGGGCGTTCCACGCGGGACTTCAAGGACGTCGACCCGGCGGCGCTGGACGCGGAGCTGGCGGTGCGGCTCGGCTGGGCCGAGCGGCGCGTGGAGCTGCCCGCCGGGCGTTACGAGACGCTGCTGCCGCCGACGGCCGTGGCGGACCTGCTCATCTACCAGATGTGGTCGGCCTCGGGCCGGGACGCGGCGGAGGGCCGGACCGTGTTCTCCACGCCGGGCGGCGGCACCCGGGTCGGCGAGCGGCTGACCGGCCTTCCGCTGACCCTGCGCAGCGACCCGGACGAGCCGGGCCTGGAGTCGGCGCCGTTCGTCATCGCGCACTCCTCCGGCGGGGACCAGTCGGTGTTCGACAACGGGCTGCCGCTCACGGCCACCGAGTGGATGCGCGAGGGTGAGCTGCGGCACCTGACCACCACCCGGCACAGCGCCGGTCTGACGGGACTGCCGGTGGCTCCGGGCATCGACAACATCGTCCTGGACGGCGGCGAGGACCGCTCCCTGGAGGAGATGGTCGCGAACACCGGGCGCGGGCTGCTGCTGACCTGCCTGTGGTACATCCGCGAGGTCGATCCGGCGAGCCTGCTGCTCACGGGCCTGACCCGGGACGGTGTGTACCTCGTGGAGAACGGGGAGGTGACCGGCGAGGTGAACAACTTCCGGTTCAACGAGTCCCCGGTCGGCGTGCTCGGCCGGGCCACGGAGGCGGGCCGGACCGAGAAGACGCTGCCCCGGGAGTGGAGCGACTGGTTCACCAGGGCGGCGATGCCCGCGCTGCGCGTCCCCGATTTCAACATGAGCTCGGTCAGCCAGGGCGTATAACCTCGTAGGCGGCTGTCACCCGACCGCCCGAAGATCGCTCAAGGAGACACGAGAACCGTGACGGACATCGTCGACGAGCTGAAGTGGCGCGGGCTGTTCGCCCTGTCCACCGACGAGGACGCTTTGCGCAAGGCTCTCGCGGACGGTCCCGTCACGTTCTATTGCGGTTTCGACCCGACGGCGCCGTCGCTGCACGTGGGGCACCTGGTGCAGGTGCTCACCGTGCGCCGGCTCCAGCAGGCCGGGCACCGGCCGCTGGCGCTGGTCGGCGGCGCCACGGGCCTGATCGGCGACCCCCGCCCGACCGCGGAGCGCACGCTGAACGACCCGGAGACCGTCGGCGGCTGGGTCGACAGGCTGCGCGCCCAGATCGAGCCGTTCCTGGACTTCGAGGGCGAGAACGCGGCCGTCATGGTCAACAACCTCGACTGGACGCAGAACCTGTCCGCGATCGAGTTCCTGCGGGACATCGGCAAGCACTTCCGCGTCAACAAGATGCTGACGAAGGACTCCGTGGCCCGCCGCCTGGAGTCCTCCGAGGGCATCAGCTACACGGAGTTCAGCTACCAGCTCCTGCAGGGCATGGACTTCCTCCAGCTCTACCGCCGTTACGGCTGCACCCTCCAGCAGGGCGGCAGCGACCAGTGGGGCAACCTGACGGCGGGCCTGGACCTGATCCACCGCCTGGAGCCGGGCTCGACCGTGCACGCGCTGGCGACGCCGCTGATGACCAAGGCGGACGGCACCAAGTTCGGCAAGACCGAGGGCGGGGCCGTCTGGCTCGACCCGGAGATGACGACGCCGTACGCGTTCTACCAGTTCTGGCTGAACGTGGACGACCGGGACATCTCGACGTACATGCGCATCCTGTCCTTCCGCTCCCGCGAGGAGCTGGAGGAGCTGGAGCGGCAGACCGAGGAGCGGCCGCAGGCGCGGGCCGCGCAGCGGGCCCTGGCCGAGGAGCTGACGACGCTGGTGCACGGCGCCGACCAGACGGCCGCGGTGATCGCCGCGTCCAGGGCGCTGTTCGGGCAGGGCGAGCTGGCCGGGCTCGACGAGCGCACGCTCGCGGCGGCCCTGTCGGAGCTGCCGCACATCCGCGTCGCCGAACCCGCCCCGGTCGTCGACCTGTTCGCCGAGGTCGGCCTGGTGGCGAGCAAGTCGGCCGCGCGCCGCACGGTCAAGGAGGGCGGCGCCTACGTGAACAACGTCAAGGTCGCCTCCGAGGACGCCGTCCCCGCCCGGGAGGACCTGCTGCACGGCCGCTGGCTGGTGCTGCGCCGGGGCAAGAAGAACCTGGCCGCGGTCGAGGTCACGGCCGGCTGAGCAGACACCGGCGAGGGGCGGTCTCCGGTCGGGAGGCCGCCCCTCGGCGTCGGCATACGCCCGGTCAGGCCCTGCGCCGGTCTCCTCTGGCCGCTGCCCATGCGCGGTCGCCGAGGCCGACGAGGATGACCGCCATCACCAGCTGGAACACGTGCCGCCACCAGTCGATGCCGGAAGTGGCGGCGACCCCGGCCGCCCGGGCGATGGCGTTGCCGGCGATACCGCCGATCATGCCCAGGATGACGGTGAGCCACAGGGGAAGGTGCTGCTTGCCCGGAATGATCGCCTTCGCGAGCAGACCGAGCACCAGTCCGACGATGATCGCCCACAACCAGCCCATTGCTTCCTCCTCGTACGGCTCGACGTGAGCTCGTACCGCCAGTGTCGGCCCGGGGGAAACCCGTCGCACTCCGGCGCGGGCCGTACGCGTCACGGCCGGGAGGCGGCCCGGCGGACGAGGGGGCACCCGGTCTCGTGACGGCTCCGCACGCGGCGTACCGTGGGATCTGTCCCGGTCCGGGTCCCGGACACCCGGGACGGCCACACGGCGGGGACGGTCCGATACGGGCGGATGGTGGATTGCGATGCGGAAGCAGCACGGCGGCGGGAACGTCCAGGTGTTCCGGATCACCGGCGCCCGGACGGGGTTGCAGGAGGACGTACGCGGGCGGCAGCGCCGGTACGTGATCTCGATGTCGGTCCGCACGGTGTCCGTGATCCTCGCGGCCACCCTGTGGAACGTCGAACGGCATGTGGCGATCGTGGCGCTGGTACTCGGCCTGATCCTGCCGTACATCGCGGTGGTCGTCGCGAACGCGGGGCGCGAGAACGCGCCGTCTCTCCCGTCGACGTTCGTGGCGCCTCCGGTGCGGCCGATGATCGAGCCGTCGCCGTCACAGGACGGGCGGACGGACTCCGCCGCGGACGGCGCGGCGTCGGCGACGGCTCCCGGGGCGGGGGCGGAATCGCACGAGCGGTGAGCGCTGCCGTACGGCGGCCGCAAACGGAAGTCACCTTCCGGCCAAGCTCAAGAAAAGCTCAGATCAATCGCGTTGTTCCGGTGCCGGGGCCGGGGTTACCCGTGACATACTCCGTACGCGCTCCGCATCCCCCGTCGGAGCGACGGACCGACGCCGGGCAGCTCCCCCCGTGGCTGCTCGGCGTCGCCTTTGTGCCGTGCAGTTCAGTTCCTGTCGAGTGCCGTGGTGAGACGAAGCAGTGAGTGACGAGACGCCCATCTGTTCCGCGAAGGGCTGCCGTGCCGACGCGGTGTGGGTGCTGGCGTGGAACAACCCCAAGGTCCACACCCCGGAGCGGCGCAAGACCTGGCTGGCCTGCGACGAGCACCGCGAGCACCTGTCGCAGTTCCTCGGCGTGCGGGGCTTCCTGAAGGACGTCGTCCCGCTCGTGGAGTGGGAGTCCCGGGAGAACCCGGGTTCCTAGCCGCCGATCGCCGACATGGGACGGTCCGGCTGCACGAACGACGGGTCGTCCAGGCCGGCTCCCGCCTTCTTGCCCCACATCGCCAGGCGCCACAGGCGGGCGATCTCCTCGTCCGGGGCGCCGGAGCGCAGGGCGGCGCGCAGATCGGTCTCCTCCTGGGCGAACAGGCAGGTGCGGACCTGGCCGTCGGCGGTGAGGCGGGTGCGGTCGCAGGCCGCGCAGAAGGGCCGGGTGACGGAGGCGATCACGCCGACCACGTGCGGACCGCCGTCGACCAGCCAGCGCTCCGCCGGGGCCGAGCCGCGCTTGTCCTGCCCCTCGGGCGTCAGCTCGAACCGCGTGCGCAGGGAGGCCAGGATGTCGCCGGCGGTGATCATGCCCTCGCGCTTCCAGCCGTGCTGCGCGTCCAGCGGCATCTGCTCGATGAAACGCAGCTCGTAGTCGTGCTCCACGGCCCAGGCGAGGAGCTCGGGCGCCTCGTCGTCGTTCAGGCCGGGCATCAGGACCGAGTTGACCTTGACGGGGGTGAGGTGCGCGTCGCGGGCGGCGTGCAGTCCCTCCAGGACGTCCTTGTGGCGGTCGCGGCGGGTGAGGGTCTTGAAGACGTCCGGGCGGAGGGTGTCGAGCGAGACGTTCACCCGGTCCAGGCCCGCCGCCTTCAGGGCCGCCGCCGTGCGTTTGAGGCCGATGCCGTTGGTGGTCAGCGACATCTGCGGGCGGGGCTCGAGGGCGGCGACGCGCTCGACGATGCCGACGAGCCCGGGGCGCAGCAGGGGTTCGCCGCCGGTGAAGCGGACCTCCTCGATCCCGAGGGACGTGACCGCGATGCCGATCAGCCGGACGATCTCGTCGTCGGTGAGCAGGTCCGGCTTGGCCAGCCAGTGCAGGCCCTCCTCGGGCATGCAGTACGTGCAGCGCAGGTTGCAGCGGTCGGTCAGCGAGACCCTCAGGTCGGTGGCCACCCGGCCGTAGGTGTCGATGAGCACGTGGGCCCCCTCCCTCGACGCGGAACGTGCCCGGAGCACGGTTCATCCCTCACCTGTGAGCCTACGTGAGACCACCGGCATCACCACAGGCCGCGATCCCACGACGCACGGCGCGGCCGCGCCGCAGGGACCTGGAGGTTCCTACGAGGCGGCCGCGCGGAAGGGGTCGTGCTCAGTGGGCGCCGGTGCCGGTCAGGGACCTGACCTCCAGCTCCGCGTACTTCTTGGCGTCGGGCTCCTCCTTGGACAGGACCGTGCCGAGCCAGCCCATGAGGAAGCCGAACGGGATGGAGATGATGCCCGGGTTCTTCAGCGGGAACCAGGCGAAGTCGACCTCGGGGAACATGGCCTTGGGGTCGCCGGAGACGACGGGCGAGAACAGCACCAGGCCGACGGCGACGATCAGGCCGCCGTAGATCGACCACAGGGCGCCCTGGGTGGTGAAGCGCTTCCAGAACAGGCTGTAGAGGATCGTCGGCAGGTTCGCGGAGGCCGCGACGGCGAAGGCGAGGGCGACCAGGCCGGCCACGTTCAGGTCGCGGGCCAGGGCGCCCAGGCCGATGGAGACGATGCCGATGAACAGGGTCGCCCAGCGGGCCGCGCGGACCTCCTCGGCGCCGGACGCCTTCCCCTTGCGGATGACGTTGGCGTAGATGTCGTGCGCGAAGGACGACGACGAGGCGAGGGTGAGACCGGCGACGACGGCGAGGATCGTCGCGAAGGCGACCGCCGAGATGGTGGCGAGCAGGATCGCGCCCCAGGCCGAGTCGACCCCGCCCAGGTGCAGGGCGAGCAGGGGCGCGGCCGTGTTGCCGGAGGGGTTGGAGGCGATGATCTCGTCCTGGGAGATCAGCGCGGCGGCGCCGAACCCGAGGGCGATGGTCATCAGGTAGAAGGCGCCGATGATGCCGATGGCCCAGTTGACGGACTTCCGGGCGGCCTTGGCGTTGGGCACCGTGTAGAAGCGGATCAGAATGTGCGGCAGGCCGGCGGTGCCGAGCACCAGGGCGATGCCCAGGGAGATGAAGTCCAGCTTGGAGGTGCCGGTCGCGCCGTACTGGAGGCCGGGCTCCAGGAAGGCGGCGCCCTTGCCGCTGTTCTCGGCGGCCTTGCCGAGCAGGTCGGAGATGTTGAAGTCGAACTTCAGCAGCACCAGGAAGGTGATGAGGATCGTGCCGCCGATGAGCAGCACGGCCTTGACCATCTGCACCCAGGTCGTGCCCTTCATGCCGCCGATGGAGACGTAGACGATCATCAGGACGCCGACCAGGGCGACGATGAGGATCTTGCCGGCGTCGGAGGTGATGCCGAGCAGCAGCGAGACGAGGACGCCGGCGCCGGCCATCTGGGCCAGCAGGTAGAAGATCGACACGACGATCGTGGAGGTGCCGGCGGCGGTGCGGACGGGGCGCTGACGCATGCGGTACGCCAGCACGTCGCCCATGGTGTAGCGGCCGGAGTTCCGGAGCGGCTCGGCGACCAGGAGCAGGGCGACGAGCCAGGCGACCAGGAAGCCGATGGAGTACAGGAAGCCGTCGTAGCCGAAGATGGCGATGGCGCCCGCGATGCCGAGGAACGAGGCGGCGGACATGTAGTCGCCGGAGACGGCGAGGCCGTTCTGGAAGGCGCTGAACTGGCGGCCGCCGGCGTAGAAGTCGGCCGCGTCCTTGGTCTGGCGGCCGGCCCAGATGGTGATGCCGAGGGTGGCGAGGACGAACAGCGCGAACAGGGTGATGATCAGCGGGCGGTGCTCGCTGGCCTCGTTCGCCGCCAGGACGTGCTGCTGGGCGAGGAAGGTGTGCTGTGCGGGGCTCATGCGCCGCCCTCCATCCGGGTCTTGATGGCCTCGGCCTTGGGGTCGAGCTTCGCGGCGGCGTGCCGCGAGTACCACCAGGCGATGAGGAACGTGGTGACGAACTGGGCGACGCCGAGGACGAAGGCGACGTTGATGTTGCCGAACAGCTCGGTGCCCATGAAGCCGCCCGCGTAGTTCGACAGCAGGACGTACAGCAGGTACCAGGCGATGAAGGCGATGGTCAGCGGGAAGGCGAAGGAGCGGTAGGAGCGGCGCAGTTCACCGAACTCCGCGCTCTCGTGCACCTCGGCGAACTCCTCGGGTGAGGGGAGCTTGTGTTGCTCTTTCGAGGGGGGCGGTGCGTCG
Source organism: Streptomyces sp. NPDC026246 (assembly GCF_055567995.1). NCBI lineage: Bacteria > Bacillati > Actinomycetota > Actinomycetes > Kitasatosporales > Streptomycetaceae > Streptomyces > Streptomyces sp. NPDC026246. The sequence goes on along the minus strand of NZ_JBVHPJ010000020.1, from coordinate 65,207 downwards.
GTGGCCACGGAGTCTCCTCGCAAGGACGGAAGCGTTGGGAACGGGGGCGAAGGCGAGGACACCGAGGGACCTCGCGCTCCTTGTTCAACGTCACGGCGGCACGGGAGAACCGGTTCAACCCGGCGGCGTTCTTTCCGAGAACCTTCCGAGAACCTTCCGACAAAACGTTGCTGGCCAGCGAGAGGCCGGGATAGCTTCACCCTGCACCACCCCGTCATGTACCTGCCCGAGCACCACCTGTGCCTCGGGCCGGTTTCGTTTCCGGAGGATGTGGAGACCCCATGTCTCACTTGCGTTCCAGACGCCGGCTCGCTCTCGCCGTGCCGGTCGTGCTGTCGCTGACGGCCTCGCTGGGCTTCCTGCCCGCCGCCGCGTCCGCGGCCCCGCAGGCGGAGCGAGCCACCCGTACGGCGGACGCGCCGACCCAGGCGTACGTCGTCAACACCAAGGTGGACCGGCACACGATCGCCTCGGTGACGAAGGCGATCGGCAAGGCCGGTGGCTCGGTCGTGGCGGCGTACGAGCGGATCGGCGTGATCGTCGTCCACTCCTCGAACGCCGATTTCGCCGCGACCATGCGCACGGTCCGCGGCGTGCAGTCGGCCGGCGCCACCCGCACCGCCCCCCTGAAGGCCGCGGGGACGACGGACGAGGGCGCGGTCGAGTACCTGAGCGCCGCTCAGGCGGAGCGCACCCGGGCCGCTTCGGCCAAGACGCCCGAGAGCGAGCCCCTCGAGGCGGACCAGTGGGACCTGCGGGCGATGGGCGCCGACAAGGCCGCGAAGATCAACCCGGGCAGCCGCAAGGTGACCGTCGCCGTGATCGACACCGGCGTGGACGACACCCACCCGGACATCGCGCCCAACTTCTCCCCCGGCCAGTCCGCCAACTGCGCGGGCGGCAAGGCCGACACGACCGAGGGCGCCTGGCGGCCCTACACGCCCGAGGACTACCACGGCACGCATGTCGCCGGTGAGATAGCCGCCGCCCGCAACGGGGTCGGCGTCGCGGGCGTCGCGCCCGGCGTGAAGGTGTCCAGCATCAACGTGACCGACCGGGCCAGCGGGCTCTTCTACCCGGAGAACGTCGTCTGCGCGTTCGTGTTCGCCGCCGACCACGGCGTGGAGATCACGAACAACAGCTACTACGTCGACCCTTGGCTGTACAACTGCGAGCAGGACCCGGACCAGCGGGCCATCGTCGACGCGGTCAACCGGGCCCAGCTGTACGCCCAGAAGAAGGGCACGCTGAACGTCGCCTCCGCGGGCAACTCCAACCACGACCTGGACGCCGACGCGATCGTCGACACGACCAGCCCGAACGACACCACGCCCGTCGAGCGGACCATCGACCCGCACGAGTGCTTCGACATCCCGACCCAGCTGCCGGGCGTCGTCACCGTCAGCGCGACGGGCGTCGACAACCTCAAGTCGTACTACTCGACGTACGGCAAGGGCGTCGTGGACGTCGCCGCGCCGGGCGGCGACCGCCGCTACCAGATCCCGGACACGCCCTCGAAGGACGGTCGGATCCTTTCCACGCTGCCGAACGGCGCGTACGGCTTCCTGCAGGGCACCTCGATGGCCTCGCCGCACGTCGCCGGGGTCGCCGCGCTGCTGAAGTCGAAGCACCCGTGGGCCCCGCCGGCCGTGCTGCAGGCGCTGCTGAAGGCACAGGCCGACCGCACCGCCTGCCCCGAGTCCTACGACCAGGACGGCAACGGCACCCAGGACGCGGTGTGCAAGGGCGGCCCGGCCGTCAACGGCTTCTACGGCCACGGCATCGTCAACGCGCTGCGCGCGGTCAAGTGACCCGTCGCCACGCGCACGTCGGAACCATCCGCACCATCAGCTCGTACCGTGAACGAACTGGAGACACCATGACCGCGCCGCACGCGCGCTACCGCCGCGCCGTCGCCATCCCGGCCGGGATGGCCATGGCCACGGCCCTCGCCTTCCTGCCGAACACCGTCGCCACGGCCGCCGAGGACGCCCCCGCGGCCGTCTCGGCCGACGCGACGCCGCTGAGCTACGTCGTCAACGTCAAGCCGGGCCACGGCACGTCGGCCTCCGTGAAGAAGGCCGTCGCCAAGGCCGGCGGCACGATCGTGACGTCGTACGACCAGATAGGCGTCATCGTCGTCCACTCCTCGAACCCGGACTTCGCCAAGACCATCCGCAGTGTGCGCGGCGTGCAGTCGGCCGGGGCCACCCGCACCGCGCCACTGCCCTCGGCGACGACGGGCGACCTGGGCTCGCCGAAGGTGCTGAGCGCGGCCGAGGTCGCGAGCGCCGAGGCGGCGGACGGCCAGGACCCGCTCGAGGGCCTGCAGTGGGACCTGCCCGCCATCAAGGCGGACAAGGCGCACGAGAAGTCGCTGGGCAGCAAGAAGGTCACGGTCGCCGTGATCGACACCGGTGTGGACGACACCCACCCCGACATCGCGCCCAACTTCGACCGCAAGGCGTCGGTCAACTGTGTGTCGGGCAAGCCGGACACGGCCGACGGCGCCTGGCGGCCGGGCGCGGCCGAGAGCCCCCACGGCACGCACGTCGCCGGTGAGATAGCCGCGGCCAAGAACGGCGTCGGCATGACCGGTGTCGCGCCCGGCGTGAAGGTGTCCGGCATCAAGGTGTCCAACCCGGACGGCTTCTTCTACACGGAGGCCGTGGTCTGCGGCTTCGTGTGGGCGGCCGAGCACGGGGTCGACGTGACGAACAACAGCTATTACACCGACCCCTGGTACTTCAACTGCAAGAACGACCCGGACCAGAAGGCGCTCGTGGAGGCCGTCACGCGCGCCTCGCGGTACGCGGAGAAGAAGGGCGCGGTCAACGTCGCGGCGGCCGGCAACGAGAACTACGACCTGGCCTCCGACGAGATCACCGACCCGTCGTCCCCGAACGACACCACCCCGGGCGACCGGGTCGTCGACCCGTCCGAGTGCCTGGACATCCCCACCCAGCTGCCGGGTGTCGTCACGGTCGCCTCGACCGGCGCCAAGGGCCTGAAGTCGTCCTTCTCCAACTACGGCCGGGGCGTCATCGACATCGCCGCGCCCGGCGGTGACTCGACGGCCTACCAGAAGCCGGAGCCGCCGGCCACGAGCGGCCTGATCCTGGGCACGCTGCCGGGTGGCAAGTGGGGGTACATGGCCGGTACGTCGATGGCGTCCCCGCACGTCGCGGGCGTCGCCGCCCTCATCAAGTCGACGCACCCGTACGCCCCGCCGGCGCTGGTGAAGGCCCTGCTGTACGCGGAGGCCGACGCCAAGGCGTGCACGGACCCGTACGACATCGACGCCGACGGCAAGGTCGACGCGGTGTGCGAGGGCCCGAAGAACCGCAACGGCTTCTACGGCTGGGGCGTCGCCGACGCGCTGGACGCGGTGACCAGGTAGGACCACGGGCCGGGGTGGGCCGCACACGGCCCACCCGGGCCCGGCCGGGCCCGCCCCGCCCGCCGGCGGGTGCACCGGGCCGGCACCGCGGTCAGACGGCCCGCATCTCGCCGTACGTCACCGCGGGCGCCCTGCGGGCGTTGAGGGCCGCCACCGTTCCGCAGGCCAGCAGCGACTGCGCCGCGAGGTAGGTGGACATCACCCACAGCCCCGGCGCGGGCGGCTGCGGCCAGCCGGCCAGGTCGGTCGCGATGAGCGTGTCGGACAGCAGGAACAGCGCGCCGCCCACCCCGGCGAACAGGCCGAGGCGGAGGGCGGAGCGGTACGCCATGGCCGTGAGCAGCAGGCTGTACGCGGCGACGGGCAGGCGCAGGCCGGCGGGCAGGTCCGGCCACAGCAGCGCGACACTCGTGCCGAGGACGGTGAGGTAGCCGATCGCCAGGGCCGCCGCACGCGCGTGAGGGACGGCGTAGCGGCTGCCGTGCGCCTGGAACAGCATGAGATAGCAGACGTGCCCGGCCGCGAAGGAGGCCATGCCGGCGAGGAAGGCCGGCTCGGCTCCGGACAGCAGCAGCACGTCCCCGACCCAGCCGAACAGCAGGGCGGCCACCAGCGTCCGGGGCGCGCGGTGTGCCACGGCCCAGCCGGCCAGCAGGGGCATCAGCAAGGGCTTGGCCACGGCGTGCCCGGTGTCGGACCCGGCGGCGAGAGCGGCCAGGTCGACGCCACCGACCAGTGCGAAGGCGACGAGCAACACCCGCGGGCCGCTCACGCCGGGGGCGTCTTCCCGACGGACCCCGCACCGGCGGCGGAAGCGCCGCCGACCGGGGCCGGAGTGGCCGTGGGGTCCGCAACGGCGGCCGGGGGCGCGGCGGTCGGCCGGGCCGGGGCCCAGCCCGGGCCCTTGAGGACGCGTCCCGCCCGCTCGCTCCAACTGCTCGCCCTACGCAGGTCCTTGGCGATGGCCACGTACTTGTGCGTGGCCACCCTCAGCGGGTTGTACGTGTCGATGTTCTTCGTCAGTCCGTACCGGGGCCGCTCGGTCTCCGCGACGAACGTGCCGAACAGCCGGTCCCACACGATGAGGATGCCGCCGAAGTTCCGGTCGAGGTAACCGCCCTGCGAGGCGTGGTGGACGCGGTGGTGCGAGGGCGTGTTGAGGACGAACTCGAACCAGCGGGGCATGCGGTCGATGCGCTCGGTGTGGATCCAGAACTGGTAGACGAGGCTCACGGAGGAGCAGAACGCCACCGCCGCCGGGTGCACACCGGCCAGGACCAGCGGGACGTAGAACGGCCAGGAGGTCAGGGACGTCCAGGGCTGGCGCAGGGCGGTGGTGAGGTTGAACTTCCGGCTGGAGTGGTGGACGACGTGGCAGGCCCACAGGATGCGGACCACGTGGTGGCCGCGGTGGGACCAGTAGTAGAGGAAGTCCTGCGCGAGCAGCATCAGCGGGACGGTCCACCACAGCAGGGGGACGCGTGCCGGGGTCAGTTCGTACAAAGCCGTGTAGAGGGCGACGACCGGGATCTTCCACAGGAAGTCGAAGAAGAGGCTGCCGAGTCCCATGCCGAGGCTCGTCGCGGCGTCCCTGGCCTCGTAGCCCTCGGCGTCCTCGTCGGGGTGGAGCCGGCAGCTCACCACCTCGACCACGGTCAGCAGCAGGAAGGCCGGTATCGACCAGAGCACGACGTCGGGCAGGTTCGGCATGCAAGCACCGTAGGACCGCCGTCCGCCCCGGGCCAGACGTCGTTACCGACAAGTATCGCGGGCGGTACGCGCTTGCTTCTTGGTGATCTCCACCAACTCGCTTCCGGACAAACCCCTCATAGGGTCCCGGACGGTTGTCGACGCCGTAGCGCACGGGTCGCAGCTGACCGTCGCTCAGACGTACGCCTCGCGAACGGACAGACCGGACAAGCCGCCTGAGGGGGCGTCGGAACGGCGAGCCCGGCCCACCTGGCGGACGGCGGTGTCAGTCGGGGCCCGTATCCTCGTGAACCATGCTGGATGACCTGACGACCGCCATGTTCTCCGCCACGGCGTGGCCGGCCGCCTACCCCCGCGGGTACGCGGTCGTCGACGTGGAGACCACGGGCCTGGCCCGGCACGACCGCATCATCTCCGCGGCCGTCTACCGGCTGGACGCCCGCGGCGAGGTCGAGGACCACTGGTACACGACGGTCAATCCCGAGCGCGATCCCGGCCCCGTCTGGATCCACGGCCTGACGAGCGAGGCCCTGGAGGGCGCTCCCCTTTTCGCGGACATCGCCGAGGAGTTCGCGGCCCGGCTGACGGACCGGGTGCTCGTCGCGCACAACGCCGTCTTCGACTGGCAGATGATCGCCCGCGAGTACGCGCGCGCCGAGCGGGAGGCCCCGGTGCGGCAGCGGCTGTGCACCATCGCCCTGTCCAAGGAGCTCGGGTTGCCCCTGCCCAACCACAAGCTGGAGTCCCTCGCCGCGCACTTCGGCGTCGTCCAGCAGCGGGCCCACCACGCGCTGGACGACGCGCGGGTGCTGGCGGAGGCGTTCCGCCCGAGTCTGCGGACGGCCGCGGCGCGGGGCGTCCGGCTGCCGCTGCACGAGTGCCTGCCGCTGACCGAGTGGACGGACCGGCCCGTCACGCCGCGCATCGGGCAGCAGGCGGCCTACGGCGGCCACCGGCAGGGCGGCTGGCGCCCCTCCCGCAAGCGCCCCGCCTGCCCGTACCCCAACCCCGGGCGCTACGAGCCAGGCGGCCGGCTCCGGCAGGGCATGCGGATCGCCTTCTCCGGCGACACCTCCACCGAGCGGGAGCTGCTGGAGGACCGCGCGACCGAGGCCGGGCTGCACGTGGCCACGAGTCTGTCCCGGCTCACCAGCCTGCTCGTCACGAACGACCCGGACTCGGGCACGTCCAAGGTGGTCAAGGCCCGGCAGTTCGGCACACCGGTCGTGGACGAGGCGGCCTTCGGGCAGCTCCTTGCGGACGTGGAGCCGGCAGTGCAGGAGTGAGCGCGCCCGCGCGCCGCACCGACCGTACGGACGGGTGATTGCCGGGCGACTCGCCCGGCCGCCGCTCGCCCGCGCGAGGGCGACGGCCCACCCTGTGGCGCATGGCGACCTGTGAGGTTTGTGGCAATCAGTACGGAATGACCTTCGAGGTGCACGCGCAGGGCGCGGTGCACGTCTTCGACTGCTTCGCCTGCGCGATCCACCGCATGGCCCCCATCTGCGAGCACTGCCGGGTGCAGATCATCGGCCAGGGCGTCGACGTCGACGGCCAGTGGTACTGCGGCGCCCACTGCGCCCGGGCCGAGGGAAAGGTGGGAATCGTCGACAAGGTGTGAACCGGTACCCGCCTGATTGCACCCCACGACCGAGTTGTACGGTCGTGGGGTGTACCGCTTCCTCATGTCCCGGCAGTGGGTGATCCTCGTGCTGGTCGCCCTGCTCCTCATCCCCACGATGATCCGCCTGGGCATATGGCAGATGCACCGCTACGAGGAGCGGACCGCCCGCAACCAGCTGGTCACCGACGCCCTGGCGGCGAAGCCGGTGCCCGTGGAGTCGCTGACCGGACCGGGGCACACCGTCACCAGCGCCGAGCGCTACCGCACGGTGGTCGCGAAGGGCCGCTTCGACGCCGAGGACGAGGTCGTGGTGCGTCGCCGCACCAACTCCGGCGACGAGGTCGGCTACCACGTCCTGACCCCGTTCGTCCTGGACGACGGCAAGGTGCTGCTGGTCAACCGGGGCTGGGTCCCGGGCGACCGCAGGAGCCAGTCCGCCTACCCGAAGGTCCCGGCCCCGCCGAGCGGTGAGCTGACCGTGCGCGGGCGTCTGATGCCGAGCGAGACGACCGAGGCGAGCGGGATCAAGAACCTCCAGGGCCTGCCGGACCGGCAGATCATGCTGATCAACAGCGAGCAGCAGGCGCGGCGCCTGCAGGCCGAGGTACTCGGCGGGTACATCGCCCAGACGGCGCCCGAGCCCGCCGGCGACACCCCCGAGCTGCTGGGCGACCCGGGCAAGGAGGACGCCGCACTGAACTACGCGTACGCCGTCCAGTGGTGGCTGTTCGCCGCCGCCGTCCCGGTCGGCCTGGTCGTACTGGCCCGCCGGGAGGCCCGGGACCGGGAGCAGGCGGCGAAGGAGACCACGTCAGGCGCGGCGGAACCGGCGGCGGTCTGAGGCACGGGCGGCCCACCCCGGCGGGATGGTGTCCACGCCGTCGGGGACATGTCACCCGCAAGGCCTCTGCCCTGATTGCGGCGCCGAGTTGCCGGGAACCCGCACTGCGTGCACCCCCGTATCGAGGACTACGCGCTCATCGGCGACGAACAGACAGCGGCCCTGGTCTCCACGGACGGATCCGTGGACTGGTTGTGCCTGCCCCGTTTCGACTCCGCCGCCTGCTTCGCCAGACTGCTCGGCGACGAGGACAACGGCCACTGGCGCATCGCCCCCGTCGGGGCGGAGCGCTGCACCCGGCGCGCCTACCGCCACGACACCCTCGTCCTGGACACGGAGTGGGAGGTCGAGCAGGGCGCGGTGCGGGTCACCGATCTGATGCCGCAGCGCGACCAGGCCCCGGACCTCGTCCGGATCGTCGAGGGCCTCGACGGTGAGGTGACCCTGCACAGCGTCCTGAAGCTGCGCTTCGACTACGGATCGATCGTCCCGTGGGTGCGCCGGGTCGACGGGCACCGCGTCGCCGTCGCCGGCCCCGACTCGGCCTGGCTGCGCAGCGAGCCGGAGGTCCCCAGCTGGGGCGAGGACTTCGGCACGCACGCCGAGTTCACGGTCAAGAAGGGCGAGAAGGTGGCGTTCGTCCTGACCTGGCACCCCTCGCACGAGCAGCGTCCGGCTCTGGTCGACCCCCACGAGTCCCTGCGCCACAGCGTCGAGGACTGGCGGGCCTGGGTCGCGCGCTGCCGCTACGACGGGCCGTACCGCGACGAGGTGGTGCGCTCCCTGATCACGCTCAAGGCGCTCACCTACGCCCCGACCGGTGGCATCGTCGCCGCCGCCACCACCTCCCTGCCCGAGGAGCCCGGCGGGGTGCGCAACTGGGACTACCGCTACTGCTGGCTGCGTGACGCCACCCTCACCCTCAACGCCCTGCTCGCCGCGGGCTACCAGGAGGAGGCAGAGGCCTGGCGGAACTGGCTGCTGCGCGCGGTCGCGGGCGACCCGGCCGACCTGCAGATCATGTACGGCGTGGCGGGCGAGCGGCGACTGCCCGAGTTCGAGCTGCCCTGGCTGTCCGGCTTCGGCGGCTCCGCGCCCGTGCGGATCGGCAACGACGCCGTGAAGCAGCTGCAGCTGGACGTCTACGGCGAGGTCATGGACTCCCTGTCGCTGGCCCGCGAGTCGGGGCTGTCGCCGCAGCCCGACGTATGGGCGCTGCAACGGGCCCTGATGGACTTCCTGAGCACCCACTGGCGGCAGCCGGACGAGGGGCTGTGGGAGGTGCGCGGCGGCAGACGCCAGTTCGTGCACTCGAAGGTGATGGTGTGGGTGGCCGCCGACCGGGCCGTGCGCACCCTTCAGGCCCATCCGGAGCTGGACGGCGACCTGGACGGCTGGCGGGCGCTGCGCAAGGAGGTGCACCGCGAGGTCTGCGAGAAGGGCTACGACGCCGAGCGCAACACCTTCACGCAGTCCTACGGCTCGCGGGAGCTGGACGCCGCCCTGCTGCTCATCCCGCGCGTCGGGTTCCTGCCGCCGGACGACCCGCGGGTGATCGGCACCATCGACGCGGTCCGTGAGGAGCTGGAGCACGGCGGCCTGCTGCGCCGCTACAGCACCACCAGGTCAGCGCGGCCCACGGACGTCGACGGCCTGCCCGGCAGCGAGGGCACCTTCCTGGTGTGCTCGTTCTGGCTGGCGGACGCGCTGCACATGACGGGCCGGACGAAGGAGGCCCGGGAGCTGTTCGAGCGGCTGGCGGGACTGGCCAACGACGTCGGTCTGCTGTCCGAGGAGTACGACCCGGCGGCCGGCCGCCAGCTCGGCAACGTCCCGCAGGCGTTCAGCCACATCGGCCTGGTGCACACCGCCCTCGCCCTGTTCGGTGAGAACGGGGCAGGATAGGGGCCATGGATCTTGGACTGAAGGACCGGGTGTACGTCGTCACCGGGGCCACGCGCGGCCTCGGTCACGCCTCCGCGCGCGAGCTCGTCGCGGACGGCGCGAAGGTGGTCGTCTCGGGGCGGGACGAGGAGAGCGTCGCGGACGCGGCGGCCGCGCTGGGGCCGAACGCGGTCGGGGTGGCCGTCGACAACGCCGACCCGGAGGCGGCGGAGCGGCTGATCACCGCCGCGCGTGAGCACTTCGGCCGCTTCGACGGCGTCCTCGTCAGCGTGGGCGGGCCGCCGGCCGGTTTCGTCGCGGACAACACCGACGAGCAGTGGCAGACGGCGTTCGAGTCGGTGTTCCTCGGCGCGGTGCGGCTGGCCCGCGCCGCGGCGGCCGAGCTGGACGCCGGGGGTGTCGTCGGGTTCGTGCTGTCCGGGTCGGTGTACGAGCCGATCCCCGGCCTGACGATCTCCAACGGGCTGCGCCCCGGGCTGGCCGGCTTCGCCAAGTCGCTGTCCGCCGAGCTCGGACCGCGCGGGATCCGGGTGGTCGGTGTGCTGCCCGGGCGGATCGACACGGACCGGGTGCGTGAACTGGACGCGCTGTCGGCGGACCCGGAGGCCACCCGGGCGGCGTCGGAATCGCGGATCCCGCTGCGGCGCTACGGGGCACCCGAGGAGTTCGGCCGGGTGGCCGCGTTCCTGCTGTCGCCCGCGGCGTCCTACCTGACGGGGGTCATGGTGCCCGTCGACGGCGGCGCCCGGCACGGCTTCTGAACCGCCCGCCGCCCCGGACCGGACTCAACTGACCCGTTCGGCCCCGTGCTTGACGCCCTTCAGCCGCACCTCGGCGGGCAGCGACTCCAGCCCCGCCGAGGCCCGGGCGTGGGTCAGGGGGCCGGCGGTGAAGTCGTGCAGCGCCGTCCCGGGGTCCACGTGCGGCTCCAGCGCGAGGCGCACCCGGGCCTCGGGGGCGCTGTGGCGGCCCCTCAGACGGGCCTGGGCCCGGTCCACACCGTCGATGTGGGCGGCCTCCTGGGTGAGGACGTCCTCCACGGCCCGGCCGCGCAGCAGGGCGCCCTCGCCGTCGCCGGTGTCCACGAGGACCTCGGTGAGGCGGCGGCGGCGCAGCACGGCGACGAGCCACCACAGGGCGAGCAGCAGCAGGACGGCCAGCGCGGCGATGACGACGGGCCACCACCAGCTCTCGTCCTGCCAGCGGGTGCGCTCGGCGTCGCTCAGCAGCACGTCGTGCCGGCTGTGGTGGATCCACCACGACGGCACGGGCGCGCCGAGGCCCACGGCCAGGACGGAGCCGCCCAGCACCAGCAGCACCAGGCCCACCAGTGCGAGGAACACGCGGTCGACGATCCTGAGCACCGCTCTCACCCCTTCCGGCCGGGCCGCCGTACCCGCACCTTGAGCGTGGGCGGGTGGGACAGTCCCAGTCCGCCGACCGCTCCGGTGAGCACGTCGTCCAGGTCGGTTCGTACGTCGTCCAGTTCACGGAAGTGCGACTCGGCCCGCACGCCCGCCCGGCGCCTGCGCACCTTGACCCGGGCCGACTGCACACCGGGCACCTCCATGGCCCGGTCGCGCAGGGCGGTCGCGGCCGCGTCCCGGTGCAGCCCGGCCCGTACGTCGGGATGGGTGCGCCGCATGGGGAGCACGGACCGCAGACCGGGTGTGCAGGCGAGGACCAGGAGCCAGAGCCCGAGGACGGCGGCGATCCCGGCCCCGACCAGCACCCAGGTGTCGTCCAGGGGCAGTTCGGCGAGCTGGTCGGCCAGTTCGCGGCGCCAGTACATGCCCGGCCGGCCGGCGCGGACGGAGACGATGTCGTAGAGGAACAGCCCGGTCAGGCCCAGCAGGAGCAGGGCGACGATGCCCGCCGGGACGCGGCGCGCCGACCAGAAGCGGCCCGCGCGGCCGGTCGCCCCCTCGGGGGCGGATTGCTGCGGTGCGTCGCCGGGCTGCGTCTCCCCGGGGCCGGTGCCGCTCTCCTGCGCCTCCACGAACGGCAGGCGCTGCGTGGCGTCCTGCGGGGGCTCGGAGCCGTGCGGTCCGCTCATCGTGTCCTCCCCTGTGCCGCGCCCAGGGCGGGGGCCAGGTGCAGCCGCTCGACGTGGACGACGACCTCGGGTACCTCCATGCCCACCAGGGTGCCCACCCGCTCGGCGACCCGCCGGCGCACACGGCGGCAACGGTCGCCGATGTCGCACGGGTAGTCGAGCTCGACGTGCACCCGGACGTGGGCGACGTCGTGGTACACCACCACGGTCGCGGAGGGCGACCCGGCGGACGGCGGCAGTGCGCCGACGGCCTCGCGGGCCGCCTGTGAGGCGACCTTGGACACGACCCGGTCGGCGATCCGGGTCGCACCGCGCTCCCCCGGCGGCACTACGGCCAGGGGTCGCTCGAGTTCACCGGCCCGCGCGTCCACCTGCGTCACCGCCGCCGTTCACGGGTGCGGAAGAAGTCGCCGGGCTCCATGTCCCCGTCCAGAAACCGGCCGACGACGAAGCCGACGGCGCCTAGTGCCGCCACCAGCAGGAAGGCACCGAATCCACCGAAATACCCGGCGAACGCCAGCGCCATGCCGGCGATCATGCCGGCCACGGCCATGCTCATGCGCTCCTCAGCTCCTCAGCCTCTGTGTGGGTGTGCCCTGACCGGTGCCTCACTGGATCCGGCGTTCCGGTTCCTCTTCCTCCTCGTCGGGCAGCTTCACGTCGCTCACCGCGATGTTGACCTCGACGACCTCCAGGCCCGTCATCCGTTCGACCGCGGTGATGACGTTCTCCCGCACGTCGCGGGCGACATCGGCGATCGACACGCCGTACTCGACCACGATCTCCAGGTCGAGGGCCGCCTGCACCTCACCGACCTCCGCCTTGACGCCGCGGCTCACTCCCGACTTCTGGCCGCCGGGCACCCGGTCACGCATGGCCCCGAAGGTGCGGGACATGCCGCTGCCCATGGCGTGCACGCCGTCCACGTCCCGGGCGGCGAGCCCCGCGATCTTCTCCACGACGCCGTCGGCGATGGTGGTCCGTCCCCGGGAACCCGGGTCGCCCCCGCTGTGCTTGGCCAGCGGGCTCCTGCGCACCGCCGCCGACTCGCTCTCCCCGCCCCGGTTCTCCGTCATGTCAGTCATCGCCGTACGTCCTTTTCGGTCGTCGTCCTGAGACCCACGGTAAGCACGGTTGCGCGAAAGCGCGCCTCTGATGCGGCAGGCTGGAGGAATGACGGCGGATCGCTGGACGCAAGCAGTCAGAGAACAACTGGGCATCGGCAGGCTGCTCCCCCTCGGTGACGCGCGGGACGGGGCGTGGATCGCGGAGCGGGCGGCCGAGGCGGTGCTGGCAGGCGCGGTGCGGCGCGCCCCGGGCGTGCGCCTGGGCAGGTTGCGGATCGCGCTGGCCGACCCGGAGGACGCGGAGGAGTCCGCGGTGCCGGCTCCGCCGAGCGCGCTGCCGTTCGGGCCCCTCCGGGTGACGGCGGAGTTCGCGGCCACGGCGTCGCGGCCGTTGCCGGCGACCGCGGCGCTGCTGCGGGAGACGCTGGCCACGGCGGCGGCGCAGCGGCTCGGTCTGACCGTCTCGGACGTGGACCTGCGGGTGACGGGTCTCTTGGACGAGGCGGAGGCGGAGGCGGAGCAACCGGCCGCCGGGGAGCCCGAACTGCCGCCGCAGGCGCGGGCCGAGGACGGCGACGCGGGCGTCGTGGCCGCCGCCGCCCGGGCGGTTCCGGGAGTGCTGCGGCTGACCGGCACGCTGGGCCGGCCGGTGCATCTCGAAGAGGTCCCGGGCGAGGCCGCACTGACGCACCGCCACGTATGGCTGGAGGTGGCGGTGGCCGCGGACCACCGCAGCCGGGACGTGGCGCGCGCCGTCCGCGAGGCGGTCGGCGCGGCCTTGCCCGACCGGCCGACGGTGGCGGTCGTGGTGAGCGCGGTCGGCTGACCGCGCCCCGGCCGGGCCGCGCTCTCAGTCGCCGACGCCCGCGAGGTCCCGCAGCCGGCGTGCCTGGGCCTGGCGCTCGGCGCCGCGCTGCTCCTCGTAGGTGCGGTCCTGGGCGCCGCGCAGCAGGGCCTTGGTCTCGACGACGGCGTCGCGCGGCGCGGCGAGGAGGGCCGCGACGAGGTCGCGCACGGTGTCGTCGAGCTGGGATGCGGGCACGGCCACGTTGGCGAGCCCGGTGCTCACCGCCTCGTCGGCCGTGACGAAGCGTCCGGTCGCGCAGATCTCCAGCGCACGGGCGTATCCGACGAGGCCCACCAGCGGGTGCGTGCCGGTGAGGTCGGGCACGAGCCCGAGGCTGGTCTCGCGCATGGCGAACTGCACGTCGTCGGCGACGACGCGCAGGTCACAGGCCAGGGCGAGCTGGAAGCCCGCCCCGATGGCATGCCCCTGGACGGCCGCGACGGAGACGATGTCGCTGCGCCGCCACCAGGTGAACGCCTCCTGGTACTCGGCGATGGTCGCGTCCAGCTCGGCGTCGGAGCCGCGGGCGAGGTCGATGAACGACGGCTCGCCGTCGAAGCCCTCGGGCGTGAACGCCTGCCGGTCGAGCCCGGCCGAGAAGGACTTGCCCTCGGCCCGGAGCACCACGACGCGGACGGAGCCCGGCAGCTGCCGGCCGGCCTCGGTCAGCGCCCGCCACAGAGCGGGGCTCTGCGCGTTGCGCTTGTCCGGGTTGGCCAGCGTCACCGTGGCGATCGCGTCGTCCACGGTGAGCCGTACGCCGTCCTTGTCGAGTACGGGAACGAGGTCCTGGTCGGGCGAAGCCATGGGACGCCTCCGATGTGTGCGGTCGCCTTCCGTGCCGCCCGACGGCTGTCCGCCGCCGCACGCCACGCTCAAGTGACTGCACAGTAACCACCCGGCCGGTCAGTCGGACGACCGGGTGGCCACCATCGAAGCCGTGGGGCCACCCGGGGTCAGGCCGTGGCCTTCTTGCCCCGGGTCGCCCCGCCACGCCCACGCAGCGTGACGCCCGACTCACTGAGCATGCGGTGCACAAAGCCATACGAGCGGCCGGTCTCCTCGGCCAACGCCCGGATGCTCGCACCGGCGTCGTACTTCTTCTTCAGGTCTGCCGCGAGCTTGTCGCGCGCGGCGCCGGTCACCCGGCTGCCCTTCTTCAGAGTCTCGGCCACCCGTGCCTCCTCAAGGAAGTGCGCTCTGGTCTCCTCATGATCACCCCTCCGAGCCGCGATGGCCACCCATTCGGCAAGGTCCGTGAGACAAGGTTGTGACGACGGGAGCGCGTCCCCACATCCGGAATCTGCAATTCCGAAGAGCGCCGTCCGCACCACCGAACGCGTCCCGGCGGGAAAGGCCAGGTCAGAAAGGCGGCGCGGCCGAGCCCCGGAGGATCGGGGACTCGGCCGCGAAATCGATGTAGGACACACCTCGGTACGAGGAGATCTCACGCAGATGATGGATCACCGTTGGGCCGAATGATCCCTACGCCGTTGATCACGCCTGCGGCCGGACGGCACCGGCGGCATGGACGCTGCCGACGGCACCTGCGGCACCGGCAGGTCAGGCCAGGGCGACGAGATCCGCGTAGTCGGCGCCCCACAGGTCCTCGACGCCGTCCGGCAGCAGGATGATCCGTTCCGGCTGGAGCGCCTCGACGGCGCCCTCGTCGTGCGTGACCAGGACGACGGCGCCCTTGTAGGTGCGCAGCGCCCCGAGGATCTCCTCGCGGCTGGCCGGGTCGAGGTTGTTGGTCGGCTCGTCGAGCAGCAGCACGTTCGCCGAGGACACCACGAGGGTGGCGAGGGCGAGGCGGGTCTTCTCGCCGCCGGAGAGGACTCCGGCCGGCTTGTCGACGTCGTCGCCGGAGAACAGGAACGAGCCGAGCGTCTTGCGGACCTCCACCAGGTCCAGGTCGGGGGCGGCCGAGCGCATGTTCTCCAAGACCGTGCGCTCCGGGTCGAGGGTCTCGTGCTCCTGCGCGTAGTAGCCGAGCTTGAGGCCGTGGCCCTGGATGACCTTGCCGGTGTCGGGCTCCTCCGCCCCGCCGAGGAGGCGGAGCAGGGTCGTCTTTCCGGCGCCGTTCAGGCCGAGGATGACGACGCGCGAGCCCTTGTCGATGGCCAGGTCGACGTCGGTGAAGATCTCCAGCGATCCGTAGGACTTCGACAGGCCCTCGGCCATGAGCGGGGTCTTGCCGCACGGCGAGGGCTCGGGGAAGCGCAGCTTGGCGACCTTGTCGGACTTCCGCTCGGCCTCCAGGCCGGCCAGCAGCTTGTCCGCCCGGCGGGCCATGTTCTGCGCGGCGACGGTCTTGGTGGCCTTGGCCCGCATCTTGTCGGCCTGCGAATGCAGCGCGGAGGCCTTCTTCTCGGCATTCTGCCGCTCGCGCTTGCGGCGCTTCTCGTCGGCCTCGCGCTGCTGCTGGTAGAGCTTCCAGCCCATGTTGTAGACGTCGATCTGGGCGCGGTTGGCGTCCAGGTAGAACACCTTGTTGACGACCGTCTCGACCAGGTCGACGTCGTGGGAGATCACGATGAAGCCGCCGCGGTAGGTCTTGAGGTAGTCGCGCAGCCAGACGATCGAGTCGGCGTCGAGGTGGTTGGTCGGCTCGTCGAGCAGCAGTGTGTCCGCGTCGGAGAACAGGATGCGGGCCAGCTCGATGCGGCGGCGCTGACCGCCGGAGAGCGTGTGCAGGGGCTGGCCGAGCACCCGGTCGGGCAGGTTGAGCGCGGCGGCGATCGTGGCGGCCTCGGCCTCGGCGGCGTACCCGCCCTTGGTGAGGAACTCCGTCTCCTGGCGCTCGTACTGCTTCATCGCCTTCTCGCGGGTGGCGCCCTTGCCGTTGGCGATGCGCTGCTCGTTGTCGCGCATCTTGCGGATCAGGACGTCGAGGCCGCGGGCGGACAGGATGCGGTCGCGGGCGAGGATGTCGAGGTCGCCGGTGCGGGGGTCCTGGGGCAGGTAACCGACCTCGCCGGAGCGGGTGATGGTGCCGCCGGCGGGCATGCCCTCGCCGGCGAGGCACTTGGTGAGGGTGGTCTTGCCCGCGCCGTTGCGGCCGACCAGGCCGATGCGGTCGCCCTTGGCGACACGGAACGTGGCGTTCTCGATGAGGACACGGGCACCGGCGCGCAGCTCGATACCAGAGGCGGAGATCACGGACAGACTCCAGGGCGGATACAGGGGCGGGATGGGCGGCTGAGGACGTTCCCGCCGTCTAATGCGCGAGGAGAAAGGCCATGACGACAGTCTAACGGGGCGGTGCAACCACTTTTTCTGCGTGCGGGTGTTCGGTTCGTCTCGCCGGGTCGGCGCCGGTGCCCGGTGCCAGACTGGACCCACACCGACCGGAGCGGGTCCGGATCGCTCCGGATCCCGGCGACCGCTTACCAGGGAGTGATCGGCATGGCAGGCACGTCCGGCGGTCGTCCGAGCATCTGTCCGACGCTGCTGTACCGGGACGCGAAGGCGGCGATCCGCCAGCTCACGGAGGGTCTCGGCTTCACGGAGCTGTCGGTGTACGAGGGCGAGGACGGCTCGGTCATGCACGCCGAGCTGGTGCAGGGCAACGGCGCGGTGATGATCGGCACCCGGGGCACCGGCACCGTCTTCGACCGCGCG
This sequence comes from Streptomyces sp. NPDC026246, assembly GCF_055567995.1. Classification (NCBI taxonomy): domain Bacteria; kingdom Bacillati; phylum Actinomycetota; class Actinomycetes; order Kitasatosporales; family Streptomycetaceae; genus Streptomyces; species Streptomyces sp. NPDC026246. The sequence goes on along the minus strand of NZ_JBVHPJ010000020.1, from coordinate 48,133 downwards.
ATGGAGGGCGCCGGCACCACGGGGGTGTACGTGGTGGTGGACGACGTGGACGCGCACCACCGCCGTGCCGTGGAGCACGGTGTGGAGATCCTGATGCCCCCGACGGACCAGGACTACGGCTCCCGGGACTACATGGCCCGGGACGCCGAGGGCAACGTCTGGAGCTTCGGCACCTACGCGCCCGGGACGGGCGGCTAGCTGCCGCCCGTGTGCACCTGGAACGCGGCCCGGCGTACGGCCTTGGCCAGGGCCGGGTCGGGGTGGGCCGCGGCCAGGGCGACGAGCACCTGGACGGTGCGCGGGTGCCCCACGGCCCGGACCTCGTCGAGGAGCATCGGCACGGTGGGCTGCACCGCGGACTCCAGGTGTCTGACGAGCAGCGGAGCCTCACCGTGGTCGGCGACGGCGGCGGCGGTGTCCACCCACAGCCAGGTCGCCTCCTCCCGGGTGAGGACCTCGTGGGCGTCCTCCGGGTCGGCCCCGTCGTGCTCGGCCAGCCACAGCAGCGCGTACGGCCGGAGTGTGGGCTCGTCCAGCACGGCGCGCACGTCCGGCTCGGCGGGGGCGCCGACCACCCGCAGCGCCTCGAAGGCCAGGCCGCGCAGCAGGGCGTCCTCACCGCGGGCGGCCGCCAGCAGCTCGGTGACGGCACCGCCGACGGTCCGGGCCGCGAGCCAGGCGCGGTACTCGGCGCGGGCCGCGTTGGGACGCAGCTGCGCGCACCCGCGCAGCATGTCCTCGGCGGACTGCTCGATGTTCCCGGCGGGGCTCTGCGCGGCGACGCAGATCTGCTCCAGCTTGACCCAGACGGCCCAGCTTCCGAGCGGGGTCAGCGTGGCCTGCCCGTCGCCGTAGGTGAGGGCGCCGACGGAGGCGAGGGCGCGCAGGGCCCAGTCGAGCAGGGGGGCGAGCGGGGCGTCGGCGGGCGCGGGCTCGGCGGGCGGCTCCGGCCGGGGGCCGTAGGGCACCTCGCAGCGGGCGGTACGCAGCTCGGTGACGCGCTGCTCCAGCAGGTCGAGGAGCTGCTCCACGGGGACCGGGCCCGCGGACAGCTGGAGGAAGGTCAGCGTCTGCGGCATGGCCGAGACGACCTCGGCGACGGCGGCGGGCTCGTGGCCCTCGGGCTCCGGGCAGGCGAGCGACCAGGCGTCGAAGAGGGCGACCCACCCGCGCAGCACGGCGCTGTCGTCCCGGTCCCAGGCGCGCAGCCGCCAGCCGGGGCGGGCGCTGTCCCCGTGCACCTCGACGAGTCCGGCCAGGCGGGCGGTGTCCCAGTCGGCCCGTACCTGATCGGGGGTCAGTCCGAGGTCGTGGGCGGCCCGTTCGGCGGTCGCGTCGGAGAGGGTGGCCTTGCCGTCGGCGGTGGCGCCGTCCCGGCCGGGGCCGAGCGCGGTGTCGGCCCAGCGGGCGACGCGGGCCGCGTCGGCCAGGCCCAGGCGTGCCATTCGGGCCAGCTCCGCCGGGGCCGGGGTGCCCTCCGGGGGGCGGGGCGCGGGTCGGCGCGAGCGCCGCTGGTTCATCGCTCGGGGGGCGGCGGCCAGGGGTCGCGGGCGGACGAGTCGAAGCCTGGAGTCGCGCGGGATACGGGACGTCACGGGTGCAGTCTTCCGGTTGACGGTCCGAAAACCCAAACGGAATGTCACCGGGGGCGACGAGGATGGCCAAGGCACCGGCTCCCCGGGGTGCTCGGGGAGGGGAACCGGCCAGTGGTACGGCACTAAACGGAATCCTTACGACCGGTCGGCCGGGAGACGAACGGAAACCGGTTGCCACGCGACGGGCCGAGCTCACCGGGCCGGCCCCTCGCCACCGCGCCGGTCGGTCACATGAGCGGGGTGAGGAAGCGGCGCAAGGCCTCCTCGTAGCCCTTGGGGTCGGCGTTCCACATGGCTCCGTGCGGGGCGTGGGCGACCGTGTGCAGGGCGACGGTGCCCGGGCGGGACTCGGCGAGGCGGCGGGAGAGCCGCCAGGGCGCCACCGCGTCGTCCGGTCCGTGCAGCAGGAGGGTGGGGACGCGCAGCGCGTCGGACGGGGGCGCGTCCGCGACGCGGTCGCCGTAGAGGCCGGTGCGCCCCTGGGCGGCGCGCACCGCCAGGGGCAGCAGCGCGCTCGGGGTGTGGCGGGCCGAGGCCAGGGCGCGCAGGGTGGTCTCCCAGTCGAGGACCGGGGAGTCCAGGACGAGCCCGGAGATGTAGTCGCGCAGTCCCGAGCGCTCGGAGGCGCGCAGGGCCATGGTGGCGCCCGTGGACCAGCCGTGCAGGACGACCTGCCGGGCTCCCTGGCGCACCGCGTGCCGGATGGCCGCGTCGAGGTCGCGCCACTCGGTCTCACCCAGGTGGCTCAGCCCGTCGGGCGAGCGGGGCGCGCCGACGTCTCCGCGGTAGGCCGGGGCGAGCACCGGGAAGTGGTGGCGGTTGAGGAACTCCATGACGTTGAGGGCGAGTTCCCGGCTGGTGCCCAGTCCGTGCACGGTGATCACCCAGGTCTCCCGGACGCCGGGGACGAACCAGGCGGGCAGGGGGCCGAGTTCGCCGATGATGTCGACGTCCTCGTACGCCAGACCCAGGGCGGTGCGGGGGTTGCCGACGTACACGTTGGGGGTCAGCCAGGCCTTGTCGCCACGCTGGAAGGAGCCGTGGGTGACGGTCTCCAGGCGGCGCACGACGGTGTCGGCGGTGGGTGAGGCGCCCTGGAGGACGGGGCCGACGACGGCGTGGGAGCCGTCCCCGGCCAGGCCGTAGCGGCCGGGTCGCAGGGCGGCGAGGTCCCGGGTGAGGCTGATCTGCCCGGCGGCCGTGCCGTGGACCGTGAGCCGCGGCTCGGTGGGCAGCGGACGGCCCGGTGGCGCCTTGAGCGCGGCGTGGCTGGCGAACCGGCCGGCGGCCACCGCGGCGGCACCGGCCCCTAGGACGGCGGTGACGGCAGCGGCCGTCGCTTTGACAGTGCGCACCGCTCCAGTGTCCTGGCCGGGCCGCCGCGCGACCAGCGGGAGGGGGCCGCGGGGTGATGCGCCGCCGTGCGGTCAGCCGCGCTGGCCGTAGCCGCGCAGGCGTTCCTCCACCTCGGCCACCTGCTGCCGGGACAGCAGGCTGGGGCTCCGGCCGGGCACGGAGGCGGCGGTGAGCCAGACGCGGCACATCCACTCCAGCTGGGCCGTGCGGTCGTAGGCCTGGGCGAGGGTGGCGCCGTGGGTGAGGGTGCCGTGGTTCTGCAGGAGGCAGCCGGAGCGGCCGTCGAGGGCCCGGAGCATGTGCGCGGCGAGCTCGTCGGTGCCGTAGGTGGCGTAGGGGGCGACCCGGACCGGTCCGCCGAGGGCGGCGGCCATGTAGTGGATCAGCGGGAGCTCGGTGACGAGCGTGGAGACGGCCGTGGCGTGGACGGCGTGGGTGTGGACGACGGCCCCGGCGCCCGTGGAGCGGTACACCGCCAGGTGCATGGGCAGTTCGCTGGTCGGGACGAGGGTGCCGAGGACCTGCCGTCCGTCGAGGCCGACGCCGGTCAAGTCGCCGGGCGCGAGCCGGTCGTAGGGGACGCCGGAGGGGGTGACCAGGACGGTGTCGCCGACGCGCACCGAGACGTTGCCCGAGGTGCCCACGACGAGCCCTTCGGTCACCGTCCGGCGGGCCGTCGCGACGAGTTCCTCCCAGGCGCGCGCCTCCTCGGGCGTGGCCCCTCGGGCCTGCGCCTCCCCCACGCCCCGCGCGCCCTGCGCCTCCCCCGTGTTCCGTCCGTCGTGCCGGGTGCCGTCCCGCTGCTCAGCCATGCGGCGATCCTGCCAGGCGGGTGCGCAACGCGCCCCGGGCCGGGGCGCGTTCCGGCCGGGCGCGGGCGGCGCACTTCGCCCGTATACGGCCGGGGCTCCCGGCGGCCGGCGGCCCGGGCGCCGGCACGCCCTCCCCCGTGATCACCCCTGGTCGATCACCCGTCACTACGCGTCGGGTACTCTGCCTGTGGGCTGCCGCGGTCACTCGATCGGCTGAAGCGGTACGCGCGAGGGATCCGGTCGCCGGAGGGCGGGGACCCTGACAGCAGGGCGGAACGGCAACCCTCGTTTGTGGACACTCCCGCGCCCCTCCCAGTTCATCTTCCGTTCACTCGGGTTACCTACGTTCGTCCAGCCAACGACCTCGAACGATTGCCTGGGTAAATGGAAAGCTTCTCGCTGATCCTCGCGATTGTGGTGGTAACCGCACTCGCGTTCGATTTCACGAACGGTTTCCACGACACCGCGAACGCGATGGCCACGACCATTTCCACGGGCGCCATGAAGCCCAAGGTCGCGGTCGCCATGTCCGCCGTCCTCAACCTGGTCGGCGCCTTCCTCTCCGTGGAAGTCGCCAACACGATCTCCAAAGGCCTCGTCGACGAGGCCGGCATCCGGCCCGAGGTCATCTTCGCCGCCCTGGTCGGCGCGATCCTCTGGAACCTGCTCACGTGGCTGGTCGGCCTGCCGTCCAGTTCCTCGCACGCCCTGATGGGCGGCCTGATCGGCGCCACGATCGCCTCGGCGGGCGCCGGCGCGGTGCACGGCGACGTGCTGGTCACCAAGGTGCTGCTCCCGGCGATCGCCGCGCCGCTGGTCGCGGGCATCGCGGCGATGCTCGGCGCGCGGCTGACCTACAGGCTGGGCAAGCGGGCCGAGGACACGGAGTCCGCCAAGAAGGGCTACCGGGCCGGCCAGATCGCCTCGGCGGGACTGGTCTCCCTGGCGCACGGCACCAACGACGCGCAGAAGACGATGGGCATCATCACCCTCGCCCTGGTCGCCGGCGGCACCCTCGCCCCGGACTCCGACCCGCCCACCTGGGTCATCCTCTCCGCGGGCGTCGCGATCGCGCTCGGCACCTACCTGGGCGGCTGGCGCATCATCCGCACCATGGGCAAGGGCCTGACCGACCTCCAGCCGCAGCAGGGCTTCGCCGCCCAGACCAGCGCGGCCACGGTCATCCTGGCCTCCTCGCACCTCGGCTTCTCCCTGTCCACCACGCACTCCGTCTCCGGCGCCGTGATGGGCGCGGGCCTCGGCCGCAAGGGCGGCGTGGTCCGCTGGTCGACGGCGACGCGGATGTTCGTCGCCTGGGGCCTGACGCTGCCGGCCGCCGCCCTGGTGGGCGCGCTCGCCGAGTACGTCACGGGCCTCGGTGACTGGGGCACCGCCGTGGTGGCCGTCTTCCTGGTCGCCTCCAGCGCGGTCATCTGGAAGATCTCGCGGCGCGAGGTCGTCGACCACACCAACGTCAACGACACCGCGGAGGCGGAGCCGGCCGGCGTGGTGACCACGGCGATGGCCGCGGTGACGCCGCCGCCCGTCGGCCACGTCGCCGAGGAGCCGGTCCCGGCGTTCCCGGCGCAGGCCACCTCCGAGCGGGCCCCCTCCACGACCACCCCGGTCTGATCCTGCCACCGGTAACAAGGAAGAGTCACTGAGATGAAGATCGACTGGGCGGCCCTCGGTTCCGTCTTCGGCGTCAGCCTCGTGGTCACCGTGGCCCTGGTGGGCCTGTTCACCCTCGGCATCACCGGCCTGTCCCGCCGCGAGCGGGCGGCCGCCGAGGGCGGCTCCGCGGGCCTCGCCGTCACCGGCGCCTACGCCTGCTTCGCCGCGTGCGCGGCGGCCGTGGGCTACGGCATCTACCTGATCATGGCCTGACGGCCGCACATCACGAGCGCGTCCAGCCGGGCGGCACGGGACCTCGGGTCCCGTGCCGCCCGGCACGTGTGTGACCGGGGGGATGTGGGCTTCTGCACACTCTCCCCGCGCAGGTCAACGGCAAGTTGACGGTTGTTCGCGGCCGTGGTGGACTGCCGGGGCCAATACGGCGGCAGGAGAGGAAGCCGGTGCGAGTCCGGCGCGGTCCCGCCACTGTCACCGGGGCGCACGCCCCGGGAGCCAGGAACTCTCACCGCCGGTCTCTTCGAACCAGGGCGTGGACACCCTGAGTGAGGACACATCGCCATGCGCGGCTGCCGACCGAGGCCCCACACCCCGCCTGCGACCTCCCCCACGGCCGGCTGAGCCGATGGGTGCCGGTCGCGTCTTCGCGTACGGCGCCGCCGCCGGCCTGATCGGTGACCTGCTGCTCGGCGATCCCCGCCGGGGGCATCCGGTCGCCGCGTTCGGGCGGGCCGCGGGCGCCGTGGAACGGGTGCTGTGGCGGGACCACCGCGGGTGGGGCGCGCTGCACACCGCCGTGTGCGCCGGAGGAGCCGTCGCTCTCGGATGCGCCGCCGCACGCGCCGTGCGGGGCTCCGCCGTCGCCTCCGTCGCCCTGACCGGCGCCGCCACCTGGGCCGTGGTCGGGGGGACGTCGCTGGCGCGGGAGGCCTCGGCGATCGGCCGGGCCCTGGAGGCCGGGGACGTGGAGGCCGCCCGGGCCCGGTTGCCGCACCTGTGCGGACGGGATCCGCAGGCCCTCGACGCCGACGGCATCGCCCGGGCCGTGGTCGAGTCCGTCGCCGAGAACACCTCCGACGCGGTGGTGGGGGCCCTGGTCTGGGGAGCCGCCGGCGGAGTTCCGGGGCTGCTCGGGTTCCGGGCCGTGAACACCCTGGACGCCATGGTCGGGCACAAGTCGGCCCGCCACCGGCGCTACGGCTGGGCCTCGGCCCGGCTGGACGACGTCGCGGGGTGGCCGGGCGCCCGCCTGACCGCCGCGCTCGCGGCCCTGGCCGGCCCGGATCCGCGCGGGGCCGTACGGGCCTGGCGGGCGGACGCCGGGCTGCATCCGAGCCCCAACGCCGGTCCGGTGGAGGCCTCGTTCGCCGGGGCGCTCGGCGTGCGGCTCGGCGGGACGCTGTCGTACGGCGGGCGGGTGGAGCACCGGCCCGTGCTGAACTCCGGGGGGCGTGCCGTCGTCACGGACGACGTGGAACGGGCCGTGCGGCTGTCGCGGCGGGTGAGCTGGCTGGCGCTCGGGGTGTGCGCCGGTGCCCGGCTGCTGACCGGTGCGCGACGGAAGAACAAGGGGAGATGAGCATGCGCGGTGGGCTTCTCGTGGCCGGCACCACCTCCGACGCGGGCAAGAGCGTCGTGACGGCGGGCATCTGCCGGTGGCTGGTGCGCCAGGGCGTGAAGGTCGCGCCCTTCAAGGCGCAGAACATGTCGCTCAACTCCTTCGTGACGAGGGAGGGCGCGGAGATCGGCCGGGCCCAGGCCATGCAGGCGCAGGCCTGCCGGGTCGAGCCGGCCGCGCTGATGAACCCGGTGCTGCTCAAGCCCGGGGGTGAGCAGAGCAGCCAGGTCGTGCTGCTGGGCAAGCCGGTCGGGGAGATGAGCGCGCGCGGCTACCACGGCGGGCGGCAACAGCGGCTGCTCGGGACGGTGCTGGACTGCCTGGAGCAGTTGCGGGGCACGTATGACGCGGTGATCTGCGAGGGGGCCGGGTCGCCCGCCGAGATCAACCTGCGGCGGACCGACATCGTCAACATGGGCATCGCGCGGAACGCCGGGCTGCCCGTGCTCGTCGTCGGCGACATCGACCGGGGCGGTGTCTTCGCCTCGTTCTTCGGGACGGTGGCGCTGCTGTCCCCCCAGGACCAGGAGTGCGTCGCCGGGTACCTCGTCAACAAGTTCCGCGGGGACCTCTCCCTGCTGGAACCCGGGCTGGAGATGCTGGAGGGCCTCACCGGGCGGCGGACGTACGGTGTGCTGCCGTTCCGGCACGGGCTGGGCATCGACGAGGAGGACGGGCTGCGGGTCTCGCTGCGCGGGACCGTGCGCGAGTCGGCCGTCGCGCCGCCCGTCGGCGAGGACGTGCTGCGCGTCGCGGTGTGCGCCGTGCCGCTGATGTCCAACTTCACCGACGTCGACGCGCTGGCCGCCGAACCGGGCGTCGTGGTGCGGTTCGTGGACCGGCCGGAGGAGCTGGCCGACGCCGACCTGGTCGTCGTGCCCGGCACCCGCGGGACCGTCCGCGCGCTGGAGTGGCTGCGCGAGCGGGGACTGGCCGAGGCGCTGGCCCGCCGGGCCGCCGAGCAGCGGCCCGTCCTCGGCGTCTGCGGCGGCTTCCAGATCCTCGGCGAGCACATCGAGGACGACGTCGAGAGCCGGCGCGGGAAGGTCGACGGGCTCGGACTGCTGCCCGTGCGGGTGCGGTTCGCGCGCGAGAAGACCCTCACCCGGCCGGCCGGCGAGGCCCTCGGGGAGCACGTCGAGGGCTACGAGATCCACCACGGGGTCGCCGACGTCCAGGGCGGCACGCCGTTCCTGGACGGCTGCCGGGTCGGCCAGACCTGGGGCACGCACTGGCACGGCTCGCTGGAGTCGGACGGTTTCCGCCGGGCGTTCCTGCGCGAGGTCGCCGCCGCCGCGGGCCGGCGTTTCGTGCCGGCCCCGGACACCTCGTTCGCCGCGCTGCGCGAGGAGCAGCTCGACCGGCTCGGCGACCTGATCGAACAGCACGCGGACACCGACGCGTTGTGGCGGCTCATCGAGTCCGGCCCGCCGAAGGGCCTGCCCTTCGTGCCGCCGGGGGCTCCCGCGTGAGCGGCGCGCCCCGGGCCCCGCGGGCCCAACACCCCGAACGCACAGGCACCTTGGAGGGCGACGACCAGTGACCACCCCGTTTCCGTTCACCGCCGTGGTCGGCCAGGACGATCTGCGGCTCGCGCTGCTGCTGAACGCCGTGTCACCGGCGGTCGGCGGCGTGCTGGTGCGCGGCGAGAAGGGCACCGCCAAGTCGACGGCCGTGCGGGCGTTGTCGGCGCTCATGCCGCAGGTCGACGTCGTCCCCGGCTGCCGCTTCTCCTGCGACCCCGCCTCCCCCGACCCCGCGTGCCCGGACGGACCGCACGCGCCGGGGACCGCCGGTGCGCACCGCCCCGCCCGCATGGTCGAACTGCCCGTCGGCGCCTCCGAGGACCGGCTGGTGGGCGCGCTGGACATCGAGCGGGCGCTGTCGGAGGGCGTGAAGGCGTTCGAGCCCGGCCTGCTCGCCGACGCGCACCGCGGGATCCTCTACGTCGACGAGGTCAACCTGCTGCACGACCACCTGGTCGACCTGCTGCTCGACGCGGCGGCGATGGGTGCCTCGTACGTGGAGCGCGAGGGCGTCTCCGTGCGGCACGCGGCCCGGTTCCTGCTGGTGGGCACCATGAACCCCGAAGAGGGCGAGCTGCGGCCGCAGTTGCTCGACCGGTTCGGTCTGACCGTGGAGGTCGCCGCCTCCCGCGACCCCGACCAGCGGGTGGAGGTCGTACGGCGCCGGCTGGCCCACGACGACGACCCGGCCGCCTTCGCCGCGCGCTGGGCCGACGAGGAGGCCGAGGTGCGGGCCCGCATCACCGCCGCCCGGGAGCTGCTGCCGTCGGTGCGGCTGGGCGACGGGGCGCTGCGGCAGATCGCGGCGACCTGTGCGGCCTTCGAGGTGGACGGCATGCGCGCCGACATCGTGATGGCCCGGACGGCGACCGCGCTGGCCGCCTGGGCGGGCCGTACGGACGTGCTGGCCGAGGACGTCCGGCAGGCGGCGCTGCTCGCGCTCCCGCACCGGCGCCGTCGCAACCCCTTCGACGCGCCGGGTCTGGACGAGGACAAACTGGACGAGACCCTGGAGGAGTTCTCCGACGACGACCCGGACCCCGACCCGGACCCCGACCCCGACCCGGGTTCGAACGGACCCGACGGTCCGGACGGCGGCGGCCCGGACGGCGGCGGCCCCGACGGCGGCGGCCCGGACGGCGGGGGCGGTGGCCGGCCCGAGCCCGCGGAGGACGCCCCGCGGCAGGGCGACGGCGCGGCGGACTCCGCCGCGCCCGAAGAGGACGGGCGGCCGCAGCGGCCCGGGGCCGGCGAGCAGTCGGCCGTGGGCGCCGGCGAGCCGTTCCGCACCAAGGTGCTGAGCGTGCCCGGTCTGGGCGAGGGGGCCGCGGGGCGGCGTTCACGGGCGCGCACCGAGCACGGGCGGACGACCGGGGCCCGCAGGCCGCGCGGCACGCTGACCAAACTGCACCTGGCGGCGACCGTGCAGGCCGCGGCGCCGCACCAGCGCTCCCGCGGCAGGTCCGGGCCGGGTCTGGTGGTGCGCCGGGACGATCTGCGGCAGGCCACCCGCGAGGGCCGCGAGGGCAACCTCGTGCTGTTCGTCGTGGACGCCTCCGGGTCGATGGCGGCCCGCAAGCGCATGGGCGCGGTGAAGGGAGCCGTGCTGTCGCTGCTGCTGGACGCCTACCAGCGGCGGGACAAGGTGGGCCTGGTGACCTTCCGGGGCTCGGGCGCGGACGTCGCGCTGCCGCCGACCTCGTCGGTGGACGCGGCGGCGGCCCGTCTGGAGACGCTGCCGAGCGGCGGCCGCACCCCGCTGGCCGCCGGGCTGCTGCGCGCACACGACGTGCTGCGGGTGGAGCGGCTGCGGGATCCGGCACGGCGGCCGCTGGTCGTGGTGGTGACGGACGGCCGGGCGACCGGCGGCCCGGAGCCCGTGGCGCTGGCCGGCCGGGCGGCCCGGCTGTTCGCGGCCGAGGGCGTCGCGTCCGTGGTGGTGGACTGCGAGTCGGGGCCGGTGCGGCTGGGGCTCGCCGGGCGGCTCGCCGGTGAACTGGGCGGGACCGCCGTGACGTTGGACGAGCTGCGGGCCGACTCGATCGCCGGGCTGGTCAGGGATGTGCAGGGAACTTCGAGGAGGGCCGCGTAATGCCGCAGGGACAGCCGAGTGTCGTTCCGGACGACGGTCTGACGACCCGTCAGCGTCGGAACCGGCCGCTGGTCATGGTGCACACGGGCGTCGGCAAGGGCAAGTCCACCGCCGCCTTCGGGCTCGCGCTGCGGGCGTGGAACCAGGGGTGGCCCGTCGGGGTGTTCCAGTTCGTCAAGTCGGCGAAGTGGAAGGTCGGCGAGGAGAACGCGCTGAAGGTGCTCGGCGCCTCCGGCGAGGGCGGCTCCGTGGCGTGGCACAAGATGGGCGAGGGCTGGTCCTGGGTGCAGCGCGGCCTGCAGGGTGACAACTCGAGCAACGAGGAGAAGGCCCGGGAGGGCTGGGAGCAGGTCAAGCGCGACCTGGCGGCGGAGACCTACCGGCTGTACGTGCTGGACGAGTTCGCCTACCCGCTGCACTGGGGGTGGATCGACCCGGCCGAGGTCGTCGACGTGCTGCGCCACCGGCCCGGGACCCAGCACGTCGTGATCACGGGCCGGAACGCGCCCGCCGAGCTCGTCGACTTCGCGGATCTGGTGACCGACATGTCGAAGGTCAAGCACCCGATGGACGCCGGGCAGAAGGGGCAGAGGGGCATCGAGTGGTGACGTCGTCCTCGTCCGTCCCCCGGCTGGTCGTCGCCGCGCCCTCCTCCAGGAGCGGCAAGACCACGGTGGCCACGGGACTCATGGCCGCGTTCGCCGCGCGGGGGCTCGCCGTGTCCCCGCACAAGGTCGGTCCCGACTACATCGACCCGGGGTACCACGCGCTCGCGACCGGGCGGGTGGGACGCAACCTCGACGCGTACCTGTGCGGTCCGGACCTGGTCGGTCCGCTGTTCCGGCACGGGGCCCGCGGGTGCGACATCGCCGTCGTCGAGGGCGTGATGGGGCTGTACGACGGGGCGGCGGGGCAGGGCGAGCTGGCCTCGACGGCGCACGTGGCGAAGCTGCTGCGGGCGCCGGTGGTGCTGGTCGTGGACGCGTCGTCGCAGTCCCGGTCGGTGGCGGCGCTGGTGCACGGGTTCGTGTCCTGGGACCCGGAGGTGCGGGTCGGGGGCGTGATCCTGAACAAGGTCGCCACGGACCGGCACGAGGACCTGCTGCGGGAGGCGCTGGAGCACGTGGGGGTGCCCGTGCTGGGGGTGCTGCGGCGGGCACCGCAGGTGGACACCCCGTCCCGGCACCTGGGTCTGGTCCCGGTCGCCGAGCGGCGTGCGGAGGCCCTGGCGGCCGTCGGGGCGATGGCCGCGCAGGTGGCGGCCGGATGCGACCTCGACGCGCTGGCCGCGCTGGCGCGCACGGCGGGAGACCTGCCCTGTGCGCCGTGGGACGCGGCCGGGGCGATCGCCGGCACCCTGCCCGACGGGACGACCGGGGCCCGGTCCGGTGGCGGTGCCGGGAGTGCGTCCGGTGCCGGGGCGGCCCTCGGTTCGCCGAGGAAGGGCGCCGCGCCGCGGATCGCCGTCGCCGGCGGACCCGCGTTCACCTTCTCCTACGCCGAGCACGCCGAGCTGCTGACGGCCGCCGGCGCCGAGGTCGTACCGTTCGACCCCCTGCGGGAGGGCGAACTGCCCGATGGAACAGGGGGGCTGGTGATCGGAGGCGGGTTCCCGGAGATGTACGCCTCGGAGCTGTCGGCCAACGAACCGCTGCGCAAGGCCGTCGCCGTCCTGGCGGAGAGCGGGGCGCCGGTGGCCGCCGAGTGCGCGGGGCTGCTGTACCTGTGCCGGGAGCTGGACGGCCTGCCGATGTGCGGGGTGCTGGACGCCGGGGCGCGGATGACGGAGCGGCTCACACTCGGGTACCGGGACGCGGTGGCCGTGGGCGACAGCGTCCTCGCGGCGGCGGGAACCCGGATGCGGGGGCACGAGTTCCACCGGACGGCCGTCGAGCCCGGCTCGGGCGCCGAGCCCGCGTGGGGTCTGCTCGGTGCCGAGCGCCGGGTCGAGGGGTTCGTGCGGGGCTCGGTGCACGCCAGCTATCTGCACACCCACTGGGCGGCCGAGCCGGGGGTCGCCCGCCGGTTCGTGGAGAGGTGCCGCCGCTCATGAGCGGCGTCGGGCCGACGGGCGCGGGGGCTCGCGTGGTCGTCGGGGTCGGCGCGTCGAAGGGGGTACCGGCCGCGGAGGTGCTCGCGCTGATCGAGGCGGCCCTGCACGAGGCCGGGCTTCCCCTCACGTCCGTCGCGGAGCTCGCCACGGTCGAGGCGAAGGCCGGGGAGCCGGGGATCAAGGGGGCGGCGCGGCGGCTCGGGGTACCGCTGGTGACGTACCGCGCCGGGGAGCTGGCCCGGGTCCGCGTGCCCCACCCGTCGGACGCGGCACGCACCGCCGTGGGCACGCCCTCCGTCGCGGAGGCCGCCGCCCTGCTGCGCGGCGGCGCGCTCCTCGTCCCCAAACGCAAGGCAGCGCGGGCGACCTGTGCCGTGGCACGGCTCGACGGCGCGGACACCGGCCGGACCACCGATGGCCACCACGAGCGAGGGCACGGGCACACGGATGCGTACTGAGAGCGGGCACGACCTGCGCCACCACGGGGACGCCGAGGTGCGGGGCGACGGCGGTGCGCTGGTCGACCTCGCGGTCAACGTCCGCGCGGACACACCACCCGCGTGGCTGCTGGAGCACCTCACCGCCTCGCTGACCGGCCTGGCCGCCTACCCGGACGGACGGGCGGCCCGGGCGGCGGTGGCGCGCCGGCACGGCGTGCCGGCGGAGCGGGTGCTGCTGACGGCCGGCGCCGCGGAGGCGTTCGTACTGCTGGCCCGGGCGCTGAAGGTGCGGCGGCCGGTGGTGGTGCACCCCCAGTTCACGGAGCCGGAGGCGGCCCTGCGGGACGCCGGGCACACCGTCGGCCGGGTGCTGCTGCGCGAGGAGGACGGCTTCCGGCTCGACCCGGCCGCCGTCCCCGAGGACGCGGACCTGGTCGTGATCGGCAACCCGACGAACCCGACCTCGGTGCTGCACCCCGCGGGCACGATCGCCGCCCTCGCCCGGCCCGGCCGGGTGCTGGTGGTGGACGAGGCGTTCATGGACGCGGTCCCGGGCGAACGCGAGGCGCTGGCCGGGCGCGTCGACGTGCCCGGCCTGGTGGTGCTGCGCAGCCTGACCAAGACGTGGGGCCTGGCCGGGCTGCGGGTGGGTTACGTGCTGGCGGCGCCGGAGATCGTCGAGGAGCTGGAGCGGGCGCAGCCGCTGTGGCCGGTGTCCACACCCGCGCTGGCGGCCGCCGAGGCGTGCGTGGGGCCCCGGGCGCTGGCGGAGGCGGCCCACGCCGCGCACCGCATCGCCGCGGACCGCGCCCACCTCGTGGCGGGCCTCGCCGGGCTCGCCCCTGCGGGACTGCGCGTCGCCGGACCGGCCGAGGCGCCCTTCGTGCTGATCCGCCTCCCCGGGGCGGCCGCCGTACGCAGCCGCCTGCGCGACGTCGGGTACGCCGTCCGCCGCGGCGACACGTTCCCCGGCCTGGACGACCGGTGGCTCCGGCTGGCGGTCCGCGACCGCGGAACGACGAACGGCTTCCTGGCGGCCCTGCGAGGCGTGCTGGAGGACTGACACGGGCAGGCAAGCGGCACGTGGTCCCCGAGGGGGACACCGTCCGGCTGCCGAGGAGCTGGACGCGACGAGTCTGCTCGGCGTGCGCACGGATCCGCCTCCGGCCGGTCGGCCGTGACCGGCTCCCGCCCACGGGATCCGGCCCGATCACCCCCGGCGGCGGGACAGGGCTACCGCGGCTCCGCCCGCTGCCAGGAGGGCGAGGGCGCCCGCCGCCACGTACGGCGTCGTCGAACTGCCGCCCGTCTCGGCCAGGTTCTCCTCCTTCGTGGCCCCCTGCGGCTCCACGGCGGCCGGTGGGGCGGCGGACGCGGACGGGGGCTGCTCCGCCGCAGCGGGCCGGGGGGTCTCACAGGTCGCCTCGGCCAGGGTGAGGGTGCCGTCGACCTCGGCGACGTTCAGCTTCAACGGGTTGACGGAGATCTTGAGTTCGAGGGCCGTGGCGGCCGCCGAGCGAGCCGTCGTGCGGTTGTGGGACAGATCGAGCCGGACCTCGCCGACACCGGGCACCTTGACGTCGGTGGGGCCGCCGGCGGTGAGGTTCACGCGCTTGCCGAGCACGGTCACCGAGCCGGGCAGGTCGGTCGTGGCCACCGGCTTCCTCCCGACCTCGCAGGTGGCCCTGGACGTGACCTGCTCGACCTCGATGACCGACAGCAGCGGCAGCCCGGGGACGTGCAGACGGGCGTGGGCGAGGGTGGCGGACGCCTCGGCCTTCGTGGCGCTCGTGGTGGCCGTCGCCCGGGCCGCCTCGGCCCGCAGCACACTGAACGGCCGGCCGCCGTCCACCGCGTCGAGGTCGGCCGTCAGCACGCTCTTCTCGGCGCTCTGCGGGGCATGCACCTCGTTGAGGGACACGGCGAGCGGGACGTTCACCGACTTGTTCAGCAGGGAGACGTCCAGGCCCGTGCGCAGGACGGCGGCGCTCGCGCGGCCGTGGTCGCCGGTGGCGTGCGCCGGGCTCACGCCGGTCAGCACCACGGCCCCGGCGGCGAGGGCCGTGGCCGTGGTGACGGTCGCCAGTCGGCGTGCGGGCATGCGGAAGCAAGGGCTGTTCACGTGGGGACTCCTGGAAAGACAGGCTCGGGACCCGCAAAGAATCGCCCCGGCGCGCGGGCGGCGTCAGCGATCCGCCCCGGCTTCACTCCAACGTGGTGAGACCGTGGATGTTTTCGAATCTCCCGGCACAGGCGTTCCCCGCCGTCACCCGGGTGGCCGGGGAACCTCAGCCCACCACACGCCCGTTCAGCACCACCCGGCGCGGTGCGGCCAGGACGCGCACGTCGGCCCGCGGGTCCTCGTCGTAGACCACGAGGTCGGCCGGGGCCCCCTCCTCCAGGCCGGGGCGCCCGAGCCAGGAACGGGCCGTCCAGGTGCCCGCCGCCAGGGCGTCCACGGGCGGGATGCCCGCGGTGACCAGTTCGGCGACCTCGGCCGCCGCGAGACCGTGGGCCAGCGCTCCCCCGGCGTCGGTGCCGACGAAGACCGGGATGCCGGCGTCGTAGGCGCCCCGCACGGTGTCGTAACGGCGTTCGTGCAGCCGTCGCATATGGGCCGACCAGCGCGGGAACTTGCCCTCGCCGCCGTCGGCGAGCTGCGGGAACGTCGCGATGTTCACCAGGGTCGGCACGATGGCCACACCCCGCTCGGCGAACAGCGGGACGAGGTCGTCGGTCAGGCCCGTGGCGTGTTCGATGCAGTCGATGCCGGCCTCGACGAGGTCCCGCAGGGAGTCCTCCGCGAAGCAGTGGGCGGTGACGCGGGCGCCCAGCCGGTGGGCCTCGGCGATGGCCGCCTCGACGGCCCCGCGGGGCCAGCAGGCGGACAGGTCGCCCAGGTCGCGGTCGATCCAGTCGCCGACCAGCTTCACCCAGCCGTCGCCGCGCCGGGCCTCCTGGGCCACGTACGCGACCAGGTCCTCGGGCTCGATCTCCCAGGCGTAGTTGCGGATGTAGCGGCGGGTGCGGGCGATGTGCCGCCCGGCGCGGATGATCTTCGGCAGGTCCTCGCGGTCGTCGATCCAGCGGGTGTCGGAGGGCGAGCCGGCGTCGCGGATCAGCAGCGTGCCCGCGTCCCGGTCGGTGAGGGCCTGCTTCTCGGCGACGTCCGCGGGCACCGGGCCGTGCCGGTCCAGCCCGACGTGGCAGTGCGCGTCCACGAGCCCGGGCAGCGCCCAGCCCCTGACGGTGCGCACGTCCGCGGCCCCGGCCGGACGGTCGTAGGTGACACGGCCGTCGACCACCCACAGCTCGTCCCGGACGTCCTCGGGCCCGACGAGCACCCGTCCCCTCACGTGCAGCACCGCGCGTTCGCTCATGCACCGCACCTTAGTGAGCTGATCCGACCGCCCCGAAGGGGGCCGGGGCCGGACCTCGCCGCGTGAGGGGACCACGGCCGCCGGTTACCCTCGTTGCCGTCGAACCTGTGAGTGAAGAGAGCATTGCCGTGACGCATCCGTTTCTGGACCTGGCCCCGCTCGGCGCGGACCGTTTCGCCGCGATCGAGGACCGGGTGGCCCGGCTGCTGAGCACCGAACAGGACGTCGTGATCATGCAGGGCGAGGCGCTGCTGCCGCTGGAGGGCGCGATCCGCGCCACGGCCGGTCCGGGCACCACCGCGCTGAACGTGATCACGGGGCCGTACGGGCAGACCTTCGGCGACTGGCTGCGCGACTGCGGTGCGACGGTGATCGACCTGGCGGTTCCCTTCCACACGGCGGTCACGGCCGAGCAGATCCGGCAGGCCCTCGCCGAGCACCCGGAGATCGACTTCGTCTCCCTGGTGCACGCGGAGGCCGCCACCGGCAACACCAACCCGGTCGCGGAGATCGGCGAGGTGGTCCGCGCGCACGGGGCGCTGTTCTACCTGGACGCGGTGGCCTCCATCGGCGCCGAGCCGGTGCTGCCGGACGCCTGGGGCGTGGACCTGTGCGTGATCGGCGCGCAGAAGGCGATGGGCGGCCCGGCCGGTGTGTCCGCCGTGTCGGTGAGCGAGCGCGCCTGGGCCCGGATGGCGGCCAACCCGCGGGCTCCGCGCCGGTCGTACCTGTCGCTCCTCGACTGGAAGGAGCGGTGGATCGACGGTGGGCGCAGGGCCCTGCTGCACGCCCCCGCGCAGCTGGAGATGCTGGCGCTGGAGGCGTGTGTGGAGCGGATCGAGGCGGCGGGCCTGGACGCGGTGATGGCGCGGCACGCCTCGGCCGCGGCGGCCACGCGCGCCGGGGCGGTGGCGCTCGGGGGCGGCCTGGCGCCGTACGTGCACGAGGCCCGGGACGCGGCGCCGGTCGCGACGACGCTGCGCGCCCCGGCGGACACGGTGGCCTCGGAGCTGGTGGCGCGGGCCCTGGCGGCCGACCCGGCGGTGCCGCTGGCCGCGGGCGGGGGCGCGCTGACCAAGGAGATGATCCGGGTCAACCACTACGGCGCGGACGCGACGCCCGGAGCCGTGCGGTCGAGCCTGGCGGCGCTGGGCGGGGCGCTGGCGGAGTCCGGCCTGACGGTCGACGTGGAGGGCGCGCTCCGCGCGGCGGAGCGGGCGTGGCGATAACCACCCGTTGACCCCACCCGGGGTGGTGGCTGACGGCGATCCTCGGGGACCAGGGCGGGTGGCGTACGTACTGGCCCGGAGCCTGCGGGCCGCGAGCACGGGCGGACGCGTTGTCAGTGGGGCGTGGCATGCTCCCGGGATGAGTACCGACTCCCCCCTCACCCTCCCCGACGGCCGGCCCGTCCCGCGTACCACCGGTGACGAGCGGGCCATGCTCGAGAGCTGGCTGGACTTCCACCGGGCCACCCTGGAGCTGAAGTGCGCCGGGCTGGACGACGCGCAGGTGCGCACGGCCGCGGCGGAGCCCTCCTCCCTGACCCTGCTCGGGCTGGTGCAGCACCTCGCCGAGATCGAGCGGAACTGGTTCCAGCGCGTGGCCGGCGGTCTGGACGTACCGCCCGTCTTCGAGGACGGCACGGGCTACGCGCTGGATCCGGCCCGGGGGCTGGACGAGGCGCTCGGGATCTGGCGGCAGGAGATCGCCCGGGGGCGGGAGCTGTCGGCCGGACTGCCGCTGGACCACGTCGGCCGGGTGGCCGAGGGCCCGGTGCCCGGGATGGAGGTCAGCCTGCGCTGGGTCCTCATCCATCTGATCGAGGAGTACGCGCGGCACAACGGACACGCGGATCTCCTGCGCGAACGCATCGACGGAGTGACGGGCGCCTGAATTCCGGATGCCTGCGTGATATCGGATCCGTGTAAGGTGGCGCACACAATTCAAAATTCTTTCGGGAAGAGCCGACCACATTCTTCTGCCCGCTTTTCCCGGTCCTAAACGCGTAGATTTCGAGGACCTTTCGCGAGGCAATTCCGACGCCTCGCGTGAAGGCCACATGGTTGTGACGCGTTACACAACCTGCCCGTTTTGCCTGGAATTTTCCCCGCGAACTCGGACATCTTGCCGTGGCCTGAGGTCGATCTACGCGCCCGCGTGATAACACGAGTCGCGCCCATATGTAACCCCCTCCCCCGATGCATTTTTGAATTCGGCTGGGTAAGTTCGATTCGCATGACCGCCGTACAAGCAGACCTGCAGATCAACCGACCGACGGTGGCCGACGGAGCCGCACTGTGGCGAATGGCCAAGGACTCGAAGGTTCTCGATGTGAACTCGTCCTACAGCTATCTGCTGTGGTGCCGCGACTTCGCAGCCACGTCGGCCGTGGCCCGTGACGAACACGGCGAGCCGATCGGTTTCGTCACCGGGTACGTGCGGCCGGACAGCCCGCGCACCCTGCTGGTCTGGCAGGTGGCGGTGGACGAGACCCACCGCGGACGCGGACTGGCCGCCGCGCTGCTCGACGGACTGGTCGCGCGGACCGCCGCCGAGCAGGGGGTGACGACGGTGGAGACCACCATCACCCCGGGCAACACCGCCTCCGAGCGCCTGTTCACGTCCTTCGCCGAGCGCCACGGCGCCGGGCTGGAGCGCGAGGTGCTGTTCGAAGCGGGCCTGTTCCCCGACGGGCCGCACGACGCCGAGGTCCTGTACCGCATCGGCCCGCTGCCCCACTGACTTCCCCGCCCCACTCCCGCCAAGACTTCCCCCACGCACCGAGGAGCGATTCGTCGTGACCATCACCCAGCCCGACCTGAGCGTCTTCGAGACCCTGGAGTCCGAGGTACGCAGCTACTGCCGCGGCTGGCCCACCGTCTTCGACCGTGCGGTGGGCAGCCGCATGTACGACGAGGACGGCCACGAGTACCTCGACTTCTTCGCCGGAGCGGGGTCACTGAACTACGGGCACAACAACCCCGTCCTCAAACGAGCGCTGATCGACTACCTGGAGCGGGACGGCGTCACGCACGGGCTCGACATGTCGACCACCGCCAAGCGCCGCTTCCTGGAGACCTTCCAGAACCTGCTGCTGCGCCCGCGTGACCTGCCGTACAAGGTCATGTTCCCGGGCCCGACCGGCACCAACGCCGTGGAGTCCGCGCTGAAGCTGGCGCGGAAGGTCAAGGGCCGCGAGGCGATCGTGTCGTTCACCAACGCCTTCCACGGCATGTCGCTCGGCTCGCTGGCCGTGACCGGCAACGCCTTCAAGCGGGCCGGCGCCGGCATCCCGCTGGTGCACGGCACCCCGATGCCGTTCGACAACTACTTCGAGGGCCAGGTCCCGGACTTCCTGTGGTTCGAGCGGCTCCTTGAGGACCAGGGTTCCGGCCTGAACAAGCCGGCCGCCGTGATCGTCGAGACTGTGCAGGGCGAGGGCGGCATCAACGTGGCCCGGCCCGAGTGGCTGCGCGCGCTGGCCGACCTGTGCGAGCGGCAGGACATGCTGCTGATCGTCGACGACATCCAGATGGGCTGCGGCCGCACCGGTGCGTTCTTCTCCTTCGAGGAGGCCGGCATCACGCCGGATATCGTCACCGTCTCCAAGTCCATCAGCGGCTACGGCCTGCCGATGTCGCTGTGCCTGTTCAAGCCGGAACTCGACGTCTGGGAGCCCGGCGAGCACAACGGCACCTTCCGCGGCAACAACCCCGCCTTCGTCACGGCCACCGCGGCCCTGGAGGCGTACTGGGCCGACGGCTCGGCGATGGAGAAGCAGACCCGCACGCGTGGCGAGCAGGTCGAGCAGGCACTGATCTCCATCACCGAGGAGAACCTGGCCGACGTGAAGGAGTACCGGGGCCGCGGCCTGGTGTGGGGCATGGAGTTCCACGACAAGGCCCGCGCCGGCAAGGTCGCCAAGCGCGCCTTCGAACTCGGACTGCTCATCGAGACGTCCGGCCCGGAGAGCGAGGTCGTCAAGCTGCTCCCGGCGCTGACGATCACCCCCGAGGAACTGGACGAGGGCTTGACCACCCTGGCCCGCGCCGTCCGCGAGACCGCCTGACCCACCGGCACCACAGCACCACAGCACCACCCCACCTAGGAGGCATCGCAGCACCGTGATTGTCCGTTCGTTCAAGGAGATCGAAGGCACCGACCGGCACGTGAAGGCGGCGTCCGGCACGTGGGAGAGCAAGCGCATCGTCCTCGCCAAGGAGAAGGTCGGCTTCTCCCTGCACGAGACGATCCTCTACGCGGGTACGGAGACGTCGATGTGGTACGCGAACCACATCGAGGCGGTCGTCTGCGTGGAGGGCGAGGCCGAGCTGACCGACCACGAGACCGGGCTGACGCACACGATCACGCCCGGCACGATGTACCTCCTGGACGGCCACGAGAGGCACACGCTGAAGGTCAAGGAGGACTTCCGCTGCCTCTGCGTGTTCAACCCGCCCGTGACCGGTCGGGAGGACCACGACGAGAACGGCGTCTACCCGCTGCTCACCGAGGAGGTGTGACGTTTCATGACCGCCACCACCGACACGACCACCACCACCGGCACCCCCGACCTCTACCCGACGCGCGGCGCCTCCGAGGTGCTCACGCCCCGGCAGGACCCGGTCGTCTGGGGCGCACCCGACGCCCCGGGCCCGGTCGCGCCGGCCGACCTGCTGTCGTTCGAGCGTGACGGCTTCCTCGCCGTCGACGAGCTCATCGGCGAGGACGAGGTCTCCGTCTACCGCAACGAGCTGAACCGGCTGGTCAACGACCCGGACATCCGTGCCGACGAGCGGTCGATCGTCGAGCCGAAGTCGCAGGAGATCCGCTCGGTCTTCGAGGTCCACAAGATCAGCGAGGTGTTCGCGCGGCTGGTCCGCGACGAGCGGGTCGTCGGCCGGGCGCGGCAGATCCTCGGCTCGGACGTCTACGTCCACCAGTCGAGGATCAACGTCAAGCCGGGGTTCGGGGCGAGTGGCTTCTACTGGCACTCGGACTTCGAGACGTGGCACGCCGAGGACGGGCTGCCGCGGATGCGCACGGTGTCGGTCTCGATCGCGCTGACCGAGAACTACGACACCAACGGCGGACTCATGATCATGCCGGGGTCGCACAAGACGTTCCTCGGCTGCGCGGGGGAGACGCCGAAGGACAACTACAAGAAGTCGCTGCAGATGCAGGACGCGGGGACGCCGTCCGACGAGGCGCTGACCCGGTTCGCCACCGAGCACGGCATCAAGCTCTTCACGGGCAAGGCCGGTTCGGCGACGTGGTTCGACTGCAACTGCATGCACGGCTCCGGCGACAACATCACGCCGTTCCCGCGCAGCAACGTCTTCATCGTGTTCAACAGCGTGGAGAACACGGCGGAGGAACCGTTCGCCGCCCCGGTCCGCCGACCGGAGTTCATCGGGGCGCGGGACTTCACGCCGGTGCGGTGATCACCGACGGCGGTGACGCAACCGCGTGACTCGGCTGCCGGGTGGGGCCTCCTCGTGTGGGACGGGAGGCCCCACCCGGTTTTCGTGTGCCCTCATGCCCGAAGGGCGTCCAGCAGCCGGTCGACGTCCGTCGCCGTGTTGTAGAGGTGGAACGCGGCCCGCAGATTGCCCGCCCGGTCGGAGACCTCGATGCCCGCCCGGCTCAGTTCGCCCTGCCGGTGGCCGAGCCCGGGCACGGACACGATCGCGGAGCCCGGCGCGTCGACGGGCGGGTGACCCAGCTCGGCGAGTCCGGCGCGGAATCGGTCCGCGAGGGCGGTGTCGTGGGCGTGCACGGCGTCGACGCCGATCTCCTCGATCAGTTCCAGTGACGCGCGCAGCCCGGCGTAGCTGAACAGGGACGGGCTGATGTCGAAGCGCCGGGCGGAGCGGGCCGGTTCCTCGACCGGGCCGTAGCAGCTCTCCCAGGGGACCTCGCCGGCGACCCAGCCCGCCAGCAGCGGGGTGAGCCCGCCGAAGCCGGCGGGGACGACGAAGAACGCGGCGCCGTGCGGCCCGAGGAGCCACTTGAAGCCGACGGCGGCCACGAAGTCGTCGGCGTCGCCGTCCAGGGGCAGCCAGCCGGCGGACTGGGAGGCGTCGACGTAGGTGCGGGCCCCGTGCGCCCGGGCCGCCTCGCGCACGGCGGGCAGGTCCGCGAGCCGCCCGTCGGCGGACTGGGCGGCGCTGACGGCGACCAGCGCGGTGCCGGGCCGGACGGCTTCGGCGAGCCGCTCCAGGGGCACGGCCCGCACCTTGAGGTCGCCGCGGACGTGGAAGGGGTTCACCAGGGACGAGAAGTCGCCCTCGGCGGTGAGGACTTCGGCTCCGGAGGGCAGCGACGCGGCGATCAGCCCGCCGTACTCGGCGACCGAGGCGCCGGTCGCGACGCGGGTCGCCGGCACGCCGGCCAGCCGGGCGAAGGACGCGCGGGCGGCCTCCACGTGCTCGTACAGGGGACCCAGGGGCGTGCCCTCGGCGCGCATCCGCACGGCCTGCTGCATCGCGCTGACGGTACGGGCGGGCAGCAGGCCGTTGCTCGCGGTGTTGAGGAAGGTGTGCTTCGGGGTGAACTCGGCACGGACGAGGTTCTCGAAGGTCTCCATGGGACCACTGTGCGTCCCCCGGGTCTCCCCGTCCATTGCCGAATTCTGCGTGACTTTCCCAAGCAACGCTTATGTATGGGCTCCGAGCTGGGCTTTCACCGCTGCGGCACCGCGCACCCGTCGGGTCCGCAGGCGTCCGCGCCCCCGGCATCCAGGCTCCCGGCGTCCTCACCGGTGACCACGGTCAGCGGGGCGGGTTCGCCGTAGGCCTGGGTGAGGGCCCGAGTGAAGACCTCGGCGGGCTGGGCGCCGGAGACTCCGTACCGGCGGTCGAGCACGAAGAACGGGACGCCGTTCGCCCCGAGCTGGGCGGCCTCGCGCTCGTCGGCGCGCACCTCGTCGGCGTAGGCGCCCGGGTCGGCGAGCACCGCGCGCACCGCGTCCGCCTCCAGGCCGGCGGCGACGGCCAGCTCCACCAGGCGCTCGTCGTCGTCGAAGACGGACCGCTCCTCGGCGAAGTTGGCCCGGTACAGCAGGTCCAGCAGCTGCTCCTGGCGGCCGTGGTCCTTGGCGAAGTGGAGCAGGCGGTGCATGTCGAAGGTGCTGCCGTGGTCGCGGCCGCGGGTGCGGTAGTCGAGTCCCTCGGCGGCGGCCTGCGCGCCCAGGTTGTCCTCGCCGGCCTCGGCCTGTGCCGGGCTCATGCCGTACTTCGCGGTGAGCATCGTGATCACGAGCTGGACGTCGCCCTTGGCTCGGCCCGGGTCCAGCTCGAAGGAGCGGTGCACCACCTCGACGTCGTCGCGGTGCGGGAAGTCCCGCAGCGCCTTGTCGAAGCGGGCCTTGCCCACGTAGCACCAGGGGCAGGCGATGTCGCTCCAGATCTCGACGCGCATGTGTCGGCTCTCTCCAGGTCGTGCGGGTACGGAGACTCCCTCCGCCGGTGCCTGAACGTTCAAGCAGTGGTGCGTATTCCCCGGCCCGCTCACGCGCCGGACAGGGCGAGCCGCATCCGCAGGTGGTGCTCCCCCGGCCCGGCCGGCTCGGGCACCCAGCCCTGGCGCCGGTAGAACGCCTGCGCCCGCAGGTTGTCCACGTGCACGTCGAGGACCGCCGTCCGCCTGGCGTCGGCGCGCCACTCCTCCAGGCAGGCGGCGTGCAGGGCGGTGCCGACACCGCGGCGCCAGTGGCCGGGGTCGACGTGGAACTGGAACAGCGTGACCTCGTCCGCCGGGGCGCCCTCGGCCGTCCGGAAGGACGCGAGGCCGGTCATGCGCCCCGCCTCGACGACGCAGAGCACCCGTCCCTCCGGCCGGGTGAGCGCCGACCGCCAGGCCGCGTGCCAGTCGGTGCCGTCCTGCGGGACCCCGTCGGGGTAGTACGTCGCCCGGGCCCGCGCGTGCAGCGCGACGACGTCGGCCAGCTCGGCGGGCAGGACGCTGCGGACGACCCGGCCGGGGCTCATTCGATCACCGATCATGGAACCGAGGACGTGGGCGGAGCGGGCCGCGGTTCCCGGCTCAGCTGCCGTCGCGCAGGTCGTCCGGCCAGTGGGGGCGGAAGGCGAGGTGATCGTAGGTCACCACGCAGCCCTCCCCCATCGGCGACTGGGTCATGAACCCGACGAGGGCCGCGCCGGTCTCCTTCTCGTCGCCGAGGGTGAACAGGCGGACGAAGGTCCAGTGTTCGCCGTCCCGCGAGGCGTGGAAGGCGAAGGCCCGGCCGGTGCGGCTGATCCGCAGCCAGACGGAACTGCCGTCCACGGTGAAGGAGTTGGCGTCGTCGGAGTGGCCGCGCGTGACGACCGTGCAGACGGTGGGGACGTCCGGGGAGTACTCCAGGCAGAGTTTGGCCCAGGCCCGCTCGGCGACGTGCACGTACAGCACGCCGGCGTCGAAGGCGGCCCCGAACCCGACCGTGACCCGGGCGATCAGCTGGAAGTCCCCCTCGGGCGCACCCAGCAGCCGCGGCGCGTCCGAGGCGGGGTCCAGGCCTTCCCCGGTGGGCGGCACGAACCGGTCCTGCCGCGCCCCGGCCCACCCGGTGAGCACCCCGTCCTCGTAGGACCAGTGGGCCTCGGGGCCGTACGTGCGCAGGAGGAAAGGAAGTTCGGGAAGTTCCAGATCCATTCGGCTCACTCTTCCAGACGCGCCCTTCGGGGGCGCGGGGAACTGCGGGAACGACCACGACGCACCGGCAGCCCGCGGTCCGCCCGCGCCCCGGCGGCGCCTACCGCTCCAGACGCCCGTTGAACCGCCGCGGCAGCCCCAGCGGGTTGTCGTCCCGCAGCTCGGGCGGCAGCAGCGCCTCGGGAGCGTTCTGGTAGGCGACCGGCCGCAGCCACCGCTCGATCGCCGTCCCGCCCACCGACGTGGACGTCGACGTCGTCGCCGGGTACGGCCCCCCGTGGTGCTGGGCGGGCGCGACGGCGACGCCCGTCGGCCAGCCGTTGACCAGCACGCGCCCGGCCAGCGGCGTCAGGTCCGCGAGGAGCTGCGCGCCGCGGCCCTGCCCGGCGGCCTCCTCCTGCGACAGCTGCACGGTGGCCGTGAGGTTGCCCGGCAGCCGGGACAGCACCGCCTCGACCTCGGCCTCGTCCTCGTAACGGGCCACCACCGTGACCGGTCCGAAGCACTCCTCCAGCAGCAGGTCGTGCTCGCCGCCCTGCTGGGCCAGCCTGCTCGCCGGGACGGTGAGGAAGCCGGCACTGACGGTGTGCTCCCCGCCCGCGCCGGGCGTGACCGGAGAGTCCACGTCGGGCAGTTGGGCCCGCTCGGCGACGCCGGCGACGAAGTTGTCGCGCATGCGGTGGTCGAGCAGCACACCGGCGTCGGTGTCGCTGACCGCGTCGGTCAGGGACTTCAGCAGGGCGTCGCCGGCGGCGCCGGACGGCGCGAGCACGAGGCCGGGCTTCACGCAGAACTGGCCGACGCCCAGGGTCATCGAGCCGGCCAGGCCCGCGCCGATCTCCTCGGCGCGCTCGGCGGCGGCGGCCTCGGTGACGACCACCGGGTTCAGGGAGCCCAGCTCGCCGTGGAAGGGAATCGGCACGGGACGGGCCGCCGCCGCGTCGAACAGCGCGCGTCCACCGCGCACGGACCCGGTGAACCCGGCGGCCGCGACCAAGGGGTGCTTGATCAGCTCGATGCCCGCGTCGAAGCCGTGCACCAGGCCGATGACGCCCTCGGGGACGTCGTGCCGGGCGGCGGCGCGGCGCAGCACCTTGGCGACGTACTCCGACAGGCCCGGGTGGTCGGGGTGGGCCTTGACGACGACGGGGCAGCCGGCCGCCAGGGCGCTGGCGGTGTCGCCGCCGGGCACGGAGAAGGCGAAGGGGAAGTTCGACGCCGAGTAGACGGCGACGACGCCCAGGGGCACCTTGTAGCGGCGCAGGTCCGGGATCGGCGGGGTCGCGGTGTCGTCGGGGTGGTCGACGACGACGTCGAGGAAGGCGCCCTCGTCGACGATGTCGGCGAAGGCCCGCAGCTGGTAGCAGGTGCGGGCGAGTTCACCGGTCAGCCGGACCGGGCCGAGCGCGGTCTCGGCGTCGGCGGTCTCGACGAGTCCGTCTTTGGCCGACTCCAGTTCGTCCGCCGCGGCGCGCAGGAAGGCCGCGCGGACGGTGCGGTCGGCCAGCGCGCCCCGCGCCTCGTGCGCGGCACGGACGGCGGCGTCCACCTCCTGGGCTGTGGCCTCCACCGCAACCTGTTCCCGCTGCTTCCCGGTTCGGGGGTCGACACTCCAGACTGGTGCTGCTGCCACCGCGGGTCCCTCCACACATGTATTGCCGCAGATCCGGGTCATTCACCAGGGGCGTTCGATATACTGAACGCTGTCTCTGATGATGAATGCGCTGTGGAGACTATTTCCCGTGGAACGAAGGGGTCAAGGGCGATGTCGGCTGGCGAGACGGGCGGCGGGGCGCAGGTCAAGTCCGCGGTGAGAACGGTTGAACTGCTCGAATACTTCGCCGGACGGCCCGGGATGCACTCCCTCGCGGCGGTCCAGGAGGCCGTCGGGTATCCGAAGTCCAGCCTCTACATGCTGCTGCGCACCCTGGTCGAGCTGGGCTGGGTGGAGACGGACGCGACGGGCACGCGCTACGGCATCGGTGTGCGGGCGCTGCTGGTCGGCACGTCGTACATCGACGGCGACGAGGTCGTCGCCGCGGCGCGCCCGACGCTGGACCGGCTCTCGGACGACACCACCGAGACGATCCACCTCGCCCGCCTCGACGGCACCAACGTCGTCTACCTCGCCACCCGCCAGTCGCAGCACTACCTGCGTCCCTTCACCCGGGTCGGGCGGCGGCTGCCCGCGCACTCCACCTCCCTGGGCAAGGCGCTGCTGAGCACGTACGCGGACGAGCAGGTGCGCAAGATGCTGCCGGAGACGCTGCCCGCGCTGACCGAGCACACCATCACCGACCGGGAGAAGCTCATCGAGGAGCTGCACCAGGTGCGCGAACAGGGCTTCGCCGTGGACCGCGAGGAGAACACGCTGGGGTTGCGCTGCTTCGGCGTGGCCATCCCGTACCGCACCCCGGCGCGGGACGCGATCAGCTGCTCGGTGCCGGTGGCCCGGCTGACCCCGGCGCACGAACAACTGGTGAAGGACGCGCTGTTCGACGCGCGGGACCGGCTGACCCTGGCGACGCGGAGGCTGTGACCGTGCAGATCGCGCTCCGTCCCGTCCACGACAGTGATCTGCCCGTCTTCTTCCGGCAGTCGAACGACCCCGAGTCGCTGCACATGGCGGCCTTCACCCCCGCGGACCCCTCCGACCGGGCCGCCTTCGACGCCCACTGGGCGAGGATCCGCTCCTCCGCCGATGTGCTGCGCACCGTCCTGGTCGACGGGGACGTGGTCGGCAGCGCGGCCGTGTACGGGAAGCCGGGCGAGCGGGAGGTGACGTACTGGATCGACCGCGCCTACTGGGGCAAGGGCATCGCCACGGCGGCGCTGCGGGCACTGCTGGCCGAGGTGCCCGAACGCCCCCTGTACGCCAGGGCGGCCTCGGACAACGCCGGATCGCTGCGCGTGCTGGACAAGTGCGGGTTCCGCGCCGTGGCCTCGGCCAGGGGCTTCGCACGGGCCCGGGGTGCCGAGATCGACGAGACGGTGCTGGTCCTGGAGGGCTGAGGCCGTCTCCCCCGCGCGGCGGAGGCGGATCGTCGTCGCGCAGGAGGCGGCGCGGGCCGTCGCCGCGCGAGCCTGATCGCATGACGCCGTCGTCCGCTCCCCCCGCCACTGCCGGGCCCCCCTCCCCGACCGGACGGACCCGCCGCGCCCTGCGGGCCCTGGCCGTCGTCTCCTGTGCGCCGTACCTCGGGCTGAAGGCGGCCTGGATCGCCGGGAGTCACCTCGGCATCCCGGAGGGCAGCTCCCTGCTCGACGACCGCGT
The DNA here is from genome assembly GCF_055567995.1 of Streptomyces sp. NPDC026246. NCBI lineage: Bacteria > Bacillati > Actinomycetota > Actinomycetes > Kitasatosporales > Streptomycetaceae > Streptomyces > Streptomyces sp. NPDC026246. Next base: position 19,697 of record NZ_JBVHPJ010000020.1, on the reverse strand, counting down.
CGGCATGGCCGTGGTCAACGGCCTGTCGGTCCTGCTGGACAGTGCGGTGATCGTGCTGGCCCTGGCGCTGACCAGACCGTGGGGGTTGCGGGTGCCGGCCTGGCTGCTCGCCTTCCCCGTGTGGGTCGCCACCGGGCTGCTCGCCCCGATCATGACCGGCTTCCCGGCGCAACTAACCGTGCGGGGAGCCGGGGGTGGGGGCGGACGCCCGGCGCAGCGTGAGGAGTTCCTGCACGCGTGGGTGTTCACCGTCGTGTACACCGGTTTCATCCTCCAAGGGCTCGCGCTGGGCGGGTTGTTCCTCCTGTACGCGCGGGACCGCTGGGGGTGGCTGTGGCGCGGGCGGGTGCGTGAGCTGCCCGCCGGTGCCGCCGGGCCCGGGCACCGCTTCCTCGCCGTCACCGCGTCCGTACTGGCCCTGTTCCCGCTGACCCTGCACGTGCTGTGGGCCGGCGGAGCCACGGCCGGGCTCGGCGCGCGCCGGGCGGCGGACCGCACCGGTGATGTCCAGGTCCTGGAGGCCGTCTTCGCGCTGTTCCTGACGGCGGCGGTGGCCGGTGCCCTCCTGCTGGCCTTCCGGCGCGGGCGGGAGCTGCCGGTGGGCGTGCCGCTCGGTCTCGCCTGGGCCGGTTCGGCCGCCGCGGCCTGCTGGGGCGGCTGGCTCTCGCTGGTCTCCCTCGCGGGCGCACAGGGCATCGCCGACCGTCCCACGCCGCTGATGAACCTCGCCTACGCTGGGCAGATGCTCGTCGGCTTCCTCGTCGCCGCCATCGTCGCCCGTCACCTCGCGGAGCGTTCGGCCGGGGCCGCACGGCGGGCGGCGTGATCCGGGCCGCCCGTGCGCTGTTCGGCCGGCGGACGCGCCTGCGCTGGATCCACCTGATCCTGGGCGGCGCGCTCGCCATGCCCTACGTCCTGGTCGGCACGACGGTCATCGGTCCGCTCTCCGGGTCCGCGGACGTCTTCGGTTCCTTCCCCCTCCAGCTCGCCTCCTTCGCCGTGGGTCTGCCGCTGGCCGCCGTCACCTCGCTGTTCCCGCTGACCCGGCCGCTGGAGTCCGCTGCGGTGCGCTGGCTGTGCGGGGTCGACCCGGACCGGCTGGCCGGCACTCCCGCCCGGACGCGGGGTGAGAAGGGCCGTACGGCGGCGTGGTTCACGCTGCATCTCGGCCTCGGCGGGATCATCGCCGGCATGACGCTGGCCCTGCCGCCGTTCGCCGCCGTGCTGATCCTGCTCCCGGTCCTCTCGGCGCTGCGCGGCGACCGGCTCGGGCTGCCCGAAGTCTTCGACCACTCCTGGGCGTTGTTCCTGTCCCCGGTCGCCGGGGCGCTGTCGCTCGCCGCCCTGGCGGGCTGCGCGGCGGGGTGCGGCGCCCTGCTGGCCCGCTCGGCGCCGCGGCTGCTCGGACCCACGGCGCAGGACCGGCTCGCCGCCGCCGAGGCGCGCGCCGCCGACCTGGCCGTGCGCAACCGGCTGGCACGCGAGCTGCACGACTCCGTCGGCCACGCGCTCAGCGCCGTCACGCTGCAGGCGGGCGCCGCCCGCCGGGTCCTGGACTCCGACCCCGAGTTCGTGCGCGAGGCCCTCGCCGCGATCGAGGACACCACCCGGCGCACGGTCGGCGAACTCGACGCCGTCCTGGGCGTGCTGCGTGCGGGCGACGCCCCCGGCACGGCACCGGCGCCCACCCTCGCCGAAGACCTGGACGGCCTGCTGCGGCGCACCCGGGCGGACGGGCGGCGTGTGCGGGCCACCGTCGCCGCCGACCCGCGGAAGCTGCCCGTGCTGGTGTCCCGCGAGGCCTACCGGATCGTGCAGGAAGGGCTGGGCAACGCCCTCAGGCACGGCGGTGAGCGGGCCGCGGTGGACGTGCGCGTCGCGGTCGCGGGCGGCCACCTGGAGATCACGGTGGAGAATCCGCTGACCGGCCCTCGGCGCCCCCGCCCCGGAGGCGGCCATGGGCTGCGCGGCGTCGCGGACCGCGCCAGGCTGCTGGGCGGGACGGCGACGGCCGGGCCCGCCGGCGGGACGTGGCGGCTGCACGTCCTGCTGCCGATCGAGGGACCCGCACCGGGCGGGCCCGCGTGAAAGGACCCGTATGAACCCGCCCGCCGTGATCCGCGTCGTCCTCGCCGACGACGAGCGCATGGTCCGCACCGCGCTGCGCGCGATCCTGTCCGCCGAGCCGGACCTGGAAGTGGTGGGCGAGGCGGCCACCGGAGCCGAGGCGGTGTCGGTGGTCCGGGAGCTGCGTCCGGACGTCGTCCTGATGGACGTCCGCATGCCGGGGACCGACGGCATCCGGGCCACGGAACAGATCCTGGCCACCCTGGACGAGCCACCCCGGATCGTGGTGGTGACGACCTTCGAGAACGACTCCTACGTGTACGACGCCCTGCGCGCGGGTGCGTCCGGGTTCCTGCTGAAACGGGCGGACGCCGACGCCCTCGTGCAGGCGGTCCGGCTGGTGGCGCGCAGCGACAGCCTGCTCTTCCCGGCGGCCGTGCGCATGCTCGCGACCGAGCACGCCCGCACGCACCGCGCGCCGCCCGCCTGGGTGGCGCGGCTCACGGCCCGCGAGCAGGAGGTGCTGCGGCACCTGGCCGGAGGACTGACCAACGCGGAGATCGCCCGGCGGATGGAGGTGGGACCGGCCACCGTGAAGTCGCACGTGGCGGCCGTCCTGGCCAAGACGGGCGCCCGGGACCGCACCCAGGCGGTGATCGCCGCCTACGAGGCGGGCTTCCTGAACGCCGGATGAGAAAACCGGGCCGCCGGATGAGAAAACGGGACGGACGGGAACGATCCTCCCGGCGCCGTTCGTCTTTCCGGTCGCCATGAACAAGACGATCAGGCGCGCCTCGGCCTTCACCCTGCTGCTCGTACTGGCCCTGCTGGTCAGGGCGACGTGGGTGCAGTTCTACGAGGGCCGGGCGCTGGCAGACGACAAGGAAAACCGGCGGAACGCGATCGAGACGTACTCGGCGCCGCTCGGCAACATCATCGTGGGCGGCCGGTCGGTCACCGGCTCGGCACCGACGACGACGGGCGACCTCGCGTACAAGCGGACGTACCCGGACGGCAGGCTGTACGCGGCGGTGACGGGGTACGCGTCGCAGGCGTACGCGCCGACCCAGTTGGAAGGCATCTACGGCGACCTGCTCAACGGCACGGACAACCGGCTGAAGTCGGTGATGGACACCCTCACCGGCCGGCGGGCCGACCCGGGCAACGTGATCACGACCATCGACCCGGACGTGCAGAAGGCGGCGTTCGAGGCGCTCGGCGACAAGAAGGGCGGGGCCGTCGCCATCGACCCGCAGACCGGGAGGATCCTGGCGGTGGTGTCGTCCCCCTCGTACGACCCCTCGTCGCTGACGGACGCCAACACCGCGGGGACGGCCTGGAAGAAGCTCACGGCGGACCCGGACAAGCCGCTGGTGAACCGGGCCCTGCGGCAGCCGCTGCCGCCCGGCTCGACGTTCAAGCTGGTGGTGGCCGCCGCGGCACTGGAGGACGGACTGTACGCCTCGGTCGACCAGCGCACCGACAGCCCCGACCCGTACACCCTGCCGGGCACGACCCGCGAGCTGACCAACGAGAACCCCGACGCGCCCTGCACGAACGCCACCATCCGCACCGCGCTGCAGTACTCGTGCAACAACGTCTTCGCGAAGATGGCCGTCACGCTGGGCCAGGACAAGGTGAAGGCGATGGCCGAGAAGTTCGGCTTCAACGACGACGAGCTGGACGTGCCGGTGCGGGCCTACACGAGCGTGTACCCCTCGGACATGTATCCGTCGCAGACGGCCCTGACGGGGATCGGCCAGTTCGACGTCACCGCCACCCCGCTGCAGATGGCCATGGTGTCGGCGGCCATTGCCAACGGCGGCAAGCTGGTCTCGCCGCACATGGTCGCGCAGATCACCGACGGCGGCGGTGACGTCCTGGAGGACTACGACGACGCGGGCGCGAAGGAGATCATGTCCTCCTCGACCGCCGGGCAACTGCGGTCGGCGATGCGGACGGTGGTGGAGAAGGGCACCGGCACCAACGCCCGGGTGCCGGGCGCGACCGTCGGCGGCAAGACGGGCACGGCCCAGCACGGCGAGAACAACAGCCAGGTGCCCTACGCCTGGTTCACCTCGTACGGCACGTCCGACTCGTCGGGCAAGGAGGTCGCCGTGGCGGTCGTCGTCGAGCAGTCCGACGCGGCCCGCTCGGAGGTGAGCGGCAACGGCCTGGCGGCACCGGTCGCCAGGGCGATGATGGAAGCGGCGCTGAAGGACTGAACCCGCGCCGCCCGGAAAGCGTCTCCACGGACAGGACGGGCCGCCCCCTTCCCCCCGGGGGCGGCCCGTCCTCTGGTGCTACGCTCCAGGACGCGCCCGGCCGATGTCAGATACATGACACACATGTGCCCAGTCCCCGGCCGACCCCGGTCCCCCCTGGGGTCCGCCGGTCGCCGGGGCGTCCGGCCCCCCAGCCGACGCCCCGGCGCCACGACCCTCCGGAGCCCCCCTCCGGACGGTCGGCGCAGCACCGTCCGAGCCCCCCTCGGCCGGTCTGCCGGACGCCCCCGCCGGTTCGCACCCGGCGGGGGCGTCGTCGCCGGTCCAGGAGCACCCGTTCAGACCGGCCGCCAGCCGCCGAGCCAGGTCCGCCGGGTGTGGGCCCGCGCCTGCTCCGGGGTCAACCGGGGGCGGTTCCCGGGCACGGTGACGGCGGCTCCGGGACCGGTGTTGCGGTACTCGGCGAACCGCATCGACTGCCAGGGGTGGGCGCTCGACATGTCGGCGTAGGGCGCGGCCGCGTCGATGCCCGGGCCGAGCCGGGTGTCGCGGACGGTGAGCATGGGGTGGGCGGTGGGGTCGGAGCTGGGCACCCAGGGGCGGGCCAGCTTGTAGAAACCGTCCGGGGCCTCGCCGCTGACCCGGCTGCGGGTGACGAGGTAGCCGAGTGGGGTGGTGCGAGCCGTGGAGGGCGCGAACACGAAGCCGAAGGGGGCGCCGGGCAGGTCGGCGCGCGTCAGGGTGCGGAAGTGACAGTGCTCGAAGACGGCGGTGGCCCGTCCGAAGACGAAGTCGACGTCGCCCTCGACGTGGCAGTGCGCGAAGTACTGCCGGGCGACGGTGCCGAGGGCCATGGTGTCGGCGTACAGGGTGTCCTGGTGGCCGAGGAAACGGCAGTGGTGGAAGGCCGACCGGTCGCCCTGCACCTTGAGGGCGACGGCCTGGGTGCCGGTGACGCCGGGGTGGTCGGCGCGCAGCCAGTCGTTGGCGAAGGTGATCCAGCGCGCGGTGAAGTCGTCGGCCTGCACGGTGGCGGTCGCGGAGCCGGTGGTGCCGTAGGTGCCGCCGCCGGGCTTCGGAGTGCCTGCCGCGTTGTCGTACACGATCACGACGTCACGGGCGTCCTCGCTCGCTCCGATCCAGGTCATGCCGGTGCGGGCGGGGTCGGCGGCGACGGTCTGCCGGTAGGTACCCGGGGCGATCACCAGGGTGTGCCCGGGTCCGTCCGCCGCGGCCACCGCGTCCCGGACGGTGGTGACGTCGCCGGCACCGCCGGGGTGCACGTACAGGGTGGCCGGGGTCAGGCGGGCGGCCGGTGAGCCGTAGCGGCCGAACGGGCGCCTCGCACGCGTGGCACGGGCCGGGACCGCCGCCGGGCCGGCCACCACGGCGGCTGCGGCGCTCCCGGCGCTCGCGGTCAGGAATCCTCTGCGGGACACGGGCATACGGGTGCTCCTTCGGGGTCGTCGCGGCGGGGGCCGGGGCGGGCGTCAGGTCCGCCCCGGCCGGCCGGGGGGAGGGCGTCAGCGGACGCGGCCGGCGCCCGCGCGCTGCCCGACGATGCCGGGCACGGCCCTGGGCGGGTCCACCCGGGTGCGCAGGGTGGGCGTCCAGCCCGCGCCGGTCTGCAGGGTCTCGCCAGGGATCTCGGCGTTGTGCACGGCGACGAGGTCCGTGCGCCTGCCGTTGACGTAGTTGTCCGCGGCGGTGAGGGGTGCCTCGTTCCACTTCTTGAGGATCTTCGCCGGGCTGAACCCGGGGGCCAGCGTGAAGGCGTTGTGCTCGGCGACGAGCCGGGACTCCTTGCCGATGCCGTAGACGTAACCCCACTTCTGTCCCTTGGCGACGACGAAGTGGTTGTTGTACGAGTCGACCTGCCCGAAGCGCACCCGCGGGGCGCGCTCGACGATGCCCTCGAAGCGGTTGTGGTGGAGGGTGACCTTGAGCTTGCCGGTGTCGTCGGCGGTGGCGCTGTCGCTGTTGCCGATGAGCATCGTCTTGTCGTGGTCCCGGAACGAATTCCAGGACACGGTCACGTGGTTCGAGCCGCGCACCACGTCCAGCAGCCCGTCGTGCTGCTGGTACACCTTGCCGAAGTACTGCGGGAGGGAACTGTCGGGGTGGCGCCCGTCGGTGAGCGTGTTGTGGTCGATCCACACATGGGTGGAGCCGTACACCACCACTCCGTCGTACTCGGAGTTCCAGGCGCCGGTGTTGCCGTCGTCGGTCGGGTCCCACTGGGGGAAGCAGTCGATCGGCGCCTCGAAGTGGAGGTTGCGGACGATGACGTTGTCGACGCCCTTGATCTGCAGACTGCCGCCGCGGATGCCGGAGCCCTTGCCCACGCCGATGACCGTGGTGTTGGCGGGCACGTCCGCCTTGATGGCCGCGTCCTGGCGGGCGGCCGACGCGGCCCGCAGGTCCTCCTGCTCCCCGCTGACCGGCTTGTCGTGGCCCCAGACGGCCGGGTCGTAGGCGGCGAGGTACGTCGCGAGGTCGTAGCCCTCGGCCGCGAACGCGTCGCAGCCCTGCGAGACGGCGTCGATCACCCCCTTGATCTTGATGATCTTCGGTGCGGATCCGCCCTCCCGCAGGGCGGCCCGGAACTGCTCCCAGGTGGTGACGGTGTGCACGTGTGCGGCGTCGGCGGCGGCGCCGCCCGTGGTGCCGGTGCCGTACGAACCCCAGCCGTCGCCGGCCGGCAGGGTCGCGCGGGCGGGATCGAAGGGCCGGGCCTGGGCGCCCGTGCCGCTCACGGAGAGCACGAGGGCGGCACATCCGGCCACGGCGACCGCTCTCCCAATGGCATGATCATGACACTTGCGGACGTTCATGGTACGGCTCTCTTCCTTCTCCGTCGTGGAATCGGACAGTGGGTTCCGGCCAGGTGATCCAGGACCCGGGGACCGGCTGGTCCAGCCGTCGCACGTCACGCGGTGCGAGCACCCCGGTCCTGAGCAGTTCCCTCGCCACGAGCCGGGCCACGGCGACCGCACCCGGCGGGTTGAAGTGCGTGTTGTCCTGCTCGGTCGCCGTCCAGTTGAAGTACTTCTTCGTCTCCTCGGCGCCGAGCCGCTGCCACAGGGCGAGGGACCGCGCCTGGACGTCGAGCAGCGCGACCCTCTCCCGCGCGGCGAGCGCCCGCACGGCCGCCGGGTACTCGCCGTGCGTCGGCAGGGCCTGCCCGGCGGCATCGAACCTGCGGCGCTCCACCGAGGTGGCGAGCACCGGCCGCGCCCCACGAGCCCGGGCACCGTCGACGTACCGCCGCAGGTACTCCTGGTACGTCGACCAGGGTTCGGTGAAGCGGGCGGGGTCCTCCTGCTTCTCGTCGTTGTGACCGAACTGGACGAGGAGGATGTCCCCCGGCCGTGCCACGGCGAGGATCGCGTCGAGGCGTCCCTCGTCGACGAAACTCTTCGAACTGCGGCCGTTCACCGCGTGGTTGGCGACCGCCAGGTGCTCGTGGAGGAAGAACGGCAACGCCGTGCCCCACCCGGTCTCGGGTGCGGCGTCGGCGTACTTCTGCGCGGCGGTGGAGTCACCGGCGATGTGGAGGGTGCGGCGGCGCCCGGCGGCACGGGCGGTGCCGGCCGGGGAGAACGCGAGCGGCACCGCGGCCGCGGCGACGGCGACCCGTCGACGGCTGAGGGACACGTGGATCACCTTTCGAGCGGAGGGACTTCCTCGACCCCGGGAGTGCGGGGAACCGCGCGACCAGCCGGGGCGGCCCGCACCCGGCACACGACGGGCCGCCCCACGGTCGTCACCGCACCTACGCCTTCTGCTCGTTCCACTCCTTCTGCGCGGCGTTCAGCTGCTCGGCCATGGTGTCCAGGAACGCCTGCGCGCTCATCTTCCCGAGCAGGACCTTCTGGAAGTTCGGCTCGTTGTCCGCCTTGGAGATCGTGTTCCAGTCGGGCAGGTAGTACGGCAGCTGCACGATCGACGTCGAACCGTCCGACAGCGCCTGCGCCGCCAGCTTCGTCGGCTCGGCCTTCGAGACCCACGCGTCCTTCGCCGCGTCGGTGTTCGACGGCACCTGGCCCGCGGCCTCGTTGAACTTCGAGTTCTCCGCCCGGGACGTGGCGAACTCGATGAACTTCCAGGCGGCTTCCTTGTTCTTGCCGCTCTTGAACAGCCCCAGCCCGTCCACGGGGTTGGAGACCTGCACGCGCTTGCCGCCCGGCCCCGTCGGCTGCGGAACGCCGCGGAACTTGCCGGCGCCGAGGGCCTTCACATGGTCCTGGTACGACCCCAGGTTGTGGTTCAGCATGCCGATCGTGCCGGAGTCCCACTGCGCGACCATCTTCGTGAAGTCGTTGTTGAGGTCGGCGGCCGGGGTGACCTTCTTGTACAGGCCCGCGTACTTCTCCAGCGCCGCCACGTTCTTCGGGTCGTCGAGCGTGGTCCTCTCGCCGCCGGCGTCCCAGAACGAGGTGATCCCGGACTGCCCGTACATGGCGTCCAGCGCCTGCGCGATGGACCCGGCGCCGCCGCGGATGGTGTAGCCGAACTCGTTGCTGCCCTTGTCCGTCAGCTTCTCGGCGGCCGTGAAGAACCGCTCCCACGTCGTGGGCTCCTCCAGCCCGGCCTTCTCGAACAGGTCGGTGCGGTAGTACAGCACGCCGTTGTTGGCGGAGGTCGGGACCGAGTAGAGCTTGTCGTCGCCGCCGGCCGCCTTCAGCGACTCGACCATGTCCTTGTTGAGCCGGCCGTCGAGCGAGGAGTCGGCGAGCCGCCCGTCCAGCGGTTCCAGCGCCCCCTGCGCGGCGAAACCGGCGATCATCGCCGATCCGACACCGCCCACGTCGGGCAGGCCGCCGCCCTGGAGTGCGGTGTCGACCTTCGACTGGTACTCGGTGGCGGCGATCCCGACGTACTCGACGTCGATGTCCGGGTTGGCCTTCTCGAAGTCGGCGATGATCTCCTTCCAGATCTCGGTGCGGACACCGCCGTTGTTGTCCCAGAAGACGATCTTGCCCTTGCCGCTGCCCTCGGCGCCCTTGTCGCCGCCCGCCCCGCTGCCGTCGTCACCACAGGCGGTGGCGGTCAGCGCCAGCACGGCCCCCAGGGCGACGACCGTGGCGGCGCGCCTGCTTCTGCGATTGCTGATCTTCATTGGTCGGCTCTCTTCTTCCTGATCCGGCGGAACTGAAGGGTGTGGGGGGACGGCGAAAGGCGTCGGAGCCCTCTGCAAGCGCTTGCTACGGAGGTGCGTCATTGCGGCTCCTAACAGGCGTACGGGCGTGGGTCATACGGGGGTGACGGTGAACCGGGTGAAGGTCGCGGCCCCGGCGTGGCCCTGACCGTCGGGCGCGAGTGCGAACAGGCCGAGCAGGGCGCCGACCCAGCGCCACGCGGTGGCCGCGAAGACGGGACCGGAGGGCCGGAACCCGTCGCCGGTGTCGGCCGAGAAGCGGCAGCGCGCGCCCGGGCCGATCTCGACGCGCAGCCGGGCCCGGCCGCCGGGCGCGGGCCGGGCGTGCCCGGCGTCCCGCTCCCCGCCGGCGACGGCCTCGGCGAAGCGGTGCACGAGGTGCACGGACCCGTCGGCGCCCCGCTGCAGGCCGATCCAGGAGTACGCGTCCCCGAGCACGGCGAGTCCCGCCCGCGCCCCCGTCTCGCCGCTGTCCAGGCGCAGTTCCACCTCGGCCGCGCAGGGCGCGCCGGGCAGCCGCTGGGTCAGCACGTGGGGCAGTGTGCGCAGGTCGTGGGTGCCGCCCGAGCGGACGCAGGCCAGCCGCAGTCCGTCCCCGGAGTGCTGGGTGGCCCAGCCGTCGGCCGGATTGGCGGTCCACTGCCACTGCCGGCCGTACCGCCCGCCGGGGAAGTCGTCGTCGGTGGCGGGCGCGGCGGGCGGCTGCGGCGGCAGGCCGGGGCGGCGGTGCGCGGCGACGGGGGCGCCCTCGTCCCCGAGGACCGGCCAGCCGTGTTCCCAGCGCATGGGCTGCAGGTGCACGACGCGCCCGTACGGGCCACGCTGCTGGAAGTGCAGGAACCAGTCCTCACCGGACGGGGTGCGCACCCAGCCGCCCTGGTGGGGGCCGTTGACACCGGTGTCCTTCTGCTCCAGCACGATCCGCTCCTCGTACGGCCCGAAGAAGCCGCGTGAGCGGAAGGCGCCCTGCCAGCCGGTCTCGACGCCGCCCGCGGGGGCGAGGATCCAGAACCAGCCGTCGTGCCGGTAGAGCTTGGGGCCCTCCAGGGTGAACCAGCCGGGGATGCGGTCGCCGTCGACGATCACCTCGCCCTCGTCGAGGAGTTCCGTGCCGTCGGGACGCATGCGGTGGCCGGTGAGGCGGTTCTTGACGCCGGAGCGGGACCTGGCCCAGGCGTGCACCAGGTACGCCTCTCCGGTCTCCTCGTCCCACAGCGGGCAGGCGTCGATCAGTCCCCTGCCCGCCTTCAGCAGGAGCGGGCGGCTCCAGGGGCCCCTGACGTCCGGTGCGTTGACCTGGAACACGCCCCGGTCGGGGTCGCCCCAGAAGATCCAGAACCGTTCGTCGTGATACCGCAGGGACGGTGCCCACACGCCGCAGTCGTGCCGGGGTGCGGCGAACTCCTCCTCGGGTTCGAGGCGTTCGAGGGCGTGGCCGATCAACGTCCAGTTGACCAGGTCGCGCGAGTGCAGCAGCGGCAGGCCGGGGGCGCGGCCGAAGCTGGAGGCCGTCAGATAGAAGTCGTCGCCGACGCACACGACGTCCGGGTCGGACCAGTCGGCGTCGAGGACCGGGTTGGTGTAGGTGTCCGCGTCCACGGGCGTTCCGCGCGTCACGTGCTCACCGCCTTGCGGACGAGGAAGGCCGCGCCGTCCCGGTCGAGGCGGCCGTCGGCGACCACGGTGACGATCCGCCGGAGCGCGGTCCCGCCCGGCGGGATCGCCAGCCGGTCGTCGCAGGCCAGTGAGGAGCCGACCCCGGGGTACTCCGCGGTCCGCACGAACCACGGGTCCCTGCGGGTCCGTCCGGTGGCCCCGGCGAAGACGAGCGTCCAGCCCGATCCGGCCAGGGCCAGCCAGTCGGCGCTCCTGCCGTGCGCCTCGGCCACGCCCTCGCGGTCCGCGGTGAACACCCCCGGCGGGGCCGCCTCCTTGCGGGCCCGCCAGAAGAAGCCCCCGTAGGCGGCGCCGGGGCGGCCGTTCGTCGCCGGGCTGCCGAGGGACAGCGGGCCCTTGGTGACGTTGGTGAGGGAGAAGGTGAGGTCCAGCGCCCAGGCACGGTCGGTGAGTTCGGTGGCGGCGACCGTACGGCGCTCGCGCAGCAGCTCGCCGCCCGCGGCGACCCAGCGCAGTTCCTGGACGAAGCCGTCCGGCTCGCGCAGCTGGAAGGCGACGTGCCGCTGGGAGCCGTGGTTGTCCAGCTCGGTCGGGCCCCGGTCGCGCACATAGGTGCGCCCGCCCCAGAAGTTGAACCCCTCGACGTCGGGAACGGCGACACCGACGCCGAGGTGGTGTGCGTGGTCGGCCGGGCCGGACTCGGTCACGGTGGTGCCGGCCAGGGTGGTGACGGGGTGCAGGTAGGGGCGCGGTGACAGCCGGGCGGGCAGTTCGGGGCGGGTGACGTACCGGGCGACCGGCCGGCCGGCCACCCGCAGGACGGGTGTGTCGTCGCCGGTCATCGGATGCTCACCTCGTTCGGCAGGGGTGCGGCGGCCGGGGCCCAGGGGGCGCCGAGCTCGGAGTAGAGGGAGAGGGTGTCGGCGGCGGCCGCGACGAGTCCGTCGACGCCGGGCACCACCCGGCGGTTCTCGCCGGGGATCCGATGCCAGGCGGTGTCCGGCAGGGGCGCGGGATCGGGAGCGGTGCGGACGGCCTCCACCACCTTCATGAACGCGCCGGTCGCCTCCGGCGGGGCCAGCAGGGCGGCGCCGGTGGTGAGGTGCGCGACGAGGTTCTCCAGCAGATCGGTGCGCCCGTACCCGGTCTCCTGCGGGCCGCGCCCGGCGCGCTGGAGCAGCACGCGGTCCTGCTTGTACCAGAAGGTGATCCGGCCGCTGCTGCCGTGCACCAGCACGTACGGCTCGTCCGCCCGCTCGGCGCACAGGGTCGCGGCCACGGTGACCGGGTGGCCCTGAGCGGTGGTGACGCGGACGCAGGAGGTGTCGTCGGACTCGATGGCGTTGGCGCGCAGCAGTTCCGTCTCGACACCGAGGACGTCCTCGGCGCGGCTGCTGCCGCCGAGGGCGAGCGCGGTCGCGACGGCGTGGGCGAGGGGGTTGGTCAGCGCCCCGTCGATCACGTCGACGCCGTTCATCCGCCTTCTGCCCGCCCAGGGCGCCCGGCGGAAGTAGTCCTCGTCGCGGACCCAGGCCCCGGCGCCGCCGACGCCGGCCAGGGTGCCGATGGCGCCCTCGGCGATCAGGGCGCGGACGGCGGGCAGGGCGTGCGAGCCGAGCGACTGGAAGCCGATCTGGCAGGCGACCCCGGCCGCGGCGACCCCGTCGGCCATCCGGCGGAACTCCGCGTAGGAGGGCGCGGGCGGCTTCTCCAGCAGGAGGTGCACCCCGCGTCCGGCCGCCGTGAGGGCCAGGTCGGTGTGGGTGGGGATGGGCGTGCAGATCACGGCGATCCAGGCGCCCGTGGAGTCCAGCAGCGCCCCGAGGTCGGCGGACTGCTCGGGGGTGCCCAGGCCGTCGAGTTCCCTCTCGGTCAGCGGCGTCAGCTCACAGACGCCGACCAGCCGGACCAGGCCCCGCTGCTGGAGTCGGCGGATGTTCTCGACGTGCCAGCGGCCGTGACCGCGGGCACCGGCGAGGACGACGGGCACGGGTGCGGTCATGTGGTCGATCACGCGGCCGGTCACGGGGTCCTCCCCCCTCGGACGGCAGGAGCCGCCCCGCCCGCGGCAACCCGGACCGGCCCCCACCCGGCGCCCGCCCCCGGACGCACTCCGCCCTCCGGGACGGCCGCCCACCCGCCTGCGGCCACATGGACGGAGACCCACCCGGCTGTCGCCATGCGGGCCGGGAGTCGCCCGGCTGCCGCGGTGCGGGCCGGGAGTCGCCCGGCTGCTGCGGTGCGGGCCGGGGCTCGTCCGGTCGCCGCTGCCCGGGCCAGGGCCCGTCCGGCTGCGGCGGTGCGGTGCACGCCGCCCCGCGAGGCGGCCGCCCGCCCGACTGCCGCCAGGGGGTGCCCTCCCCTCCCCGGGGCGGTCGCCCGCCCCGTGTTGCGCGGTGTCATCCCTTCACCGCCCCGGCGCTGAACCCCGTGATCAGCCACTTCTGGATGAAGGCGAAGACGATCACGACCGGCACGGCCGCGATGATGCCGCCCGCGGCGAGTGCGCCCAGGTCGACGCTGTCGGCGCTCATCAGGGAGTTGAGGCCGACCGGGATCGTCTGCTTGTCCTGGTTGTTGAGGAACATCAGGGCGAACAGGAAGTGGTTCCAGGAGTGGACGAAGGCGAAGGAGCCGACGGCGATCAGGCCGGGCCGCAGCAGCGGCAGCACCACGATGCGGAACGCCGTCATGCGGCTGCAGCCGTCCACCCAGGCCGCCTCTTCCAGGGACGGCGGCACGTTCTTGATGAAGTTGCTGATCAGGATGATCGACAGGGGCAGCTGGAACACCGTCTCGGCGAGGATGACGCTGCCCAGCGAGTTGATCATCTGCAGCTCGGCGAAGATCTCGAACAGCGGGACCAGCAGCAGCGCGCCGGGCACGAACTGCGAGCACAGCAGGGCCAGCATGAAGCCGCGCTTGATCCTGAAGTCGAACCGCGCCAGGGCGTAGCCGCCGGCCAGGGCGACCAGCGTCGTCATGACGAGGGTGGCGACGCCGACGAGGACGCTGTTGGCGAAGTAGGTGCCGAAGCTGCGGTCCGTCCAGACCTTCTCGAAGTGGTCGAAGGTGACCGGCCAGGGCACGAGCGAGGTCGAGCCGGCCGGGCGCAGCGAGAACAGCAGGATCCAGTAGAAGGGGACGAGGGTGAACAGCAGGTAGATGCCCAGGGGCAGGTAGATCTGCCAGCGGGGCGCCTGGTCCCAGGCGCGGTTGTTCCGTACGGGCCGCGGCTGCCCGGGGCCGGCGCGCACGGGGACGGGCGCCGTTCTGGTGGCTTCCTTCACGCTCACTTGTCTCCGCCTCCGAACTTGCTCAGCCGCAGGTAGACCATCGAGCAGAAGAGCAGGATCACGAACGCCACGGTGGTCAGGGCCGACGCGTAGCCGAAGTTGTGCGCGTCGACGGACGTGTTGGCGATGTACAGCGGCAGCGTGGTGGTCTCGCCCGCGGGTCCGCCGCCGGTCAGGGTGTAGAGCAGGTCGACGTTGTTGAACTCCCACACCGCGCGCAGCAGCGTGGACAGGATGATGGCGTCCTTCAGGTGCGGCAGCGTGATGTGCCAGAACTGCTTGAGGCGGCTCGCGCCGTCGACCTCGGCGGCCTCGTAGAGGTCCTTCGAGACGGACTGGAGGTCGGCGAGGATGAGGATCGCGAAGAACGGCACGCCGCGCCACAGGTCGGCCACGACCGTCGCCGGGAACACGGTGGAGGTGTCCGACAGCCAGCTGGTCCCGTAGGAGCCGATGCCCAGGTCGGCGAGGTAACGGGTGATGCCCGTCTGGGAGTTGTAGAGCAGCACCCAGATCGCCGAGGTCAGCACGCCGGAGACGGCCCACGGCGAGAACACCAGGGCGCGCCCCAGGCCCCGGCCGACGAAGGTCTGGTTGACGATGAGGGCGAGCGCGAGACCGAACAGCAGCTGGAGCCCGACCTCGACGAAGACCCACTTGGCGCTGAAGACGAGGGTGTCCCAGAAGACGGGGTCCTCGGTGAAGGCGTGGACGAAGTTGTCGAAGCCCGCGAAGCCGTTCCGCCAGGGCTTGGTGGGGTTGTAGTGCTGCAGGCTGTAGTAGAAGACGCTGATGACCGGGTAGGCGATGAAGCCCAGCATGAGCAGGGCGGCCGGCGCGATCAGCAGGTACGGGAGCCTGCGCGGGGTGGCGGAGGCACGGCGCCGCCTCGGTGGCGCGGGCGGTTTCGCCACGGCTGCGGCTTGGGCCATGACTGTTCTCCGTTCTCGGTACGTCTGTGCGTGGTGCGTCGGACGTGTGCAGCAAGCGCTTTCTGCCTGGGCTGGACCGGGCCGGGTCGTACGGAAAGTGCCTGGGGGTTGCGGCCGTTCAGCCCGCGTACGGGTCGGCGACCCGGCCCGGCCGGGCGAGGAACTCGAAGTCGCAGCCGGTGTCGGCCTGGGTGATCTGCTCGTCGTAGAGGGCGCCGTAGCCGCGCTCGTAGCGGGCGGGCGGCGGTGTCCAGGCCGCTGCGCGCCGCTCGAGCTCCTCGTCGTCCACGTGGAGGTGGAGGCTGCGCGCCTCGACGTCCAGCGTGATCGGGTCGCCGGTGCGTACGAGGGCGAGCGGCCCGCCGACGTGGGACTCGGGTGCCACGTGCAGCACACAGGTGCCGTAACTGGTGCCGCTCATCCGGGCGTCGGAGATGCGGACCATGTCCCGCACGCCCTGCTTGAGCAGGTGGTCGGGCAGCGGCAGCATCCCGTACTCGGGCATGCCGGGGCCGCCCTTGGGGCCGGCGCCCCGCAGCACGAGCACGTGGTCGGCGGTGATGCCCAGTGCCGGGTCGTCGATGGTGCGCTGCATGGTCCGGTAGTCGTCGAAGACGACCGCGGGCCCGGTGTGCTTGAGCAGGTGGGGCTCGGCGGCGATGTGCTTGATGACGGCACCGTCCGGGCAGAGGTTGCCGCGCAGCACGGCGACCCCGCCCTCGGCGGCGACGGGGTTCCCGCGGGGCCTGATGACGTCGTCGTCGTGGACGACGGCGCCCGCGATCTGCTCCCGCAGGGTGCCGTTGACGGTGGGCCGGTCCAGGTGCAGCAGGTCGGTGATCCGGGTCAGGAATGCGGGCAGCCCCCCGGCGAAGTGGAAGTCCTCCATGAGGTACGTCCGCCCGCCGGGCCGGACGTTGGCGAGCACCGGTACGGTGCGGGCGACGCGGTCGAAGTCGTCGAGGGTGAGCCGGACGCCGGCGCGGCCCGCCATGGCGATCAGATGGATGACGGCGTTGGTGGACCCGCCGAGCCCGAGCACCGTGGTGACGGCGTCCTCGAAGGCCTCGCGGTTGAGGATCCGGGAGGGCTTGAGCGCGGTCCAGGCGAGTTCCACGGCACGGCGCCCGGAAGCGGCGGCCATCCGCTCGTGCCCGGAGTCGACGGCCGGGATCGAGGAGGCGCCCGGCAGCGTCATGCCGAGGGCCTCGGCCGCCGCGGTCATCGTGGAGGCGGTCCCCATGGTCATGCAGTGACCGGGCGACCTCGCCAGCCCGCCCTGGAGCTCCCGCAGCTCGCAGTCGGTCAGGTTGCCGGCGCGGTGCTCGTCCCAGTACTTCCACATGTCGGTGCCGGACCCGAGGGTCTCCCCGCGCCAGTGGCCCGGCAGCATCGGCCCGGCGGGCACGAAGAGGGCCGGTACGTCGGCCGAGGCCGCGCCCATCAGCAGTGCGGGCGTCGACTTGTCGCAGCCGCCGAGCAGGACCGCCGCGTCGACCGGGTACGACCGCAGCAGTTCCTCGGTCTCCATGGCGAGCAGGTTGCGGTAGAGCATCGGGGTGGGCTTCTGGTACGTCTCGGAGAGCGTGGCGACCGGGAACTCCAGCGGGAAGCCGCCCGCCTGCCACACTCCCCGCTTGACCGCCTCGGCCCGCTCGCGCAGGTGGACGTGGCAGGGGTTGATGTCGGACCAGGTGTTGAGCACGGCGACGACCGGGCGGCCGAGGTACTCCTCCGCCTCGTAACCGAGCTGCCCCATGCGGGCGTTGTGCGACCAGGTGCGCAACTGGCCCTCGGAGCCGTACCACTGGTGGCTCCTGAGCTCCTCGGGGGACAGGCGGCCGGTCATATGGACCACCCCGCGGCGATGGCGGCGACCTCGGCGCGTGCGTCCTGTGCCAGCGGCTTGCTCGGCGGGCGGACCTCGCGGCGGCACAGCCCCAGGGAGGCGAGGGCCTCCTTGACGACCGTCACGTTGTCGGCGGAGCCGTTGGCGGCGCGCAGCTCCTCGAAGCGGCGGATCTGCTCCCAGACCTTCATGGCGGCCGGGTAGTCGCCGGAGCGCAGCGCCTCGATCATGTTCAGGGAGACGGCCGGGGCGACGTTCACCAGCCCCGAGGTGAAGCCGGTGGCGCCCGCGGAGAAGTAGGAGGGGGCGTACGGCTCGGCGAGCCCGGCGACCCACACGAACCGCTCCAGCCCGGCGTCCCGGGCGAACGCGGCGAAGCGGGACGCGTCGGGGACGGCGTACTTCACGCCGATGACGTTCGGGCAGGAGTCGGCGAGTTCGGCGAGGCGGGCGCCGGTGAGCTGGGCGTTGCGGATGTAGGGGACGACGCCCAGCTCGGGGACGGCCTCGGCGACGGCCCGGTGGTAGTCGACCCAGCCGGCTTGGGAGACGTAGGGGTGGACGGGCTGGTGGACCATCACCATCTGCGCGCCGAGCTCGCGGGCGTGCCGGGCGGAGGCGACGGCGGTGGGGACGTCGTGGCCGACGCCGACCAGGACGACGGCCCGCTCCCCGGCCTCCTCGACGGTCAGCTCCGTGACCAGGCGGCGTTCCTCGGGAGTCAGGGCGTAGAACTCGCCGGTGTTGCCGTTGGGGGTGAGGGTGGTGACGCCGCCGTCGAGCAGGCGGCGCAGCAGGGCCCGGTGGGTGTCCCGGTCCACGGAGCCGTCCTCGGCGAACGGGGTCACCGGGATGGCCACCACGTCGGCCAGGGCGGCCCGCTGGGTCTCGAACGCCACGCTGCTCATTCCTGACCTTCCTGTTCCAGGGCCGCCTCGGGGAAGGCGCGGTGCACGAAGGACGCGATGTGGGCGTGCAGGGCGCGTGCCGCGCCGTCGGCGTCGCCGTCCAGGGCGAGCCGGAGGATCTCCCGGTGCTCGCCGGCCTCCCGCTCCCAGGAGGGCGAGGCGGCCCAGGCGACGGCGGAGACCAGGGCGGCCTGGTCGCGGACCTCGTCGAGCATCCGGCCGAGCAGCGGGTTGCCGCACGGCAGGTACAGGGCGCGGTGGAACTCCCGGTTGGCCAGGGAGCGTTCGGCGGTGTCGGTGGCGACGTCGGCGCGGGCCAGCGCGTCCCGGGCGGCGTCCAGGCCGGCCCCGCGCTGCACGGCCCGCTTCAGTGCCTCCGGCTCCAGCAGCAGGCGGACGTCGTAGACCTCGCGCGCCATGTCCGCGTCCACCATGCGCACCGTGACGCCCTTGTACTGGCTCATGACGACCAGTCCGGTGCCGGCGAGTGTCTTCAGCGCCTCGCGCACGGGCGTCTTGGACACCCCGAACTGCGCGGCGAGCTCGGTCTCGACGAGCGCCTGTCCCGGCGTCAGCTGCCCGGTGAGGATGCGGTGTTTGATCCCCTCCAGCACGTACTGCGTGCGGGAGGGGATCGGCGTGGGCACAGAGGTCATGCGCGCCTCTCGGATCTCGCGGTCTCGATGGATCGC
The DNA here is from genome assembly GCF_055567995.1 of Streptomyces sp. NPDC026246. NCBI lineage: Bacteria > Bacillati > Actinomycetota > Actinomycetes > Kitasatosporales > Streptomycetaceae > Streptomyces > Streptomyces sp. NPDC026246. Next base: position 950 of record NZ_JBVHPJ010000020.1, on the reverse strand, counting down.
GTAACGGATCTCGCGTATCGCGTCTCATATATGACGTACGAAGTACGACGCGATGACCGTAGGAGGGCGCGTTTGTTTCGTCAATGCTTCCGGCGCAAGAAGTAGCAATCGCTTTCTACGGCTGGCGCCTCCACCCCGGGTCCCGCCCGCTCAGCCCCACGGCCCGGTCCAGCAAGGACGCCTCCGGCTCGACCGGCACGACGGGACCGAAGATCCGGTCACGGGTGGGGTCGTCCACGCCGGCGGCGAGGAAGTCGTGGCAGACCCGCAGCGCCGCGGGGTCCGGGGTGTACTCCTGGCCGGTCGCGCGGGCCAGGTCCCAGCCGTGGACGACCAGTTCGTCGGTGGCCACCAGGCCCGCGACGTCCCCGGGCAGGTCGACGCCGCCGGCCCGGGTCGTGCCGGTCCAGGCGGCCGGGTCGCGCCAGGCGCCGGCCAGTTCGGTCAGGGCCTTCGGCAGTTCCCCGCGCCAGCCGGGCGCGAGGTCCGGGAGCGCGGAGTCGGGGCTGGTGTCCGTGGTGACGCCCAGGTCCTTGCGGCCGGCGTCGCGGAAGGCGACGGTCAGCCCCAGCAGGTGACCGAGCAGGTGGCGCACGGCGTAGTCGGGGCAGGGCGTGGGGCCGGCGAGCTGTGCGTCGGTGACGCCGGCCGCGAGCCGCGCCAGGACCTCCGTCTGCGGTCCGAGGTCGAGGACCGGGCCGGTCGTGCCCGTGGTGCCGTCGGTCATGGGGTGCTCCTTCGCGAGTCGTCGCAAAGGCAGACCGTCCCCGGCCGTGGAACTCATCGGCCGCCCGGCCCGCCCCCCTCCCCCGGCCCGGCTTCTAGGGAACCTGCCCGATCCCTCCCCGGGGCCTTAGAGGTCCTAACAGAAGTTGTTGATCAAGTGACCGTCGGCTTGTCTGCTCGTTGGTCGCGTCGTGGGGAAACGTCAGTCGCGGCCGTGGATCGTG
>NZ_JBVHPJ010000019.1:0-106493 GCF_055567995.1 Streptomyces sp. NPDC026246 | reverse complement strand
TTCTTCGTCTCCAGCCCGAAGCCCGTCGCCCGGTGCCGGCGCAGCTGCTCGACCTCGCGGAAGGACTCCGGGTCCAGGAGAAGTTCGATGCGCTCGCGCGCGGTCAGCTTGCCCTTGGCGTGCTGCGCCTCGGTCGCCTTCTCGCTCGGTCCGGCCACCGCCTGCGCACGGATCTCGTGCAGTTCGGCCACACGTCCGCGCGCGTCGGCCGGCTCACCCGGCGCCTCATCCAAAACGGTCATGTAGCGACCTTACGAAGCCGACCGAGGAATGGGGCCGTCGACTCCTCACAGTCTCCGGCGTGTTTTCCTGGTACCCCTGAACAGAACCATGGCCGGGTGCAGCTTTTCTGACTGCTCAGAGGGTATGTCGCTTGTAGGGGTCGTACAAAGTCGTCAGGCGAGAGCCACCTCACAGACGTGGGTGGCGCATGCCTCCCCCGGGGTGACGCGGACGCGCAGACGGGTGCCCGTGGCGAGGACGCGCACCGAGTGGTCGGCGCGGATCACCCGGCGTACCGGGCGGTCCCAGACGATCTCCAGGGGCTCGCCCGTGCGGGGCGGTTCGCTCACGCAGAGCGTAGCGCCACGGCCGCTGCGGACGGTCAGCACGCTCGCTCCCGCGGAGGCGGTGAGCGGTCCCGCCGTGCCCGCCTGCCAGAAGTTCGCCGCCGTCAGGCCCAGGGAGGGCACCGCGACCGCCTGGCGCCCGGCGTCGTTGGCGAGGACCGACAGCCAGGGGCGGTCCGCGGCCCGGCGGGCGACGGCGCGGCGGGACGCCCCGGGCATCAGCAGGTAGGCGTACGTGGCGTCGTGCGGGTCGGTGCCGTGGTCGAGCCAGAGGGTCTGCCAGCGACGGGTGCGGCGCTCGGCCGTGCCGCCGGTGTTGATGTCGGACCAGGCGCCGGTGCGGTCCTCGCGCAGCGACCGCGCCTCGCCGTCGAGGAGCACCCAGCCGCCGTGCTCCTCCAGGTGGGCCCAGTGCGGGCCCCGGGTGAAGCGCTGGGTGCCGGACTCCCCCAGGTTGCGGTTGTCGACGACCGTCTCCACGGGGACGCCGTCGGCGCAGCTGATCCCGGCGCCCAGGCAGATCACCGCGTCATGGGCGAAGAACCAGGACTTGCGGGCCCGCAGGGTGGAGCCGAGGCCCCTGAGGTCCTGGCCGAGGGCCGCGTACCGGCCGTCGGTGGTGCCGCCGACCCAGCGGGCGGCGGGGCGGGCGGTGCCCCACTCGCCGCCCTCCCGGTCCGCGAGCCGCCTGGTGGAGACGGTGGTGCCGGGCAGGCGGTACCAGTCGACGGTCGGCCAGTACCAGTCGGTGTACTGGTCGCTCGCGCCGGACCACCAGCTCACCATGCCGGCGCCGGTGTGCCAGCCGCGCGGATTCTCACCGTTGCCGCACTCGTAGTGGGCGATGCGGTCGCTGGCCATGGCGACGTTCACGGTGAAGCCCGGGCCGCGGTGGACGGCGCGGTCCATGGCGGCGAACAGGCGGTGACCGGCGGGTTCGGGCGCCGCGGGCACGGGTGAGGCGGCGATCGCGTGCAGCCGGGCGAGGTCGGCGACGTCGTACTGAGGGGCCGTCAGGACGGGGCTCACGGTGTCCCGTTCGATCCAGCCCTTGACGCGGGCGTGCCAGCGGTCGCGTTCCGCGGGGCTCGCGCCGGCCGCGAGGAGGGCGATGGCCGCGATGAGCTGCTGGCCGTGGTAGTGGTCGCTGCGCATGACCCGGCGGTCGTCGGCGGCGAGGAGCCCGCGGCTGATGGCGCGGCCGTTGACGCCGTCCATGACGAGGCCGTCGTGGACGAGCGGTGCGAAGGCGTGCTCGACGCTGTCGAGGACGATCTGCCGGTTCGGATCGGTGACCTCCCAGTCGGATCCGGCGAGCAGGGCGAACAGGCGGCCCAGGCCGTCGAGCAGGACCTGGCCGTACGTGCCCGAGTAGGCGACCCAGGTGTGCTGGACGAACGAGCCGTCGGCGTACAGGCCGTCGCCCCGGGTCACGTACGGGAAGACCGGGGAGAGCGCGTCCCGGGCGAGGGCGATCTTGGCCGGGTCGCGGCCGAGGACGCCGCGCAGGGCGACGGAGCGGCACAGGTCGACGCGGTTGGCGCCGGTGGAGGTGCCGCTGTAGTCGCCGATCGCGGAGTCGGGGACGAAGTGGTCGACGGCCGCGCAGGCGGCGCGGACCCGGGCGTCGCCCAGCCGGTCGTGGAGGGCGGCCGTGATGTCCATGAGCAGACGGGGGCTGCCGATCTGCCACTCCCACCAGTTTCCGTAGGGGGTGGTGGCCGGGTGGTAGACGGTGGTGGCGAGGTGGTCGAGGCCGTGCAGGACGCGGGCGAGCAGGTCCGGATCACCGGTCGATCCGGTGCCGGGGCGGAGCCACGCCTGGGTCATGGTCCACAGGCGGCCGTAGCTGAGGGTGATGCCGGCCGGCGGGTCGAAGGGGTGGCCGGGCCAGAGGGAGCCGGCGGCCGGGGACATGGTGCCGCTCAGCTCCCGCGCGAGGGCGCCGGTCCGGGCGAGCCGTGAGGCGTAGGGCTCGGCTGCCGGGTCGTACCCGCTGCCCAGGGCGAGCTCCAGCCAGCGGCGGCGCAGGGTGTCGTACGGGTCGCCGGCACCGGTCCGGCCGGAGGCGGCGCTCGCGGTGGCGGGCGGGGCCCCGCCGGTCGCCGCGAGGGCGGCGGCCGTCAGCAGCAGGGCGCGACGGGTGGGCCGGTGGTGGCCTCCGGGCAGGGCGCGGCGCTGGGCAGTCATGCCCATGCCCTACCACGCGCGGGCGCTCGCCCTGAACGCCGGAACCGGCCGGATCGACCGGACGGCGGAGGCCGCTCCCCGGGCTACGAGAGGACCGGCACGGCCCGGACCCGAGCCCGGGCCCGGGCCCGCAAGCCGGCCGGGCGGTGCCGGCCCCGGCTCAGCCTGATCGGTCCGAGCCGTTCGTCCATCTGCGGTACAGGCCCGGTGCCAGCTCGCGGACGCGCTCCGGCAGGCTCGGCCGGGCGGGTGCGGCGGCCTCGTCGCGGTCCTGGGACACGGCCTCCCAGATCCGGGCGGCCACGTGGCCCGGCGACAGGCGGCCCGCGTGGTCACCCTCGCGCGTGGGGAACGCCGTACCCACGGGACCGGGTTCGACGAGCGTCACGCCCACACCCGTGCCGTGCAGTTCGCGGCGCAACGCCTCGGCGAAGGCGGCGAGTCCGGCCCGGGCGGCGGAACGGACCGCCTCCTGCGGCACTCCGCCGCCGCCCGCCGCCGCGCCGAGCAGCACCACCCGGCCACGCCGGGCGGCGATCATGGACGGCAGTACCTCGCGCACGAGGTGGAGCGTGGCGTTGAGGTCCAGGGTGAGCACGCGGTCGATGTCGGTGTGCGGCATGGCCGCGAAGGGCCCGGTCCAGCCGAGCCCCGCCCCGGCGACCAGGGCGTCGATGCGGCCGGTCGTGTGCAGGGCGGACCGGGCCAGCAGGCGGGGTCCGTCGGGGGCCGCGAGGTCGGCGGGGAGCACGACGGCCGACGTGCCCGAGGCCGTCCGCTCCAGGCCGTGCCGGTCGCGTCCGCTGAGCAGCAGGTGCCAGCCGTCCAAGGCGAAACGGCGTGCCGTGGCGGCCCCGATGCCCGAGGAGGCGCCGGTGACCAGGGCCACGCGCCGGTCGAGTCCCCGCGCCGGTCCGTAGGCACCGGGCCGGTCCGGGGCGGGGGTCGCCGCGTGGCGTGGGGCTGAATCCGCCCGGGGGTCGTGGGCCGAGCCGGAGCCGGTGAGTGTCACGAGTCGCTCTCCCCTGCGCTGTGCGTCCGCCGTGGTCTCGTCTGTCGCGTCTCCATACGGTTCCTTGCAACCGAACCCCGTCTTCCGGGACCCCGCCACCGCACACGGCCGCGCCTCCGCGCCCGCTCGGCGGGTCTCCCGCGGCCCCGTTCCCGGGCGGCGCACGGTCCGTGGCGTCTCCACCGGAATCCGGCGTCACCCCCGCGGCGAACCGCTCGATGCGGCCATCCGGGTGTACGGCACGCGCCGGATCCGGACGGGACGGAGACACACCCCGCACAGATGTTGAATGTTGAACGGAATAGGTCTACGGTGGGTCGCGTTCAGGTAGTTCAACGTTCAACATAAGCGCAGGAGGCGTACGCCATGAGCATCTTCAGCCGCAGCACCAGCACCACCGCCACCACCACCGACGGTGCCGTGAGCCCGGAGCTCGCCGCCCTGACCGGTGACTACACGATCGACCCCACGCACTCCACGATCGGCTTCACGGCCCGGCACGCGATGGTCACCAACGTCAAGGGCAGCTTCAAGGACTTCACCGGCACGCTCCACCTGGACGGCAGCGACCCCTCGCACTCCACGGCCTCCCTCGACGTCGTCATGGACAGCATCGACACGGGCAACGCGGACCGCGACGGCCACCTCAAGAGCGCCGACTTCTTCAAGGCGGACGAGTTCCCGGCCATGACGTTCCGCTCCGCCGGGGCGGAGGCGCTCGGCGGCGACGACTACCGCATCACCGGCGACCTGACGATCCTCGGCACGACCCGCCCGCTGACGATCGACCTCGAGTTCAACGGCGTCGCGAAGGACCCGTTCGGCAACGAGCGCGCCGGCTTCGAGGGCAAGGCGGAGATCCTGCGCTCCGAGTGGGGCCTGACCTGGAACGCCGCACTGGAGACCGGCGGTGTCCTGGTGTCCGACAAGATCAAGCTCACCTTCGACATCTCGGCCGTCAGGAACGCGTGAGCCCGCGCGGCCGACCCGGTGGCCCCCCCGCCACCGGGCCGGTCTGGCCGGAACGCGCCCCTTGTGGAAGGACCGTCGGCGTTCTCATAATCCAGCAGCAGAATTTTGACCAGTCCATGCCAGTCCATGGACGTTCTTTTTGCCCATGCTGCTGTCATGCGCTCGTCAATCTGATGCTCCGGTTGCACCTCCCCAGTCAACCCCCCACGGAAGGCATCACGTTGAAGAGACTCCTCACGGCCCTCAAGAGATGCGCCGTCCTCGGCGCCGCCGCGCTCGCGATCGCCAGCCTGCAGCCCGTCTCCGCCGCGCAGGCCGCTCCCTCGCCCGTGGTGGGCGGGACGCGCGCCGCGCAGGGCGAGTTCCCGTTCATGGTCCGGCTCTCCATGGGCTGCGGTGGCGCGCTCTACACCCAGCAGATCGTGCTCACGGCCGCGCACTGCGTGGGCCGTTCCGGCAACAACACGAGCATCACGGCGACCGCCGGGGTCGTGGACCTCCAGTCGACCAGCGGCCGCGTGCAGGTGCGTTCCACCAAGGTGCTGCGCGCCCCCGGCTACAACGGCACCGGCAAGGACTGGGCGCTGATCAAGCTCGCCCAGCCCATCAACCTGCCGACCCTCAAGATTGCCACCACGGCGCAGTACAACACCGGCGACTTCACGGTCGCCGGGTGGGGCGCCAACCGCGAGGGCGGCGCCCAGCAGCGCTACCTGCTGAAGGCCACCGTGCCGTTCGTCAGCGACGCCGCGTGCAAGGCGTACGGCGGCTCGTACAGCGGTCTCGTGGCGAACGAGGAGATCTGCGCCGGCTTCGACGCGGGCGGCGTCGACACCTGCCAGGGCGACTCCGGCGGCCCGATGTTCCGCAAGGACAACGTCGGCGACTGGATCCAGGTCGGCATTGTCAGCTGGGGTGAGGGCTGCGCCCGGCCCCAGGCGCCCGGCGTCTACACCGAGGTCTCGACCTTCGCCTCCGCCATCGCCTCGGCGGCGTCCACGCTCTGACCGCTCGTCCCGGGCCCGGCGCCGTTGGCGGCGCCGGGCCGTCACGCCCGGGGGTCCCAGGGGCGGCTGCGGCATTGCGGGCCCTCAGCGGCCCGATTCGTCGCGTGACTCCAACGCCGCCACGGCGGCAGCCACTTGGGCCGCACGCGCGCTCGGCGTCCGGGCGCGCAGGACGCCGAGCATCGCCAGGTAGCGGTCCGTGCGGCCGAGCGCCCGGAAGGCCGCCGCGGCCCGCGGGCTCCGCTCCAGCGCCGCCGCCAGGTCACCGGGGACCTCGGCCTCCTTCTGCGACGCGTACGCCGCGTCCCACCGCCCGTCGGCCCGCGCGGCCGCGACCTCCGCGAGTCCCCCCGGGCGCATCCGGCCCTCGGCGGTCAGCTCCCCCACCCGCCGGACGTTGACCGCGGACCAGAGACTGCCGGGCCGCCGCGGAGTGATCCGCTGGAGGTAGCGCGCGGAGTCGAGTCCCTTGCGCTGCCCGGTGATCCAGCCGTGGCACAGGGCCACGTCGTTGACGTCGGCGGCGCTGACGGAGGCGATGCCCGAGCCCTTCCTGGCCACTTCCACCCACAGCCCGGGGTGCGGGGCCGGATGGGCGGCGAGCCAGGAGTCCAGCCCGGCCACGGTCGCGAAGGCGAGCGGGCCGGTGTCGTCGGTGGCGCTCATGGCACCACCGTACGGAGGCAGTAGGACGGATGCCGTCCGCTACGGGAGCAGGGCGCGGGCCTGTTCGCGCGCCGATGCCGCCGCGTCCGGGAAGATGCCGAGCCCGTGCGCGACCAGGGCGCCCTCGTGCAGCAGCATCAGCGTCCGGGCCAGCTCGCCGGCCCGCTCGGGGGCGATGTCCTCGACGAGGCGGGTGAACAGGTCGAGCATCCACCGCTTCTGCCCGGTGATGACCGGGTGGGCCGGGTGGGCCGGGTCGCTGATCTCCGCATGGGCGTTGACCATGCTGCACCCCTTCGGGCTGAGGTCCGCGGCCCAGGCGCCCGTGGCGTCGAAGACGGCCAGGACGCGGGCGCGCGGCTCCGGCCCCGCCGCGTCCAGCCGCTCGGCGAGGAAGGCCCGCCAGCGCTCGTCGCGGTCGGCCAGGTACTCGACGACGATCTGCTCCTTGGAGCCGAACCGGTCGTAGAGGGTCTTCTTCGTCACCCCGGCCTCGGCCGCGATGAGGTCGACGCCCACCGCGTGGATGCCGCGCTCGTAGAAGAGCCGGCCGGCCGCCCGCAGGGCGCGGCGTGCGGCGGGCGTCATGGTGATGCGGCGGGGGGTCTCGGTGGTGCCCATGCCCCTCACTATACCGATCTGTATAGTGAGCCGGGAACGAGTAAACCGATCTGTCTAGTGGCTGGGGTGACGCCGTGAGGATCCTTCTGTCGCTCGCCTTCGTGCTGTGCTGGAGTTCCGGCTTCATCGGCGCCAAGCTCGGCGCGGGCAGCGCGTCCGCGATCACCGTGCTGATGTGGCGGTTCCTGCCGCCGGCCCTCGTCCTCGTGGCCGTCGCCGTCGTCGCGCGCGGCGCCTGGCGGGGACTGACCGCCCGGGACCTGACCCGCCAGGCCGTCATCGGCCTGCTGTCGCAGAGCGGCTACCTGCTGAGCGTGTACCACGCCATCCAACTCGGCGTCTCCAGCGGGACGACGGCCCTGATCGACGGGGTCCAGCCCCTGGTCGCGGGCGCCCTCGCCGGACCGCTGCTGGGGCAGTACGTGTCGGGACGGCAGTGGATCGGCCTGGTGCTGGGCCTGAGCGGCGTCACCGTGGTCACCCTGGCCGACGCGACGGCAGGGGCCGATGTGCCCCGGTGGGCCTACGCCGTCCCGCTGCTCGGGATGTTCTCGCTGATCGCGGCGACGTTCCTGGAGAGCCGGTCCCGCTCACGCGTGGCACCGCAGGTGTCCCTCACGGTCCACTGCGCCACCAGTGCCGTCCTGTTCTCCGTGCTGGCCTTCGCGGCCGGGTCCGCCGCGCCGCCCGCCGAGGGCGCGTTCTGGCTGGCGGTGGTCTGGCTCGTGGTCCTGTCCACCGTCGGCGGGTACGGGCTGTACTGGCTCCTGCTGCGGCGCTCCGGCGTCACCGCCGTCAACACGCTGATGTTCCTCATGGCGCCGGTCACGGCCGTGTGGGGAGCGCTGATGTTCGACGAGCCGTTCGGCGTCCGGACCGCGCTGGGGCTGGCCGTCTGCCTGCTGGCCGTCGTCGTCGTCGGCCGCGGCGAGGGCGGGCGGGGCGGGGACGCCGCCCGGGGCGGGCCGGGCGGCGAGTGGCCCCGCTCCCCCGGGCGCACCCGCTCCTCCGGACGCGCCCGCCGTCAGCCGTCGTGCCGCTAGGGGGTCTCCGGCCTGACGGGACGTGAGCCGGCCCGGGTCAGAATCCACCGCCGCCGAAGTCGCCGCCGCCTCCGCCGAAGTCACCGCCGCCGCCGACATCACCTCCGCCGAACCCACCGCCGAAGTCGCCGGTGTCGAAGTCCGCGCCGGAGACGTCACCGCCCTCGTAGCCGCTGAAGTCGCCGTAACCGGAGCCGTAGTCGGCCGCGTAGGCGGGGCCGGCCATGATGCTGCCGAGCGCCGTGCCGACCAGGAGGCCGGGCAGCAGTCCGCCGCCGAAGTAGCCGCCGGCCCAGGGGCCGTAGGCCGGGCCCGCCTCCCAGTACGGGCGGCGGCCGTAGTCGGTGTCGACCTCGCGCACCGCCGGGTCGCGGCCCTCCGCGAGCCGCACCTGGTCGGCCGCGCACACGGGGACCTCGCGCGTGGTGCCGCCGGGCGGCGTCCAGCTCGCGTCGGCCACCGAGGGGCCGTGGCGCGGGTCGAAGAAGCACGGCGGGCGCCGTTCCGGGAGGACCCTGCCCTCGCGGCGGGCGGCGAGGGAGGCCAGGGAGAACCGGCCGTCCTCCACGGTCTGGGTCACGGCCCGCACGTCCTCCGGTTTGGCCGCCGCCGCCATCAGGGACTTGGCCCGGTCGTAGGAGTCCAGGGCCCGCTCGTAGTCGGCGCGCATGGCGTCGTCGGCGCCGGGTTCCCCCGGGCGGAAGTCGAGGCGGTCGAGTTCCTCGCCGAAGGCCGTGATGTCCTCGTCGACCACCACGCGCAGCCTCTCCAGCGCGGCCCGCTGCTCCTCCTCGTGGCGGCGGCGGTTGCGCCGGACCAGCGCGTAGGTGCCGGCGCCGCCGGCCGCGACCAGGGCGCCGACCGTGATCAGCCCGCCGACCGGCACGTCGCTGCCCGAGCCGCCGCCCCAGCTGCTGGGCGCCGTGCCGCGCACGTTGCGCAGGGCGTCGTCGACGAAGTCGTTCAACTGGGCCTTGGTGTCGCCCGCGCCCTGCACGGCCGACACGAGGTTGGACACCGCCGGGCGGCTCATCACCGCGCGGTCGGCGCGGGCGTCGAACCGGTCGCCGAGGCGGATGCCGTACAGGCCGGTGACGCCGGTCTCGGTGCGCAGGTTCCGGAACAGGTCCTGCGTGGGGTAACCGGCCGGCAGGACCGCCACGAAGACCGGTTTGTCGGCGTCCTTGATCTTGTCGGCGAGCGCCTCGGCGTCCGACGCGGAGAGCAGGCCGGAGGCGGCCGGGTCCACGTAGACGGGGTTCTCGCGCAGTTCCGCGGCGACTTTCGACAGGTCGGTGGCCGCGTGCGCACCCGGCGCACCCGCCACCAGCACCGCCAGCACGGCGGCGACCGGCACGATCAGGAGGCGTATGACGGTACGCACCAAGTGGGCCTTCATATGTTCGAAGCTACCCGAATCGGCACAGAAAGGGAGATCGCCCGGGACCCGGTTTCCGGCCCGCCCCGGGCCCTACGATGCCTGTGACGTACTGCCGTGGGCCGCCCTGGCCCGCCGGCCGCAGCGGGAGGGCGGGGACGAAGGCATGCTCGGACGACGCAGGGCCGCGGACATGACCGTGTCCGGACTGACCGAGCTGGACCGGTCGCGGACCCGGGCCGATCTGCTGTGGGAGCTGTTCCGGCACGCCGAGGCCGAGGTGCTGGCGGCGATCGACTGGTATCTGGCGCGGCGGCGGGGACCGGCGCTCTGGTCGCGTTCGCTGCGGGCGCTCGCGGCGCTGCTGGGCATCGTCGGCACGCTGACGCCCCTGGTGCACGCGGCCGCGCCCACCGCCGTGCAGCCCGAGTGGGGGTTCGTGTTCCTGGCGGCCGGCGCCGGCTGCGTCCTGTTCGACCGGATCTTCGGTTTCTCGGCGTCCTGGACCCGGTACATCCGCTCACAGCTGGCGTTGCAGCAGTTGCTGAAGAAGGCGCAGGCGGAGTGGGCGCAGGCATACCTGCGGACCACCGACTCCCCGAGCGACAAGGAGCAGGCCGCCCTGCTGGGCGTGATCGAGCGGCTGCGCACGGACGCGCACCGGATCGTCGAGGAGGAGGGGTCGGCCTGGGTCGGCTACCTCGCCGACGGCGTCGAGGAACTGACCCGCTCGACCTCCCAGGTCACCGGCCAGCGCCCGCACGGCGCGGGCCTGTTCCGGCTGGACCGGGCGCCCGGCGGCGCCCGGGGCGGGGAGGTTCCGGGCCCGCGGTCCAGGGACACGGCGATCTGACTGAGGATGGTCCGGATGTGATCCGGACCGGGGCCGGGCCGCGCGCCGTGGGCGGCGCGCGGAGCGGACGGCCCCGCCGGCCCTGCTCCGCCGGAACCGTCCCTGGCCCTACTCGGCCGGAGACGCCCCCGGTCCTACTCCGCCGGGAGCACCCCGGCCCGCAGGAGGCCGTAGGTGTACGCGTCCTCCAGGGCCTGCCAGCTCGCCGCGATGACGTTGTCGGCGACGCCCACCGTCGACCACTCCCCCGAGCCGTCCGATGTGGAGATCAGCACGCGCGTCGTGGAGTTGGTGCCGTGCTTGCCCTCCAGGATGCGGACCTTGTAGTCGACCAGCTCCAGCTTGGCCAGCTGGGGGTAGATCTTCTCCAGGCCGACGCGCAGGGCCCGGTCGAGGGCGTTGACCGGGCCGTTGCCCTCCGCCGTGGCGACGATGCGCTCGCCCTTGGCCCACAGCTTGACCGTGGCCTCGTTGGCGTGGGACCCGTCGGGCCGGTCCTCGACGATGGCCCGCCAGGACTCGACCTGGAAGTAGCGCAGCGGCCTGCCCTGGACCTCGGTGCGCAGCAGGATCTCGAAGCTCGCGTCGGCGGCCTCGTAGGTGTAGCCCTTGAGCTCGCGCTCCTTGACCCGTTCGACGACCCGGCCGACCAGCTCGCGGTCGCCGCCGAGGTCGACGCCGAGCTCCTTGCCCTTGAGCTCGATGGAGGCCCGCCCGGCCATGTCGGAGACGAGCATCCGCATCGTGTTGCCGACCCGCCCGGGGTCGATGTGCTGGTACAGGTCCGGGTCGACCTTGATCGCGGAGGCGTGCAGGCCGGCCTTGTGGGCGAAGGCGGACAGGCCGACGTAGGGCTGGTGGGTGGAGGGGGTCAGGTTGACGACCTCGGCGATGGCGTGCGAGATCCGCGTCATCTCCCGCAGGTGCCCCTCGGGCAGGACCCTCTTGCCGTACTTCAGCTCCAGGGCCGCCACGACCGGGAAGAGGTTGGCGTTGCCGACGCGCTCGCCGTAGCCGTTGGCGGTGCACTGCACGTGGGTGGCGCCGGCGTCGACGGCGGCCAGGGTGTTGGCGACCGCGCAGCCGGTGTCGTCCTGGGCGTGGATGCCGAGCCGGGCGCCGGTGTCGGCGAGGACGGTGCCGACGACCGCCTGGATCTGCGCCGGGAGGAAGCCGCCGTTGGTGTCGCACAGGACGACGACGTCGGCGCCGGCGCCGGACGCGGTGCGCACGACCGCCTTGGCGTACTCCTGGTTCGCGCGGTAGCCGTCGAAGAAGTGCTCGCAGTCGACGAAGACCCGGCGGCCCTGCCCCTTCAGGTAGGACACGGTGTCGGCGACCATCGCGAGGTTCTCGTCGAGGGTGGTGCGCAGGGCGAGCTCGACATGGCGGTCGTGCGACTTGGCGACCAGGGTGATCACCGGGGCACCGGACTCCAGCAGGGCCCTGACCTGGGGGTCCTCGGCCGCGGTGGTGCCGGCGCGGCGGGTGGAGCCGAAGGCGACCAGCTGGGCGTGCCGGAAGTCGACCTCCTGCCGGGCGCGGGCGAAGAACTCGGTGTCCCGCGGGTTGGCGCCGGGCCAGCCGCCCTCGATGAAGCCCACGCCGAAGTCGTCCAGGTGCCGGGCGATGGCGAGCTTGTCGGCGACGGTGAGGTTGATGCCCTCCCGCTGGGCGCCGTCGCGCAGGGTCGTGTCGAAGACATGGAACGAGTCGTCGGGCTCGCTGGTCTCGGTCATGGTCTCAAAGGCTCCTGAGGATGAGATCTCGGTCGTACCGGAATGACCGGCTCCACCGCCCTCACATACTTCCTCGCGCTCTCGCCTTCCGGCTGCGGGTGGGCCAGAAATGCGAAAAACCCCTCGCGGGTGCGAGAGGTCTGCGCGCGGGTCGAGGACGACGGTGTCCGCCCGTACCTGGTCGTACGTGCGGTCACTGCGGACCGGCGCGCCTGCTGCCAATAATCATGGCGAACGAGAGCACGCGGGAAGTCTGGCACAGTCCCCGGGCCCGGCTCACCGGCGTCTCAGCATGCGGTCGATCGGCTCCGGGTGGCGGACACGCCGCCCGGGGCGCCGTTCAGCCGTCCTCGGCGGGGCCGGGCGCGAGGAGCCCGTCGGCGAGGAACTCGGCCACGTGCTGCAGCACCCCGGCCCGGTCGGTTCCGCGCAGGCCGATGGCGACGTGGATGGACAGCCCGTCCAGCAGCGCGCGCAGACGGGCGGCGAAGCGGTCCGGGTCGACGCGGCGGAACTCGCCGCGCGAGATGCCCTCGGCGAGCAGGGCGACCAGGTCGCGGTGCCAGGCGCCCTCGATGGCGGCCTGCCGGTCCCGGGCTTCGGATTCGACGGCGGCGTTCTGCGACCGGTTCCAGACCTCCAGCCACAGCGTCCAGTGGGGGTCGCGGTGGCCGTCGGGGACGTACAGGTCGACATAGGCGCGCAGGCGTTCGCCGGCGGGGGCGGCCCGGGTCAGCAGCCGGGCGCGCTCGGCGCCCAGCCGGCCCTCGCTCCACTCCAGGGTGCGCAGCAGCAGTTCGTCCTTGGAGCCGAAGTAGTAGAGCAGGTGGCCGCTGCTCATCCCGACCTCGCGGCCGAGCGCCGCCATCGTCAGCTTCTCCAGGCCGCGCTCGGCGATCATCTCCATGGCGGCGGCGAGCACGTCCTCGCGGGGCGGGGCCTGCTTTCGCCCACCGGCCATGTGCGCTCCTAGATCCTCGGCTGCTGCTGGGTGATGCAGTGGATGCCGCCACCGCCCGCGAAGATCGTACGGGCGTCCACGAGGGTCACGGTCCGCCCGGGGAACAGACGGCGGAAGATGCCGGCGGCGATCTCGTCGCGGGGGTCGTCGAAGCCGCACAGCACGACGCCGCCGTTGCACAGGTAGTGGTTGATGTAGGAGTAGTCGGCCCAGTGGCCGTCGGCCTCCAGGACCGTCGGGGCGGGGACCTCGACGACCTCCAGGCGGCGGCCCCGGGCGTCGGTCTGCGCCTTGAGCAGGCCGATTACCTCCTTGGTGATCTCGTGGTCGGGGTGGGCGGGGTCGGGCTGGGAGTGGGCCACGACGACACCGGGGCGGGCGAAGGCGGCGACGATGTCGACGTGCCCGAGGGTGCCGAAGCCGTGCGGGGGGTAGTCGCCGGTCAGGCCGCGCGGCAGCCAGATCGCCTTGCGCGTGCCCAGGTGGGCGTGGATCTCGGCCTCGACCCGCTCGCGGCTCCAGCCCGGGTTGCGCTCGGGTCCGAGCTGGACCGTCTCGGTCAGCAGGACCGTGCCCTCCCCGTCGACGTGGATCCCGCCGCCCTCGTTGACCAGCTCCGAGGAGTACGTCCGCGCCCCGGCCAGGTCGGCGACGTGTGCGGCGATCTTCGCGTCGTGCTCCCAGCTCGCCCACTCCTGCGCGCCCCAGCCGTTGAACGTCCAGTCGACGGCGGCCAGCCGGCCCGTGCCGTCGGTCAGGAAGGTCGGCCCGATGTCGCGCATCCAGGCGTCGTCGAGGTCCCGTTCGACCGTGTCGATCCCGTCGCCCAGCAGGGTTCGCGCCTGCGCCGACTGGCCCGGGCCGCACACCACGGTGACCGGCTCGAAGCGGCGGACCGCCCGGGCGACCGACGCCCAGGCGATCCGGGCGGCGGCCAGGTCGTCGGGGGACTCGAAGGTGGCGTTGGGGCCGGGCCAGGCCATCCAGGTGCGCTCGTGCGGGGCCCATTCGGCGGGCATGCGGAAGCCGTCGGCGGCTGCGGACATCGTGGATCCTCAGAGGAAGTAGAGACGGTTGAGGGAGACGGAGTCGGCCGGTTCGGAGCGCAGTGGCTCGCCGTCGAGGGTGACCAGCCCGGTGCGCTGGTCCACGTCGACGGCACCGGTGCGGGAGTTGAGGCGCAGGTCGGCCGGTCCGATGCCCCGGGTGCCGCGCACGGCGACCCGGCGCCGGCGGGTGGGCAGCGTGTCGTGCCCCTGGTCGAGGGCGGCCCGTGCCACGAACGCCACGGAGATGTCGGCCGGTGTGGCCCCGTACGCGCCGAACTGCGGTCCCAGCACGAGGGGTTCGCAGGTGTCGGTCGCCGCGTTCGGGTCGCCGGTCACCCCGTACGCCGGGAAGCCGGCCTTCAGCACGAGCTGCGGCTTGGCCCCGAAGTACTCCGGGCGCCACAGCACGATGTCGGCGAGCTTGCCCGTCTCCAGGGACCCGACCTCGTGCGCGAGGCCGTGCGCGATGGCCGGGTTGATGGTCAGCTTCGCGATGTAGCGCAGGACGCGCTCGTTGTCGTGCCCGGCTCCGGGGTCGCCCAGCTCGGCCTTCATCTTCCCGGCCATGGCGAACGTGCGGCGGACGGTCTCGCCGGCCCGGCCCATGCCCTGCGCGTCGGAGGAGGTGATGCCGATGGCGCCCAGGTCGTGCAGCACGTCCTCGGCGCCCATGGTCCCGGCCCGGATGCGGTCGCGGGCCATGGCGGCGTCGCCCGGCAGGTCGGTCTTCAGGTCGTGGACGGACACGATCATGCCGTAGTGCTCGGCGACGGCGTCCCGGCCGAAGGGCAGGGTCGGATTGGTGGAGGAACCGATGACATTCGGGACGCCCGCCATCTTCAGGACGTTGGGGACGTGCCCGCCGCCGCAGCCCTCGATGTGGAAGGCGTGGATGGTGCGGCCCTCCAGCACGCGCAGGGTGTCCTCGACGGACAGGCACTCGTTCAGTCCGTCGCTGTGCAGGGCGACCTGGACGTCGTGCTCCTCGGCGACGCGCAGCGCGGTGTCCAGGGCGCGGGTGTGGGCGCCCATGTCCTCGTGCACCTTGAAGCCGGACGCCCCGCCCTCGGCGAGGGCCTCGACCAGGGGTGCGGGTGAGGACGACGAACCGCGGCCCAGGAAACCGATGTTGACCGGCCAGGCGTCGAAGGCGCCGAAGGCGTGGCGCAGTGCCCAGGGCGAGTTGACCCCGACGCCCCACACGGGCCCGAACTCCTGCCCGATGATCGTGGTCACGCCGGAGGCGAGCGAGGCTTCCATGACCCGCGGCGACAGCAGGTGGACGTGGGTGTCGACCGCCCCGGCCGTGGCGATGAGCCCCTCGCCGGAGACGATCGAGGTGCCCGTACCGACGACGACGTCGACCCCGTCCAGGGTGTCGGGGTTCCCGGCCCGCCCGATCGCGCAGATCCGCCCCTCGCGGATGCCGATGGAGACCTTGCGCACGCCCTGGACGGCGTCGATCACCACGACGTTGCTGACGACGACGTCGCAGGTCTCGCGGACCGCTGCGGCCTTCAGGTGCAGTCCGTCGCGGGCGGTCTTGCCGAACCCGGCGAGGAACTCGTCGCCGGGCCGCTGGGAGTCGGACTCGACGCGGACGGTGAGGCCCGAGTCGCCGAGGCGGATGCGGTCCCCGGCGCGCGGTCCGTGGGTGGCGGCGTACTCGTGCGGGGTGAGGCGGCGGGCCTCTGCGGGGTGTCCTCCCGGGCGGCTCATCGCCCGTCCTCCTGTCCGTCGGTGTCCGTCGCGCCGAGGTAGCCGCAGGCGGCGGCGCGGCGCAGCGCCTGCGCGCGGGCGCCCGGGGCGTCCAGCGGTCCGTCGACCAGCCCGGCGAACCCGATGGCGATCCGGTCTCCGCCGATCGGCACCAGGGCGACATCGACGCTCTCCCCGGGCCCGAACCGCACGGAGGACCCGGCGGGCACGGCCAGGCGCATGCCGTAGGCCCGGGCGCGGGGGAAGTCGAGGCGGGGGTTGGCCTCGAAGAAGTGGAAGTGCGAGGTGACCGAGACGGGCACGGACGCCGTGTTGGTGACCGTGAGCCGGTCGGCGGGTTCGGGCTCGGGGTGCTCCGGGCCGGGCAGCAGCGCGCCGGGGGCGTCGGGGCCGGAGCCGGGGCCGAGGGGGTCGGTGACCACGGCGAGCCGTGAGCCGTCGTCGAAGACCGCCTCGACGTGCACCTCGGTGACGACGTCGGCGACACCGGGCAGCACGTCGCCCGGGCCGAGCACCGCCCGGGCCCGCTCGACCGCCTCGGCGAGCCGGGCGCCGTCCCGGGCCGCCTCGCACACGGTGTCCGCGATCAGTGCGGTGGCCTCCGGCACGTTCAGCCGCAGCCCGCGCGCCCTGCGGGCCCGGGCCAGCTCCGCGGCCGAGAAGAGCAGCAGCCGGTCACGTTCCGTGGGAGTCAGTCTCACGCCTCGGCACCTCCTTGCCGTCAAGAACTTAGAGCATCACTCTAAACGCGGGTTTTCCGCAACCCAACCATTGACGGATCACACCGCACTGCATCACATTGAGCGTCGCTCTAAAACTTGGTGGCGTCGAAGGAGACCAGACCATGCCGATCGAACAGCGCGGAGTCGACACCATCCCCGAGGAGGAACGCACCAGCGGCCCACGGGACCTCGTCTCGATCCTGCTCGGCTCCAACCTCTGCCTCGGCGTGATCGTCTTCGGCTGGCTGCCGCCGTCCTTCGGCCTGGACTGGTGGTCCTCCGTCGCGGCGGTCGTCGCGGGCACCGTCGTCGGGGTGGTGTTCACGGCCCCGCTCGCCCTGGTCTCGCTGCGCACGGGCACCAACCTGTCGACCTCCTCCGGCGCCCAGTTCGGGGTGCGCGGACGGCTGGTCGGCTCGGTCGTCGGCCTGCTGCTGGCCCTCGGCTACACCGCGCTGACCGTCTGGATCGGCGGGGACGTGATGGTGGGCGTCCTGGGCCGGCTGGCCGGGCTGCCGCAGGGCGGCACCTCCTACGCGGTCGTCTACGGCCTGCTCGCGGCCGCCACGGTCGCGGGCGCCGTCTACGGCTACCGGGTGCTGCTCGCGATGTCCCGGGTCCTCGCCTTCGGCATGACGGCCCTGCTGGCGCTCGGCGTGATCGCCTACGCCCCGCACTTCACCACCGCCGCGCTGCCCGGGGCGGGCGGCTACCTGCTGGGCGGGTTCTGGCCGACCTGGCTGCTGGCTGCCGTGGCGGCCGGGCTGTCCGGGCCGGTCGCCTTCATCACCCTCCTCGGCGACTACACCCGCTACATCTCCCCGGCCCGGCACTCCTCGCGCCGGGTGCTGCACGCGACCTGGCTGGGGCTGATGCTGGGCCTGCTGGTGCCGCAGCTGTTCGGCACGTTCACGGCCTACGCGGCCCGGGCCGCCCTCGACTACGCGGGCCCGCTGGTCGACGCCGCGCCCGGCTGGTACCTGGTACCGCTGCTGCTCGCGGCCTCGGCGGGCTCGGTCGGCAACGCGGGGCTGATGCTGTACTCGATGGGCCTGGACCTGGACGCGATCCTGCCGCGCGCCTCGCGGGCCCGGGCGACCTCCACGGTCGCCGTCGTGGCCACCGCCGCCGTCTTCGCCGGGCACTACTACTCGAGCGCGCAGGACGCGATGACGTCCTTCGTGCTGCTGCTGACGGCGATCGGCACACCATGGGCGGTCATCACGCTGATCGGCTTCGCCCGCTGCGGCGGGGTCTACGACGCGGACGCCCTGCAGGTGTTCAACCGCCGCTCCCGGGGCGGCGTCTACTGGTACCGCGCGGGCTGGAACGTCCCGGCGACGGCGTCCTGGGCGGCCGGGGCGACGGTGGGCGTCCTGGCGGTCTCGCTGCCGTCCTACGAGGGACCCCTGCTGGCCCTGACCGGCGGGGTGGACTGCAGCTTCCTGCTGTCGGGACTGGTGGGCGGAGCGGCCTACGTACTGTCGGCCCCGAAGGCGGCCCGCCCGTCCGCCGGGCCACACTCGCCGCAGCAGCCGTCCCCGGAGACCGCGTCGAACCCCTCCCGCTGACCCACCGCCCCGGGGCGGTGACGGGCAACCGGCTGAACGAGCCCGGGACGGGGAGGGCGCTCACTGAACGGGGCCAGGCGCGTCGAACCGCCCGGTCTCCCGCCCGCCCGCGTCACCCACCCGCACCCCGCGACCGGCCCCCGGCAAGACGAGCCCGGCCCCTCGGCCCGCCGGCTTGGGCGGCGGGGGGGCAAAGGCCCGGGCGCCCACCGGACCGGCACCCGGGAGACGGGCCGAACCCCGACCGACCCGCCCTCGCTGCCAGGGCCGGACGCGAGCCCGGCCGCCTGCTTCCCCTCCGCCGGTCTCCCCCACGCACACCCCACGACCGGCCCCCCGGCAAGACGAGCCCGGCCCCTCGCCCGACAGCTTCGGGCGAGGGGCCGGGCAAAGGACCGGGCCAGGACACTCAGGCCAGCTGGTGCATCCAGCCGTGCTTGTCCTCGGCCGTACCCCGCTGGATGTCGAGCAGCGCCTGACGCAGCCGCACCGTGACCTCGCCCGGCTCACCCCCGCTCTGCTGCCACTCGGTCCCGGCCCGCTTGACCGTACCGACCGGCGTGATGACCGCGGCCGTACCGCAGGCGAACACCTCGGTGAGCGTGCCGTTCTCCGAGTCCCGCTGCCACTGGTCGGCCGAGATCCGGCCCTCCTCGGCCTCGTAGCCGAGGTCGCGGGCGACGGTGAGCAGGGAGTCGCGGGTGACGCCCTCCAGGATCGACCCGGTCAGCGACGGCGTGACGATCTTGTTGCCGTACACGAAGTACAGGTTCATGCCGCCGAGCTCCTCGACCCAGGTGTGCTCGACCGCGTCGAGGTAGCAGACCTGGTCGCAGCCCTTGGCCGCCGCCTCGGCCTGCGCGAGCAGGGACGCCGCGTAGTTGCCGCCGGTCTTGGCGTCGCCCATGCCGCCCGGGACGGCACGCACGCGGTCCTCGGAGACCCAGATGGACACCGGCTTCACGCCGCCCGGGAAGTAGGCGCCGGCCGGGGAGGCGATCACCAGGAACAGGTACTCGTTGGCCGGCTTCACGCCCAGCCCGACCTCGGTCGCGATCATGAACGGGCGCAGGTAGAGCGACTCCTCACCGCCATGCGCCGGGACCCACGCGCGGTCCTGCGCGACCAGCGCGTCGCACGCCTCGATGAACGTCTCCACCGGCAGCTCGGGCATCGCCAGCCGACGCGCGGACCGCTGGAAGCGCTCGGCGTTCTTCTCCGGCCGGAAGGTGGCGACCGAGCCGTCGGGGCGGCGGTAGGCCTTGAGGCCCTCGAAGATCTCCTGCGCGTAGTGCAGGACCGTGGTGGCCGGGTCGAGGGAGATGGGGGCGTACGGCACGAGCTGGCCATCGTGCCAGCCGCGGCCTTCCGTCCACTTGATCGTCACCATGTGGTCGGTGAAGTGCCGGCCGAACCCGGGGTTGGCCAGGATCGCCTCGCGCTCGCTTGCGGCAAGCGGGTTGGCGGAGGGCTTGAGCTCGATCGTGGGCGTCGTCATGGGTTGATGTCCTTCACCGGTTGTAGTGACGGGCCGCGCTCGGTACCGCTCTGGCGAGGACCAGTGCTAGGACGTCCGAGCATTCCCTCATTCCGCGGCCTCACGTTCGATTATCGCCCGTGGGCGGAGGCGGAAGGAACGGGGTGAATCCGACCCGGTGGTCGATGGTGACACCCGGCGGGAGCATGCGAAAGCCGCCGGGTGCGGATGCGACCCGGCGGCTTGCGGAAAAGCAGCGGCGGGTCAGCCGGCTACTCGTACGGCGAGCGCGTCGCCGATCTCCGAGGTGGAGCGGGCGGGCCTGCCGGTGCGCTCGGCGAGGTCGGCGGCCACCGCCTCGTCGATGCGGTCGGCCTCGGCCTCGTGACCGAGGTGGCGCAGCAGGAGGGCCACGGACAGCACGGTGGCGGTCGGGTCGGCCTTGCCCTGCCCGGCGATGTCCGGAGCCGAGCCGTGCACGGGCTCGAACATCGAGGGGAACTCGCCGGAGGGGTTGATGTTGCCGCTCGCGGCGACGCCGATACCGCCGGAGACGGCCGCGGCGAGGTCGGTGACGATGTCGCCGAAGAGGTTGTCGGTGACGATCACGTCGAAGCGCTCGGGCTGCGTGACGAGGTAGATCGTCGCCGCGTCCACGTGCATGTATTCGGTGGTGACCTCGGGGTACTCCGCCGCCACCTTGTTGAAGACGTCCGTCCACAGGTGACCCGCGAAGGTCAGCACGTTGTTCTTGTGGATGAGCGCCAGCTTCTTGCGCGGACGGGCCTGGGCACGGGCGAAGGCGTCACGGACCACGCGCTCCACACCGAACGCCGTGTTGACCGACACCTCGGTGGCGACCTCGTGCTCGGTGCCCTTGCGGATGGTGCCGCCGTTGCCGGTGTACGGGCCCTCGGTGCCCTCGCGGACCACGACGAAGTCGATGGCCGGCTCGCCCTTGAGGGGCGTGTCCACACCCGGCAGGAGCTTCGACGGGCGCAGGTTCACGTGGTGGTCGAAGGCGAAACGCAGCTTCAGCAGGAAGCCGCGCTCCAGGACGCCGGACGGCACGGACGGGTCGCCGATCGCGCCGAGCAGGATGGCGTCGTGCTGCTTCAGGGCGTCGAGGTCGGCGTCGGTGAGGGTCTCACCGGTGGCGTGGTAGCGCCGGGCGCCGAAGTCGTACTCCTTGGTCTCCAGCTTCACATCCTGCGGAAGGACGGCGGAGAGGACCTTCAGGCCTTCGGCCACCACTTCCTGGCCGATGCCGTCACCGGGGATCACTGCGAGATCGATGATGCGAGAGCTTGCCGACATGCGAGCACCCTACTCCTCGTCCCATGGGATGACATGCGGTGTCCGGGATGCGGACACCCGGGGGCACCGGCGCCGCGTCCGACCGGGGGACGGCACTGGTCCGTCAGGCTCCGTTCACCCGGGTGTGGGGCGGCCGTCGGCCCGTGCTGGGAACTTCCCGGACATGGAGATCCCCCACTTCGGCATCCCGCCCGAACTCGCGCACCGGATGAGCATGGCGGAGCAGCACGCATACCTGCGCGCCCGGCTGTCGCGGCGGCGCACGCTGGTCACCGCGGGCGCGGTCGCGAGCGGGCTGCTGACCGGCTGCTCGGGCGGGCGCACCGGCGCCGGGCAGGGCGGCGCGACCGCGACCCGAGCCCCGTCGGCCGTCACGTCGACGGCGCCCGGCGCCCTCGTCACCCCGTTCGGCCGCCATCTCGCCTTCGGCGCCGACCCGAAGACGCAGATGCGGATCTCCTGGCAGGTGCCCCTCGCGGTGCGGAAGCCGTACGTCCGCGTCGGGCTGCGCCCGGACGACCTCGGCCGCAAGATCGAGGCGGAGCTGCGCGACCTGCACACCCCGGGGCTGAAGGGCGTCCGGGCACCGGTGGAGCAGTACTACCTGCACGCGGCCCTGGACGGTCTGCGGCCGGGCACCACGTATTACTACGGTGTGGGCCACGACGGCTTCGACCCGGCGTCGCCCGGCCACCGCCCGACTGTCGCCTCCTTCCGCACGGCCCCGGCGCGAGCGCCCGAGCGGTTCGTCTTCACCGCCTTCGGCGACCAAGGCGTGGGCCCGGAGGCCGCCCTGATCGACCGTGCGCTGCTGCGCCGGGACCCGGCGTTCCACCTGCACGCGGGGGACATCTGCTACGCCGACCCGACCGGCAAGGGCAAGGACTCGGACGTCTTCGACGCGAGCCAGTGGGACCGGTTCCTGCGGCAGACCGACCCGGTCGCCAGGTCGGTGCCGTGGATGGTGACCACCGGCAACCACGACATGGAGGCGTGGTACTCCCCCGACGGCTACGGCGGCCAGCTCGCCCGCTTCTCCCTGCCGGACAGCGGCTTCGACCCGCGCACGGCTCCGGGCGTGTACGCCTTCACCTACGGCAACGTGGGCGTGGTGGCGCTGGACGCCAACGACGTCTCCTACGAGATCCCCGCCAACTTCGGCTACAGCGAGGGCCGGCAGACGCGCTGGCTGGACCGGAAGCTCGGCGAACTGCGCGCCGACGCGGCGGTCGACTTCGTGGTCGTCTTCTTCCACCACTGCGCGTACTCGACGTCGACGCACGCCTCCGACGGCGGGGTGCGCGCGGCGTGGCTGCCGCTGTTCGCCCGGCACGAGGTGGACCTGGTGATCAACGGGCACAACCACGTCTACGAGCGCACCGACGCCGTGAAGGACGGTGAGGTGGGCCGGCCGGTGCCGGTCGGCGGGACGACGGACCCGCGCCGGGACGGGATCGTGTACGTCACCGCGGGCGGCGGCGGCAAGGAGCTGTACGGCTTCCCGGGCGGTGTGCGGGAGAGCCACGAGGGGCGGCCTGCGAAGGACGAGCCGGACGAGCCGGTCACCACGTTCCGCTGGACGAGGTCCCGGGACACCGAGCCGGAGTCGGTGCGGTGGTCGCGGGTGCGCTACCGGGGCTTCTCGTTCCTCTCGGTGGAGGCGATCGGCGGCGCCGACCCGCGGCTGAAGGTGGAGGCGCTGGCGTCCGGCGGTGAGCGCATCGACCACTTCGAGGTGCGGCGCGGGGCCTGAGGCCCCGCACCGCGCCCCGTCGGGTGGCTCCCGGTCGTGTGGCGGCTCAGTGGCCGGTGGATCCGCCGTTGTCCCTGCGGTCGAGGGCGCGCTGGAGCGCGGCGGCGGCGTTCTTGCGGTCGGACTCGCTCGTACGGGAGAGGTGGCGGACTCGGCGGCGGACGGTCGTCTCGGCCATGGGACATCGACTCCTTCGGGAACAGCACGGAGTGCGCGGGAAAGGGGATTCGAGACGCCGGAAGGGGGCGGGGAGCACGGCCGCAGGGGTTGCCTGCACGGGGTCCGGCTCACGACCGCCATTCGCTTGGTCGAGCGAGACGTTCGGCTCCTACAAAGCTAAGGGAGGGCGGAGCGTCTGTCTCCACAATTACTCGGACTTCCTACTATCTGAGACGGCGCATCGGGTCACCCCCCTCCGACCTGGGGTGACGCCTACAGGACGTCTCCGTCCCGCCAGTCGAACAGCAGGGGGTGCGCGGGGTCCAGGAGGGCGGCGCGGGCGGTGCGCACGTAGGTGCTCCCCTCCTCCTCGGGCAGCCGCACGTCGCCGTGCAGCGGGCTGAGGGCGTGCACCTCGCCGCGCCACACCCGCCAGCCGCGGGCGGTGTAGAGCGCGGCGCCGTCGTCGCTGGCGGAGAGGGCGGCGAGGTCGTAGGCGCGCTCCGCGATGCGCTCCAACTCCGCCATGACCCGTCCGCCGAGCCCCCGGCGGCGGGTGTCGGCGCGCACGGCGACGTTCTCGACGTACCCGGTGCGCAGCCACCGGCCGCGGTGGCGCACGCGGCGCAGCACGATCGCCCCGTGCGCGGCGAGGCCCGCCCCGTCGTGCACGAGGACGTGCATGCCGCCGAGTCCGTGGTCCCAGTCGTCGTCGCCGAAGTCGCCGTCGAACGCGGCGTCGAGGAAGGCCCGCAGGGCGTCGAGGTCGGCCGGGGCGAGGTCGGCGGTGTGGGCGGTGCGCACGCTCGGGGTCATCGGGCCAGTCTTCCCCGCGGACATGCCGACGGGCCAGGTCGTTTTCACGACCTGGCCCGTCGGCGCGGCGGGGCGTCAGCCCATGTGCGGGTAGGTGTAGTCGGTCGGCGGGACCAGCGTCTCCTTGATGGCGCGGGTCAGGGTCCAGCGCATCAGGTTCTGCGGGGCGCCGGCCTTGTCGTTGGTGCCGGAGGCACGGCCGCCGCCGAAGGGCTGCTGGCCGACGACGGCGCCGGTGGACTTGTCGTTGATGTAGAAGTTGCCGGCCGCGTAGCGGAGCTTGTCGGCCGTGTAGGCCGCCGCCGCGCGGTCGTTGGCGATGACCGAGCCGGTCAGGGCGTAGTCGGAGACGGACTCCATCTGGGTCAGCATCTCGTCGTACTTGTCGTCCTCGTAGACGTGCACGGCGATGATCGGGCCGAAGTACTCGGTGCGGAAGACCTCGTTCTCCGGGTCGGTGCACTCGATGACGGTCGGGCGGACGAAGTAGCCGACCGAGTCGTCGTAGGTGCCGCCCGCGACGATCGTGCAGGTCGGGTCCTGCTTGGCGCGGTCGATGGCGGCCTTGTTCTTGGCGAAGGCACGCTCGTCGATGACGGCGCCGATGAAGTTCGACAGGTCGGTGACGTCACCCATCTTGATGCCGTCGACCTCGGCGGCCAGCTCCTCCTTGAAGCCGGAGTTCCAGATCGAGGCGGGGATGTACGCCCGGGAGGTGGCGCTGCACTTCTGGCCCTGGAACTCGAAGGCGCCGCGGGTGAACGCCGTCTTCAGGACGGCCCGGTCGGCCGAGGGGTGCGCGACGAGGAAGTCCTTGCCGCCGGTCTCGCCGACGAGGCGCGGGTAGGTGCGGTACTTCTCGATGTTGTTGCCGACCGTCTTCCACAGGTACTGGAAGGTGGGGGTCGAGCCGGTGAAGTGGATGCCGGCGAGGTCGCGGTGCTCCAGGGCGACCTTGGAGACCTCGATGCCGTCGCCGGTGACGAGGTTGATGACGCCCTTGGGCAGACCGGCCTCCTCCAGCAGCTGCATCAGCAGCACGGCGGCGTGGGTCTGCGTCGGGGACGGCTTCCAGACGACGACGTTGCCCATCAGGGCGGGGGCCGTCGGCAGGTTGCCCGCGATCGCGGTGAAGTTGAAGGGCGTGATCGCGTAGACGAAGCCCTCCAGCGGGCGGTGGTCCAGCCGGTTCCACACGCCCGGGGAGTTCGCCGGCGGCTGCTCGGCGAGGAGGCTGCGGGCGTAGGAGACGTTGAACCGCCAGAAGTCGACCAGCTCGCAGGGCGTGTCGATCTCGGCCTGCTGGGCGGTCTTGGACTGGCCGAGCATGGTGGAGGCGGCGAGGGTCTCGCGCCAGGGCCCGGAAAGGAGCTCGGCGGCGCGCAGGATGATCGCCGCGCGGTCGTCGAAGGACATCGCGCGCCAGGCGGGCGCGGCGGCCAGGGCCGCGTCGATGGCGTCCTGGGCGTCCGCCTGCGTGGCGTTGCGGTACGTGCCGAGCACGGCCTTGTGGTTGTGCGGCTGGACGACCTGGAAGGCCTCGCCGCCGCCCATCCGCTTCTCGCCGCCGATGGTGCAGGGCAGGTCGACCGGATTGTCGGCCAGCTCCTTCAGCTTGGCCTCCAGCCGGGCCCGCTCGGGCGAGCCGGGGGCATAGCCGTGCACCGGCTCGTTGACGGGGGTGGGGACCTGGGTCACAGCGTCCATGTTTTCCGTAACTCCTTACTGAGCGGTGTGGCGGTCTCAGCCCTGGTCGAGCTGTCAGCCCTTGGTGAGCATCGAACGGGCGAAGAAGCGCAGGTTGGCCGGCTTCTCCGCGAGGCGCCGCATGAAG
The DNA here is from genome assembly GCF_055567995.1 of Streptomyces sp. NPDC026246. Taxonomy (NCBI): domain Bacteria; kingdom Bacillati; phylum Actinomycetota; class Actinomycetes; order Kitasatosporales; family Streptomycetaceae; genus Streptomyces; species Streptomyces sp. NPDC026246. The sequence goes on along the minus strand of NZ_JBVHPJ010000019.1, from coordinate 81,065 downwards.
TAGCCGTACCAGTCGGTGCCGTACGCGGTGTAGACGCGCATGCGGTGTCCCTCGGCGGCCAGCCGGACGTGCTCCTCGGCGCGGATGCCGTAGAGCATCTGGAACTCGTAGTCGCCGGGCTTGCGCCCGGCCTGGTGGGCCAGCTCCTGGGCGATGGCGATCAGGCGCGGGTCGTGGGACCCGACCATCGGGTACCCCTCCCCCTCCATCAACGTCCTCAGGATCCGCACGTATGCCCGGTCGATCTCGTGCCTGTCCTGGAGGGCCACCGAGGCGGGCTCCTTGTACGCGCCCTTGACCAGGCGGACCCGGCTGCCGCTCGCGGCGAGGCGGCGGGCGTCGTCCTCGGTGCGGAACAGGTACGCCTGGATGACGCAGCCGGTCTGCGGGAAGTCCTTCCGCAGCTCCTCGTGGATGGCGAACATCGAGTCGAGGGTGGTGTGGTCCTCGGCGTCGAGCGTCACCGTGGTGCCGATCTCGGCGGCGGCCTCGACGACCGGGCGGACGTTCTCCAGGGCCAGCTCGTGGCCGCCCTGGAGGGCCTGGCCGAACATCGACAGCTTCACCGACATCTCGGCGCGGGTGCCGAGCTCCAGCGGCTTGAGCCGGTCGATCAGCTCCAGGTAGGCGTCCCGGGCGGCGGCGGCCTGCTCCGGGGTGGTGATGTCCTCGCCGACGACGTCCATCGTCAGCTCCAGGCCCCGCTCGGACAGCTCGCGGATGACCGGGACGATGTCGTCGACGTCCTCGCCCGGGATGAAGCGGTCGACGACCTGCTTGGTCACCGGGGCCGCCGAGATCAGGCGTCGCATCCGGTCGCTGCGAGACGCGGCGAGAATCACGGGACCCAGCACGGGGCACCTCCAGGAGCACAAGCAACGTGAAGGCCGGACCCCTCGCGGGCGACGCGTCGGGTACGGCACGGAGAACCACCGTGAAACCTAAGGATCCCTCCGATCGTCTGCCATCGACAGCTGTCACGCATCCGTGCCGCAGATCTCAGACAGTTGTATGAAGGGTCGGTCGTGGTGAGGGACAATGCCCGGGTGACGCCGGAACACAGGGGTGACTACCAGGAGCTGGTCGACGAGATCTCGGAGCTGCTCGGGGCGCCCGCGACGCTGGAGAACCGCGACTTCGAGCTGATCGCCTTCGGCGCCTACGACAGCGAGGGCGACCTCGACCCCTCGGCGCTGGACCCGGTGCGCACCCGCTCGATCCTCACCCGCCGTTCGACGGCCGCGGTCCGGGCCTGGTTCGAGGGCTTCGGCATCACCCGTGCGACCCAGCCGGTCCGCATCCCGCCGACCCCCGAGGCCGGCGTCTACCGGGGCCGGATCTGCCTCCCGGTCCGCCACCGGGGCGTGGTGCACGGCTACGTCTGGCTGCTGGACGACGACCCCGGCCCCGGCGAGCGGCAGCTGTCCGCCGCCATGGAGGTGACGGCCCGCATCGGCGCCCTGCTCGCGGACGAGGCCCAGCACGGCGCCGACCTCAGCCGCGAGCTGAGGGCGGTCCTCACCGCGGAGCGCGGCTGGCCGCAGGACATGGCCGTGGCCGAGCTGCGCACCGCCCTCGGCGCCCGCGCCGACGCCCTGCACACGGTGGTGTGCGTCGCCCCCTGGCCGTCGGCGGACCCGGACGACGCGCCCTCGGTGCGGGCCGTCCCGGGGGCGACGGCGCTGTGCACCCTGCCGTGGGGCGCCGCCGCGCAGTGCCTGGCCGTACTGATCCGGCTGCGTTCCCCCGAGGTGCTGACCCCGGCGGCCACCGCGGCGGCGCGGCTGCTGGACCGGGCCCGCACCGGAAGCGGCCCCGGCGGGCCGGTGCCGGGCGCCGCCCGGTCCACGCAGGGGCCCGCCCCTGCGGGCCCGGCCGCCGCGGACGGGCACGCGGCCGGGGTGGCCGCCCCTCGTGCCGGCCTGGCCGAGCTGGGCACCGCCTGGGGGGAGGCGTCGGCGGCGGCCCGGTCGGCACTGGCCGAGCCCCGGCTGGGGCCGGTCGCCGAGTGGGCGTCGATCGGGCCGTACCGGCTGCTGACCGCGCTGCCCCCGGAGGTCGTCCACGACCCCGTCGCACGCACCCTGCTCGCACCCGTCCACCGGGACCTCGCCCGGACGGCCGAGGTCTACCTCGACTGCGCCGGCCAGGCCGCCCGGGCCGCCGCCGAACTGGGCGTGCACCGGCAGACCTTGTACTACCGCCTGTCCCGGATCGAGAAGCTCACCGGCCTCGACCTCGACGACGGCGAGGACCGCCTGCTGCTGCACATGGCCCTGAAGGCCCACCGGCTCTGAGCCGGGACGTCACTTCCCCTCGGCGGCCTCGATCACCTGGCAGGACCCGGCGGGGAGAGCCCCGCGCCGGATCTGGGCGCGAGAAGACGCCGGACAGGCCGCTCAGCTCGGCCCGTCCGGCGTCCGGGGATGCATCTCGCTGCCGGAGGAAAGGGCCCCGGGGGCCGAGGCCCCCGGGCTCCCCCGGAAGGGTCAGACCAGGTTCACGGAGCGGGCCGACGTCGCGCCGATCTCCGCCGCCACCTCGGCCAGCACCCCGGAGGTCACCGTGTCGTCCACGGTCAGCACCGCCAGCGCCTCACCGCCGGCCACCGCACGGGACACCTGCATGCCCGCGATGTTGAGGCCGGCCTCACCGAGGATGCGGCCCACCGTGCCGACGACGCCCGGCCGGTCCTCGTACCGCAGGACCAGCATGTGGTCGGCGAGCGCGAGGTCGACGTCGTACTCCCCGACGGCGACGATCTTCTGCAGGTGCTTGGGGCCGGCCAGCGTGCCGGAGACCGACACCTCCTCGCCGTCGGCCAGGGTGCCGCGCACCGTGACGACGTTGCGGTGCTCGCTCGCCTCGGAGCTGGTCGTCAGGCGCACCTCGACACCGCGCTCCTGCGCGAACAGCGGGGCGTTGACGTAGGACACCGTCTCGTCGACGACGTCCTCGAAGACGCCCTTGAGGGCGGACAGCTCCAGCACCTTCACGTCGTGCTGGGTGATCTCGCCGTACACCTCGACGTCCAGGCGGACCGCGACCTCGCCGGCGAGCGCGGTGAAGATGCGGCCGAGGCGCTCGGCGAGCGGCAGGCCCGGCTTGACGTCCTCGGCGATGACACCGCCCTGCACGTTCACCGCGTCCGGCACGAGCTCACCGGCCAGCGCGAGGCGCACCGAGCGGGCCACGGCGATACCGGCCTTCTCCTGCGCCTCGTCGGTGGAGGCACCGAGGTGCGGGGTGGCGACGACCTGGTCGAACTCGAACAGCGGGGAGTCCGTGCAGGGCTCCTTCGCGTACACGTCGAGACCGGCGCCGGCGACCCGGCCCTCCTTCAGCGCCGAGTACAGCGCCTCCTCGTCCACGATGCCGCCGCGCGCGGCGTTGACGATGCGCACGCTCGGCTTGACCTTGCGCAGCGCCTCGTCGCCGATCAGGCCGACCGTCTCGGGCGTCTTGGGCAGGTGGACGGTGATGAAGTCGGAGACCTCGAGCAGCTCGTCCAGCGACAGCACCTTGACGCCCATCTGCGCGGCGCGGGCGGGCTGGATGTAGGGGTCGTAGGCGACGACCTTCATACCGAACCCGGACATGCGCTGGGCGACGAGCGCGCCGATGCGCCCGAGGCCGACGACACCGAGGGTCTTCTCGGCCAGCTCCACGCCCGTGTACTTGCTGCGCTTCCACTCGCCGTTCTTCAGCGCGGCGTTGGCCTGCGGGATGTGGCGGGCGGTGGCGACGAGCAGACCGCAGGCCAGCTCGGCGGCGGTCACGATGTTGGAGGTCGGGGCGTTGACGACCATCACGCCGGCTTTGGTGGCGGCGGAGACGTCCACGTTGTCCAGGCCGACGCCGGCTCGTGCGACGACCTTGAGCCTGCTCGCGGCGGCGATCGCCTCGGCGTCGACCTTGGTGGCCGAGCGGATGAGGATCGCGTCGACGTCGGCGATGGCGGGGAGCAGCTCGGCGCGGTCCGCGCCGTTGCAGTGCCGGATCTCGAAGTCCGGGCCCAGGGCGTCGACGGTGGCGGGCGACAGCTCTTCAGCGATGAGTACGACAGGTTTCGAGCTCACGTGAGTCCTCACAAGTCCAGTGCTGCGGACGGCCGTCCCGACGGCCGCAGGCGGTGGAGGGGTGCTTGCCGCGTGGAAGACGCACGACGCTGTGGGCCTGACGCGTATGTGTGCAGCAGTCTAGTGGCGCTGACGGCGTCGTCCTGTGCCGCTGCGGAAGGATCACCCGTCCGTGGCGGGACGGGATGGACAACGCCGGTACCACCGACGTTACCCGGGGTTCGCCGACGGGGCCGGAGCGGGTCGCTCCGGCCCCTCGGGCGGGGGGCTTACGCCTCCTCGTCCACCCACGACATGAGCTTGCGCAGCTCCTTGCCGGTGGTCTCCAGCAGGTGCTCGCTGTCCTGCTTCTTGTACTCGTTGTACTTCTTCAGACCGCCGTGGTACTCGTCCATCCAGTTCTTGGCGAAGGTGCCGTCCTGGATCTCGGCGAGGACCTGCTTCATCTCGGCCTTGGTGGCGTCGGTGATGATCCGCGGGCCGGTGACGTAGTCGCCCCACTCGGCGGTCTCGGAGATCGACCAGCGCATCTTCTCCAGGCCGCCCTCGTACATGAGGTCCACGATCAGCTTCAGCTCGTGCAGGCACTCGAAGTAGGCGATCTCCGGCTGGTAGCCGGCCTCGGTCAGGGTCTCGAAGCCCGCCTTGACCAGGGCCGCGGTGCCACCGCACAGGACGGCCTGCTCACCGAACAGGTCGGTCTCGGTCTCCTCGGTGAAGGTCGTCTTGATGACGCCGGCGCGGGTGCCGCCGATGCCCTTGGCGTAGGACAGGGCCAGCTGGAAGCCGTTGCCCGTGGCGTCCTGCTCGACGGCGGCGATGCACGGAACGCCGCGGCCCTCCTCGTACTGGCGGCGGACCAGGTGGCCCGGGCCCTTCGGGGCGACCATGCAGACGTCGACGCCGGCCGGGGGCTTGATGAAGCCGTAGCGGATGTTCAGGCCGTGGCCGAAGAACAGCGCGTCGCCGTCCTTCAGGTTGTCCTTGATGTGCTTCTCGTAGACCTCGGCCTGGATCGGGTCCGGGACCAGGATCATGATGACGTCGGCCTCGGCGGCGGCCTCCGACGGGCTCACCACGCGCAGGCCCTGCTCCTCGGCCTTGGCCTTGGACTTGGAGCCCTCGTGCAGACCGACGCGGACGTCGACACCCGAGTCACGGAGCGACAGCGCGTGGGCGTGGCCCTGGCTGCCGTACCCGATGACCGCGACCTTGCGGCCCTGGATGATGGACAGGTCGGCGTCGGCGTCGTAGAACAGCTCGGCCACTTTGGGTTCTCTCCTCGGGAGTGCAGGTGTTGCGTCCCACCGTATGACGGGGGGCGGAAGGGAAGCGTGAGGGTCTCGGGATGCGGGCGGGCGGCAGCGCGCCGACCGCCCGCTTCGCTGCTCAGGCCGATCGGTCCAGAGCACGCAGCGACCGGTCCGTGATGGAACGGGCACCGCGGCCGATCGCGATCGTGCCGGACTGCACGAGCTCCTTGATGCCGTACGGCTCCAGCATCTTGAGCATCGCGGAGAGCTTCTCGCCGGAGCCGGTGGCCTCGACGGTGACGGCCTCCGGGGAGACGTCGACGGTCTTGGCGCGGAACAGCTGGACGATCTCGACGATCTGGGAGCGCGTCTCGTTGTCGGCACGCACCTTCACCAGAACGAGTTCGCGCTGCACCGCCTGCGACGGCTCCAGCTCGACGATCTTCAGCACGTTGACGAGCTTGTTGAGCTGCTTGGTGACCTGCTCCAGCGGCAGGTCCTCCACGCCGACGACGATGGTGATGCGCGAGATGTCGGGGTGCTCGGTGACGCCCACCGCGAGCGAGTCGATGTTGAAGCCGCGGCGGGAGAAGAGGGCGGCGATCCGGGCCAGGATGCCGGGGGTGTTCTCCACCAGGACGGAGAGCGTGTGCTTGGACATGGTCTTTTACGTCTCTCTCGCTCAGTCGTCTTCGTTGTCGCCGAAGTCGGGGCGGACGTCCCGGGCGGCCATGATCTCGTCGTTGGAGGTGCCGGCGGCGACCATCGGCCACACCATCGCGTCCTCGTGGACGACGAAGTCCACGACGACCGGGCGGTCGTTGATGGAGTTCGCCTCCTCGATGACCTTGTCCAGGTCGGCCGGGTCCTCGCAGCGGATGGCGTAACAGCCCATGGCCTCCGACAGCTTGACGAAGTCGGGGACGCGGGTGCCGCGGGCCTCGGGGTTGACGTCGTCCGGGCCGGAGTGCAGCACGGTGTTGGAGTACCGCTGGTTGTAGAAGAGGGTCTGCCACTGGCGGACCATCCCGAGGGCGCCGTTGTTGATGATGGCGACCTTGATCGGGATGTTGTTCAGGGCGCAGGTGGCCAGTTCCTGGTTGGTCATCTGGAAGCAGCCGTCGCCGTCGATGGCCCAGACCGCCTTGTCCGGCGCCCCGGCCTTGGCGCCCATGGCGGCCGGGACGGCGTAGCCCATGGTCCCGGCGCCGCCGGAGTTGAGCCAGGTGCCGGGCTTGTCGTACTGGATGAAGTGGGCGGCCCACATCTGGTGCTGGCCGACGCCCGCGGTGAAGATCGTGCCCTCCGGGGCGAGCCGGCCGATGCGCTCGATGACCTGCTGCGGGGAGAGCGAACCGTCGCCGGGCTGGTCGTAGCCGAGCGGGTAGGTCTCGCGCCAGCGGTTGAGGTCGTTCCACCACATCGCGTAGTCGCCCTGGTGACCCTCGCTGTGCTCCTTCTGCACGGCCTGGATCAGGTCGGCGATGACCTCGCGGGCGTCCCCGACGATCGGCACGTCGGCGGCGCGGTTCTTGCCGATCTCGGCCGGGTCGATGTCGGCGTGGACGATCTTGGCGAACGGGGCGAAGCTGTCCAGCTTGCCGGTGACGCGGTCGTCGAAGCGGGCGCCCAGCGCCACGATCAGGTCGGCCTTCTGCAGGGCGGTCACCGCGGCCACCGAGCCGTGCATGCCCGGCATGCCCAGGTGCTGCGGGTGCTGGTCGGGGAACGCGCCGAGCGCCATCAGCGTGGTGGTGACGGGTGCGCCGGTCAGCTCGGCGAGGACCTTCAGCTCGGCGGTCGCCTTGGCCTTGAGCACACCGCCGCCGACGTACAGCACCGGCCGTCGGGCGGAGGTGATCAGCTTGGCGGCCTCGCGGATCTGCTTGGCGTGCGGCTTGGTCACCGGGCGGTAGCCGGGCAGGTCCATGGCCGGCGGCCAGGAGAAGGTCGTCCGCGCCTGGAGGGCGTCCTTGGCGATGTCGACCAGGACCGGGCCGGGGCGGCCGGTGGAGGCGATGTGGAAGGCCTGCGCGATGACCCGCGGGATGTCCTCGGCCTTGGTGACGAGGAAGTTGTGCTTGGTGATCGGCATGGTGATGCCGACGATGTCCGCCTCCTGGAAGGCGTCCGTGCCGATCGCCTTGGACGCCACCTGCCCGGTGATCGCGACGAGCGGCACCGAGTCCATGTGCGCGTCGGCGATCGGGGTGACCAGGTTGGTGGCGCCGGGGCCGGAGGTCGCCATGCAGACGCCGACCTTGCCGGTGGCCTGCGCGTAGCCCTCGGCCGCGTGGCCGGCGCCCTGCTCGTGCCGGACCAGGACGTGGCGCACCTTGGTGGAGTCCATCAGCGGGTCGTACGCCGGGAGGATGCAGCCGCCGGGGATGCCGAATACCGTGTCGGCGCCGACCTCCTCGAGAGAGCGGATGAGGGACTGCGCGCCCGTGACGTGCTCGGGGGCGGAGTGCTGTCCTCCGGATCGGGGCCGGGGCTGCGGGTGGTGGGCCCCGGTGGCCTGCTCGGTCATCGGCAATCTCTTCTCAGATGCTGAGGGTTTTTGCGAGGTTTGGGCGGTGCTGTTCTGCCGCACGGCAGGTGCTGGTGCAACAAAAAACCCCTCGTGCCGTAAGGCAAGCGAGGGGAGCGCGCCGGGTGGGGTCGCTGAGCGGTCGAAGCTCAGCGTCAGCCGACGCGCTTTCCAAGTACGAGAATTCGGGTGCGCATGGCACTGACCCTCCCCCCGGCACACACTCACTGTCAAGTGGGTGGGACGGGAGTCTCATTATGTGAACGGAGGGCCGTCCCACCGCCGATGACGGCGGACACGCCCGAGCTGTACAGACGCGGGGTGCCGCCCGCGAACGCCGGCTCGGCGGGCCCGTTCGGCACCGGGTAACGGCCGCCGGCCAGTGCCCGGCGCAGCCGGTACTCGTCGAGCGGCCCGGAGAACGCCATGCCCTGCCCGTGCGTGCAGCCCATCGCGCGCAGGGCGACCACCTGCTCGGGCAGGTCGACCCCCTCGGCCACGGACTGCAGCCCGAGGTCGCCGGCGATCCGGAGCAGCCCGCTGGTGATCTTGTGCAGGCGCGCGGACTCGACCACGCCGTCGACGAGGTCACGGTCGAGCTTGAGCACGTCCACGGGCAGCCTTCTGAGGGCCGTGATCGCCGCGTAGCCGCTGCCGAAGCCGTCGAGCGCGATCCGTACGCCCACCCGCCGCAGAGCCGCCAGGCGCCGCTCCAGCTCGTCCATGGAGACCCGCGGGTCGGCGTCGGACAGCTCGATGATCAGCGCGCCGGACGGCAGTCCGTGCCGGGTGAGCAGGGCCTCGATCGAGCCGAGCGGCATCGACGTGTCCAGCAGCCGCCGGGCGCTCATCCGGACCGCGACCGGTACGGCCGGTCCCGTGGCGTGCCGCTCGGCGGCCTGCTCGACCGCCTCCTCGATCATCCAGCGGCCCAGTTCGGCCGTTCTGCCGCCGTCCTCGGCCACCCGCAGGAACTCCGCCGGGGTGAAGAGCACCCCCTGGGAGGAGCGCCAGCGCGCCTGTGCGGCCACCGACGTGATCCGGCCGTCCTCCAGGGACACCACCGGCTGGTGCAGCAGGGCGAACTCGCCGTCGTGCAGGGCGGCCCGCAGCCGGGTGGCCAGTTCGGCCTTGCGCACGACGTCCTGCTGCATCTGCGGCCGGTACAGCTCCACGCGCCCCTTGCCACCGGCCTTGGCCCGGTACATGGCCAGGTCGGCGTTGCGCAGCAGCTCGCCCGCGCCGAGGCCGGGCTCGGCGAAGGCGACGCCGATGGACGCGTTGACCCGGACATCGTTGCCGTCGATGAGGTACGGCTGGGACAGGGTGGTCCTGAGGCGGTCGGCCAGCTCCAGGATGTGCCGCTCCCGCGCGTCCCGGTCGCGGGTGTTGTCCCCGACGATCAGGGCGGCGAACTCGTCCCCGCCGAGCCGCGAGGCGGTGTCGCCCTGCCGTACGGAGTCCTGCAGCCGGCGCGCGGCCTGGACGAGGAGTTCGTCCCCGGCCTGGTGCCCGATCGTGTCGTTGACGGCCTTGAACCCGTCGAGGTCGATGAAGAGCACGGCCGTGTTCCGCAGGGCCAGGCCCCGGTCGGAGGCGCGGCGGCCGGACAGGGCGTGCTGGACGCGCTTGGTGAACAGGGCGCGGTTGGGCAGGTCGGTGAGCGGGTCGTGCTCGGCGTTGTGCTGCAACTGGGCCTGGAGCCGGACGCGTTCGGTCACGTCCCGGCAGTTGAAGATCAGGCCGCCCTGGTGGCGGTTGACGGTCGACTCGACGTTCAGCCAGCCGCCCTCGCCCGAGCGGAAGCGGCACTCGATGCGCGTGGTGGGTTCCTCGACGGGGTGGGCGGCGAGGAAGCGCCGCACCTCGTGCACGACGCAGCCGAGGTCCTCCGGGTGGATGAGACCGGCCAGTTCCGTGCCCACCAGGTCCTCGGCGGGCCGGCCGTAGACCCCGGCGGCGGCGGGCGAGACGTATCTGAGGACACCGCTGGGGGCGGCGATCATGATGACGTCGCTGGAGCCCTGGACCAGGGAGCGGAAGTGGTTCTCCTTCTGGGCCAGTTCCTGGGTGAGGGTGATGTTGTCGAGCAGCATGATGCCCTGGCGCACGACGAGCGCGAGCACGACCGTGCCGCCGGTGAGCAGGACCACGCGGTCGACGCTGCGGCCGTTGAGGACGTTGTAGAGGATCCCCAGGGTGCACACGGCTGCCGCGAGGTACGGCGTGAGGGCGGCGAGCGAGCCGGCGATGGGCCGGGCCGCCGGGTACCGGACGGTCTCGTTGGCGGGTCCGGCCGGGGTGGGGTGTGCGCCGCCGCGCTGCCCGGGCACGTGCTCGTGCACCACGCGCGTGTGCGTCTCCGCACCAGGCCGGTCCGACCCCGGGCGGTCGCCCTCCGCGGTCCGGGGCGCGACCCAGGGGGCGTAGGCCAGGAGCAGCGAGCCGGTGAACCAGCCCGCGTCGAGCAGCTGGCCGGAGCGGTAGCCGTGGTGCAGCAGCGGAGAGGTGAACAGGGCGTCGCACATCACGGTCAGCGCGAGGGCGCCGATGGCGGTGTTGACCGCCGAGCGGTTCACCGCCGAGCGCCGGAAGTGCAGCGCGAGCACCATGCTGACCAGGGCGATGTCCAGCAGCGGGTACGCCAGCGAGAGCGCGGTGTGCGCCACGCCGGGCCCTTCGGATTTCGCGGCCTGGGCGAGGGCGAGGCTCCAGGCCAGCGTCAGCAACGAGCCGCCGATCAGCCAGGCGTCGAGCCCGAGGCAGACCCAGCCGGCCTTGGTCACCGGCCGTTTGGCGAGCACGAGCAGCCCGACGATCGCCGGTGGCGCGAAGCAGAGGAAGAACAGGTCGGCGTAGCTGGGACTGGGCACGGGCAGTCCCAGGACCACCTCGTACCACCCCCAGACCAGGTTGCCCAGGGACGCCATGGCCGAGGAGAGGCCGAACAGCAGCCAGGCGGGCCGGAAGCGGGTGCGGCGGCTGCGGGCGTACAGGAAGCACGAGACCGCCGCGGTGGCGGCCGCCGCGCTGAGCCCGAAGTCGCCCATGATCAGGGCCAGTCGGCTCGAACCCCAGCCGAAGGCGGCACCGACGGCGTATCCCGCGCAGGCCAGGGCGAGGACGAGCTGGAGGGCCGGGCCCGGCCGGTGGCCGGGGGCCGGTGTACGGGGCGGCTGCGCGGTCCGGGACGGAGGCTGTGCCCGCAGCGTTCCGTCCAGCGTGGGGGTCGTCGGGGGCGCGCTCACCGGGCCCTCCCGGCTCGCTCCGCGCCCGGGTCCCGTGGACCCCGGTGGACCGGCTGGGCCTGCCGTCGGCGGACGCCGGCCCTGCGGTGGTGGCTGTGCTGGGTGTGATGATCGCTGTGACATGTGCGGTGGCCGCCGTGATCGGCGCGCCGGCCGCGGCTACCCGCGGCCGTCCGCCCGGGTCGCCGCCGGCCGCCCCGCCCCGTCGGATCGCTCGTCCATAGGCCGTGCATCGCCTGTCGCCCCCCTCACAGTCTGAAGTGCTCGTCCCCGGCGCCGAACGGTCCCCGGCGCAGCCCCTGTCGGGACGATACACCAGTCTCGTCACTCAGGGACATAGGTTCTCTACGCTCCGTGACGATCAACAGATATATGAGTACCCACCGCACCTGGAAGGTTGCGGACGGTACCCGAAGGTCGGTCAGTCGGTTGGTGCACCCGTCGTGAGAATCACGTTCCGGAGCGGCTCCCGGTTCACGTAACGGCTCAACTGGGCCACCAGGAGCCGCCGGGCGCGCGGCAGGAACGCGGAGGTGGGTCCGCCCGCGTGAGGGCTGATGAGTACCCCCGGCGCACGCCACAGGGGGTGTTCGCGCGGGAGGGGCTCGGGGTCGGTGACGTCGAGGGCCGCGGTGATCCGGCCGCTGTCGACCTCGGCGAGCAGGGCCTTGGTGTCGACGACGGGTCCGCGGGCGACGTTGACCAGCAGGGCGCCGTCCTTCATCCGGGACAGGAAGTCGGCTCCCGCCAGGCCGCGGGTCGTCTCCGTGAGCGGGGTGGAGAGGATGACGACGTCCGCCTCGGGCAGCAGCGCGGGCAGTTCGGTGAGCGGGTGCACCGGCCCGCGCGCCGTCGTGCGCGCGGAGCGCGCGACGCGCGCCACCCGCGCCACCTCGAACGGAACGAGCCGGTCCTCGATGGCGGCGCCGATCGATCCGTAGCCGACGATGAGGATGTTCCTGTCGGCGAGCGCGGGCCGGAACCCGCCGAGCCACTCGCCCCGTTCCTGCGCGCGGACGAAGTCGGGCAGTCCGCGCAGCGAGGCCAGGACCAGCGCCAGGGTCAGTTCCGCCGTGCTGGCCTCGTGCACTCCGCGCGCGTTGCACAGCCGCACCCCGGGCCGCAGGTCCCGAAGGCCCGGCTCGACGTGGTCGATCCCGGCGGACAGCGTCTGCACCACCTCCACCCGGCGCATCCCGGGCAGCGGGCGTACGCACAGCGCACTGGGCTTCATATAGGGGACGACGTAGAAGGCGCAGTCGGCCGGGTCCGCGGGGAAGTCCTGCGTCCCGTCCCAGAAGTGGTAGTCCGGACCCTCGGGGAGTCCCTCGATCTCGTCCGGCGGGATGGGCAGCCACACGTCAGCAGTCATGCTCCGGAGGCTATGTCAGGGCCGCGCCACGGCAGAGGTTAGGTTGGGGTGGCCGGAACAGGGAGGGTCACGACCACGTGGAGCGCAGGACGATCGGCGCGGGGGCACTCGCGGTGGGGGCCGTCGGACTCGGGTGCATGCCGATGAGCTGGGCCTACAGCGCCTCGCGGCGGCGCGGCGACGAATCGCTCAGGGCGGTGCACCGGGCGCTGGACCTGGGCGCCTCCCTGCTGGACACGGCCGACATGTACGGCCCGTTCACCAATGAGCTGCTGCTGGGGCGGGTGTTGAAGGAGCGGCGCGCCGACGCGTTCGTGTCGACGAAGGTCGGGCTGCTCGTGGGCGACCAGCACATCGTCGCCAACGGCCGCCCCGGGTACGTGAAACGGGCGTGCGACGCGTCGCTGCGGCGGCTCCAGACGGATGTCATCGACCTCTACCAGTTGCACCGGGCCGATCCCGAGGTGCCCGTCGAGGAGACCTGGGGTGCGATGGCGGACCTCGTCCACGCCGGGAAGGTGAGGGCGCTGGGCCTGTGCGCGGTGGGTGCCGGGTCCTCGCGCAGGGGCCGGGTCCGGCCGTACGACGCGACCGTGCGGCAACTGGAGCGCGTGCAGCAGGTGTTCCCGGTGAGCGCGGTGCAGGCGGAGCTGTCGGTGTGGTCGCCGGAGGCGCTGCGGACGCTGCTGCCGTGGTGCCGGGGCCGGGGTGTCGGGTTCCTCGCCGCGATGCCGCTGGGCAACGGCTTCCTGACCGGCCGGCTGCGGCCCGGCGCCGGGTTCGAGGCGGACGACCCGCGCGCCCGGCATCCGCGTTTCACCGGCGAGATGATGGCCGCGAACCAGCCGATCGTCGCCGGCCTGCGCCGTGTGGCCCGCCGGCACGGCCCGGCCGTCACCCCCGCGCAGGTCGCCCTGGCCTGGGTCCTGGCCCAGGGCGAGCACGTCGTGCCGGTGCCGGGCACCAAGCACGAACGGTGGGTCACGGAGAACTCGGCCGCGGCACAGCTGCGTCTGACCAGCGACGATCTGCAGGAACTGGCGTATCTCCCGCCCGCGCGGGGATCCTGGGACTGAGCCGCGGCGGCACGGGGAAGCCGGTGGGGGCGGGTCCGGCTTCGGCTGATCGGGAACTTCCCGGGCGCGTGCGGTGTATGACAGGGAGAGGACCCGCCCCGTCGAAGGGACCAAGATCGTGCGACGTCGAGCCGTGCCGGCCGTCCTGGCCGCCGCCACGCTCCTGCTGACGGCCGGCTGCTCCTCCGGCGACGAGGGGTCCGCCGGTCCGGACGGCAGTGCCTCCGCGAGCCGGACCGGACCGGGAGCGTCCGCCCCGCCGCGGCAGTCCGCCGAGGTCCCGCCCGCCAAGGGCTCGGTGAAGGTGCTGCGCACCGTCGCCGAGGGCCTGGACTCCCCCTGGGGGCTGGCCGCCGTCCCGGGCGGCGGCCTGCTCGTCTCCTCGCGCGACGAGGCGACGATCGTGCGCGTGGACGAGAAGACCGGCAAGAAGACCGAGCTGGGCGAGGTGGCGGGGGTGTCCGCGGCCGGGGAGGGCGGTCTTCTCGGCATCGCCCTCTCCCCCGACTTCGCCTCGGACCGCATGATCTACGCGTACTTCACCTCGGCCTCGGACAACCGCGTCGTGCGGATGCTCTACGACGACCGCAAGCCCGCCGGCGAGCAGCTCGGCGCCCCCGACACCGTCTTCAAGGGCATCCCCAAGGGCTTCGTCCACAACGGCGGCCGGATCGCGTTCGGGCCGGACAAGATGCTGTACGCCGGCACGGGCGAGAGCGGCGACACCGGCCTGTCCCAGGACAAGGACTCCCTGGGCGGCAAGATCCTCCGCCTCACGCCGGAGGGCGAGCCCGCCCCGGGCAACCCGTTCCCGGACTCGCCGGTGTACTCCTACGGCCACCGCAATGTGCAGGGGCTCGCCTGGGACGGGCGGCAGCGGCTGTTCGCCTCGGAGTTCGGGCAGGACACCTGGGACGAGCTGAACGCGATCAAGCCCGGTGACAACTACGGCTGGCCGGAGGCGGAGGGCACCTCGGACGAGTCCGGGTTCCACAACCCGGTGGAGCAGTGGTCCACGGGCGAGGCGTCCCCCAGCGGCATCGCTCACGCCGAGGGGTCGGTCTGGATGGCGGGCCTGCGGGGCAAGCGGCTGTGGCGCATCCCGCTGGACGGCACGAAGGCGGCGGCGGAGCCGCAGCCGTTCCTCACGGACGAGTACGGCCGGCTGCGCACGGTGGTCGCGGCGGGCGGCGACCGGCTCTACGTCATGACCAGCAACACCGACGGCCGCGGCAGCCCGAAGGACGGGGACGACAGGATCCTGGAGGTGCGGGTCCGGTAGCCGCCCCTGAGGGTTGGCACGCGGGCGGGGCCGCCGGGTGGCGGGGACGGGCCGGGGCTGCGGCTACTCCTGCGCGTCGTCCGGCGGGCGTACGACGACCTTGCCGGAGGCCAGGTCTATCGGACCCCGCCCGGGATCGCCGTCACCGACGTCCTCCCGGGTCAGTTCCAGCCGTTTCTGTTCGTCCCGGGTGTGCTTGCGGCCGGGCGAGAACAGTTCCTCGAACATGTTGAACAACTCTGCCTCCCTCAGCCGCGGGAACCGCGACCTCTGTTCCAGCGTATGCCTCAGCCCGCCGGACCCGGCAGGAGCGTCTCGGCCGGGAACAGGCCCAGCCGGTGCGCCAGCGCCGCCGCCTCGCCCCGCCCGGAGACGCCGAGCTTGGCCAGGATGTTGGAGACGTGGACGCTCGCCGTCTTCGGGGAGATGAACAGCTCCTGCGCTATCCCGCGGTTGGTGTGCCCGGCCGCCACCAGCCGCAGCACGTCCCGCTCCCGGCTGGTGAGGCCGAGTGCGCCGGCGGGGTCCCCGGCCGCCGTGTTGGCGGGCGCCAGCGGGAGCCGGGCCCGCCGGGCGAGCGCCCCGGCGGCGTCGGCGAGCGGCCGGGCACCGAGGTGGCGTGCTACGGCGTGGGTGAGCCGGAGCAGTTCCGTGGCGCGGGCGCGGTCGTCCTCGCCCCCGCCGGTGAGCAGCGACTCGGCGAGGCGGTACCGGACGCGGGCGAGATCGTAGGGCCGCCCCAGGGGTTCGAAGGCGGTGACCACCCGGGACCAGGTCTCCGGAGCGCTCAGGCCCCGCGCGCGGTGCAGCTCCGCGCGGACCCACTGTTCGTGCGCCAGCCAGACGGGCGCGTTGGTGGTGAGGCGTCTGACCGTCTCGAAGACGCTGTCGAGGACCTCGTCGCGGCCCTCCTGCGCGGCGGGCAGGGCGCGGGCGTCGGCCTCGGCGGCGGCCGCTTCGAGCAGCAGCGGCCAGGCGTAGCGCTGGGTGCCGGGCGGGAAGCCCGCCGCGAGGGTGCGGGCGAGTTCGGCGCGGGCGGCGGCCGGGCGGCCCTCCCGCACGGCGACGGCGATGGTGAGGCACGAGAGCGGCAGGTCGTGCTGGGGCATGGGGTCGTGCGGGCCGTAGGCGGCCCGGCCCTCGGCGAGGTGCCGGGCGGCCTCGGGCACCCGGCCGCGGGCCAGGGCGAGGTACGCCAGGCTGTTGGCGGCCGATCCGTGCGGACCGGCCGTGTGACCGCGCCGCTGCGCGTTGGCGGCGGCCTCGGCTGCCTCGTCCCAGCGCCCCAGCGACAGGAGCGACTCGGCGAGGTTGCTCCAGATCCAGGCCTCGGTGTCCCGCAGCCCCATCCTGGCGGTGAGCCGCAGGCCCTCCTGGAGGACGCCCACGGCCTCCTCGGAGCGGCCGACGCCTTCGAGGACGGACGGCAGGTTCACGTGGCTGCGGCCGACGATCGCGGCGAGACCGCGGGCGACCACCTCGTCGCGCACGTCGTACATGTGGGCCAGTCCGGCGTCGATCTGCCCGGCGTCGACCATGAGGCCGCCGAGGGTGAGCCGGGCGTGGGAGGCGATGTCGTCGGCGCCGACCATGCGCGCGTACTCCACGGCCCGCTCGGCCGCCGTCAGGG
Source organism: Streptomyces sp. NPDC026246 (assembly GCF_055567995.1). Classification (NCBI taxonomy): domain Bacteria; kingdom Bacillati; phylum Actinomycetota; class Actinomycetes; order Kitasatosporales; family Streptomycetaceae; genus Streptomyces; species Streptomyces sp. NPDC026246. The sequence goes on along the minus strand of NZ_JBVHPJ010000019.1, from coordinate 64,595 downwards.
CCTGCGGCCCGGGTTCGTGGAGCATCGACCAGTGGGCGACGGCGGCCAGCACCTCGGCGTGCACCCCGGACGGCGGCAGACCGCGCACCAGCTCCTGCGCGGTGGCGATCTCCCGCCAGCCGTCGCCGCGGGCGAGGCCCCGCACCAGGCGGGAGCGCTGGATCCAGAACCAGGCGGCGCGCTGGGGGTCGGCGCCGCCCGGGTGCCGGCCGGTGCCGCAGGGCGCGGTGCCGTCCTCCTCCAGCAGCCGCAGCGCCCGTTTGGTGATCTTCAGGGCCCGTTCGCGCTCCCCGCAGAGCCGCCCCGCCACGGCCGCCTCGGCCAGCAGGTCGAGGTGGCGCAGGGCAGTGGTGGCCGGGTCGCAGCCGCAGGGGGGATAGATCTCGGCGTGGTCGACGGGGCGCAGCGTGCGGCGCACGTCCTCGGGGGCCGAGTCCCACAGCTCCATCGCCCGTTCCAGCAGGCGCAGTTGCTCGGCGTAGGCGTGCCGGCGGCGGGCTTCGACGGAGGCCTCGAGGACGGCGGGCAGGGCCTTGGCGGCGTCGTGGGCGTGGTACCAGTAGCTGGCCAGGCGGGTGGCGCGCTGGTCGGCCGGGACCAGATTCGGGTCGGCCTCCAGGGCCTGGGCGTAGCGGCGGTTGAGGCGGGAGCGCTCACCGGGAAGCAGGTCGTCGCTGACGGCCTCGCGGACCAGGGAGTGCCGGAAGCGGTAGCCGTCGCCGCCCGGTGCGGGGGCGAGGATGCCGGCGTTCACGGCGGCGCGCAGCGCCTCGATGAGGTCGTCCTCGGCGAGCCGGGCGACGGCCGCGAGCAGGCGGTACTCGACGGTGGAGCCGCCCTCGGCGACGATCCGGGCGATCTGCTGCGCCGGCTCCGGCATCCCCTCGACCCGCACGAGCAGCAGATCGCGCAGGGAGTCGGTCAGGCCCGTCCGGCAGCCCTCGTGGGCGGCGACGGCGAGTTCCTCCACGAAGAAGGCGTTGCCGTCGGAGCGTTCGAAGATCGCGTCGACCTGGTCGGGGTCGGGTTCCTGCGCCAGGATGCCGGCGATCTGGCGGCCCACCTCCTCGCGGGTGAAGCGGCGCAGTTCGAGGCGGCGGACGGTGCGCAGCCGGTCGAGCTCGGCGAGCAGCGGCCGCATGGGGTGGCGGCGGTGGATGTCGTCCGAGCGGTAGGTGGCGACGACGACGAGGCGGCCGGTGCGCAGGGTGCGGAAGAGGTAGGCGAGCAGGTGGCGGGTGGAGGCGTCGGCCCAGTGCAGGTCCTCCAGGGCGAGGACGACGGTGTGCTCGGCCGCGACGCGTTCCAGCAGGCGGGCGGTGAGCTCGAAGAGGCGGGCCATGCCGTTCTCGTCGTGCCGTCCGGTGCCGGACTCGCCGAGTTCGGGCAGCAGCCGGGCCAGCTCCTCCTCCTGGCCCTGGGCCGCGTCGGTCAGCTCGGCGGGCAGGTCCCGGCGCAGGGCGCGCAGGGCCGTGGAGAAGGGCGCGAAGGGCAGTCCGTCGGCGCCGATCTCCACGCAGCCGCCCAGGGCGACCACCGCGCCCCGGTCGCGGGCCGCGGCGGCGAACTCCTCGACCAGGCGGGTCTTGCCGACTCCGGCCTCGCCGCCGAGGAGCAGTGCCTGCGGTTCACCGGCGCGGCAGCGGGCGAGCGCGTCGTGCAGCGTGCCCAACTCCTCGGCACGGCCGACGAACACGGGGCTGACGGACCTGGTCTCCACGGTCCCGAGCATCGCACGTGCGGCGGAGGGGGCGGCACCGGTTTTCGCCGGTGCCGCGCCCGAGCGGTCGCCGTGCGGGCGGAGGGAAGCGGTGGCCGGTGCCGGACGGACGAGCGCACCGCCCCCGGATCCGCTTCCGGGGGCGGTGCTCGTCCGCTCGGTCACCGGCCGTGCACCGCGTGCCCCGCCGCCCGGGGCCGGTCCCGGCCCGGCGTTCACGCCGGCCGGGCGGGGCGCGGGCGGCGGAAGCGGCGGCTATGGCTCTCGTGCTCGGCGGAGTCGTGATCCGTATCGCGGCGGGCGGCGCGGCGGGCCCGGTCGGCCTCGCGGACCTGGCGCTCGTGGTCGGCCCGGCGGATGAGGTCGGCGGTGTGCAGGCGCTGGAGTTCGTACTCGTACATGGCGTGTCCTCGGTGGGAGTCGGTCACGGAGGGCTTCTCCGCGATGACTCCACTGTCGTCTCCCAGGCGGGGCGGCCACATCGGGAGAGTTCCGCATCTCCCGCCGGGGCGGGGGCCTTAGGACACGGCCGAGGGGCCCCGGGTCGTCCGTAAGGTGCTCACGGACGCCCTAAGGCCCCTCAGGATGTGCTGCGGTTCAGCTCGCCGACGGCAGTCCGAGCAGGACGTCGGTGTACTTCAGCACGGCCAGGAACAGTCCGACGACGCCGAGGGCGACACCCGCCCAGGCGACCGACTTGATCCAGGGCGCCTGGACGCGGCCGGGCGTGCCGAACGCGGGGCGGGCCAGCGTGACGACGCCGACGATCAGCGCGGCCAGCGCGAACAGGCCGGCCCACAGGGCGGTGGTCTGCCAGGCGTCGCCGTAGACGGCCTGGATCTGCTTGGCGACGCTCGCGTTCTGCGTGGTCTCCAGCTGGCCGATGAGGTTCTGGCGCGCGGCGGCCACGGTGCCGACCCAGCTGCCGGTGAGCGAGACGAGGCCCAGCGCGGCGGAGACCACGGCCGCGGCGCCCTGGCCGACGCCGGACGGGCGCTCCTGCCCGGTCGCCGCTTCCCCGGTCTCGTCCAGGGCCTCGTTCTCTTCGGGCGCCCCGGCTGGAGTCACCTCGTCGGACTCGGTGGTCTTCACCGCCTTCTCCTCGGTCGTGGCCTCGGCGGCCTCGGTCTCGTCCACTGCGTTCGTTGCCATGTCTCGCACCGTAGGGTCGCTGTCTGAGAAGTCTCTTAAGGAGCGTCGTGAGCGGCACGCGCGCGTGCGGCGCGCCACTCGGGCGCCAGCAGCGACCAGACTTCGAGATCGTGCCGTACGCCACCATAGGGGTGGGCCTCGCGCCGCACACCGTCGCGGCTCATGCCGAGTCGCCGCGCCACGTTCAGGCTGGGCCGGTTGCCGGAGGCGGCGACCCACTCGACGCGGTGGATGCCGCGCTCCTCGACGGCCCAGTCGATCAGCACCCGCATCGCCCGGGTGACCAGGCCCCGCCCGGTGGCGGCCGGCTCCAGCCAGCAGCCGACCTCGCAGTTGCCGCTCGCCGCGTCGAAGTTGAGGAACAGCACCCCGCCCACGAGTGTGCCCTCCAGCCACAGTCCGTGCAGGGAGCCCGTGTCGGCGGCCCGCATCTCTGCGTACCGCTGGAGCTTCGCCCGCGCCGAGGCCAGGTCCGTCTCGGTCGTGCCGAACGGGATGTACCGGCCGATGAAGTCCCGTCCGCGCTCCAGGTGTGCCAGGAACTCGGCGGCGTGCCAGGGCTCCAGGGGCCTCAGCTCGGCGTCGTCACCCAGGGATATCGCGTACATCCCGCTGTCGCTCCTCCTCCGCCAGGACGTCCGCCACCTCGGCGTCCGTCGCGGCGGCCAGCCTCTCATGGGTGGCGCGCGTCTCGGGCGGCTCGATGCTGATGCGCGGCATGCGCCGGTCGAGCCAGCGCGGCAGCCACCAGTTGGCGCCGCCGAGCAGATGCATCAGGGCGGGGACCAGCAGGGTGCGCAGGACGAAGGCGTCCAGGGCGACGGCGGCGGCCAGGGCGATGCCGAACATGGCGATCACGCGGTCGCCGCTGAGCACGAAGGCCAGGAAGACGGAGATCATGATGACGGCCGCGGAGTTGATGACGCGGCTGGTCTCGGCGAGGCCGACGCGCACGGCCCGCCGGTTGTCGCCGGTCTCCAGCCACTCCTCGTACATCCGGCTGACCAGGAAGACCTGGTAGTCCATGGAGAGGCCGAAGAGGACCGACACCATGATCACGGGGAGGAACGGCTCGATGGGGCCCGCGCTGCCCAGGCCCAGCAGTTCACTGCCCCAGCCCCACTGGAAGATCGCGACGACCACACCGAACGCGGAGGCCACGGCGGCGATGTTCATCGCGGCGGCCTTGAGCGGGATGCCGATCGAGCGGAACGCCAGCAGGAGCAGCAGGCAGCCCAGGCCGATCACGACCCCGACGAACACGGGCAGCTTGGAGACGATGACCTCGGCGAAGTCGTCGTAGCCGGCCGTCATGCCGCCGACCTGCACGTCGAGCGAGGTGCCCGACTCGGCGCGCGGCAGCACGTCCTCGCGCAGCCGGTCCACGAGGTCGCTGGTCCGCTGCGACTGCGGGGAGGACTCCGGTACGACGGTCAGGTACGCGGTGTGGCCGCCGGCGTCGAAGGTCACCGGGGTGACCGAGGCGACGCCCTCGGTGGTGCGCAGGGTGGCGTCGAGGTTGTCCAGGGCGAGCCGGTCGGCGCCGCCGTCGACCTCGGTGACGAGGGTGAGGGGGCCGTTCACGCCGGGTCCGAAGCCGTCGGCGATCAGGTCGTAGGCCTGGCGTGTGGTGGTGGCCCGCGGGTCGTTGCCCTGGTCGGAGGTGCCCAGGTGGAGGGAGAAGGTGGGCAGCGCGAGGACGGCCATGACGGCCAGCGCGATCACGCCGAGCAGCTTGGGGTGGCGCTCGACGAACGCCGACCAGCGGGCGGCGAAACCGGTGGGCACTTCGGGCTCGGGCCCGTGCTCGGCCAGCCGGCGGCGTTCGCGCCGGCTGAGGGCGCGCATGCCGATCAGGGACAGCAGGGCGGGCAGCAGGGTCACGGACGCCGCGACGGTGAGGACCACCGTCAGGCTCGCCGCTATGGCGACGCCGTTGAGGAAGCCCAGCTGCAGGATCAGCATGCCCAGCAGGGCGATGCAAACGGTGGCACCCGCGAAGACGACCGCGCGCCCGGTGGTCGCGACGGCGTTGGTGGCCGCCTCGGGGACGGACAGTCCGCGTTTGAGTCCGCGCCGGTGTCTGGTGACGATGAACAGCGCGTAGTCGATGCCGACGCCGAGCCCGATGAGTATGCCGAGCATGGGCGCGAAGTCGGCGACGGTCATGGCGTGCCCGAGCAGCACGATCCCGGCGTAGGCGGTGCCGACGCCGACCAGGGCGGTGGCGATGGGCAGCAGGGAGGCGGCGACCGAGCCGAAGGCCAGGAACAGCACGGCCGCGGCGACGGCCACGCCGACGACCTCGGCGAGGTGCCCGCCGGAGGACTGGGTGAGGGCCACGGCGCTGCCGCCGAGCTCCACCTGCAGTCCGTCGCCCTCGGCGGCCTTGGCGGTGTCGACGACCGCCTGTGCCTCGCCCCTGTCGATGTCCTCGGCCCGGTCGTCGAAGGTGACCGTGGCGTACGCGGTCCGGCCGTCGGCGCTGACGCGGCCGGTGCCCGGGCCGTAGGGGCCGGCGACCGAGGCCACGCCGGGCAGGTCCTCGATGCGCTCCAGGGTGCGGGTCATGGTCTGCTCGACGTCGGTGCCGCGCACGCTGCCGGACGGGGTGTGCCAGACGACGGTGTCGCTGTCGCCGCCGAGCTGGGGGAAGCCCTCGTGCAGCAGCTGGGTGGCCCGGCCGGACTCGGTGCCCGGGACCTCGTAGTCGTTGGAGTACGTCGTGCCCGCGACGGCGGCGCCGGTGGCGACGCCCGCGAAGGCGAGGAGCCACAGCAGAACAGTGACCAGACGGCGCTGGACACACCAGCGTGCGAGGGCTGCCACGAACGTGCTCCCGGAGTTGCCTTGTGTGGATCTTTGACCGGGATCAGTCGTCGGGGAACCGAACAGCCCGCAAAGAACGCATGAGCAATGCAAAGCCACTCTTACAGGCGAAAAAGATCCATTGCGGCATTCGTGGGCTTATTCACAATGGCAGCGGTCAGTCGAACTGGTCACCCAGCGCCATGACCATCACTCCGGCTATCAGCAGCCACAGGGCCCGCCGGGTCCGCCCCCGGGATCCGAGCACGGCGGCCGCGGCGCAGACCGCGGCTCCGCCGGCGTAGGCGGCCGGGACGAAGGCGGGCGTGGAGCGGGCGAGGCGGAGGAGCGCGGCGGCCAGGCCGGCCAGCGTCAGGGCGGCGCCGGCACCGGCCGCCGTCCAGCGGGCCCGGCGGGCGTCCTGACGGAGGTGGTCCTCGGCGTCGCCGTCCTGCTCCGCGGCCGTCTCCTGCTCCGCGGCCGTCTCCGGGTCCGCGGCCGTCTCCGGGTCCGCCGTCTCGGGACCGGCGTCGGATTCAGCGCGTCCACTCATGGCCGGAACGGTAGCGCGCCGGGTGACGGAAACCGGATGCGGGGCCGGTGGTCCGGCTGCTAGCGTCCGCGCGTCCCGGTACGCCCGCGGCGCCCCGCGCCGCCCCGCCGAAGCAGGTGCATTGTTTGACGGTCCGACCGAGCTCCGACGCACACCCCTTCTTCCTCGAGGACTCAAGGAGCCCGTTCACCGATGCACGACGACCTCACCTTCCCCCCTTCGGACGCCCCCCTCGCTGACCGTGTGAGGCATCCCGGCTGCCCGCGCAGCAACGGCTACGACGCCCGCTGGACCGTCGACAACCAGATGGGCCCGCACGCGCTGTGGCTGCTGGAGTGGCTGGCCCCGGCCCTGGGGCTCGACACGCTGAGCCCCGGCTCGCGCGTGCTCGACCTGGGCTGCGGCCGCGCCATGACCTCGGTCTTCCTGGCCAGGGAGTACGACCTCCAGGTCACGGCGGCCGACCTGTGGATCAAACCCGGCGAGAACGCCGCGCGCATCGCCGAGGCGGGCGTCGCGGACCGCGTGCTGCCCGTGCTGGCCGAGGCGCACGACCTGCCGTTCGGCGAGAGCACCTTCGACGCGATCGTCTCCGTCGACGCCTACCAGTACTTCGGCACCGACGACCTCTACCTGCCCGCGCTGACGCCGCTGCTCAAGCCCGGCGGGCGGATCGGCGTCGTCGTTCCGGCGCTGCGCGAGGAGATCGACGGCACCGAGCCTCCGGAGCACCTGAAGCCCTACTGGGAGCCGGCGTTCTGGTGCTTCCACCCGGCCGCGTGGTGGCGCCGCCACTGGACCCGCAGCGGGGCCGTGGAGGTGGAGACCGCGGACTGGCTGGAGGACGGCTGGCGCGACTGGCTGCGGTGGTCGGAGATCGTGGCCGACGAGCACACGGACGAGTGGCACGTCCGCATGGCCCGGCGCAGCGCCGAGATGCTGCGCCGGGACCGGGGCGAGACGCTCGGCTTCGTCCGGGTCGTCGGCCGCCGCCTCTGAGGGCGTGCCGCCCCCGAGTGAAGGACAGGGGGGACGCACCGGGTCCGGTGCGTCCCCCCTCGCCCGGGTCCACGGGGGGGGTCAGCCCTCGCTGACGCCCAGCTTCTGAAGGATCAGCTCCTTGACGCGGGCCGCGTCGGCCTGGCCGCGGGTGGCCTTCATGACCGCGCCGACCAGCGCACCGGCCGCGGCCACCTTGCCGCCGCGGATCTTGTCCGCGACGCCCGGGTTGCCGGCGATGGCCTCCTCGACGGCGGTGGTGAGGGCGCCCTCGTCGGAGACGACCTTCAGACCGCGCTTGTCGACGACCTCGTCCGGGGTGCCCTCGCCCGCGAGGACGCCCTCGATGACCTGCCGGGCCAGCTTGTCGTTCAGGTCGCCCTTCGCGACGAGCTCGGTGACCCGGGCCACCTGCTCCGGCGTGATCGCCAGCTCGTCGAGCGCCGTGCCCGACTCGTTGGCGCTGCGGGCCAGCTCGCCCATCCACCACTTGCGGGCGGAGGCGGCGTCGGCCCCGGCCTCGATGGTGGCGACGATCGGCTCCAGCGCACCGGCGTTGAGGATGGCCTGCATGTCGGTGCCGGAGATGCCCCACTCCTCGCGGAGCCGGTTGCGGCGGACCAGCGGCAGCTCGGGCAGCGCGGCCCGGATCTCCTCGACCCACGCACGGGACGGGGCCACCGGGACGAGGTCGGGCTCCGGGAAGTACCGGTAGTCCTCGGCCTCCTCCTTCACGCGGCCCGAGGTCGTCGACCCCGTGTCCTCGTGGAAGTGGCGGGTCTCCTGGATGATCGTGCCGCCCGAGGACAGCACGGCCGCGTGCCGCTGGATCTCGAAACGGGCCGCGCGCTCCACGGACCGCAGCGAGTTGACGTTCTTGGTCTCCGAACGGGTGCCGAACTTCTCGGTGCCGTGCGGGCGCAGCGACAGGTTCACGTCGCAGCGCATCTGGCCCATCTCCATGCGGGCCTCGGAGACGCCGAGCGCCTTGATGACCTCGCGCAGCTCACGGACGTACGCCCGGGCGACCTCGGGGGCCCGCTCGCCGGCGCCCTCGATCGGCTTGGTGACGATCTCGATGAGGGGGATGCCGGCGCGGTTGTAGTCCAGCAGGGAGTGGGACGCGCCGTGGATACGGCCGGTGGCGCCGCCGACGTGCGTCGACTTGCCGGTGTCCTCCTCCATGTGGGCGCGCTCGATCTCCACGCGGAAGGTCTCGCCGTCCTCCAGCTGTACGTCGAGGTAGCCGTTGAAGGCGATCGGCTCGTCGTACTGGGAGGTCTGGAAGTTCTTCGGCATGTCCGGATAGAAGTAGTTCTTCCGGGCGAAGCGGCACCACTCGGCGATCTCGCAGTTCAGCGCGAGGCCGATCTTGATGGCGGACTCGACGCCGGTCGCGTTGACGACCGGGAGCGCGCCGGGCATGCCGAGGCAGACCGGGCAGGTCTGCGTGTTGGCGTCCTGGCCGAGGGCGGTCGAGCAACCGCAGAACATCTTGGTCTTGGTGCCGAGTTCGACATGGACCTCGAGGCCCATGACGGGGTCGTACGACGCGAGTGCGTCCTCGTACGACACCAGGTCGGTCGTGGTGGTCACGGTGAAGGTTCCCTCTCAGCCCAGCAGAACGTCGTCGTCGCCCAGCTGCTTCAGCTCGCGGTAGAGAATGGCCAGGTTGGTGACGACCGCGGCTCCGGTCACGACGGCGTCGAGCAGCCGCAGCGTGTCGTTGTCTCCGCGGGCCTTCTTGATCTGCTTGTAGACACCGACGGCGCCGAACGCCGACGTGGCCATCGAGATGTACAGACCGGACCTGGACTTCTTGAAGCCCTTGGCCTTGGACAGTGCGCTCACAGCGACGGAGCCTCCTCGATCAGCGGGTGGCCCCACTTTTCCACGAAGGCGGCCTCGACGGCGGCGCCCACCTTGTACAGGCGGTCGTCCTTCATGACGGGGGCGATGATCTGCAGACCGACCGGGAGGTTGTCCTCCGGGGCGAGGCCGCACGGCAGCGACATGGCCGCGTTGCCCGCCAGGTTGGTCGGGATGGTGCACAGGTCGGCGAGGTACATCGCCATCGGGTCGTCGGCGCGCTCGCCGATCCCGAAGGCGGTGGTCGGGGTCGTCGGGGAGACGATCACGTCGACCTGCTCGAACGCCGCGTCGAAGTCCTGCTTGATCAGCGTGCGGACCTTCTGGGCGCTGCCGTAGTAGGCGTCGTAGTAGCCGCTCGACAGGGCGTAGGTGCCGAGCATGATGCGGCGCTTGACCTCGGCGCCGAAGCCGGCCTCGCGGGTCAGCGAGGTGACCTCCTCGGCGGAGTGCGTGCCGTCGTCGCCGACGCGCCGGCCGTAGCGCAGGCCGTCGAAGCGGGCGAGGTTGGAGGAGCACTCGGAGGGCGCGATCAGGTAGTACGCCGACAGCGCCAAGTCGAAGGACGGGCAGTCCAGCTCGACGATCTCGGCGCCCAGTTCCTTCAGCAGCTCGACGGACTCGTCGAAGCGCTGGATGACGCCGGCCTGGTAGCCCTCGCCGCGGAACTGCTTGACGACGCCGACCCGCATGCCCCGCACACTGCCGTTGCGCGCGGCCTCGACGACCGGCGGGACCGGCTCGTCGATGGACGTGGAGTCCATCGGGTCGTGCCCGGCGATGACCTCGTGCAGCAGGGCCGCGTCGAGGACGGTGCGGGCGCAGGGGCCGCCCTGGTCCAGGGAGGACGAGAAGGCGACCATGCCGTACCGGGACACCGCGCCGTAGGTCGGCTTGACGCCGACCGTGCCGGTGACGGCGGCGGGCTGGCGGATGGAGCCGCCGGTGTCGGTGCCGATGGCCAGGGGCGCCATGTGCGCGGCGAGCGCGGCGGAGGAGCCGCCGCCGGAGCCGCCGGGGATCTTCGTCAGGTCCCAGGGGTTGCCGGTCGGGCCGTAGGCGCTGTTCTCGGTGGAGGACCCCATGGCGAACTCGTCCATGTTGGTCTTGCCGAGGATGACGACGTCGGCGGCCTTCAGCCGCCTGGTGAGCGTCGCGTCGTACGGCGGGATCCAGCCTTCGAGGATCTTCGAGCCGACGGTGGTCGGGATGCCCTCGGTGGTGAAGATGTCCTTCAGCGCGAGGGGGACGCCGGCCAGCGGGCCGAGCTTCTCGCCGCGCTGCCGCTTCTCGTCGACGGCGCGGGCCTGGGCGAGGGCGCCTTCGCGGTCGACGTGCAGGAAGGCGTGCACCTTCTCGTCGACGGCCTCGATGCGCGCGAGGTGGGCCTCGGTGACCTCGACGGCCGTGAGCTCGCCGGAGGCGATCCTCGCGGCGGTCTCGGCGGCGGTGAGCTTGATGATGTCCGTCATGACTTCCTAGTCCTCCCCCAGGATCTGCGGCACCTTGAAACGCTGCTGCTCCTGGGCCGGGGCGCCGGAGAGCGCCTGCTCGGGGGTGAGCGACGGACGGACCTCGTCCGCCCGCATGACGTTCGTCAGCGGGAGCGGGTGCGAGGTCGGCGGTACGTCTTGGTCGGCGACCTCGCTGACGCGGGCGACCGCGCCGATGATGTCGTCGAGCTGGCCTGCGAAGTGGTCGAGCTCTTCGGGCTTCAGCTCCAGACGCGCCAGCCGGGCGAGGTGGGCGACCTCCTCGCGCGTGATGCCAGGCATGCAGCGATCCTCTGGGGTGAGTGAACGGGTTTGGCCCAATCCTATGGGTCCGGGGCCGGTGACCGTGAAACGGTTTGCCGCGCCCGGCACCACGCGGGGGCCCGGCTGCCCCTCCCTACTCGTCGGCCGTCGCCGCCGGCAGCGCGGCGCGCGGCCGCTGCCACCCCCGCGGTCCCCGCGCCCGCAGCCACGCCGTGGTCTCCTCGGGCGGCATCGCGGCCGCGACCAGCCATCCCTGCACGGCGTCGCAGCCGAGGTCGCGCAGGCGCTCCCAGGTCTCGTCGTCCTCGACGCCCTCGGCGACGACGAGCAGCCCGAGGGAGTGGGCCAGGTCGACCGTGCAGCGCACGATCTCGGCGTCCTCGGTGTCGATCGCGAGCCGGGCCACGAACGAGCGGTCGATCTTCAGTTCGCTGACCGGCAGCCGGCGCAGGTGCACCAGCGAGGAGTAGCCCGTGCCGAAGTCGTCCAGGGACATCTTCACGCCGTGCCCGGTCAGTGCGTTGAGGGTGTCGGCGGCGCGCTGCGGGTCCTCCAGCAGGACGTGCTCGGTGATCTCCAGTTGGAGCGCTCCCGCCGGGACGCCGTGCCGGGCCAGCCGGGCGGCGACGGAGCCGGCGAAGCCGGGGGTGTGCACGTCGCGCGGGGAGACGTTCACCGCGACCGGTACGAACAGGCCCTGCTCGCGCCAGCGGGCGACCTGGCCGAGCGCGGTCTCCAGGACGTACTCGGTGAGGTGCGGCATGAGCCCGGAGGACTCGGCGATGGCTATGAACTCGTCCGGCGGCACCTTGCCCCGCTCCGGGTGCACCCAGCGGACCAGAGCCTCCAGGCCCGCGACCTGCCCGTCGAAACGGACCTTGGGCTGGTAGTGCAGGTGCACCTCGTGCGCGTCGAGCGCGCGGCGCAGATCGCCCAGCAGGCCGAGGCGGTCGGGGGTGTTGGAGTCGCGCTTGGACTCGTAGACCTCCACTCCCGTGCGGTCCCGCTTGGCCTGGTACATCGCCACGTCCGCGCGGCGCAGCAGTCCTTCGGCGTCCAGGGCGTGGTCGGGGAAGACGGCGACCCCGGCGCTGGCCTCCAGCACGAGGGTGAGGCCGTCGAGGTCGAGCGGGGAGCTGAGCGCGGCGACGAGGGTGCGGGCCACGCGGGTCGCGGAGGTGGTGGAGTCGGCCACCGGCAGTAACACGGCGAACTCGTCCCCGCCGAGCCGGGCGGCCTCGGCGCCGCGCGGCAGGGCCACCCGCAGCCGGTCGGCGATCTGCAGCAGCAGCCGGTCACCCGCCAGATGACCGAGGGTGTCGTTGACCGACCGGAACCGGTCGAGGTCGATCAGCATGAGGGCGGCGCGGGCGTCGATCCGCTCCGCGTCGTCCAGCGCGGTCCAGATCCGCTCGAGCAGCCACTGGCGGTTGGGGAGCCCGGTCAGCGGGTCGCGCAACTGCTCCTCCGCCCGGGCCCGGGCTATCCACAGGGTGGAGTCCAGGGCGACGAGGGGAATGGCGAACAGCGGCAGCAGGATCGGCTTGGCCACGGCGACCACGCACACCAGCGGCGCGATGCCCAGCAGCGCGACGGCGACCAGGCCCTGCCTGACCAGGGCGGTGCGGGCGACGGTGGGCAGGCCGGGGCGCGGGGCGTGCAGATACCACAGCAGGACACGGGTGACGGCCAGGTAGGCGACGGCGACCAGGGCGACCTGCGGCCCGGTGGCCGGCGTCCAGGAGGCGGGATCCGACGGGGACTCGACGGAGGGCACCGTGCCGAAGGCGGCCAGCACCAGGGCCCCGGCGCCGATGCCGAGCAGGTCGACGGCGCCGTGCAGCACCCCCTGGCGCCAGCGGTTGCGCCGGGCGACCCCGACCAGGACGACGACGGTGAGACTGACCATGCCGGCCGGGACCCAGCCGTACAGCAGCAGCACGGCGAGGGTGAGGGCGGCGCCCGAGCCGGTGCCGCCCCACCAGCGGGAGCGGCCCAGCATGACGAGATGGCCGACGATGATGCCGGTCAGCACGGCCAGCGACCAGCCGGCCGTGCCCGACGGGAAGAGGGCGTGACCGCCGGTGAAGGCGCGCTGGAAGCCGGCGCCGAGGACGAGGCCGGCCGCCGCGACGACCGTGGTGTGCAGGGCGGGCCAGGAGGGGTGCCGGTCGGTGTCCAGCGCGCCGAGGGCGGGTTCGGCGCCCGGTCCCGGGGTCCCCTGGCCGTCCGGCCCGGCGGCTCGCTCCCCCGTGGTGTGCCCGTCCGTGGAGTACCGTCCGGCGGCGCGCACTCCCGCGCCCGGACGTCCCGCCGGCCGGCGGGCTCCACGGACTGCGCGCCACGCGACCGCCATGCGGCGCATACGCAGCCGTGAGCCCGGCACGGCGCTCTCGGTCGGTTCCATTCCCGTCCCTCTCACAGCCGGCGGTGCCCACGCCACGCGGGCCGGTGCCCGACAACCTCAACGGCCCGCGCTGGAAAACCCTTCCCCGTGCCCCTGCCCGAGCACGAGGATGCCCCGACCGCAGCTGGGCACGGCAGGCGCACATCCCAACAGTAGGCCGCGGAAGGCTTCCTCGGGCGGCGGTCGCCGACGGTTGCCCGAATGCGCCCCGGCCACCCGTATGCATCTGGTATGCGCCGAACGGGTGGCCTTCAACCGCTACTCCTCGGACGAAAGAGCGACTTCGGCCGCAGCTTCGGGTCCCTGCTCCAGCAGGACGCCGAAGCCTTCCTCGTTCAGAACCGGAACCTTCAGCTGCATCGCCTTGTCGTACTTGGACCCCGGGCTGTCACCCACGACCACGAACGACGTCTTCTTCGAGACAGAGCCGGTGACCTTCGCGCCGCGGCTCTGCAGCGCCTCCTTGGCGCCGTCCCGCGTGAACTTCTCCAGGGTGCCGGTGACGACCACGGTGAGTCCTTCGAGGGGGCGCGGGCCTTCGTCCTCGCCGGTGCCCTCCTCCTCCATGCGGACGCCGGCGGCCTTCCACTTGCGGATGATCTCCCGGTGCCAGTCCTCGGCGAACCACTGCTTCAAGGAGGCCGCGATGGTCGGACCGACCCCCTCGGTGACGGCCAATTCCTCCTCGCCGGCCTGGTCGATCCGCTCGATCGAGCGGAACTCGCGGGCCAGCGCCTCGGCCGCGACCGGCCCGACGTGACGGATCGACAGGCTGGTAAGGACGCGGGCCAGGGGGCGTTCCTTGGCCGCGGCGATGTTCTCCAGCATCGCGACCGCGTTCTTGCGGGGTTCGCCGTGCTGGTTGGCGAAGATCGTGGCGACCTTCTCCTCGCCGGTCTTCGGGTCGCGCTTGGGCAGACCGCTGTCCGGGTCGAGGACGTAGGCCTTGATGGGCAGCAGCTGCTCGATGGTGAGGTCGAACAGATCGCCCTCGTCCGCCAGCGGCGGCGTCTTCGGCTCCAGCGGGGCGGTCAGGGCGGCGGCGGCGACGTAGCCGAAGTGCTCGATGTCCAGCGCCTTGCGTCCCGCGAGGTAGAACAGGCGCTCCCGCAACTGGGCCGGGCAGCTGCGGGCGTTGGGGCAGCGCAGGTCGACGTCGCCCTCCTTCATGGGCCGCAGCGGCGTGCCGCACTCGGGGCACTCGCTCGGCATGACGAACTCGCGCTCGCTGCCGTCCCGCAGGTCGGCGACGGGCCCGAGGATCTCCGGGATGACGTCACCGGCCTTGCGCAGCACCACCGTGTCGCCGATGAGGACGCCCTTGGCCTTGACCACGTCCTGGTTGTGCAGCGTGGCGAACTCGACCTCGGAGCCGGCGACCGTGACCGGCTCGACCTGGGCGTAGGGGGTGACCCGGCCCGTACGGCCCACGCCCACGCGGATGTTGACCAGCTTGGTGTTGACCTCCTCCGGGGCGTACTTGTACGCGATGGCCCAGCGCGGGGCGCGCGAGGTGGAGCCGAGACGGCCCTGGAGGGGGATCTCGTCGAGCTTGACGACCACGCCGTCGATCTCGTGCTCCACGGAGTGGCGGTTCTCGCCGTAGTGGGCGATGAACTCCCGTACGCCGTCGAGCCCGTCGACCACCCTGTTGTGCCGGGAGGTGGGCAGGCCCCAGGTCTTGAGCAGGTCGTAGGCCTGGGAGAGGCGGGTCAGGCCGGTGAAGCCCTCCAGGGCGCCGATGCCGTGGACGACCATGTGCAGGGGGCGGGTGGCGGTGACGCGCGGGTCCTTCTGGCGCAGCGAACCGGCCGCCGCGTTGCGCGGGTTGGCGAAGGGCTTGTCACCGGCCTCGACGAGACGGGCGTTCAGCTCCTGGAACTTCTCCATCGGGAAGTAGACCTCGCCGCGGATCTCCACCAGGTCGGGGAGGTCGTCGCCGTCGAGGCGGTCCGGGATCTCGGCGATCGTGCGGACGTTGGGCGTGATGTCCTCGCCCGTGCGGCCGTCGCCGCGGGTCGCCGCGCGGGTGAGGCGGCCGTGCTCGTAGGTGAGGTTCACGGCGAGGCCGTCGACCTTCAGCTCGCACAGGAAGTGGTAGGTCTGCTCGCCCAGTTCGCGGGCGATGCGCTCGAACCAGGCGGCGAGGTCGTCGTCGTTGAACGTGTTGTCCAGGGAGAGCATCCGCTCGCGGTGCGCGACCGCCGTGAACTCCGTCTCGTAGGACCCGGAGACCTTCTGGGTCGGCGAGTCCGCGGTGCGCAGCTCGGGATACTCCTCCTCCAGACCCTCCAGGGCCCGCAGGAGCTGGTCGAACTCCGCGTCGCTGACGACGGGAGCGTCCTTCACGTAGTAGCGGAAGCGGTGCTCCTCGATCTGCTCCGCGAGGCGCGCGTGCTTCTCCCGTGCCTCGGCGGGCACCGTCGTCGTCTCCGCTTGCTTGTCGCCGGCCACCGTGTCGTCCTCCCGTTACTCTGGGTTGTCCGCGAGGGATCTCGCCGCCCTGGCGCAGTGGGCGAGAGCCGTGCGCGCGTATCCCGGGGAGGCCCCCGCGAGTCCGCACGCCGGGGTGACCGTGATCGCCTCCGCGAGAAGCCCCGGAGACAGCCCCAGCCTGCGCCACAGCGTCCTGACACCCATGACGCTACCGGCAGGGTCTGACAATGGTCCCTCCGCGGACGGGACGACACCGGCGAAGAGCCGGGTGCCGCCCTCCACCGCCTCCCCGATCGCGTCGTCGTCACGCTCGGTGAGCAAGGAGAAGTCGAAGGAGACGGCCGCCACGCCCGCCCGGCGGAGCAGGGCGAAGGGGACGTCCGGGGCGCAGGAGTGGACGGCGACCGGGCCGTCCCGGTGCACCGCGACCAGCTCGCGCAGCGTCTGCTCGGCGACCTGCCGGTCCACGGCCCGGTGCGTGCGGTAGCCGCTGGCGGTCCTCACCTGCCCGCGCAGCACGGCGGTGAGGGACGGCTCGTCGAGCTGGAGCACGAGCTGCGCGCCCGGGACGCGCCGCCGCACCTCGGCCAGGTGCTCACGCAGTCCCTCGGCGAGGGAGGCCGCCAGGTCGCGGCAGGCACCGGCGTCGGAGAGGGCGGCCTCGCCGCCGCGCAGCTCCAGGTTGGCCGCGAGGGTCCACGGCCCGACGGCCTGGACCTTCAGCGGCCCTTGGTAGTCCTGGGTGTACTCCTCCAGCGCGTCGAGGTCCTCGCCGAGCCAGGAGCGGGCTCGCTTGGTGTCCCGGCCCGGCCGGTCCCCCAGCCGCCAGCCGCTGGGCTCCACGCGCGCGTAGAGCTCGACGAGCATGCCGGCGGTCCGCCCGATCATGTCCGCGCCGGGGCCCCGGGCGGGCAGCTCGGGCAGGAAGGGGAAGTCCTCGAAGGTCCCGGTGACGGTCTTGGCGGCCTCCCGGGCGTCGCCGCCGGGCATGGACCCCACGCCGGTGGCGGCACCGAACCTGAACTGGCTGTTTTCGCTCACCGCGACAGCCTAGTGAACGGGCCGCCGCGGTCAGGCGCCCGGTCGCACCGTCAGGTCGTTGACCTCGGCGTCCCGCGGCAGGTCCAGAGCCATCACGAGGGTGGTGGCGACCGACTCCGGGTCGATCCAGCGCGCGGCGTCGTACTGCTTGCCCTCCTGCTGGTGGACCTTGGCCTGCATGGGGCTGGCCGTGCGGCCCGGGTAGACGGAGGTGACCCGCACGCCGTTGCCGTGCTCCTCCTGGCGCAGGGAGTCGGCGAGGGCCTTCAGGCCGTGCTTGGAGGCGGCGTAGGCGGACCAGCCGGCGTGGGCGTTGAGTCCGGCGCCGGAGTTGACGAACAGCACGTGGCCGCGGGCGGCACGCAGCTGCGGCAGGAAGTGGCGGGTCAGCTCGGCGGGGGCGACGAGGTTGACGTTGAGCTGGTGGCGCCAGGTCTTCGGGGTGAGTTCGCCGACCGGGCCGAGGTCGACGACCCCGGCGATGTGCAGCAGGGAGTCCACCCGGTCCGGCAGCGACTGGTGGGAGAAGGCCCAGGACAGCTTGTCGGGGTCCGCGAGGTCGCCGACCAGGGTCTTCGCCCCGGGGAACGCGGCGGCCAGTTCCTTGGCGCGGCCCGCGTCGCGCGCGTGCAGCACGAGCTCGTCCCCGCGCGCGTGCAGCCGGCGGGCCACGGCCGCGCCGATGCCGGAGCCGGCTCCGGTGATCACATGAGTAGCCATGGGCGCCATGCTCGCATCACCCGGGGGCCGCACCGGGCAGCGGGCCGCGCCCGCTCCCCCGCGGGCCCGGGTCAGCCGATGCCCTGGCTCTCCTCCAGGTAGGCCAGGGCGCCGACCGGTTCCTCGGCGAAGAACACCAGCTCGGTAAGCGGGCGGGGCAGGAAGCCCTCCGCCTCCATGCGGCGGAACTGCTCCTTCAGGCCGTCGTAGAAGCCGGCCGTGTTGAGCAGGACCACCGGCTTGTCGGTGTGCCCGTGCTTCTTCAGCTCCAGGATCTCGGTGGCCTCGTCGAGCGTTCCCGTGCCGCCGACCATGACGACCACGGCGTCGGCCTTCTCCAGCAGCAGCTTCTTGCGCTCGGCCAGGTCCTCGGCGATCACCATCTCGTCGACGCCCGGGCGGGCCTTGGCCGCGAGGAAGCGCACGGAGACGCCGGTGAGCCGGCCGCCGGCCTCCTGCACCCCGTCGGCGACCACCTTCATCAGGCCGACGTCCGAGCCGCCCCACACGAGCGTGTGACCGCCCTTGCCGAGCAGTTCGGCGAACTCGCGGGCGGGCCGGGTGTAGCGCTCGTCGAGGTCGGCGGCGGAGAGGAAGACGCAGATGTTCATGCGCCCACGGTACGGGCCCGTCCGGACGCGACGGTCAGGCGCATCTTGGACTGCCGGTGCGGCAGCCGCTCCCAGTCGTCCATGAACCGGGCGTCCAGGCCGTGCCGGGCGGCGAGTTCGGTCAGGGTGCGGGTGCGGTAGTAGAAGTCCTCGTGCAGGACCTGGTGCTCCTCGCCCTCCGTGCGGTCGAAGGTGAAGTCGAAGAAGCCCCCGGGGGCGAGGACGCGGCCGACGTGGGTGAGGCACTCCTCGATGACGTGTGGCGGGGAGTGGGAGAAGACGCTGTGCGCGTGCACCACGTCGAAGTGGCCCTCCGGCAGGAACGCGAAGGTGAGGTCGGCGGCGAGGGTCAGGTGCGGCAGCTTGGCCTGGAGTCCGTCCGCCACCAGGGTGTCCTGGGCGGCGAGCAGGATGTGCGGCGAGATGTCGATGCCGTAGTAGTTCCCGGTGTCGAGGTGGTCGATGAACAGCCGCCCGGCGCGCAGGTTGCCGCAGCCGATGTCGAGCATCCGGTGGTGGGGCTTCAGGCCGTGGCCGACGAGGTAGTCGAACTGCAGGCGCCCGATGCGCTCCCACTGCTCGCGCGAGGGGTTGTGCCCCACTGCGGCCTCGACGCTGCGGGCCGCGTCGGAGGCCATCACGGCCCGGTAGTAGGCGACGTGGTCGCGGTGGCGCAGCCGCAGCATGGCGTCCCGCGCCGCGCGCCGGGCGTGCGCGGGGACGCGCTCCGGGTGGCGCAGGGCGTAGCGGACCTGGTGCAGCAGGCTGGAGCGGTTGCCGGATGTGTCGGTGACGGGCATGGAGCCTCCAGCGGCGGGGGAAGAACTCCGCTTCAGCGTGCGCTGTACACGGGGAGTCGGCTACCCGAGGAGGAGCGATCGTGACGACAGGACACCGCATCACCGTCGAGCCGAGCGAGAGGCACGTGCGCGTGGTGCAGGGCGGGGAGGTCCTCGCGGACAGCGACCGGGCGCTGGTGCTGCGCGAGACGGGCTGTCCGCAGCGGTACTACATCCCGCCGGAGGACGTGCGCCTGGACCTGCTGACGCCGTCGGACACCCGGACGTACTGCCCGTTCAAGGGCACCGCCGCCTACTGGTCGCGGCCGGGCGCGGACGACCTCGTCTGGGCGTATCCCGACCCGAAGCCGGATGTCGCGGGGATCAGGGATCACCTGTGCTTCTACGAGGTGGAAGTGGTGTGATCGGCTGACGCGCGGCTGGCCTCACCGATGAAGTCCGTGCGGTGCGGCAGTCTGCATGGGCATGGACAAGAAGACCCTTTCGCGCGACGGCACCCGCATCGCCTACGAGAGCACCGGACAGGGCCCCGCGGTCGTGCTGGTGAGTGGCGCGATGTCGACGGGCGGCACCCTCGCGCCGCTGGCCGTGTCGCTCTCGGAGCGTTTCCAGGCCGTCGTGTACGACCGCCGGGGCCGCGGCGCCAGCGGTGACACCGCGCCCTACGCCGTGGAACGTGAGGTCGAGGACCTGGCGGCGGTGATCGAGGCGGTGGGCGGCGAGGCGTTCCTGTACGGCATCTCCTCGGGCGGGGCGCTGGCACTGGAGGCGGCGGCCGCCGGGCTGCCGGTGCGCCGCGTCGCGGTGTACGAGACACCGTTCGCGATGTCCGAGGAGGGCGCCGGGGAACGCGCGGAATACACCCGGAGGCTGACGGAGGCGCTCGGGGAGGGGCGGCGCGGGGACGCGGTGGAGCTGTTCCTGCGGCTGACGGGCCTGGCGGAGAGCGTGATCCAGGGCGCCCGCCAGTCGCCGATGTGGGCCGGCATGGAGGCGATCGCCCCGAGCCTCGCCTACGACGACGCCGTGATGCGCGACGGCCGGGTCCCGCGTGAGCGCCTGGGCTCGGTCGGGGTGCCGGTCCTGGCGGTCGCCGGCGAGGCGAGTCCCGGGTGGCTGCGCGAGGCGGCCCGGGCGATCGCGGACAGCGTGCCGCAGGGCGCCTACCGGGCCCTGCAGGGCCAGACGCACATGGTGGAGCCGAACGTGCTGGCTCCGGCGCTGACGGAGTTCTTCGGCCGGGACTGACCGGGCGTCACGCGGGCGTGGGCCCGGCCGGTCGCCGCCGGCGGGTCAGGCCACCCCGGCCGTGGCCCTCGTGGTCGACGCGATCGTCGCCGAGCCCACCACGCGCGTGCCGTCGTACAGCACGATCGCCTGGCCGGGGGCCACCCCGCGGACCGGCTCGGTGAAGGCGACCTCCAGGGTGCCGTCGACCAGTTCGGCGGTGACCTCGCTCTCGCCGCCGTGGGCGCGCAGCTGGGCCGTGTAGGTGTCGGGGCCGGTGGGGGCGGCGCCGCACCAGCGTGGCTTGATCGCCCGCAGCCCGGTGACGTCGAGGGCGTCGGCCGGGCCGACCGTCACCGTGTTGTCCACCGGGGAGATGTCGAGGACGTAGCGGGGCTTGCCGTCGGCGGCGGGCGTGCCGATGCGCAGGCCCTTGCGCTGGCCGATCGTGAAGCCGTAGGCGCCCTCGTGGGTGCCCAGCTTGGTGCCGGCCTCGTCGACGATGTCGCCCTCGGCCCTGCCCAGGCGCCGTGCCAGGAAGCCCTGGGTGTCGCCGTCGGCGATGAAGCAGATGTCGTGCGAGTCGGGCTTCTTGGCCACCGCCAGGCCGCGGCGTTCGGCCTCGGCGCGGATCTCGTCCTTGGTGGTGACGGTGTCGCCGAGGGGGAACAGGGCGTGGGCGAGCTGCCGGTCGTCGAGCACGCCGAGGACGTAGGACTGGTCCTTGGCCATGTCGGAGGCGCGGTGCAGCTCCCGGGTGCCGTCCTCGCGGACGATCACCTTGGCGTAGTGGCCGGTGCAGACCGCGTCGAAGCCGAGGGCGAGCGCCTTGTCGAGGAGGGCGGCGAACTTGATCTTCTCGTTGCAGCGCAGGCAGGGGTTGGGCGTGCGGCCGGCCTCGTACTCGGCGACGAAGTCCTCGACGACGTCCTCGCGGAACCGGTCGGCGAGGTCCCACACGTAGAAGGGGATGCCGATGACGTCGGCGGCGCGGCGGGCGTCGCGGGAGTCCTCGATGGTGCAGCAGCCCCGGGCGCCGGTCCGGAAGGACTGGGGGTTGGCGGAGAGCGCGAGGTGCACACCGGTCACGTCGTGGCCCGCTTCGGCCGCGCGGGCGGCGGCGACGGCGGAGTCGACGCCGCCGGACATGGCGGCCAGGACGCGGAGGGGGCGGGAGCGCTGCGGGGTCTCAGTCATAACCCCTCCAGGGTACGGGGCGCGGGAACCGGGGCCGCCGGGTATCCGTTGACGATCACATGGGACAGCGGAAGGCTTCGAAGGACGGCGACCGGAAGGTGGGCCGTCGCGCGCTGCTGATCGGCGGCACCGTGGCCGCGGCGGGTTCGGCCGTGCTGGCCCGGGACGAGCTGGCGCGGCTGTGGTGGCGCACCCCCGGTGTGGAGAAGCCCCGTAAGGAGGGCGAGGTCGACGACGCGGGCGCGCGCTGGGTGGCGGCGTCGGAGGCGAACTGGCGCCGCGCGGACCGGCCCGACGACTACGGCATAGACATGGTGATCGTCCATGTGACGCAGGGCAGTTTCGACAGCGCGGTGAAGGCCTTCCAGGACCCGGGCCACAAGGCCGCCACGCACTACATCGTCCGCCAGGACGGGCACGTCACGCAGATGATCCGCGAGCTGGACGTGGCCTACCACGCGGGCAACCGCTCCTACAACGAACGCAGTGTCGGCATCGAGCACGAGGGTTTCGTGGACCGTCCGCAGGACCTCACGGACGCGATGTACGCGGCTTCGGCCCGTCTCACCGCCCGGATATGCGCCCGCTACGACATCCCCGTCGACCGCGAGCACATCATCGGCCATGTGGAGGTCCCGGGCACGGACCACACCGACCCGGGGCGGCACTGGGACTGGGACCGGTACATGCGGCTGGTGCGGCGGGCGCGCACGGCACCGGCGTGACCGGTTCGCCCCCGTCGGTGTGACCGGCGCCGGACCTACGTGAGACCCGCCGCCCGGGCCCGTTCCACGGCCGGGCCGATGGCCTTGGCCAGGGCCTCGACGTCGGCTTCGGTGGAGGTGTGGCCGAGGGAGAAGCGCAGGGTGCCGCGGGCCAGATCCGGGTCGGTGCCGGTGGCCAGCAGGACGTGACTGGGCTGGGCGACGCCGGCGGTGCAGGCGGAGCCGGTGGAGCACTCGATGCCCTGGGCGTCGAGAAGCAGCAGCAGGGAGTCGCCCTCGCAGCCGGGGAAGGTGAAGTGCGCGTTGGCGGGCAGGCGTCCGGCCGGGTCCGGGTCGCCGCCGAGGACGGCGTCCGGGACGGCTCGGCGGACCGCGGTCACGAGGGCGTCGCGCAGGGCGCCGATCTCGCGGGCGAACCACTCGCGCTGCTCGGCGGCGAGCCGTCCGGCGACCGCGAAGGAGGCGATGGCGGGCACGTCGAGGGTGCCGGAGCGTACGTGCCGCTCCTGGCCGCCGCCGTGCAGGACGGGCACGGGGGTGTGCTCCCGGCCGAGCAGGAGCGCGCCGATGCCGTACGGGCCGCCGATCTTGTGGCCGGACACGGTCATCGCGGCGAGGCCGGAGGCGGCGAAGTCCACCGGGATCTGGCCGAAGGCCTGGACGGCGTCCGAGTGCAGCGGCACGCCGAACTCGGCGGCCACGTCGGCCAGTTCACGGACCGGCAGGATCGTCCCGATCTCGTTGTTGGCCCACATGACGGTGGCGAGGGCCACGTCGGCGGGGTTGCGGGCGATGGCCTCGCGCAGGGCGCCGGGGTGGACGCGGCCGTGCGCGTCGACGGGCAGGTACTCGACGGTGGCGCCCTCGTGTTCGGCGAGCCAGTGCACGGCGTCGAGGACCGCGTGGTGCTCGACGGGGCTGGCGAGGACGCGGGTGCGGGCCGGGTCGGCGTCCCGGCGTGACCAGTACAGGCCCTTGACTGCGAGGTTGTCGGCCTCCGTGCCGCCCGAGGTGAAGACGACCTCGCTGGGGCGGGCGCCGAGGGCCTCGGCGAGGGACTCGCGGGCCTCCTCGACGGTGCGGCGGGCCTGCCTGCCGGATGCGTGGAGGGACGACGCGTTGCCGGTGGCACCCAGCTGGGCGCTGAACGCCTCAACCGCCTCCGGGAGCATCGGGGTGGTCGCGGCGTGGTCGAGGTAAGCCATGGTGAGCCCGATTCTACGGCTCCCCCCGCCCGCCCCGAGGCGCGGTGGGCCCGCAGGTGGGGCTACAGGCTCCAGGAGATGGAGCTGTCGAACTGCATGAAGGTCACGAGGACCACCAGGTCGGCGATGCCGAGACCCAGGCCGAGCAGCGCGCGGCCGCGGCGCTCGGTGCCGCGCCACAGGGCGACGCTCGCCAGCACGATGGCGATGGGGCCGAGCAGGAGGTTCAGCACGAGCAGGCCCAGCAGGCCGAGGACGAAGGACGCGACGGCCATGCCGTCGGTGTCGCGGAGACCGGTGCGGCGCGAGGCCGGAGCGGTGAGCTGCATGGTGATCGACTCCCGGGGTGGGTGCGGTCGTGCGGCGGTCAGTGGGCCTGCGTGTGGCGGCGGCGGCCGCGCTCGCGCAGCGCGAAGACGGCGAGCCAGACGGCGATGACGACGCCCGCGCCGACGGAGAAGGTGAGCGGCGCGTGGGCCACGGTGCCCAGCAGGACACCCAGCAGCAGCAGCGCGGCGACGATGAACAGCACGGGAAACAGCTCCCTGAGATTCGGTGAACGGTTGTGGTTACAGTTGTTCACTGACTTCCCAGTCTAGCGCCTCTCATGACTTTCCAATTCCAGAGAACAGTTGTTAACTGCATGGTATGAGTCACACCCTCGGGATCCGGCAGGCCCAGAAGCAGAAGACCCGGCAGGCGCTCCTGGACGCGGCCCTGGGGCTGCTGGAGGAGCAGAGCCTGAGCAGCCTCGGGCTGCGCGAGGTCACCCGCGCCGTGGGCGTCGCCCCGACCGCCTTCTACCGCCACTTCCGCTCCACGGCGGATCTGGGCGTGGCCCTGGTCGAGGAGGCGCTGGGCAGCCTGCACCCGATGATCCGGACGACGGTGTCCACGACGGGTGACCACGAGGAACGCGTCACGCGCACCATCGAACTGATCGCCCGTCATGTCGACGGGTACCCCGCGCACGTCCGGTTCATCGCCCGGGAGCGGCACGGCGGGGTCCAGCCGGTGCGCGAGGCCATACGCGAGCAACTGGACCGGTTCGCCCGGGAGGTGGGGGACGAGCTGGCCAAGGACCCGGTGTCGCAGGGCTGGAGCGGGGACGACCTGCTGATGCTGGCCCACCTGTACGTGGACCAGATGCTCAGCACGGCGTCGCTGTTCCTGGAGGCGCTGGAGAGTCCCGGCGAGGAGCGCGAGGAGCGCGAGGAGCGCGAGGAGCGCGAGCGGCAGGTCGCCCGGGTGGCGGCCCGGCAGATGCGGCTGATCGGCTTGGGCCGCCGGCATTGGCTGGATTGATGCGCCGTCGACGACCCGGATCGATGCGCCACCGAAGACACGGGGGCGGCACGCCCGTTCCCGAGCGCGCCGCCCCTGCGGCCTGAGAGGCCCCCCGTGCCGCCGGGGCTCAGCCCAGCCGCACCCGCGCCAGCTGCCGGGACTGGGCCACCAGCCGGTCCGCGCTGTCCCAGACCTCGGCGTCCTCCTCCAGGAAGCCGCCGGCGAGGTTGCGCGTGGTGATCGACACCCGCAGCGGGCCCGGCGCCGGGCGGCACCGGACGTGCACGGTCAGCTCGACGGTCGGCACCCAGCCCTTCAGCCCGAGCTCGAAGGCGGTCGGCGGCAGCGCGTCGACCGCGAGGAGCAGGGAGAGCGGGTCGGGGTCGCGCCCGTCCTTCAGGCCGAACCAGGCCCGCATCTCGCCCTTGCCGGACGGCTGCCCGAGGGCCCAGCCCAGGGTGGAGGGGTCGAGCTTGAGCATCAGGCGCTCGGTGATCGCCGAACTGCCGTCCACGGGGGCCGGCCCGTCCTCGGGGCCGAAGCAGTGCTCCAGCGGCGGGATCGCGGGCGGCCGGGCCGTGGTGCGGACGTCGTCGGGCAGGGCGTCCAGGTCGCCGTAGGAGGCGAGGACCCGGATGCGTTCGACCTCGCGGCCCTCGTCGTCGTACTGGAAGAGCGAGGCCTGGCCGGTCGACAGCGTGCGGCCGGTGCGGACGACGTCCGTGCGGACGACGGCCGGGCCGGGCTGGGACGCGGTCAGGTAGTGCGCGGAGACCGTGAAGGGGTCCCCGTGCGGGAGGGCGTCCGCGAGGGCGCGGCCGAGGACGGCGAGCAGATAGCCGCCGTTGACGGCGCTGATGATCGTCCAGCCGGCGGAGAGGTCGATGTCGTACACGCCGGGCGCGCGGCGGACGAGCGCGGTGTCGCGGTCGAACTCGCTGTCGCCGATCGAGGCCCGGACGGCCGGGGCGGAGGCTGCTTCTGGCATGGCTGAACAGTACAAGAATCAGCTACTAAGCGGTAGCTTTTGCGTTCCCCTCCGAGCCGGCCGTCACGGCAGCACGGGCTGCTCCTCCTCGCTCACCGTCGACCTGCGGTGCCAGGCCCGCGGAGCCCGCCAGTGGTAGCGCATCGCCAGCAGGCGCAGCACGAAGGCGGTGATCACCGCGAGGGAGCTGGTGAACGGGTTCAGGGCGTCGTAGCGGATGCACAGGGCGACCAGGGCGGCGCCGACGATCGCCGGGACCGCGTAGAGGTCGCGGTCCCAGCGCAGCAGGGAGGGCACCTCGTTGGCGAGGACGTCCCGCAGCACGCCCCCGCCCACCGCGGTGGTCAGCCCCAGGCCGGCGGAGGCGGTCAGGCCGAGCCCGTACTCGTACGCCTTCGTGGTGCCGGCGACGCAGAACAGGCCGAGCCCCGCCGCGTCGAAGACGTTCACGGCGACCTGGATGCGCTCCACCTGGGGGTGCAGGAAGAACACCAGGAGCGTGGCGAGCAGCGGGGTGAGGAAGTACCCCAGGTCCGTGAACGCGGCGGGCGGGACGGCCCCGATGACCAGGTCGCGGAAGAGCCCGCCGCCCAGCGCGGTGACCTCGGCGAGGACGGCCATGCCGAAGACGTCGAAGTTCTTGCGCACGGCCAGCAGCGCGCCGGAGATCGCGAAGACGAAGATGCCGATCAGGTCGAGCGTGTGCTGGACGGACGGACTGAAGAGTTGCTGGAGCACCCGTGCATTTTCCCCCACGGGTGAGCCCCCGCCCCGAGGTGCGGGGGCGGGGGCTCGGGCGGAGTCACTTCTCCACGGCAGTGGCGGTGCTCTCCGGGGTCGCTTCGCTCTCCGGGGTCACTTCCCTGGCCGAGGACAGCAGCTCGGTGTCCTGCGGCTGCTGGTCCTCGAAGTTCTCCGGGTGGTGGCAGGCCACGCGCTGGCCGGCCCGCAGCTCCACCAGCGGCGGCTCGGTCGTCTTGCAGATCTGCGTCGCCTTCCAGCACCGGGTGTGGAAACGGCAGCCGCTCGGCGGCGCGATCGGCGAGGGCACGTCGCCCTTGAGCAGGATGCGCTCGCTCTTGACGCCCCGGCGCTTGGGATCCGGTATCGGCACGGCCGACAGCAGCGCCTTGGAGTACGGGTGCATCGGCGACTTGTAGAGCTTGTCGCGGTCGGCCAGCTCGACGATCTTGCCGAGGTACATCACCGCGATCCGGTCCGAGACGTGACGGACGACCGACAGGTCGTGCGCGATGATCACGTACGTCAGGCCGAGTTCCTCCTGGAGGTCGTCCAGCAGGTTCACCACCTGCGCCTGGATCGACACGTCCAGCGCGGAGACCGGCTCGTCGGCCACCACCAGCTTGGGGTTGAGCGCGAGGGCCCGGGCGATGCCGATGCGCTGGCGCTGGCCGCCGGAGAACTCGTGCGGGTAGCGGTTGTAGTGCTCGGGGTTCAGGCCGACCACCGACAGCAGCCGCTGGACCTCCTTCTTGACCCCGCCCTCGGGTTCGACGCCCTGCAGCCGGAAGGGGGCGCCGACGATCGTGCCGATCGTGTGCCGCGGGTTCAGCGAGGAGTACGGGTCCTGGAAGATCATCTGCACGTCGCGGCGCATGGGGCGCAGCTCGCCGGTCTTCAGGTGCGTGATGTCCTTGCCCTCGAACTCGACCGTGCCGCCGGTCGGTTCGAGCAGCCGGGTGATCAGCCGGCCCATGGTGGACTTGCCGCAGCCCGACTCGCCCACGACACCGAGCGTCTCGCCCTTGCGGACCTCGAAGTCGATGCCGTCCACGGCGCGGACGGCGCCGGTCTGCCGCTGCAGCAGGCCCTTGCGGATCGGGAAGTGCTTCTGCAGGCCGGTCACCTTCAGCAGGATCTCGCCGTCGGCGGTGTCCTTGGTGAGGGTGGGGGCGCTGGTGTCCGGTGCGCTCACCGTTTTGTCGTCGCTCACAGCTTCGGCGCAATCTCTTCGGTCCAGATACGCTCCCGCTGCTCCTGGGTCATGTGGCAGGCGGCCCAGTGCGAGCCGCCGACCTCGGTCAGCTCGGGACGGACCGTGCGGGTGACGTTGTCCTTCGGGATGTCCGCGTACGGGCAGCGCGGGTGGAAGGCGCAGCCGGACGGCAGGTTGATGAGGGAGGGCGGCGAGCCCTTGATCGGGATGAGCCGGTCGGTCTCGTCACGGTCCAGTCGCGGCATCGAGCCGAGCAGACCCCAGGTGTAGGGGTGCCGGGGCGCGGAGAACACGTCCTCGGCGGGGCCGCGCTCCACGCACCGGCCGCCGTACATGACCAGCAGGTCGTCGGCCATCTCGGCCACGACGCCCAGGTCGTGGGTGATCATGATGACCGCGGAGCCGAACTCCTTCTGCAGGTCCCGGATCAGGTCGAGGATCTGCGCCTGGACGGTGACGTCCAGGGCGGTGGTCGGCTCGTCGGCGATGAGCAGCTCGGGGTTGTTCACCAGGGCCATGGCGATCATGGCGCGCTGGCGCATGCCGCCGGAGAACTCGTGCGGGTAGCTGTCGACGCGCTTGCCGGGCTCGGGGATGCCGACCCGGTCGAGCATGTCCACCGCCCGCTGCTTGGCGGCCTTCTTGCTGACGTCGTGGTGGACGCGGTAGGCCTCCACGATCTGTTGCCCGACGGTGTAGTACGGGTGCATCGCGGACAGCGGGTCCTGGAAGATCATGGCCATCTTCCGCCCGCGCAGCCGCCGTACGGCGTCGGGGTCGGCCGCGATCAGCTCCTGGCCGTCCAGCCAGACCTCGCCGGTGACCTTGGCGCGCGCCGAGCGGTGCAGGCCCATGACGCCGAGCGAGGTGACGGACTTGCCGGAGCCGGACTCGCCCACGATGCCGAGGGTCTGACCCTTGCGCACGTCGAAGCTGACGCCGTCGACGGACTTGACCAGGCCGTCGTCGGTGTCGAAGTGGATGCGCAGGTCGCGGACGGACAGGAACGCGTCGTCCGGGGCGGACGGGGCGGTGGTGTCGTCCGGTTCGCCGAGCGCGGCTTTGTCGAGCTTGCTCACGAGTACCTCACCCGGGGGTCGATGGCGGCGTACACCAGGTCGACGATCAAGTTGCAGAAGACGATGAAGAACGCGGCGACCAGGGTCACGCCCATCACGATGGGCAGGTCGTTGTCCTTGATGGCCTGGACCGAGTATGCGCCGATGCCCTGGAGGGAGAACACCGTCTCGGTGAGGACCGCGGTGCCGACCAGGGTGCCGAAGTCCATGCCGAAGATGGTGACGATCGGGGTGAGCGCGGAGCGCAGGCCGTGCTTGGCGACGACCGTGGACTCCGTCAGGCCCTTGGCCCGCGCGGTGCGGATGTAGTCCTCGCTCATCGTCTCCAGCATGCCCGCCCGGGTGAGCCGGGCGTACAGCGCGGAGAACAGGAACGCGAGACTGACCCAGGGGAGCACCAGGTGCCAGGCCCACTCGGCCGGGTTCTCGGTGAACGGCACGTAGTCGATGCTGTCCCAGATGGGGATCTCGTAGACGAAGAGGGCCAGCAGGATCTGGCCGGTGAAGAAGATCGGCAGGGAGACGCCGGCCAGGGCGATGAACATCGAGATGCGGTCGATCGGCTTGCCCTTGCGCAGGGCGGAGATGACACCGGTCGTCACGCCCGAGACCAGCCAGATCACCGCGGCACCGATGGCCAGCGAGAAGGACACCGGGATCCGCTGCTCCAACTGGGGCCACACTTCGATGTGGCTCTTGAAGGAGTAGCCGAAGCAGGGTGCGCCGCAGTGCGTCGCGTCAGGGCCGAACTTGTAGTCGGCGCCCACCACGAGGCCCTTGATGAAGTCCCAGTACTGGACGTAGACCGGCTGGTCCAGTCCCAGGTTCTGCTTGATCGCGGCGACGGAGGCGGGGTTCGCGTCCTTGCCGACGTACTGGGTGGCCAACTGGTCGGCCGTCTGCCCCCCGAGGCGGGGAACGAGGAAGAAGATGGCGAAGGTGACTGCGCTGACCACCAGCAGCAACAGCACCGCGCCCATGACGCGTCGGAGGATGTACGCAGCCACAGCTGTACGGCCCCGGGTGGCCGCGGCGGGATCGTCCGCCGCGGCCACCCGTTGCCTTCACCTGCCTTTCGAAAGGATCCGGCCTGCTGAGTTACTTCGAGGAGCTCATCAGCAGGTAGTCGTACATGCCCAGGTAGGCCTGCGTGACCGTGACGTTGCTGGCGGACACCGGCCGGAGCAGCAGGTTCTTGCGGTAGACCAGCGGGACGACCGAGGCGTTGTCGAGCACCATCTTGTCGATGTCACCCCAGGCCTTGGTGCGGGCCGCGTCGTCGGTGTTGGCGATCGCGTCCGTCAGGGCCTTGTTGATCTTCGGGTCGTCCAGCTCCATCAGGTTGTTGCCACCGGAGGGCTTGATGGCGGCACCGTTGATGATCTGGTCGAGGAAGCCGTAGCCGGTCGGCCAGTCGGCACCCCAGGCCATCGAGAGCATGCCGAGCTTGTTGTCGTGCACGTAGCTCGGGACACCGGCGAAGTTCGAGAAGTACTTGCCGGAGGGGAACTGCTTGATCTCGATGTTGACGCCGATGTTCTTCAGCGACGCCTGGATGGCGGTCGCGGCCGCGACCTCCGCCGGGCGGTCCGAACGAGCGGTCAGGATCGTGTTGAAGCCGTTCGGCTTGCCGCACTCCTTCAGCTCGGCCTTGGCCTTGGCCACGTCACCCTTGTGACCCTCGGTCGCGTAGGTGTCGAACTTGGTGTAGCCGTTGACCGACGGCGGCAGCAGCGTGGTCGCCACGTCGCCCTTCGGGGAGCCGCCCATCGCGTCCAGGACGGACTGCTTGTTCAGGCCCCACTGGACGGCCTTGCGGCAGTGCTCGTTGTCGAACGGCTTCACGTTGACGTTGAGCGCGATGTACTGCGTGGCACCCGCGTAGGAGCTGTCGGTCTGGTTGGCGTACTTGCCGCGCAGCACCTTCGGCTGGGTCTGCGGCTGCACACCGGTGCCGGCCGCGTCAGCCGTGATCTTGTCGGACAGCAGGTTGTTGTCGACCGTGACCGGGTTGACCTTGAACTTGATCGTGATCTTGTCCGGCAGGGCCTTGCGGATCGGGTCCGTCTTCGCGTCCCACTGCTTGTTCCGCACGAGGGTGGCGCCGCGGCCCTCCTCGTAGGACTGGAACTGGTACGGGCCGGAGGACTGGATGGCCTGGACGTACTTCGCGCCGGTGTCCTTCGCCTGCGGCACGGGGGCCGTCTGGGAGAAGGTCGCCAGGTAATCGAAGTCCGCGAACGGCTGCTTCAGCTTGAAGACGATCGTCCGGTCGTCCGGCGTCTCGATGGACTTGATGCCCTCGGCGGACTTGTCCTTGTAGGGACCCTTGTACTTGTCGCCGCCCTCGAGGTAGGCCTTGAAGTACGTCGGGCCGTTCGACAGTGCCTCGGGCGCGAAGTTGGAGCGCTCGATGGCGTACTTGACGTCCTTGGACGTCACCGGGGTGCCGTCCTGGAACTTCACACCCGCACGCAGCTTGTACGTCCAGGTCTTGGCGTCCGGGCTGGCCTTGCCGAGGGACTCGGCGAGGTCCGGCACGACCTCCAGGCCTTCCTTGCCCGCGGCCGGCTTGAACGTGGTGAGCGTCCTGCCGTAGAGCCGCGAGAAGTTCTGCACCCAGCCGTAGTACGTGTTGCCCGGGTCGAGGGAGTCCGGCACGTCCGAGTGCTCGTACGCGACCGTCCCTCCCTTCTTGTCGGACGCGTTGACGATCGAGTTCAGCGCGGCGTCCTTCTTGCCGCTGCCTCCCCCGTCGTTGTCGTCGCCTCCGCCGCCGCACGCGGCAGCACCGAGCGACAGTGCCAGGACCGACGCAACGCCGGCGGTCACCCTTCTCGTCTTCACCTGAGGAAGCCCCCTCATTCGATGGATCACTTGCTGCGAGGGTCGAGGGCGTCACGCAGCCCGTCACCCAGCAGGTTGAAGGCCAGGACGGTGATGAAGATCGCCAGTCCGGGCACGAACATGTACTGCGGATCAGCCGTGTAGAGATCCACAGCGTTGCTGAGCATGCCGCCCCAGGAGGCCTGCGGCGGAGCGATACCGACGCCGAGGAAGCTCAGCGCGGCCTCGAACAGGATGTTCGTCGGGATGATCAGCGTCGCGTAGACGAGGATCGGCGCGACGAGGTTCGGGAGCAGCTCGCGGAACAGGATGTACGGGCCGCGCGCCCCGAGGCTCGTGGAGGCCTCGATGAACTCCCGCTTGCGCAGGGTCATGGTCTGGGCCCGCACGATGCGGCCGATGTACGGCCAGCTGAAGAAGCCGATGACGAAGATCAGCACGCTGATGCGCAGGGACAGGCCGTCGAGACCGAAGAACCCGTCCTGCACCGAGGCGGAGATCGAGATCGCGAACAGCAGCAGCGGGAAGGCCAGGAAGGTGTCCATCAGCCTGCTGATGACGCTGTCGATCCAGCCGCCGTAGTACCCGGCGACGACACCGAGCACGGTGCCGATGCAGACGGACAGCAGCGTGGCGCCACCGGCGACGAGCAGGGAGACCCAGGAGCCGTCGATGATGCGCGCGAGCATGTCGCGGCCGTACTGGGGGTCCACGCCCAGCGGATGGTCCCAACTCATGCCGCCCCAGCCGCCCTTGGGCGCCAGCAGCGCCGGGTCGATGAGGTCCTGGTTGAACTTGTTGGGATCGAGGCCGAAGACCCACTGGATCGGCTTCGAGAGGATCGCCATCAGCACGAGCAGGATGACGACGACGCCTCCCGCCATCGCCACCTTGTCCCGCTTGAAGCGCATCCAGGCGATCTGGGTGAGCGAACGCCCCTCGATCTGGCTCTTCTTGACCCCGGAGAGCACGGCCTCGGGCTGTGCTCCGGCTTCCGCCCCGGTGGTCTCGATCGGTGCGGTCACGGTGCGATTGACCCCTCTCGGGCCGGCGATCGCCGACCCCCTGGCTGCCGCTGTAGCGGTTTTGTTTGTCTCGTACACGCGACCGACCGGTCCGTGTCTTGCCGGGAGTCTTCAACGCTTTGGCGATCTGTTGCCAGACTTGGCGGTGAATGGATGCGTAAACGTGATGCTGTCTGGGGGGTTCCGTTATCCGGACAGCGGGTAACGGGGGTCGGACGCGTCGTAGCAGGGGGATTTTAGGACGAACCCGTCCGTACTTTCCTCATCTACGCGCGGAGAGGTGAGCTTCCTTCATGTTCTGAAGGGGGTCGGCGGCAGGCCCGGGAGAGCCTCAGAACCTGCCCTGCGCGGGAGGGTAGCCGTAGCCGGACGCGGGGGCCTGGACGGGGGCCGTGGCGTGCGCCTCGCGGTCGTAGAAGGGGCGCGCCTTGGCCCGCAGCCACATGGCGACCGGGTCGTGCTCGTCCGACATGGCGACCGTCGAGACGGGCAGCCCGTCGGGCACGGCGCCGAGGGACTGCTGCATCATCGCGCGTACGGCGTCCACGGCCGGCGGCGAGGTGTCGTACACGTCCAGCCCGATGGCGAGATACGGCGCGCCGAGGGCGGGCTGCACCCAGGCGCGGCGCAGTGCGCGGACGGCCGGGGTGCGGTGGGCGTTCTGCGCGAGCAGGGCGTAGAACTGGGGGATCTCGATGGCCGGTTCGGACAGCCGCAGCGGCCCGGCCGGCTGGCGGTCCAGGCCCGTGGCGATGCGGCGCAGGTCGAGCCAGGGGATGCCGAGGCCGCCGCCGGGGGCGTGCGGGTTGAGCCAGAGGCCGTAGTGGTCGGGGTAGAGGGCGCGGGCCACGTCGAGCCCGTCGATCACCTCGTAGGAACGGTTCCAGCCGCTGGCCGACAGCTCCTGCGCGGAGGTGACGCAGGGCGCGTAGCCGTGGCCGTCGACCTCCATCTTTCCGTACTGGGCGTCCGGGGATCCGGCCTGTCCGTGCCACAGGAGCATCCAGATCTGGCCGGTGTGCGGGGTCGCGAGCGCGCGCAGGAGTGCCTCGTAGGCGTCGTAGCGCCCGGGCGTGACCTGGCGCAGCATGTGCTCGACCTGTCCGGCCGCGGCCGTGCCGCTCGCGCTCACCTTTACCGCCCCTTCGTACAACGCCTCGACGGTGCCCTAGCTTAAGCCCGCGCGGGAGTACGGAGCCGGGGTCGTGTCGCGGCCGCGGGGGCGTGGGGGGGCTCGCGCAGTTCCCCGCGCCCCTGGGGGTGGTGCCCTACCGCTGGAAGAAGGGCCGGACCCGCTCGCGCATCCACGCGCCCACGGGGTCCTCCGTGACGTCCAGGAGCACCAGGTTGACCGGCCAGGGGGTGGGTACGGCGGTGACGGCCCGGGTGAGCGCCTCCAGGGGCAGGGCGCGCACGTCGCCTTCCCACTGGGAGAGTTCGACGCCCACGAACATCACGGGGTCGGCGGTCTCGATCGCGGCGAGGCAGCGGCGGGCGGTGACGACGACACCGGTGGCCTCGAACTCGGCCGAGGCGGCGGCGAGGAAGTCGACCGGGTCGTCCTGCCAGTCGGGTTCGAACAGGCGGACGCGGCCGCCGCCCGCGGGCCCGTCGAGCGGGGTGCGCCCGGCCCGGCACAGCTCGGCGACGGCGGGGGGCGGCAGCGGTATCCCGACCACGCCGCCGGGGTTGATCACGATGCCGGCGTGCGGGGGCAGTCCGCGGGCGAACTCCACGGCGGGGGCGATCGTGTACGACATGTGGGCCCCGGCGGCCAGGCGGAACTGCTCCTCCGAGCTGAACACCGGCACGTACGCCTGGCCGTCGATCTCGACGGCCGGCAGGTCGAGGGGGCCGCTGTGCGGGCCGCCGCCGTTGGGCAGCGGGACCCAGACGAAGCTCCGTCCGAGCACCTCGACGATCCGGCCGCCGGCCGCGGGGCCGGCGCCCAGGGAGGCCGAGAGCACCTCCTCCAGCTCGTTGCCGGGCCATCCTCCGTGCGGGTGGGTCTGCGTGTGCGCGGGGAAGCCGGACGGGAACTCCGCCGGAACGTCCATGTGCCTACCGCCTGCCTGAAGCCACTGCCAGTGCCGTCAGAAGGCTAACGGCTGGGGTGGGGTGGGGGCCGGGGTGGGCTCCGTGCCGGGGGTCCGTGCCGGGGCTGCGTGCCGGGGGGCCGGCGCGTCCCATCGGCCGTCCGTCGGCTGCGGGCTGTCGGTGGCTGTTCGCGCAGTTCCCCGCGCCCCTGCAGGGCGCGTACCTGGAGGGCGGGTGCGGGTTGTCGGTGGTCGTTCGCGCAGTTCCCCGCGCCCCTGCAGGGCGCGTTGCTGGAGGGAGTGGGTCTGTGGGTCAGGTCGTGAAGGTGATCCGGTGGAGGGTCGCCGCTGCCGCGCGGTCGGTCAGGGTGGCCGAGGCGCAGCCTCGCGGGAGGCGGCCGTCCTGCACCGCGCGCAGGAGGCGGTCCATGGCCACGCGGTGGCGGCGGAAGGCGTAACGGGAGACGCCGCGGCCCCGGTCCCGCTGGCCGGCCAGGGCCTGCTCGGGCGTGACGTCGAGGAGGAGCAGGTGCAGGGCGCCGCCCCGGCGGCGTGCCTCACGGGCGAGCCAGCGGCGCACCCATGCCTGGGTGCCGCAGTCGTGCACCACGAGTCCTCCGCCGGTGCGCAGGGCGCGGCGCAGCCCGGCGTAATGGGAGAGGCGGACGAGCGGGCGGTAGATCCCGTACGGCAGGAAGCGGGGCGCGCGGCGCTCCCAGCGGTCGCGGACGTCCTGGGAGTCGACGCGCCGGTCCGGGACGGCGCGCCGCATCAGCGTGGACTTGCCGCTGCCGGGCAGCCCGGTGACCACGACGACGTCGCGGGAGCCGAACACCAGCGTGCGCGGACCGCGTCCGGCGCGCTCGCGCAGGTCGCGGACGGTGGGCGCCGGCACCGGGCCGCGGGCGGGCCGGGCCGCCCTCGCCGGCGCGGCCGGCTGCCCGGGCAACGCGATGCCCGTGGTCGCGGCGTACGCCCTGGTCCTGTTCACCGTGATCGTCCTCCCCTGGGGCCAGGTACGCCGGTACCGTCCCCGCCGAGTGTAAAGAGAAGGTAATGCCGCAGGCCTCTCATTTCGGTCCGGTTCCTGCAACAGGGCTGCCACAGGTCTCCGGGCCCGGCGCGCGGGACAGCGCACTTGCTGAGAAAGGTCCCCCTGCCGCGCCGGAAGGATGCGTGCAATGATGTGCGCGCCAACTGCATACCGGCCGTTTGAATCCGCGCGGGAGAGTTCCCAGCACCGCTGACGCTGGGGCGCCGAAGGAGCAAGTCCCTCCCTTGAATCTCTCAGGCACCGTTACCGCGCGGGCGAGGCACATCTGAAAAGCGGGCCCTCCCTGCCCCGGCAGGCCGGCTCCACCCAAGGTGCAAGCCATGGACCAGCGCGGTCATGGCGAACCTCTCAGGTTCCGATGACAGATGGGGAGGAACGACCTCGCCGTCATTGCCTTGGGAGACGACCGACCGTGAGCAGTACAGGAGAACTCCGTCACACCGCGCTCGATGCCCTGCATCGTGTCCTCGGTGCGACCATGACCGACTTCGCCGGCTGGGACATGCCCCTGCGCTACGGCTCCGAGCGCGACGAGCACCTCGCCGTGCGCACCAGGGCCGGGCTGTTCGACCTCTCCCACATGGGCGAGATCACCGTCACCGGCCCGCAGGCCGCCGCCCTTCTCGACTTCGCCCTGGTGGGCAACATCGGCGGGGTGAAGCCGGGCCGCGCCCGCTACACCATGATCTGCCGGGCCGACGGCGGCATCCTCGACGACCTGATCGTCTACCGGCTGGGCGAGACCGAGTTCATGGTCGTCGCCAACGCCTCCAACGCCCAGTTCGTCCTGGACGCGCTCACCGAGCGCGCCGACGGCTTCGACGCCGAGGTGCGCGACGACCGGGACGCCTACGCGCTGATCGCCGTCCAGGGCCCGGAGTCGCCCGGGATCCTGAAGTCCCTGACCGACGCGGACCTCGACGGGCTGAAGTACTACGCCGGCCTGCCGGGCACCGTCGCCGGTGTCCCCGCCCTGATCGCCCGCACCGGCTACACGGGCGAGGACGGCTTCGAACTGTTCGTGAAGCCGGAGCACGCCGTCGAGCTGTGGCAGGCGCTGACCAAGGCCGGCGAGGGCGCCGGTCTGGTCCCCTGCGGCCTGTCCTGCCGCGACACGCTGCGCCTGGAGGCGGGCATGCCGCTGTACGGGCACGAGCTGACCACCTCCCTGACGCCCTTCGACGCCGGGCTCGGCCGCGTGGTGAAGTTCGAGAAGGAGGGCGACTTCGTGGGCCGCGAGGCCC
Organism: Streptomyces sp. NPDC026246; assembly: GCF_055567995.1. Taxonomy (NCBI): domain Bacteria; kingdom Bacillati; phylum Actinomycetota; class Actinomycetes; order Kitasatosporales; family Streptomycetaceae; genus Streptomyces; species Streptomyces sp. NPDC026246. Next base: position 27,851 of record NZ_JBVHPJ010000019.1, on the reverse strand, counting down.
TGCGCGAGGCCGCCGCCCGGGCCGAGCAGAACCCGCCGCGGGTGCTCGTCGGCCTGGTCGCCGAGGGCCGCCGCGTCCCCCGCGCCGGGTACGCCGTCGTCGCGGGCGGCGAGGTGATCGGCGAGGTCACCTCCGGCGCCCCCTCCCCCACCCTGGGCAAGCCGATCGCCATGGCCTACGTCGACGCCGCGCACGCCGCGCCCGGCACGTCCGGCGTGGGTGTGGACATCCGGGGCAGTCACGAGCCGTACGAGGTCGTGGCGCTGCCGTTCTACAAGCGGCAGAAGTAGACACTGGCCGTGGGCCGCCCGTGCGGCCCGGCCACCTCACCCGGTTCACCAGCAGTCTCCCGTCCCCCTTTTCACAGCACTCCCGCGCGTACAGGAGAATTCAGGCCATGAGCAACCCCCAGCAGCTGCGCTACAGCAAGGAGCACGAGTGGCTGTCGGCCGCCGAGGACGGCGTGTCGACGGTCGGCATCACGGAGCACGCGGCCAACGCGCTCGGCGACGTGGTCTTCGTCCAGCTCCCCGAGGTCGGTGACACGGTGTCCGCGGGCGAGACCTGCGGCGAGCTGGAGTCGACCAAGTCGGTGTCCGACCTGTACTCGCCGGTCTCCGGTGAGGTCACCGAGGTCAACGAGGACGTCGTGAACGACCCGTCGCTGGTGAACTCGGCCCCCTTCGAGGGCGGCTGGCTGTTCAAGGTGCGCGTCACGGACGAGCCGGGCGACCTGCTCTCCGCCGACGAGTACACCGCGTTCTCCGCCGGCTGAGGAGTCGTAGCCGTATGTCCGTCCTGAACACCCCCCTGCACGAGCTCGACCCGGCCGTGGCCGCCGCGGTCGACGCCGAGCTGCACCGTCAGCAGTCCACGCTCGAGATGATCGCCTCGGAGAACTTCGCCCCGGTCGCGGTCATGGAGGCGCAGGGCTCGGTCCTCACCAACAAGTACGCCGAGGGCTACCCGGGCCGCCGCTACTACGGCGGCTGCGAGCACGTCGACGTGGTCGAGCAGATCGCGATCGACCGCGTGAAGGAGCTGTTCGGCGCCGAGCACGCCAACGTGCAGCCGCACTCCGGCGCCCAGGCCAACGCGGCCGCGATGTTCGCGCTGCTCAAGCCGGGCGACACCATCATGGGCCTGAACCTCGCCCACGGCGGTCACCTGACCCACGGCATGAAGATCAACTTCTCCGGCAAGCTCTACGACGTCGTCGCCTACCACGTGGGCGACGACGGCCGGGTCGACATGGCCGAGGTCGAGCGGCTGGCCAAGGAGTCCCGGCCGAAGCTGATCGTGGCCGGCTGGTCGGCGTACCCGCGGCAGCTGGACTTCGCCGAGTTCCGCCGGATCGCGGACGAGGTCGGCGCGTACCTGATGGTCGACATGGCCCACTTCGCCGGTCTTGTCGCGGCCGGGCTGCACCCCAACCCGGTGCCGCACGCGCACGTGGTCACCACCACGACGCACAAGACCCTCGGCGGCCCGCGCGGCGGTGTGATCCTCTCCACGGCCGAGCTGGCCAAGAAGATCAACTCCGCCGTCTTCCCCGGTCAGCAGGGTGGCCCGCTGGAGCACGTGGTCGCCGCCAAGGCCGTCGCCTTCAAGGTCGCCGCCTCGGACGACTTCAAGGAGCGCCAGCGCCGTACGCTGGAGGGTGCCCGCATCCTGGCCGAGCGTCTGGTGAAGGACGACGTCCGGGCCGTGGGCGTGGACGTCCTGTCCGGCGGCACGGACGTGCACCTGGTCCTGGTCGACCTGCGCGACTCCGAGCTGGACGGGCAGCAGGCCGAGGACCGGCTCCACGAGATCGGCATCACCGTCAACCGCAACGCGATCCCGAACGACCCGCGTCCGCCGATGGTGACGTCCGGTCTGCGGATCGGTACCCCGGCCCTGGCCACCCGCGGCTTCGACGCCGAGGCGTTCACCGAGGTCGCCGACGTCATCGCCGAGGCGCTGAAGCCGTCGTACGACGCGGAGGCCCTCAAGGCCCGGGTGAAGGCCCTGGCCGACCGGCACCCGCTGTACCCGGGTCTGAACAAGTAACGAAGAAACCTTTCGGGCGCCGCGCCGGCCACCAGCGGGCGCGGCGCCCACCCCCTTGGCACCACCCCCGTAGTCAGGAGTTCCCCCGTGGCCATCTCGGTCTTCGACCTGTTCTCGATCGGCATCGGCCCGTCCAGCTCGCACACCGTCGGCCCGATGCGCGCGGCCGGCCTGTTCGTCCGGCGGCTGCGCAACGAGGAGCTCCTCGAGTCCGTGACCTCGGTCCGCGCGGAGCTGTACGGCTCGCTCGGCGCCACCGGCCACGGCCACGGCACGCCCAAGGCGGTCCTGCTCGGTCTGGAGGGCGACTCCCCGCGCACGGTGGACGTGGAGACCGCCGACGAGCGGGTCGAGGCGATCAGGACCGGCGGCCGGCTGAACCTGCTCGGCGAGCACGAGATCGCCTTCTCCTTCGACGACGACATGGTCCTGCACCGCCGCAAGGCACTGCCGTACCACGCCAACGGCATGACCCTGTGGGCGTACGACGCCTCGGGCGCGGAGCTGCTGACGAAGACGTACTACTCGGTGGGCGGCGGGTTCGTCGTCGACGAGGACGCCGTCGGCGCGGACCGCATCAAGCTCGACGACACCGTGCTGAAGTACCCCTTCCGCACCGGTGACGAGCTGCTGCGCCTCACCGAGGAGACCGGCCTGTCCATCTCCGCGCTGATGCTGGAGAACGAGCGGGCCTGGCGCACCGAGGAGGAGATCCGCGAGGGGCTGCTGGAGATCTGGCGCGTGATGCAGGCGTGCGTGGCGCGCGGCATGTCCCGCGAGGGCATCCTGCCCGGCGGTCTGAAGGTGCGCCGCCGGGCCGCCAACACCGCCCGCAAGCTGCGCTCCGAGGGCGACCCGCAGGCCCTGGCCATGGAGTGGATCACCCTCTACGCGATGGCCGTGAACGAGGAGAACGCGGCCGGTGGCCGGGTCGTCACGGCCCCCACGAACGGCGCGGCCGGCATCATCCCGGCGGTGCTGCACTACTACGTGAACTTCGTGCCGGGCGCCGACGAGGAGGGCGTGGTCCGCTTCCTGCTCGCCGCGGGCGCGATCGGCATGCTGTTCAAGGAGAACGCCTCGATCTCCGGCGCCGAGGTCGGCTGCCAGGGCGAGGTCGGCTCCGCCTGCTCGATGGCCGCGGGAGCCCTCGCGGAGGTCCTCGGCGGCTCGCCCGAGCAGGTCGAGAACGCGGCCGAGATCGGCATGGAGCACAATCTCGGGCTCACCTGCGACCCGGTCGGCGGGCTGGTCCAGATCCCGTGCATCGAGCGCAACGGCATGGCGGCGGTCAAGGCCGTCACCGCCGCGCGCATGGCGATGCGCGGCGACGGCTCCCACAAGGTGTCCCTGGACAAGGTCATCAAGACGATGAAGGAAACCGGCGCCGACATGTCGGTCAAGTACAAGGAGACGGCCCGGGGCGGGCTGGCGGTGAACATCATCGAGTGCTGAGCCGGCCGGACGGCACGGCCCGCTCGCGTCTCACATCGCGAGAGGGCCGTACCGCGAAACAAGATGGCTGACATCGTTGTACGTGCCATGTTTCGCGCGTGAAAGACCGATCGATGTCCGCTCCCGCCTCCGGTTCCGCCCCGGCCCCCGTCAACCCGCGTTCGCGCGTTCTCGTCGCCAGCCTCATCGGGACGACGATCGAGTTCTACGACTTCTACATCTACGCGACCGCCGCGGTGCTCGTCTTCCCGCAGCTGTTCTTCCCGAGCAGCGACCCGACCACCGCGCTGCTGTCGTCCTTCGCGGTCTTCGGCGCAGCGATGGTCGCCCGGCCGGTCGGGGCCGTCGTCTTCGGGCACCTCGGTGACCGGCTCGGCCGCAAGAAGACCCTCGTCGCCTCCCTGCTGACCATGGGCGTCGCCACGTTCCTCATCGGCGTGCTGCCCACCTACGCCCAGGCCGGCTGGGTGGCGACCGCGCTGCTGGTGCTGATGCGGCTCGCGCAGGGCTTCGCGCTCGGCGGCGAGTGGAGCGGCGCGGCCCTGGTCGCCACCGAGAACGCCCCGCGCGGCAAGCGGGCCCTGTACGGCACCTTCCCGCAACTGGGCGCCCCGTTCGGGTTCATCATCGGCAACGGGCTGTTCCTGGTCATGGGCGCGCTGCTGCCGTCCGCGGCGGGCGCCGACCCCTCGCAGCCCTCGGACGCCTTCGTCAGCTGGGGCTGGCGGGTGCCGTTCCTCTTCTCCGCCGTGATGGTCGCCATCGGGCTGTGGGTGCGCTCGCGGCTCGTCGAGTCGGCGGTGTTCACCAGGACCCGTGCCACGGGCGGCGTGCGGCGGCTGCCGCTGGCCACGGTGGTGCGCAGTCACGGCAGGCAGCTGGTCCTCGGCACGTTCATCATGCTGGCGACCTACGTGCTCTTCTACCTGATGACCACGTTCTCGCTGAGCTACGGACGCACTCCCGAGGACGCCGCCGTGCCCGGCCTGGGCTACGACTACACCACGTTCGTCCTCATGATGATCTTCGGTGTGCTGTTCTTCGCCGCGTTCACCCTGGTCTCCGGCCCCCTCGCGGACCGCTACGGGCGGCGCACCACCCTCGTCTGGATCACCGCCGCGATCGTCGTCTTCGGGCTGGTCTGGGTGCCGCTGATCGGGCTGGGCACGCCGGGCGTGGTGCTGTGGCTCGTGCTGGGCTTCACCCTGATGGGCCTGACCTTCGGTCCGATGGGCGCGCTGCTGCCCGAGCTGTTCCCGACCAGCGTCCGCTACACCGGGTCGGGCATCTCGTACAACGTCAGTTCGATCCTGGGGGCGGCGGTCGCCCCGTTCATCGCCGTGGCGCTCTGGGAGACCGGGGACGGCTCGCCGTGGCTGGTGGGCGTCTACCTGTCGGCGATGGCACTGCTCACGCTGGTCGCGCTCCTGCTCGGCAAGGAGACCAGGCACGTCTCCCTGGACGACGGGGAGACCGGTCCGGCCGGAGCGGAGGACCGCCCCGCCCCGGCCGCCTCCCCCGCCTCCTGACGCGGCCCGGCGCTCACCACCGCCGGGCCGCGAGCCTCCGCGCGCCCGGCGTACGGCCGTCTCCGGCGGGCATACAACAACCCTCCACCCGAGTGCACTTCCGCCCCACCGGAACCCGAGGGAGCCCCCCATGCTGCGCGGAATCGACGTGAGCGCCTACCAGTCCTCGTCCTACTCCACGGAGGGCCTGTCCTTCGTCTTCGTCAAGGCGACGGAGGGCCGGTCCTACGTCAATCCCAGGCTGGCCGCGCAGACGAAGCGGGCGCGGGACGCCGGACTGGTCGTCGGCTTCTACCACTTCCTGTGGCCCGGCAACCTCACCGACCAGGCCGAGTACTTCCTCGGCAGGGCGCCGGACCGGGCGGGCGACGTCCTCGCCGTCGACTGGGAGAGGACCGGCGACGGGACGCGCGCGAGCAACGCCGAGAAGGACCGCTTCCTGCGCAAGCTGAAGGAACTGCGGCCGGACAACCGGGTGGTGCTCTACTGCAACCGCGACTTCTGGCTCAACGTCGACACGACCTCCTACGCGGGCGACGGTCTGTGGATCGCCGACTACGTGAGCGCGGGCAAGCCCCGGATCAAGGCGACGTGGCGCTTCCACCAGTACACCGACGACCCCTTGGACAAGAACGTCGCCGCCTTCGAGAGCAAGGCGGCCCTGCGCGCGTGGGCCGACGGCGCGTGAGCGGGCCCTAGGTCGTGTCCGCAAAGTCCCGTCGTTCGCCCGGAGGGCGGGCCCCGCGGCGTCTGGTGCGTGCTCTCGGCGTGCCGGGCGGAGTCCCTCGTACTGGATCGTACTTGGGGCTTCGTCCGGTGCGGCGAGAGTGCGTGCCAGGCGTCGCGGGGCAGGCGGGACTTTGCGGACACGACCTAGCCGCGGAAGTCCGCCGTGCGCTCCGGGGACGCCTCCGCGAGTGCCTTGACGACCTCGTCCGTGCCGGCGCGCAGCCCGTAGACCGGGGTGCCGGGCTGCTGGCGCCAGGAGTCGTCGAGGCCGCCCGCGTCGACGGTGTCGAAGCCCAGCTCGTCGATCAGGGCGCGTACCGTGCGCTTGGCCTGCTCGTCGTCGCCGGCCACCGGCAGGGCCATGCGCCCGGGGTCGCCGGCCGGGCGGTGGCGGTCCAGGATGTCCTGGGCGTACGTGCCGTTGAACGCCTTGATCACGGGGTGGCCGAGCTGCCGTTCGGTCCAGCGGCTCTCGGTGAGGCCCTCGTCCTCGATCCCGGCGATGCGGCCGTCGCGCTGCTTGGGGTAGTAGTTCCCGGTGTCGACGACGGCCGCACCCTCGGCGGCGCCGTCGAGCACGCCGGAGGGCAGGTCGGGGACGGCCTTCAGCGGGATGGTCACCACGACCACCTCCGCCCCCCGGGCCGCCTCCTCGACGGGCACGGGCGTCGCGCCGGTCTCCTCGGCCAGGGCCGTCAGCGTGTGCGGGCCGCGGGAGTTGGCGACGGACACGTCGTGACCGAGAGCGGTGAGCCGCCGGGTCAGGTTGCCGCCGATGTTGCCTGCTCCGATGATGCCGATCTTCATGTCCTCGCCTCGCCCTTCCGGGGGTCGGTAACGCCGGCCAAAGGTGTGCGACCGGCGACAACCTCGGCGGCGGGCCGGCTATTCCGCTCCTCGCCCGGACGGCCGAACGCTTTCCGGGCACGCCGAGGGGCCCGGTCCGGGCGTGGACCGGGCCCCTGCCACGGCGTGCGCCGCGGCGGCCTACTTGTTCAGGTAGGCCCAGAACTCGTCGAAGCTGAGCTTCTTGTCGCCGTCCAGGTCGCGGCTCTTGATGACGACCTCGGCGACCGACTCGGTGACGTTCCAGTCGCCCGACTGCGCCAGGGCGGTCTTGAACTCGGCAGCGGTGATGTAGCCGTCACCGTCCGTATCGATCCGCTCGAACTGCTTGCGTGCTTCCTCGATGTCCGCCACCGATCCGCCCCTCTTCTCGTGCTGCGCGTCCTCGTGACGCGGGTTTGACGGAGGTCAGGTTATCCGCCCGCCGAACACGCCGGCGCGGCGACCACCGGGACGACGCGCCTCACCGGAAGACGCCGGTGTGGCCGAGGGAGTAGCGGCCGGGCTGGGGGTAGACGGCGAGGCCGTGCGGGCCGCTGCCGACCTCGATGCGGGCGAGCCGGGTGCCGGTGCGGGTGTCGAGGGCGTACACCTCGGCGTCGTAGCGGCCGGACAGCCACAGCACCTTGCCGTCGGCGGAGACGCCGCCCATGTCGGGGCTGCCGCCGCCGGGCAGTTTCCACTTCTTGGTCAGCGCGTTCCGTGTGAAGTCGAAGACGGAGATCGTGCCCTCGCCGCGGTTGGACACGTACATCTCGCGCGAGTCCCGGCTGACGTACAGGCCGTGGGTGCCCTTGCCGGTGGGCAGGAGGGTGGGTTCGGTGAACCTGTCGCCGTCGAGGACCCACATGCCGTCGGCCTTCATGTCCGCGATGTAGAACCGCTTGCCGTCGGGCGAGAGCTTCACGTCCTGCGGCATGGCGCCCTCGAACGGCAGCCGCTGCTGTGCGACGACCCGCATCCTCGCGGTGTCCACCTTGAGGAGTTCGCCGCTGAACTCGCAGGAGACGATGAAGTAGCGGCCGTCGAGGGAGAAGTCGGCGTGGTTGACGCCGTAGCAGGAGACCGGGACGGTCTTCTCGATCCTCATGGTGTGCGGGTCGCGGAAGACCAGTTCGCGGTCGAGGGAGGCCATCACGACGGCGTACTTGCCGTCGGGGGTGAAGTAGAGGTTGTAGGGGTCGTGGACGTCGACCTCCTTGCCCGCCCTGCCGGTCCTCGGGTCGATCGGGGTGAGGGTGTGGCCCCGGTTGTTGTTGACCCACAGCGTCTTGAGGTCCCAGGAGGGCACGACGTGCTGGGGCTGTCGGCCCACCTTGATCGTCTCGACGACCTCGTACGTCTTGGGGTCGATGACGGACACCGTGTCGGACTCGGTGTTGGGGACGTACACCCGGGAGGGGAAGTCCTTGACCACGGGCGACAGCCTGCCGGGGCGGTCGGCCGCGTACACGTCCCGGGGGTCGAGCACGGGCGGCATGCCGGGCAGGCCGTCGACGGGCTTCTTCTCGGGCGGGGCGGGCACGGCGGCCCGGGTGCCGCGGGTCTCGGCGGCCCGTTCCCCGCTGGGGGCGCCGCAGGCGGCGAGGACGGCGACGACGGCGCCCGCGACGAGGGCGCTCTTGGCGAGATGGCGGTGCATCGCACCATTCAAGGGGTTGATGCCCCGGAATCGGGTGATTCCTCCGTACGGCGGCCGGGTGAGGGGCGCCCCCGGCGTCCGCGGCCGTCAGCGCTCGGCGACCCGCATCTCGAACCAGGTGGTCTTGCCCCGCGGCAGCAGGTCGACGCCCCAGCGGTCGGCCAGCTTGTCGACGAGGAACAGGCCCCGGCCGCTGAGGTCCAGGTCCTGCACCGGCATCAGGCAGGGCAGTCCCCGGGACGGGTCGCGCACCTCCACCCGGATCCAGCCCCGGCGCCGGTGCATGCGGAGCCCGAAGACGCGGGCGCCGGTGTGGCGGACGGCGTTGCCGACCAGTTCGGAGACGAGCAGCACGGCGTCCTCCGTGGTCCTGGGGGTGAGCCCCCACTGGCGCAGGATCACGACCTGGGCGAGGCGCCGGGCGGTGGCCGCGGACTCGGGGCGGGACGGCAGCGGGACCTCCGCCTCCGTCGGGTTGCCGTACAACTCCAGTGCGCGCGAGGCGTGTTCGTCCTCGACCGCCGGCGACCAGCGTGCAGCGGCCGCATGGGCGTGCCCCCGCGGCTGTTCCGTACCCTCCAGCCCCGCCATGCCCCCATCATGGCCGCCGGGCATGACCGAGGAGGCCGTTCCCGGGCAACACGCACCGGGGGGCGGCCCCCCGCCACGTGGTCCGCCGGCATGTGCCAGAGGCACTTCAGGGTCGTCAGCACCCCCTCCGACCTGCTGGAACATCCCTTTTCGGGGCAATCGACGGACTCCCTCGGCCAGACGGGCTTAAGGCTGCGTTAAGGCTGCCATAAACCGCCCCTTCGAGGGACCCCGGATCAGACATCGTGTCAATTGCAAGCCCCTGGAAGGATGTTCAGAGGAACTTCGCCTTGCCCGGCCCCTCCTCGACGAAGCTGCGCATGCCGCGCTCGCGGTCCTCGGTGGCGAACAGGCCGGCGAACCAGTTCCGCTCCACCGCCAGGCCGGTGTCGATGTCCGTCTCCAGCCCGGTGTCGATCGACTCCTTGGCCGCGCGCAGCGCCAGGGCGGGCCCCTGCGCCAGCCGGGCCGCCCAGGTGTGGGCCTGCGTGTACACCTCGGCGGCGGGCACGACCCGGTCGACCAGGCCGATCCGCTCGGCCTCGTCGGCCTTGACCATCCGGCCCGTGAAGATGAGGTCCTTGGCCTTGGACGGGCCGACCAGGCGGGCCAGGCGCTGGGTGCCGCCCGCGCCGGGGATCAGGCCGAGCAGGATCTCCGGCTGGCCGAGCTTGGCGTTCTCCCCGGCGATGCGGAAGTCGGCACACAGGGCGAGTTCGCAGCCGCCGCCCAGCGCGTAGCCGGTGACGGCCGCGACGACCGGCTTGGGGATCCGGGCCACCGCGGTGAACGCGTCCTGCAGGGCGCGGGCGCGCAGGACCATCGCGGTGTGGTCCATCACCTGCATCTCCTTGATGTCCGCACCGGCCGCGAACACCTTCTCGCCGCCGTAGATCACCACGGCGCGCACGTCCTCGCGGCGCGTGGCCTCCTCGGCGAGTTCCTTGAGCCGGTCCTGCGTGGCGATGTCCAGCGCGTTCATGGGCGGTCGGTCCAGCCGGAGCGTGCCGACGCCTTCGGCGACTTCGAGAGAGACGGTCATGGGCAGCAGGTTAACGGGGATTAACGGACGGGGCCCCGGTGCGGTCCGTCACACCGGGGCCCTGCCGTCAGCTGCGGGGTGCTACTTCTTCCACTTCTCCCACGACATGTTCCAGCCGTTGAGTCCGTTGTCCGGGTCGACGGTGCGGTCCTCGGAGTTCTTGACGACCACGACGTCGCCGACCATCGAGTGGTCGAAGAACCACGCGGCGGGCACCTTCTTGTCCCAGCCGCCGCGCACGTCGCGCAGTCCGATGCAGCCGTGGCTCGCGTTGTACTCGCCGAAGGCGCCGCTCGCCCAGTAGTTGCCGTGCAGGAAGGTGCCGGAGGTGGTCAGGCGCACGGCGTGCGGGACGTCCTTGATGTCGTACTCGCCGCCGTAGCCGACGGTCTCGCCGTTCATCCGGGTCACCTTCAGCATCTCGCTGACGACCATCTGGCCGTTCCAGGTCTCCATGCCGGGCTTGCCGGTGGTGACCGGGATCGTCTTGACGGTCCTGCCGTCGCGGGTGACCTTCATCGTCAGCTTCTTGGCGTCGACGACGGAGACCTGATTGCGGCCGATGGTGAACTCGACCTTCTTGTCCTGCTCGCCGTAGACGCCGGGCCGGCCCTCGACGCCGTCGAGGCCGAAGTCGACGGTCACCTTGGTGCCGGGCTTCCAGTACTTCTCGGGGCGGAAGTCGAGGCGGTCGTTGCCGAACCAGTGGCCCTCCACCTCGACGGCGGGTTCGGTCCTGATGCGGATGGCCCGCTCGACGTCGTCGGGGTTGGTGATGCCCCGCGAGAAGCGGACCGAGAACGGCATCCCGACCCCGACCTTCGAGCCGTCCTCCGGGGTGAAGGTGCCGATGAAGGTGTTCTTCGGGGTCAGCGTGGTGAAGTCGGCGTCCTCCGCGGCGGTGCGGCCCCCGGAGTCCTTGGCGACCGCGTGGACGGTGTACCTGGTCGCGCCGGCCAGGTGCATGGACGGCGTCCAGGTGGCGCCGTCGGCGGATATGTCGCCGTCTATCTTCTCGCCGTCGGCGTCCTTGACCAGGACCTCGGTCAGCTTGCCCTTGGCGGCGGTGACCTTCAGCGCGCCGCTGGTGTCGACGGACTTCGCGCCGTCCTTCGGGACGATGCTGACGACGGCCTCGGACTGCTTGCTCTGCGCGCTGCCCGAGTCCTTGCCCTCGCCGCCCGAGCCGGATCCCGAGCCGGTGTCCCCGCCCCCGCACGCCGTCACGGCGAACAGCAGCGCGCCCACGGCCAGTGCGAGACGTCCCTTCCTGCGCCCAACCGACGCCCCCGATATCGGTCGCCCGTTCACGTGGTTCTCCCCTCCCAGGGCCTGACCAGGCCCGCTCCCCGGCGCGTGACCCCCGCGCACCGGCGAATAGTAACCACTGGTCGCCCGGCCCCGGCGGCCCGCGATTGTCACTGTTCGGTCCCAACGGGCCGCCGGGTCAACCCGCCCCCGTGTCGGGCTACTTCACCGCACTGCCCGCCTTCCATGCATTCCAGCCCATATTCCATCCCCCGAGCCCGTTGTCGGGAGCGACCTTTTTGTCATTGCTGTTGACGACCTCGATGACGTCCCCGACGAGGCTGCGGTCGAAGAACCAGCCGGCCGGGGTGTCCGAGCCGCCGCCCTTCACATCGCGCAGTCCGATGCAGCCGTGGCTGACGTTCGTGCGGCCGAAGACCGAGCGGTGGGCCCAGTAGTTGCCGTGCAGGAACGTGCCCGAGTCGGTCAGGCGCATGGCGTGCGGCACGTCCGGGATGTCGTACTCGCCCTTGCCGTCGCGCTTCTTGAAACCGACCGTGGCGCCGTTCATCCGGGTGACGTCGAGCATCTCGGTCACCACCATCTTGCCGTTGTAGGTGGTCGTCTTCGGGGCTCCCGCCGTCACGGGCACGGTGGCCAGCGGCTCCCCGTCGCGCCGCACCTCCATGGAGTGGGCGGCGGCGTCGACGACCGAGACCTGGCTGCGGCCGACGGTGAACGCGAACGCCTTGTGCTGCAGGCCGTAGACGCCGGGTGCGCCCTCGACGTCCCGCAGCCGCAGCGAGACGGTGACCTTGGTGCCCGGCTTCCAGTAGTGCTCGGGGCGGAAGTCGAGGCGGGTGCGGCCGAACCAGTGCGGGCGGACCTCGACGGGCGGGCGGGCGGTCACGGTCACCGCGCGCTCCACGGCGGCGCGGTCGGAGATCGCCCGGTTGAACGCCAGCGAGACGATCATCCCGGTGCCGACCGTGGCGCGGTGCTCCGGGGCGACGTAGCCGATGAAGCGCTCACCCGGGACGTACGTGGTGAAGGTGGTGTGCCGGGCCGAGCGGCGACCGCCGGCGTCCACGGCCACCGCGTCGACCGTGTACTTCGCGGCCAGCGCCAGCCGGTCCTCCTCCGGCTCCCAGCTCAGGCCGTCGGCGGAGATCCGCCCGGGCACCGGGGTGTCCTGGGCGTCCTGGGAGCGCACGACCTTCACCGACTCCAGCCGCCCTCCGGACACGCGCACCCGCAGCTGCCTGCCGGGGCGCACACCCCTGCTCCCGTCGCCGGGCGAGACCTCGATGACGTCCCCGGGCGCCCGGGGCGCGCCGAAGGCACCGGCGATGCCGCCGCCGTCGTCCGAGGTACAGCCGGTGGCCCCGGCGAGGAGCCCTGCCCATGTCACTACGGCGGCCAGCGCGGCCCTCGCGCGCCGCGCGCGCCCTTGTACGTGCCTCACGGGGTGCCCAACGACCGGCCGCGCCCCCGGGAAACGACCATGCCCGCCTCCGGGGAAACGTGAGTGCGACCCATGCTCTGGGCAGAACAGTGGGGAGGACGGCGCGCAGGGGAGCCGCGGCCCGGGCCGCAGTACGAGGGCCGCACCCCCCTGTTCCCCGTCGTTCCACGAGCCGCGGGAGGCTGACAGGTGTCCAGCGCAGCCGAGCAGGAGGCGGTGGCCGGTCGTCGGGCCACCGAGGAGGGGCGCCAGGCCTCCGTGAACGGGGCGCGGAGGGCCGCGCCGCCGCCCGTCGTGCCCGCCCGGCCGGGCGCGCCGACACCGCTGGGCGCCCGGTTCCGGGCCGGCCCGGCCGGAGTGGCCGGGACCAACTTCGCGTTGTGGGCGGGCGGGGCCGAGGGGGTGGAGCTGTGCCTGTTCGACGAGGCGGGCAAGGAGTCCCGGGTGCGGCTGGCCGAACTGACCCACGGGATATGGCACGGCTTCGTGCCGGGCGTCCTGCCCGGCCAGCGCTACGGCTACCGGGTGCAGGGGCGCTGGGACCCGTGGACGGGTGCCCGCTGGAATCCCGCGAAGCTGCTCCTCGACCCCTACGCCCGGGCGGTCGACGGCGACTTCGGGCTGCCGCCCGAGGTGTACGGGCACGTCCGTGACTGGCCGCAGCAGCACGTCGCCGACACCGTGCGCGACGATCGGGACTCGGCGCCGCACGTACCGAAGGGCGTCGTCGTGCACGACGACGACGACTGGGCGGACGACCGGCGCCCCAAGACGCCCTGGGCGGACTCGGTGATCTACGAGCTGCACGTCAAGGGCTTCACGCAGCTGCACCCGGACATCCCCGGGGAACTGCGCGGCACCTACGCAGGCCTCGCCCACCCGGCCGCGATCGAGCACCTGGTGAAGCTCGGCGTGACGGCGGTGGAGCTGCTGCCGGTGCACCAGTTCGCGCACGAGGACCACCTGCTGCGCCGGAGCCTGCGCAACTACTGGGGCTACAACTCCGTCGGCTACTTCGCCCCGCACGCCGCCTACGCCGCCTCCGGCACCCGGGGCCAGCAGGTCGGCGAGTTCAAGCGGATGGTGCGCGCCCTGCACGCGGCGGGCATCGAGGTCATCCTGGACGTGGTCTACAACCACACCGCGGAGGCCGGCGAGCTGGGCCCGACACTGTCGCTGAAGGGCATCGACAACCGCGGCTACTACCGCCTCCAGGACGACGCCCGCCGCTACGCGGACTACACCGGCTGCGGCAACACCCTGCATGTGGTGCAGCCCCATGTCCTGCGCCTGATCACGGACTCGCTGCGCTACTGGGTCACCGAGATGGGTGTCGACGGCTTCCGCTTCGACCTGGCGGCGGCGCTGGCCCGCTCGATGCACGACGTCGACATGCTCTCCCCGTTCCTGGCGGTGATCGCCCAGGACCCGGTGCTGCGCCGGGTGAAGCTGATCGCCGAGCCGTGGGACGTGGGGTCGGGCGGCTACCAGGTGGGGGCGTTCCCGCCGCTGTGGACGGAGTGGAACGACCGGTACCGCAACGCCGTGCGGGACTTCTGGCGGCACGCGCTGCCGGACGTCCGCGAGATGGGCTACCGCCTGTCGGGCTCCAGCGACCTGTACGCCTGGGGCGGGCGCCGGCCCTACGCGTCGGTCAACTTCATCACCGCGCACGACGGGTTCACGCTGCGCGACCTGGTCTCCTACGAGCGCAAGCACAACGAGGCCAACGGCGAGGGCAACCGCGACGGCACGGACGACAACCGGGCCTGGAACTGCGGCGCGGAGGGCGAGACCGGCGACGAGGACGTCCTCGCCCTGCGCCGCCGGCAGCTGCGCAACCTGCTCACCACGCTGCTGCTGTCCACGGGCGTGCCCATGCTGGTCGCCGGCGACGAACTGGGCCGCACCCAGCGCGGGAACAACAACGCCTACTGCCAGGACAACGAGATCAGCTGGCTGGACTGGGGGCTGCTCGACGAGCCTGGCTGGCAGGCCCTCTTCCAGCTGACCTCCCGGCTGATCGCGCTGCGCCACCGGCACCCCGTGCTGCGCCGCCGGGCGTTCTTCTCCGGCCGGGCGCACTCCGCCGACGGGCTGCGCGACCTGGCCTGGTTCACCTCCCGGGGCACGGAGATGACCGAGCAGGACTGGTACGCGCCCGCGGCCACGCTCGGGATGTACCTGTCCGGCCGGGACATCCCGGGCCGGGACGAGCACGGGGACCAGGTCCTCGACGACAGCTTCCTGGCCGTGCTGCACGCGGGCGAGGGCCCGGTGAGCTTCGTGCTGCCGGGGCCGCCGTGGGCGGAGCGGTACGAGGTGGTCGTGGACACGAGCCTGGAGGAGCAGGGGCGGGCGCCCGGCGTCGAGCACCCGGCCGGGGTGGAGATCACGATGCCGGCCCGGGCGGTGCTGCTGCTGCGCGTGGCGGGATGACGCCCTTCGGCCGCCGTCCTCCGGCCGCACCGGTCCGGCCGCTCGAACGGGCAGGTCGTAGGACCGCGGACCGAGGCGGACCGGGCGGAAATCCGGTGGGCAGCGTCAGTGGTGAAACGTAGGCTCGCTGCTGATGTCCACTTCACCCGCCCCCGCCCCGGACCGCTCCGCCGTGCGTTCGCTGCTGCGCCTGTGGCCGTACGTGCGCCCCGTCCGGGTGCGGCTGTTCACCGCCGCGTTCGTCGCGATACTGGCCTCCTGCGTGGGGCTGGTCATCCCGCTGGTGCTGAAGTGGATGGTGGACGGGCCGATCGCCGGCCGGGACCCGGCCGGCGTGTGGCTCGGCGCGCTGTACCTGCTGCTGCTCGGGTTCGCGGAGGCCCTGCTGTTCGGGCTGCGGCGCTGGCTGGTGGCGCGCCCGCTGTCCCGGGTCGAGGCGTCGATGCGGGCGGATCTCTACCGCCATCTGCAGCGGCTGCCGGTGGCCTTCCACGACCGGTGGGCCTCGGGGCAGCTGCTGTCCCGGGGGACGACGGACCTGATGCTGCTGCGCATGTTCCTCGCCTTCCCGTTGACGTTCCTGCTGGTCAACGGGGTGACCATCGTGGTCGGCGTGGTCATCATGCTGGTCCAGGACGCCACACTCGGGCTGGTCGTCCTCGGGCCCGCGGTGCCCGTCGTCGTCATGTGCGTGATCTTCGAGAAGCGCTACGCGGCGGTGGCCCGGCGCGCCCAGGACCAGGTCGGCGACCTGACGACCGTCGTCGAGGAGAGTGTGCTCGGCATCCGCATCATCAAGGGTTTCGGCCGCCACCGCAGCCAGGCGACGGCGTTCCGGGACCTGTCGCGCACCCTGCGCGGCACGGAACTGCGCAAGGCGCGGCTGCTGGCGGCGATCTGGGGCGTGATCGTCACGCTGCCCGAGGTGGCGATCGGTGCCGCGCTGGTGGTGGGTGTCGTCCAGGTCGCCGACGGGGCGCTGTCCGCGGGGACGCTGGTGGCGTTCCTGTCGACGGCGCTGGCGCTGCGCTGGCCGGTGGAGTCGATCGGGTTCCTGCTGGCCATGAGCCAGGAGGCCGCGACCGCCACGGAGCGGTACTTCGAGGTGATGGACGAGCAGGCCGAGGGGACCGCGTCCGCCGCGTCCCCGGCGCGTACCGCCCCCGCCGGGCCGGTCCCCCGCGAGGGGGGCCTGCGCTTCCACGGCGTCACGTTCCGGTATCCCGACGCGCCACCCGGCTCCCCGCCGGTCCTGCGCGACATCGACCTGCACATCCGCCCCGGCGAGTCCATGGCCCTGGTCGGCACCACCGGCAGCGGCAAGACCACCCTCACGGCTCTCGTCCCGCGGTTCTACGAGGTCACCTCGGGGCGTATCACCCTCGACGGCACCGACATCACCGAGCTGTCCAGGGACGCCCTGCGGGCGAAGGTCGCGGTGGCGTTCGAGGAGCCCACGCTGTTCTCGGCCGCGGTGGGCGAGAACGTCCTGATGGGCGCCGGCGACACCGCCTCGGCGGCCGACCTGGAGCGCGCCCTGGCCGTGGCGCAGGCGGACTTCGTGCACGCGCTGCCGCAGGGCGCGGACACCCGGGTCGGCGAGCAGGGGCTGAGCCTGTCCGGCGGCCAGCGCCAGCGCCTGGCCCTGGCCCGGGCGGTCGTCGGGCAGCCGGAGTTCCTCGTCCTGGACGACCCGCTGTCGGCCCTGGACGTGCACACGGAGGCCGCCGTGGAGGCGGCCCTGCGGCAGGTGCTCGCGGACACCACGGCCCTGATCGTGGCGCACCGCCCGTCGACCGTGCTGCTCGCGGACCGCGTCGCCCTGCTGTCCGGCGGCCGGATCACCGCGGTCGGCACCCACCACGAACTGCTGCGCACCAGCGCCGAGTACGCGCATCTGATGGCCGGGGAGCCGGCGGGGGAAGAGGGGGACGGACGATGACGGCGGCCACCACCGCACCGGCCGACCGGCGGCCCGGGGACCCGGCGGCCGCCGGGGACCCCTTCGACCAGGACCTCCTGCCCACGCCGCCGGGCGCGACCGCCGCGCTGCTGCGTTCCCTGCTCGCGCCGATGAAGGCCCGGGTCGTGGTGACGACGCTGCTCCTGCTGGTGCAGCAGGCGGTCGTGCAGGCCGGTCCGCTGCTGGTGGCGTACGCCATCGACCGGGCCGTGCCGGCCTTCCGGGCGCAGGACCACGGGCCGTTGATGGCGGTGGGCGCCGGGTACCTGGCCTGTGCGCTGGCGGCGGGCGGGCTGCAGTTCGCGTTCGTCGCCGCGGCGGCCCGGGTCAGCCAGGACGTGCTGCTGGACCTGCGGGGCCGGATCTTCCGGCACGCGCAGTCGCTGAGCGTGGACTTCCACGAGCGCTACACCTCGGGCCGGCTCATCTCGCGCTCCACGACCGACGTGGAGTCGTTGCGCGAGCTGC
This sequence comes from Streptomyces sp. NPDC026246, assembly GCF_055567995.1. Taxonomy (NCBI): domain Bacteria; kingdom Bacillati; phylum Actinomycetota; class Actinomycetes; order Kitasatosporales; family Streptomycetaceae; genus Streptomyces; species Streptomyces sp. NPDC026246. The sequence continues at coordinate 10,382 of NZ_JBVHPJ010000019.1, read as the reverse complement.
TGGACGAGGGTTTGCAGGAGCTGGTGACGGTCGTCCTGTCGTTCGTCTACATCTCCGCGATGCTGCTGTGGCTGGATCTCGGCCTCGGGGGCGTGGCGGTGGCCTCGCTGGTGCCGCTGTACGCGCTCGTGCGGCTGTACCAGCGGCGGGCGGGGCGGGTGTACCGGGCGCGCTCGACCGCCATCGCCGCCGTCATCGTCCGGTTCGTCGAGACGATGAACGGCATCCGGCCGGTGCGCGCCTTCCGCCGCGAGGCGGCCAACGACGCCGAGTTCGGCGTGCTGAACCGGCGGCACGAGCGGACCAACGGCGACGCGCTGCTGGAGATGGCCCGCTACGTCACCGGCTCGCGCCTGATCGCGAACACGGCGGTGGCGGGGATCGTGCTGTGGGGCGCGCACCGGGTCGCGGACGGCACGCTCGCCCTCGGTGTGCTGGCGGCCGCCGTGCTGTACCTGCGGCGGCTGTACGACCCGATCGACCGGCTGGGGATGTTCCTCAACTCGTACCAGTCGGCGGCGGCCTCCCTGGAGAAGATCGCGGGCCTGCTGGCCCAGACCCCCTCCGTGCCCGAGCCCGCGCACCCGCGGCAGCTGCCGCCGCTGCCGGGCGAGCACCCGGGCCGCGAGGTCGTCTTCGACGGCGTGCGCTTCGCCTACCGCACGGGTGGCGAGATCCTGCCCCGCTTCGACCTGACGATCCCGGCCGGCCAGACGGTCGCGGTCGTGGGCTCCACGGGCGCGGGCAAGTCGACCCTGGCCAAGCTCCTGGCCCGGTTCTACGACCCTTCCGAGGGCCGGGTGCTGCTCGACGGCGTCGACCTGCGCGACCTGGCCGTGCCCGAGCTGCGGCGCGGGGTGGTCATGGTGACGCAGGAGGCGTTCCTGTTCTCGGGCACGGTCGCCGACAACATCGCGATCGGCCGCCCCGACGCGACCCGCGCGGAGATGGAGCAGGCGGCGAAGGCCATCGGCGCGCACGACTTCATCGCCGCGCTGCCCGACGGCTACGACACCGACGTCCGCAAGCGGGGTGGGCGCATTTCGGCCGGACAGCGTCAACTGGTGGCGTTCGCACGGGCGTTGCTCGCCGACCCGGCGGTGCTGATCCTCGACGAGGCGACCAGCTCGCTGGACGTCCCGGGCGAGCGCGCGGTGCAGCGGGCGATGGCGACGGTGCTGAAGGGCCGTACGGCGGTGGTGATCGCGCACCGGCTGTCCACGGTCGAGATCGCGGACCGCGTCCTGGTGATGGAGCGGGGATCGATCGTCGAGGACGGCACCCCGGCCGAACTCGTCGCCGGTACGGGCAGGTTCGCGGACCTGCACCGGGCCTGGCGGGACAGCCTGGTGTAGGCCGGGACGGCCGGTTCGATCCGGCCCGCCCCGGCCCGCCCCGGCCCGTCCACCCCGGCCCGTCCGGCGTCACGTCCGGCCCGTCACGTCCGGCCCGGCCGGGCGAAGCGTTCGTATAGCGAACATGAACTTCCGGTCAACGAACCGTTTCCGGCCATAGTGTTGACGCGCTCCTGACAGAAAGCGCGGTCCCCTGCCACGCTTCCGTGGCGACTGCTCCACAGCTACCCCACAGCAACACCTCCACCTCCCCAGGCCGGGCGACCCCCGGTCCCGCAGAAGGAGTCCGTGTTGAGAAGCAGTTCCTCGCGCAGAGCCACCTCCCACAGACCCGCCGCCCGCACCGGCCGCACCGCGGCCGTGGCCCTGGCCGGCGTCGCCGCGCTGATCGCCGCCGCCGTCCAGAGCGGATCCGCCGTCGCGGCCCCGGCGAAGGCACCGTCGGCCGCGAGCAAGGCGAACCCCGGGTCCGAGTCGGTCAAGCTGACCCCCGCCCAGCGCGCCGCGCTGATACGGGACGCCGACGCCGCCACGGCGCAGACGGCGAAGAAGCTGGGCCTCGGGGCCAAGGAGAAGCTGGTCGTCCGGGACGTGGTCAAGGACCGCGACGGCACGGTCCACACCCGCTACGAGCGCACCTACGACGGACTGCCCGTCCTCGGCGGGGACCTGGTGGTCGAGACGGCGAAGTCCGGTGCGACCAGGGACGTCGTCAAGGCGACCCGGGCCGCCGTGAAGCCGGCCACCACCACCGCCGCGCTGCCGGCCGCCAAGGCCGAGAAGCAGGCGCTGGCGGCCGCCAAGGCGGACGACGCCAGGAGCGCGGACGTCGACAAGGCGCCGCGCAAGGTGGTCTGGGCCGCGAGCGGCAAGCCGGTCCTCGCCTACGAGACCGTCGTCGGCGGACTCCAGAAGGACGGCACCCCGAACGAGCTGCACGTCGTCACCGACGCGGCCACCGGCGAGAAGCTCTACGAGTACCAGGGCATCGAGACCGGCACCGGCAACACCATGTACAGCGGCACCGTGACGCTGGGCACCACGCAGTCGGGGTCGACGTACAACCTGACCGACGGCGCGCGCGGCGGGCACAAGACGTACAACCTCAACCGCGGCACCTCCGGCACCGGCACGCTCTTCTCCGGACCGGACGACGTCTGGGGCAACGGCAGCCCCTCCAACGCGGAGACCGCGGGCGCCGACGCCCACTACGGGGCCGCGCTGACGTGGGACTACTACAAGAACGTGCACGGGCGCAGCGGCATCCGTGGCGACGGCGTGGGCGCCTACTCCCGCGTCCACTACGGCAACAACTACGTCAACGCCTTCTGGTCCGACAGCTGCTTCTGCATGACCTACGGCGACGGCTCGGGCAACACGCACCCGCTGACGTCGATCGACGTGGCCGGCCACGAGATGACGCACGGCGTCACCTCCAACACCGCGGGCCTGGTCTACAGCGGCGAGTCCGGCGGCCTGAACGAGGCGACCAGCGACATCTTCGGCTCGACCGTCGAGTTCTACGCCAACAACTCCTCCGACGTCGGTGACTACCTCATCGGCGAGGAGATCGACATCAACGGCGACGGCAGCCCGCTGCGCTACATGGACAAGCCCAGCAAGGACGGGGCCTCCAAGGACGCCTGGTACTCGGGCATCGGCTCGATCGACGTGCACTACTCGTCGGGTCCCGCCAACCACTTCTTCTACCTGCTGAGCGAGGGCAGCGGCACCAAGACGATCAACGGTGTCACGTACAACTCGCCCACCTCGGACGGCCTTCCGGTCACCGGCATCGGCCGCGACAAGGCGGAGAAGATCTGGTTCCGCGCGCTCACCACGAAGTTCACCTCGAACACCAACTACGCGGCCGCCCGCACCGGCACCCTCGCGGCCACCGGTGAGCTGTACGGCGCGGACAGCGCCGAGTACAAGGCGGTCCAGGACGCCTGGGCGGGCGTCAACGTAGGCACCCGCTCCGGCGGCGGAGGCGGCGGGGGCACCTCGTTCGAGAACACCGCCGACGTGGCGATCCCGGACCGCGGCTCGGCGGTCACGTCCTCGATCACCGTCTCCGGACGGACGGGCAACGCGCCGTCCAACCTCCAGGTCGCCGTGGACATCGTCCACACCTACATCGGCGACCTCAAGGTGGAGCTGGTCGCCCCCGACGGCTCGGCCTACACCCTCAAGGCCTACGGCACCGGCGGGAGCGCGGACAACATCAACACCACCTACACGGTGAACGCCTCCTCCGAGGTGGCCAACGGCGTCTGGAAGCTGCGGGTCCAGGACAACGCGGCCGCCGACACCGGCTACATCAACAGCTGGAAGCTGACCTTCCCGTAAATCGGCAGGTCGCAGGCCCGAGTCAGGGCGTCGCCCCGGTGGGTTCGAATCCCCCGGGGCGGCGCCCGTTTCCCGTGTAGGGGGCAACCATGCGCCGTCGATTTCCGGCCAACATCACTCGTCACTCCTGACATGTACGCGTCTTCGGTGCCAGTCTTCCCCCACCCGCCGCACAGCACCGCAGCTTCCCCCACACCTAGGAGCCTGTGTGTCCACCCCTCGTTACTCGCGTCGTAAGCGCGCCACGCTGGCCATCGCCACCGCCGTCGCCTCCGGCGCCCTCCTCACCACCGGCCTCGCCTCGGGCAGCAGCGTCGCCGCCGACTCGGCGAGCACGCCGGCCGCCGCGCCCGTGCTGCTCTCCGCGCCCGCCCGCACCGCGCTCATCCAGGACCAGCAGGCCGGCGCCGCCCGGACCGCCGACGCGATAGGCCTCGGCGCCCGGGAGGACCTCGTCGTCAAGGACGTCGTGAAGGACGCCGACGGCACCGTCCACACCCGCTACGAGCGCACCTACGCGGGCCTGCCGGTCCTCGGCGGCGACCTCGTGGTGCACACCGCGAAGTCCGGGGCCGCCAAGGGCGTCACCAGAGCGACGAAGGCCGCGATCAAGGTCGCCTCGCTCAAGCCCGCGGTCGCCGCCGCCAAGGCCGAGAAGCAGGCCCTGACCCTGGCCGAGGCGGCCGGCTCGGAGAAGACCGAGGCCGAGTCCGCGCCGCGCAAGGTGATCTGGGCCGCGACCGGCAAGCCGGTCCTCGCCTACGAGACCGTGGTCGGCGGCCTCCAGGAGGACGGCACCCCGAACGAGCTGCACGTCGTCACCGACGCGGCCACCGGCAAGAAGCTGTACGAGTACCAGGCCGTCGAGACCGGCACCGGCAACACCACCTACAGCGGCCAGGTCACGCTGAGCACCACCAAGTCGGGCACCTCGTACAACCTCACCGACGGCACCCGCGGCGGGCACAAGACGTACAACCTCAACCGCGGCACCTCCGGCACCGGCACCCTCTTCTCCGGCGCCGACGACATCTGGGGCAACGGCAGCCCCTCGAACGCGGAGACCGCCGGCGCCGACGCCCACTACGGGGCCCAGGTCACCTGGGACTTCTACAAGAGCGCCTTCGGCCGCAGCGGCATCCGGGGCGACGGCAAGGCCGCCTACTCCCGCGTCCACTACGGCAACAACTACGTCAACGCCTTCTGGTCCGACAGCTGCTTCTGCATGACCTACGGCGACGGGTCGGGCAACGCCAACCCGCTGACCTCGCTCGACGTGGCGGCCCACGAGATGAGCCACGGTCTGACCTCGGCCACCGCGGGCCTGGTCTACAGCGGCGAGTCCGGCGGCCTGAACGAGGCGACCAGCGACATCTTCGGCGCGGGCGCGGAGTTCTTCGCCAACAACTCCTCCGACATCGGTGACTACCTCATCGGCGAGGAGATCGACATCAACGGCGACGGCACGCCGCTGCGCTACATGGACAAGCCCAGCAAGGACGGGGCCTCCAAGGACGCCTGGTCCTCCGGTCTGGGCGGCGTGGACGTGCACTACTCGTCCGGCCCCGCCAACCACTTCTTCTACCTGCTGTCCGAGGGCAGCGGCGCGAAGACCATCAACGGCGTGTCCTACAACTCCCCCACGTCCAACGGCTCCACGGTCACCGGCATCGGCCGCACCAAGGCGCTGCAGATCTGGTACAAGGCGCTGACGACGTACATGACGTCGACGACGAAGTACGCGCAGGCCCGCACGGCGACGCTGAACGCCGCGTCGGCCCTGTACGGCGCGTCCAGCACCGAGTACAAGGCGGTCGCGGCCGCCTGGTCCGCCGTGAACGTCGGCTGACCGAGGCACGACCCTGGGGCGGTACCCGGACCGAACGCCGGTCCGGGTACCGCCCTAGTCTTGGTGACCATGTCTTCCGAGGACTTCAGCTACGCCGATGTCGGCGCCACCCGCGACGAGGGCTTCTGCCCGCCGGGCTTCCGTCCCCTGCACGTGCGAACCCGGCTGGGCGAGGGCGAGGACGTCTTCCGCCGGGCCTCGGAGGCCGTCCTGACCTGGGAGATGCACCGGGCCATGGGCGTGGGGCTCGACGCGAGCGCGGACCGGGCGGCCCCCGGCGTGGACGTCACCGTCACCCTGGCCGGCATGATCAAGGCCCCCTGCCGCGTGGTGTGGACCGTGGAGGAGCCCCGCCGCGCCGGCTGGGCGTACGGCACGCTGCCCGGCCACCCGGAGTGCGGCGAGGAGTCCTTCGTGGTGCACCGCACCGGGGACGGCACGGTGTGGCTGACGGTGCACGCCTTCAGCCGCGCCGCCAAGTGGTACGCGAAGGCCGGCGGCCCCGCGACGCGCGGCTTCCAGCACGCGTACGCCCGCAGGTGCGGCACCGTTCTGCGCGACCTCGCGACGCAGGGTGGTGAGTCGCCCTAAGGGGCGCGGGGAACTGCGCGAGCAACCCCCACGCGCCCGCACCGACACTCAACGCATCAACAACCCCGCAGCCGCCACCAGCTCCTCGGACGGACCGGCCACAAGCCCCAACTCCGCGCTGGAGGCCATCAGCCGATGCGCGGGCAGGATCCGCACCGTGTACCCGAAGGGCCCGGTGCGATCCAACGACAAGGGCCCTTCATAGACCCAGCGCCCGTCCCGGTCGGCAGACCCCACCGGCTTCAGCGGCACCACCGTCGCGTCGCCGATCCGGTCCTGCTCGTCCACCCGCCCCGAGACCACCTGGACCTCCACGTCGTCGGGTCCGAGCTCCCCGAGCCCGACCCGCACCCGCAGCCCCAGCGTCGTGCCCAGCTCGGCCAGGGCCTCGGAGGCCGACGTCTCCACGTGGTCGACGGTGACGCCCGGCCAGGCCGCGCGTACCCGTGCCTTCCACTCGGCGAGCTCCCGTGCGGTGTCCGGCCCCAGGGCGCGGTGGGCGACGGCCGCCGGCGCGTAGAGCCGCTCGACGTACTCCCGGACCATCCGCCCGGCCAGGACCTTCGGCCCGAGCGAACCCAGCGTGTGCCGGACCATCTCGATCCAGCGGTCGGGCAGGCCGCTGCGCCCGCGCTCGTAGAAGCGGGGCGTCACCCGCTGCTCCAGCAGGTCGTACAGCGCCGCGGCCTCTATGTCGTCGCGGTGGTCCGGGTCGGTCCCGGCGCCGTCGGCCGTGGGGATGGCCCAGCCGAAGTCCGGCTGGAACCACTCGTCCCACCAGCCGTCCAGGACGGACAGGTTGAGGCACCCGTTGAGCGCGGCCTTCATGCCCGAGGTGCCGCAGGCCTCCAGTGGCCTGAGCGGGTTGTTCAGCCAGATGTCGCAGCCCGGGTAGAGCTTCTGCGCCATCGCCATGCCGTAATCGGGCAGGAACACGATCCGGTGGCGCACCCGCGGGTCGTCCGTGAACCGCACCAGCTCCTGCACCAGCCGCTTGCCGCCGTCGTCGGCCGGGTGCGCCTTGCCGGCGACGACGATCTGGATCGGCCGCTCGGGGTGCAGCAGCAGGTCCATCAGCCGGTCCCGGTCGCGCAGCATCAGCGTCAGGCGCTTGTACGACGGCACGCGCCGGGCGAAGCCGATGGTCAGCACGTCCGGGTCGAGCACACCGTCGATCCAGCCCAACTCGGCCGTACCGGCGCCGCGCTGGCGCCACGAGGCCCGCAGCCGCTCGCGGACCTCCTCGACGAGCTGCTCGCGCAGCACCCGCCGCAAATCCCAGATGTCCTGGTCGGGGATGTCGGCCACCGAGTCCCAGCGCTCCGAGCCGCCGACCGTCAGGGCGTCCTCGGCGCGCTGGACACCGATCTGCCGGGCGCCGAGCCGGAACACCTCGGGCGCGACCCAGGTGGGGGCGTGCACCCCGTTGGTGACGGAGGTGATCGGCACCTCGTCGGCGTCGAACCCGGGCCACAGGCCGGAGAACATCTCGCGGCTGACGTTGCCGTGCAGCAGCGACACGCCGTTGGCGCGCTGGGCCAGGCGCAGGCCCATCACGGCCATGTTGAACAGGTTGGGCTCCCCGCCCGGGTAGGACTCCATGCCCAGCCGCAGGACGCGGTCGACGTCGATGCGGGGCAGTTCGGCGTCGGGGCCGAAGTGCCGGGCGACCAGCTCCCGGTCGAAGCGGTCGATGCCGGCCGGCACGGGCGTGTGGGTGGTGAAGACGGTCCCGGCCCGGACCGCCTCCAGCGCCGAGTCGAAGTCGGAACCGCCGTCGCACAGTTCGGCGATGCGCTCCAGGCCGAGGAACCCGGCGTGCCCCTCGTTGGTGTGGAACACCTCCGGCGCGGGGTGGCCGGTCAGCCGGCAGTACGTCCGTACCGCCCGGACCCCTCCTATGCCGAGGAGCATCTCCTGCAGCAGCCGGTGCTCGCTGCCGCCGCCGTAGAGCCGGTCGGTCACGCCGCGCTCGCCGAGGTCGTTCTCCTCGACGTCGGAGTCCAGCAGCAGCAGCGGGACCCGGCCGACCTGCGCGAGCCAGATCCGGGCGTGCAGCTGCCGGCCGCCGGGCAGGGCGAGGGCGACCTGGGCGGGGGTGCCGTCGGGCTCCTCGAGCTGGGCGACGGGCAGCTCGTTGGGGTCCAGGACCGGGTAGTGCTCCTGCTGCCAGCCGTCCCGGGACAGGGTCTGGCGGAAGTAGCCGTGCCGGTAGAGCAGGCCGACGCCGATCAGCGGGACGCCGAGGTCACTGGCCGCCTTGAGGTGGTCCCCTGCCAGGATGCCCAGGCCGCCCGAGTACTGCGGCAGGGCGGCCGTGATGCCGAACTCGGGTGAGAAGTAGGCGATGGCGGCGGGCAGGGGCTCGGTCTGCGCCTGGTACCAGCGGTCGCCGGTGGTGTAGTCGTGCAGGTCGCCCGCGGCCGCGGCGAGGCGGCGCAGGAAGCGGCGGTCCCCGGCCAGCTCGGCGAGGCGCGCGGGCGGCACGCTCCCCAGCAGGCGGACCGGGTCGCCCCCCGAGGCGGACCAGCGCCCGGGGTCGACGGACTGGAACAGGTCACGGGTCTCGGCATGCCACGACCAGCGCAGGTTGCGGGCGAGATCGCTGAGCGGCCTGAGGGGTTCGGGGAGCACGGGTCGGACGGTGAACCGACGGATCGCCTTCACTTTCCACCTCGTCACGCTGGGCTTCGACACAGGGCTTCATCGACGTCGTCTACGACACTACCGGCGTCGGCGCCGCGTCCGCTGAGGCTCTGCGGCCGGACCCCCGATCGGCCTGAACGGCACCGCCCGCGGACATGGCCGGAACCGTTCCCCCGCCGTTGCCCCGGTGGTGCACGCGTCACGGGAGGCGGCTTCCGGCGCAGGGGCTTCCGTCGGCCGCGCGCGCCGTGCCGCGTCGGTCGTGCGCCGGAGCGGCCGGGGGGCGCGAACCAAGGGGCGATCGGCTGCGGGGGGTGCGAAACCGGCCTTCTGCGGGTGGCGTCGAGCGCCGGCCCTCCTGGCCGGGGAGGCGTCGCCGGCACGTTCCCGTCCGCCGCGGGGGGCAACTCTGCCGGGTACCGCCTCGGCGCCGGTTCATGCCGTGAGGACGGTCGCACTCCGGCCGACGACCCCGTCGTCGGCGACTGCGGCGCAGGTCGGCGGGGGTGTGGCCGCCTCGACGTCGACCGCGGGGAAGGCGCTCGCCGACGGACGTTGATCGGACAAGTTACTGCGCGAAGGACGGGGGTAGGGCGAAGGAGCGGCCACTCGGAAGGCCGGTCCCGTGTGCCCCGGAGGAGGCCGGTCTTGTGTGTCGACATACGCGTGAGTAGTTAACAAAGTGCCGGATTGCCCACCCGAACAGGGTGGGAAGGCTCCAGCGGGTACTCCTCTCGGGAACACCACGCAGGACCCACCTCCCCACAGTCATCCGCCCACCCACGTTGACGCGGACAGGAGCGGTCATGCCCGCCAAGCACCACTCGCCAGCACCCCCGAACCGCCGCACCACCGGGGCGCGCGCACCCGGCGGCGACACACGCCCCGCGCGCCCGGCGGACGCCGGTCCCCCGGCCCCGCCACCGCCGTCCGGGAGCGGGGAGACGGCGGTCGGGCGCATACCCGTCCTCGACGTCCGTCCCGCCGTCCTGGGCGGGCGCCGCCCGGCGAAGGCCGTCACCGGCGAGAGCTTCGAGGTCTCGGCGACCGTGTTCCGGGAGGGGCACGACGCGGTGGCCGCCAATGTCGTTCTGAAGGACCCCGAGGGCCGTCCCGGCCCATGGACGCCGATGCGGGAGCTGGCGCCCGGGACGGACCGGTGGGGTGCGACCGTCACGGCCGGGGAACCCGGACGGTGGACGTTCACGGTGGAGGCGTGGGGAGACCCCGTCAGCACCTGGCGCCACCACGCCCGGATCAAGATCCCGGCGGGCATCGACACGGACGTCGTCCTGGAGGAGGGCGCGCGCCTGTACGAGCGGGCGGCCGCCGGGGTGCCCGAGGAGGAGGGACTGCGCGACGTGATCACGGCCGCTGCCGAGGCCCTGCGGGACGAGACGCGTCCCGCGGCGTCGCGGCTGGCGGCGGCGCTGACGCCGGAGGTGGACGAGGTCCTGGCCCGGTACCCGCTGCGCGACCCCGTCACGAGCAGCGATTCGATGCCGTTGCTGGTGGAGCGGGAGCGGGCGCTGTACGGGTCGTGGTACGAGTTCTTCCCGCGGTCGGAGGGGACGGCCGAGCGTCCGCACGGC
>NZ_JBVHPJ010000018.1:62656-110344 GCF_055567995.1 Streptomyces sp. NPDC026246 | reverse complement strand
ACGGAGCGATCAACGCCCACGACTCATCCGTCAGTTCATGTCGACGCACCACGAACGGAGCAACGAGCCATCGACTTTACGGACACGACCTAGGGGCCGCCTCGCCTGCTGCTTCCGTCCTGGCACAGTGCCCGGTCCCCACACGTGACCGTGCGGCCGGGCGCACTGGTGCTCAGCGGTGGACACGGATGCAGGGATTGCCGGGCGACTGCCTGGCCGCTGCGCACAGCCACGTCCCGTGGGGGAACCTGGCGTTGACCTTCCAGGAAGTAGCGGCGAACCGGGTCACCCCGGCGGTGTGGAAGCGGGCTGTCTTCCAGCGGGTGACGTTCACCCGGGTCGCGGCGGAGCCGGTGTGCCGGTAGACGAGGAAGGCCTCGGATGTGCGGTGCCGGCTGCTGGTGACGGTGATCATGTCGACGTGCAGGCCCTGGCCTTTGACGGAGATCGTCACTTCCTCGTTCGTGTCGTGGGCGCTCATCGTGACTGCCGCATACGCCGAGGGGGCCGGCAGCAGGAGGGCAGCCGCCGCGGTGAGGGCCGACGTGATCGCAAGAGGTCGCATGGGCGGCTAACCCGTGCATCGGTCGAGCGGGCACGCGGCCGGGTCCGCAATCACCCCGGGGAGCGATGACGGGTCCGGTGGGTGGGGCGGTCGGGTCAGGTCTCTATGTCCGGCAGCTGCCCGGGCGCCACGGGCAGGCGTCTGATGCTGGTGGCGCCGACCTCTTCGAGTTCCTGCTCGCGCCGGTCGGCGCTGATCGTGTCATAGGCGACCGCCGAGGCGCGGCGGGCGCCGCCGGGGTCGGTCCCGGTGAAGCCGTAGCTGCGCATGGTGGTGTTCATGAGGGCATCTTCGCCTCGGGCTCACCCGCCGAACCCCCTGAGCCGTCATACGGCCCAGCCCACCCGACCTCGCCTGCCCCTCCCACAGGAACAGCGAAACCCATGACAGCCAGCAACCAACCTGCTAGGCACACCACAACAGCCGCTTGGTCACCCCATGACAGCGACCACAACCCCGTCCTGCACCCACTACCAGGACACCCACATCACGAGCCCGCTGACGCCCACCCACTGCCACTCCACCGCCCACTCACACGCAGGACTGCCGCTCGCGGAAAGCCCCGGGGTGCCGGGACCGCCGGCCGGGATTCGCGACCTCGGCCGGCGATCGGTCAGCGGGTGCGGGTGATGGTCTTGTGCTCGACGTAGCCGGTCAGACCGACCTTGCCGTACTCACGGCCGATGCCGCTGGCCTTGTAGCCGCCGAACGGACCGTCGAAACTGTTGCCGGCGCCGTTGATGATGACGCCACCGGTGCGCAGCCGCCGGGCGACCGCCAGGGCGCGCTCGGTGTCGCTGCCCCAGACACCGCCGGACAGGCCGTACTCGGAGTCGTTGGCGATGCGGACCGCGTCGTCCTCGTCCTCGTAGGCGATGACCACGAGGACCGGGCCGAAGATCTCCTCCTGGGCGATGCGCATGGAGTTGTCGACGTCGGCGAAGACGGTGGGGGTGACGTAGTTGCCCTTCTCCAGGCCATCGGGGATCTGCGGGCCGCCGGTGACCAGGCGGGCACCCTCCTCGATCCCGATGTTGATGTAGTCGATGACGCGCTGTTGCTGGTCGCGGCGGATCATCGGGCCGATGAAGGTGTCCGGGGCGGCCGGATCGCCGACCTTGAGGGACTCGACCATCGTCTTGACGGCCTCGACGACCTCCTCGTACCGGCTGCGCGGCGCGAGGACACGGGTCTGCAGGATGCACGCCTCGCCGTTGTTGCCGAGCGAGCCGAAGCGCAGGCCCTGCATCACGGTGTCAAGGTCGGCGTCCTCCATGATGACGGCGGCGGACTTGCCGCCCAGCTCCAGGCCGACGCGCTTGAGGTGGTCACCGGCGATGGAGCCGATGCGGCGCCCGGCGGCGGTGGAGCCGGTGAAGGAGATCTTGTCGATGCCGGGGTGGGATACGAGGTACTCGCTGGTCTCGCGGTCGGCGGGCAGGACGGACAGGACGCCTTCCGGCAGGCCGGCCTCGTGCCACAGGTCGGCGAGGAGCGCCATGCTCAAGGAGTTCTCCGGCGAGACCTTCAGCACGACGGTGTTGCCGGCCAGCAGGGCCGGGACCAGCTTCGCCGTGGCGGCGGAGAACGGCGAGTTCCACGGGATGACCGCGGCCACGACGCCGATCGCCTCGCGGCGCACGATGGTGTCGAAGGTGACCGACTCGTCAGAGGGCTCGATGATCTCCTCCCAGCCGAACTCCTCGGCGGCCTTGAGGTACGCCTTCACCTGACGGGTCAGGAAGGGCTGACCTGCCTTGGTAAACCAGCCGGCCGAGCCGTTCTCGACGGAGATGGCGTGGGCGACCTCGTCGGCGCGGGCGGCGCGCAGCCCGTCGTAGCGGCGGACGACAGCCTGGCGCTCCTCAGGGGTGGTGTGCGGCCAGGGACCCCGATCGAAGGCCTTGCGGGCGGCGGTGACGGCCGCGTCGACGTCGGCGGGCGCAGCCTGGGCGGCGCTGCCCAGCACGGACTGGTCGTGCGGGGAGTGGACGTCGAGCCGCAGGGAGGGGTCGCTGGGGGCGACCCAGGCGCCGCCGATGTAGAGCTTGTCGCGAACAGTCATGGTTCCGGGTTCTTTCGTACGGGTGATTGGCGGGACTGGAGTGTCCCTGGGGCACGCCGATGGGACGGCGCGTGGAGGGTGGTGCCGCTTCGGCGGACGGGGCGTCCGCCGGTGCAGCCGTCGTCTGCGGCGCAACCGGGTCCGTGGTGGCGTGCTCGGGACACGCCGGCCGGTGATGTGCAGAAGTGGGTGGGCCGGACAGCGGTGCGGCCGGGCCGTGTGGGACTGTTGCCGGCCCCGGGTGGGGCGGCCCCGGCTCAGCTCTCGGCGGGGCGGACCATCCGTGCGACGGCGGTGTCGGCGAAGTCGCCGAGCCCGTCGAGGTCGGTGGAGACGCTGACCTCGCGCCACGCGGCGTCCTCGGCCGCGCGGGCCTCGGTGATCTGCGGGGCGAGCCAGGCGGCGTCGGAGCCGAGCAGGAGCCGCACCGGCGGTGCCGGCTCCTCGGTGAGGCGCAGGATCACGGCGGCCATCTTGGCGGGGTCGCCGCGCATCACATCCGGGTTGGCGCTGTAGGTGCGGGCAAAGGCGCCGACGGTCTCCTCGTACTCCTCGTGAATGGCGGGCATCGGCATCGGGGCGGCGGCCCAGGGGGTGCGAATGCCTCCGGGTTCGGCGAGCGTGACACGGATGCCGAGGGGAGCGACCTCGCGGGCGAGGATCTCCGTGAAGCCGCCCAGGGCCCATTTGGACGACTGGTAGGCGCCGAGGCCGGGCTGGTCGCGGCGGCCGCCGATGGTGGAGACGTTGACGATGCTGCCGGAACGGCGCTCGCGCATCACCGGCAGCACCGCCCGCACGGTGTTGACCACGCCGAAGAAGTTCACCTCGACGTTGCGGCGGAACTCGTCCTCCGGCATGTCCTCGATCGAGCCGACGCCGCGGGTGCCGGCGCTGTTCACCAGCACGTCGACGGTGTCGAACTCGGCGACCGCGTACGTGACCGTGTCGCGGGCGGCCGCCGGGTCGGTCACGTCCAGCGCCCGCACGCGCAGCCGGTTACGGTGCCCGTCCGGGACGGTCAGGGCGTCGGCATCCAGATCCGTCGCCACCACGTTGTGGCCGGCTGCGAGAGCCGCCTCGACGACACGGCCGCCGAGCCCGCCTGCGGCCCCGGCTATCAGAAAGGTCTTGGTCATTGCTCGCTGTTCCTGCTACTGGGCCGGGTCCGGTGGACGGGCCCGGTGGACACTGCGCGAAGGCCGCCGGCGGCGGCCGACGGTCGGAGGGCCTGGACCGCGGCCTCGATCGAGCCGATGGTGGAATAGCCGCGCCAGTGGATCGGGGGGCACCTCGTTCGATCAGGCGGGGAGCCCGATCGTCCGGGTGAACGCCCGTGGGATCGGGCGGACGGCCCGCGTTCGGGGCGGCCGGGGTTCAGGCGGAGAAGTCGGTGGAACGGCTTACCTCGGCCCACTCGTTGGCCTCGGTGAGACGGTCTTCCTCTGAGCGGATGGCGATGCCGAGCGCGTCGCTGCCCAGCAGCAAGCGGCGTGGCGGCTGCGGAGCCTCGACGGCGCCGACGATGGCGCGGGCCATGCGGGCGGGGTCGCCGGGCTCGTTGCCGGCGTACTCGGCGAAACGGCCGAGCCAGGCGCCCACCGTCTCCTCGTAGTCGGGAGCGACGGGACCGGACGGCTCGGCGGCACCCGCGGCCCAACCGGTGCGGATGCCACCCGGCTCGACGATGGTGACCTTCACGCCGAAGGGGGCGACCTCGCTCGCCAGGACCTCGGAGAAGCCCTCGACGGCGAACTTGGCGGCCTGGTAGGCACTCAGACCCGGGGTGCCGCCGACGCGGCCGCCGATGGAGGAGATCTGCACGAAGTGGCCCGACCGCTGGCCGCGCAGCACCGGCAGCGCGGCACGGGTGACGTTGACCACGCCGTAGAGGTTGGCATCGATTTGGGCGCGGAACTCGTCCTCGGGAAAGTCCTCGATCGAGCCGCTGGTGGCGTAGCCGGCGTTGTTGACGACCACGTCGATCGAGCCAAAGCGATCGACCGCGGCGGCTACGACCTCGCGCGCATCGGACGGGGAGGTGACGTCCAGCGCCACGGCCGACAGGCGCTCGGGGTACTCCGCCCGCAGCGAGGCGAGCGCCTCCGGCTTGCGCGAGGTGACCACGACCTGGTCCCCGGCCTCCAGAGCCGCGAGCACCAGGGCCTTGCCCAGCCCTTGTGAACCGCCGGTGATCAGCCAAGTGCGTGACATCGTGCGTTCCTCGTTTCGTCGACCCTTGCACCGCCCAATAGGACAGCAACACCAATGTAGAGGTGACAACTAGAAGTGCAGCATGAATGTTGCACTTCTGAGGCGTGTTGCTTCTCACAAGTCTCTGATGATGGTGTTAATGGAGCACAGGGATAGAGTCTGAGGCCCATGAGAGCCGACGCCGCACGCAACCTGAACGCCGTCCTCCACGCGGGAGCCCGGCTCCTCGCAAAGGATCCGGGCACCTCCATGGCGGCCATCGCCGCGGCCGCCGGGGTGGACCGCACCACCGTGCACCGCCGCTTCGCCAACCGTGAGGCCCTGCTCAGCGCCGTCTTTCAGGCCAAGCTCGACTCCGCCGAACGCGTTCTGGACGAGGCCCGGCTCACCGAGGCCCCCGTCCCGGTCGCCCTGCACCGCTACCTGGAGGGAATCATCCCCGTCAGCCGCGTATGGCCCGTCGACACGCGGCGCATGATGCGGAAGGACCCTGAGGCGAACGCCCGCCGGACGGAACAGAGCAGCCGCCTGGACGCGTTCGTCCAGCGAGCCATCGACGAGGGGTACCTGCGCGTCGACGTCGGCGCGGCCTGGGCGCGTGCGGTCCTGGACGAAATGGTCGACACCGCGGCACACCGGTTCCCCGAGCTGGAGCCGCCGCAGGCGGCCGACCTCGTCGCCCGCACCTTCCTGGAGGGCGTCGGCGCGGCCTGACGCTCCCACCGGCGGTCCTGCGGCCTCACCCTGCGCCCAGATCCGGCTGACCTTCCGCATTTCCGGCACCCGTTGGCAGGCCACCCGTAGCCCCGCCAACCCAAAGGCGCGGGTGTCGCCGAAGAACCTCGACCACGACACCGAGATCGAGGACTCGCTGCCGGTGAAGAGCCCGAAGGCCGTGAGGTGACCGCCGACGCCTTCGTCCAGGACCTCCTGGGCCCGCCGTAGGCAGCCCGGGGCACCACTCGCCTGGGACATCAGGTCGATCATGGCGCCCCTGAACGCCGACCGACTCGTCTCCCGCCTTGACTAGTTGTCCGTCGAGGTTCGACCGTGTCTGTTGCTGTCCAGCTCTGTTGGTGTCAGGTACTGGTGTCAGCGAAAGGGGGCGCTCTTGACAACCCAACACAGTGGACTAGTCCGAGCGTCGTGCGCCGGTCTAATAGCCTTGGGTCGGCAGCGCGCAGAATGGCGCCATGACGGAACACAACGCTGACTACACGCGCGCTCTGAACAACGCCGAGAAGATCCTTGGTTTCAGCCTGGCGCCGTATGTCAATCCAAGGCCGACGGAACCCGACAACGCCTACGACTTCACACGGATCGCGACCGAACACGCCTTCAATGACGCGTGGACTCGCAGCGAGCACCTCGACCTTCGCACCCGTGCACTCATCTCGGTCACCATCACGGCGAGCCTGGGCATCCTCGAGCCGCTTCGGGGCCAGCTGCGTATCGCTCTACACAATGGCGTGACCAAAGAGGAGATCGTCGAAGCCTTCATCCAGATGGCCGTCTACGCGGGTGTGGCTCGCGCGTTTGACAGCTACGCCGTGGCACGCGAGGTCTTTGCCGAGCACGCCGAAGCGGACTCGCCCGAGAACTGAAGCGCCGACGTCAGCCGCGTCCGCTGCACCACAACCCTCCCCGGCTCCCATCCCGTCCGCCGTCGACCCACACACCGTGGAGCGGGCGTGGTTCATGGCGTCCAGGTGGAGCGCGCCACTGTACGAACGACCTGGACGCCATGGGCCGCGCCCGCTCGGCTCTGCCTGGGTCGACGGCGGACGGGATGGGAGCACCCCTCACACGCCACTACGCGCCCCGCGACCGGGAGCGGCGCCCCTCCTGACCGGGCTGACGTTCCGTCCCCGCTGCTCCTACTTGCTGGCGGGGTGGGGACCAGGCTCGTTCCGGCACATCGGCCCGTAGGCGTGACCAAGCGTCAACGTGGATCATCCCGGGGCAACGATGGTGGAGCGGGGC
The DNA here is from genome assembly GCF_055567995.1 of Streptomyces sp. NPDC026246. Taxonomy (NCBI): domain Bacteria; kingdom Bacillati; phylum Actinomycetota; class Actinomycetes; order Kitasatosporales; family Streptomycetaceae; genus Streptomyces; species Streptomyces sp. NPDC026246. The sequence goes on along the minus strand of NZ_JBVHPJ010000018.1, from coordinate 103,517 downwards.
CGGGGCCGGGGCGGCCCGGGCCGAAGGCAGGAGCGGAGCCCCGAGCCCGCGCCGGCCCGCTGTGCGGGCCGGCGGGTGTGAGCTCTCGTAGCGGCGCCGCGGAAGTGCGCGCTGTAGGAGTAGGAGGAGCTGGGGACCGTCTTCCTGGACAACCTCGAGTACGCGTGAGGGCCGCGCATCCGACTCAGCCGGTGAGCAGCCGGGAACGAGCAGCGAGGCCGGGCAGGGTAATCCTGTTCGGTTCCCGCTGTCGTCGGGTCAGCCGAAGTCGAGCGTGTCCTGGGCGAAGTCGGCCGGGGCCGGGGTGGGCGAGGGCGCCGGCGGTCCGGCCGGGCGGGCGGCCTTCCAGCGTTCGGCCAGCTCGTCCTTCCAACCCCTCGGCGGGGGCCACGGCACGCCCCAGGCGGCGAGCTGATCTCGCTTCCAGCCGCCGGCGGGCGTGCGGGCGGCTTCGACCTCTTCGGGTGAGGGGAGGTACGTCATGGATGGTGCGCTCTCCGTGTTCAAGAGTTGCCCCGCAATGCGGTGACGGAAGACCGACAGGTCAGATGCCTTGCTCAGAGGGAGCCATCCCTCGGGCATGGGAGAACTCGCAAGCGAGGGAGGTTGAGCGCCGACGGGTGCGTAGTACATCTCGGCACGCTCTTCCCACATGGTCGATTTAAATGCGACCTGCTCGTCGAACACTTCCTTCCGAAGGTTGAGCATCCCGGCCTTGTTCAGCGCCCGGACGAAGTTCAGGAGCTCGATCGTGCCGACCATCGCCCAAGCCACCAGAGGCACAGCGGCGCGAAACCGGTCGCGCAGTCCGAAGGTGTCGCCCTCCTTGCGTCGCTCTGGGTCGTGATGCACCACGTCTCCGTAGATCCAGGCCATGGCCGGGCCGTGCGCATCAAGGTCACGCTCTTCGTCCGTGGACGTGTCAGCGACCATGACCCAGTAGCCGGATTCGTCGCGCGTGGAGGGGCTCACCCGTGTTCGCCACTCAGCGCGTGCGGTTCGTATCCACGCCGCATCTTGCGGCGCTGCTCGGCAGGTGTAGCCCAGAGCCGAAAGCGCCTTCATCCGGCATCGGAGAGACTCGTGCCGGCCTCGGCCGCGGACTTGAGTGGCTTCTTCAACGAGTCACCGACGAACGGGACCTTCGAGGCCACGCGCCCGCCCCGGCCCGTCCACCCCGGCCCGTCCGGCGCGTCACGTCCGGACCGGCCGGGCGAAGCGTTCGTATAGCGAACATGAACTTCCGGTCAACGAACCGTTTCCGGCCATAGTGTTGACGCGCTCCTGACAGAAAGCGCGGTCCCCTGCCACGCTCCCGTGACGACTGCTCCACAGCTACCCCACAGCAACACCTCCACCTCCCGAGGCGGGCAACCCCCACGCCGCACAGCACCGCAGCACTTCCCCCACATCGAGGAGCTAGTGTGTCCAGGCCTGTCTACGCGCGTCAAAAGCGCGCCTCGCTCGCCATCGCCACCGCCGTCGCCGCCGGCGCCCTGCTCACGACCGGTCTGACCTCCGGCAGCAGCGCCGCCGCGGACTCCGCGAGCAAGCCGGCCCTCGCCGCGGCCCCCGTCCTGCTCTCCGTGCCCGCCCGCACCGCGCTGATCCGGGAGCAGCAGGCGGACGCCACGCGGACCGCCGACGAGATAGGCCTCGGCGCCCGGGAGAAGCTGGTCGTCAAGGACGTCGTGAAGGACGCCGACGGCTCGGTCCACACCCGCTACGAGCGCACCTACGCGGGCCTGCCGGTCCTTGGCGGCGACCTCGTGGTGCACGAGTCGAAGTCCGGCGCGGCCAGGGGCGTCACCAGAGCCACCAAGGCGGCCCCGAAGGTCGCCTCCCTCAGGCCCGAGGTCACCGCCGGCACGGCGGAGAAACAGGCCGTGACCCTCGCCAAGGCGGCCGGCTCGGCCAAGACCGTGGTGAGTGCGGCTCCCCGCACGGTGATCTGGGCCGTGAGCGGCAAGCCGGTCCTCGCCTACGAGACCGTCGTCGGCGGCCTCCAGAAGGACGGCACCCCGAACGAACTGCACGTCGTCACCCACGCCGCCACCGGCGAGAAGCTCCACGAGTACCAGGGCATCGAGACCGGCACCGGCAACACCATGTACAGCGGCACGGTGACGCTCGGCACCACCAAGTCCGGGTCGACGTACAACCTGACGGACGGCACCCGCAGTGGCCACAAGACGTACAACCTCAACCGCGGCACCTCCGGCACCGGCACCCTCTTCTCCGGCGCCGACGACATCTGGGGCACGGGCAACCCGTCCAACGCCGAGACCGCCGCCGCCGAAGCGCACTACGGCGCCCAGATCACCTGGGACTTCTACAAGAGCGCCTTCGGCCGCAACGGCATCCGCAACGACGGCAAGGCCGCCTACTCGCGCGTCCACTACGGCAACAGCTACGTCGGCGCCTTCTGGTCCGACAGCTGCTTCTGCATGACCTACGGCGACGGCTCGGGCAACACCAACCCGCTGACCTCGCTCGACGTGGCCGCGCACGAGATGAGCCACGGCCTGACCTCGGCCACGGCCAGCCTGAACTACAGCGGCGAGTCCGGCGGCCTGAACGAGGCCACCTCCGACATCTTCGGCGCGGGCGCGGAGTTCTTCGCCAACAACTCCTCCGACATCGGTGACTACCTCATCGGCGAGGAGATCGACATCAACGACGACGGCCACCCGCTGCGCTACATGGACAAGCCGAGCAAGGACGGCGCGTCCAAAGACAGCTGGTTTTCCAGCCTCGGGGGGGTGGACGTCCACCACTCCTCCGGCCCCGCCAACCACTTCTTCTACCTGCTGTCCGAGGGCAGCGGCGCGAAGACCATCAACGGCGTGTCCTACAACTCCCCCACGTCCAACGGCTCCACGGTCACCGGCATCGGCCGCACCAAGGCGCTGCAGATCTGGTACAAGGCGCTGACGACGTACATGACGTCGACGACGAAGTACGCGCAGGCCCGCACGGCGACGCTGAACGCCGCGTCGGCCCTGTACGGCGCGTCCAGCACCGAGTACAAGGCGGTCGCGGACGCCTGGTCCGCCGTGAACGTCGGCTGACCGAGGCACGACCCTGGGGCGGTACCCGGACCGAACGCCGGTCCGGGTACCGCCCTAGTCTTGGTGACCATGTCTTCCGAGGACTTCAGCTACGCCGATGTCGGCGCCACCCGCGACGAGGGCTTCTGCCCGCCGGGCTTCCGTCCCCTGCACGTGCGAACCCGGCTGGGCGAGGGCGAGGACGTCTTCCGCCGGGCCTCGGAGGCCGCCCTGTATCCCTTCAAGGGCTCCCCGGCCCGCGGTGGAACAGGAACGGCCGTGCTCGGGCTGCTCAAGCAGCGGCGTCGACGTCCTCGCGGGCCAGGGGGACCGCGCCGTCGGCGTGCTTGAGCGCCTGCCGGGCCCGGACGATGGCCGGGCCCTCGATGCCCTCGTCCTTGCAGCGCTTCCACCACGGGTGCATCTGCACCGCGGCGGTGGCCTCGCGCAGCTCCGCCAGGATCCGGTCGAACTGGCCGGCCTGCTCGTCCGTCCAGCCGGGCGACGCCGGCCGGGCGGAGCGCTCCCGGCCCCGCTCGGTCTCCTCCGGCCACCCGGGGTGCGGCTCACGCGACCCCGGCAGCACGGCTTGGTGGGTGTGCAGGGCGGCGTACAGCTCGGCGGCCTGGCGCTGGGCGGCGATCAGATCGGCGGGGAAGGCGTGCGGATCGAACGGGGCCGGTTGGGGGCAGGGGCGCTCATGTTTCGAAGCGTAGTTCGAGCGTCCGGCAGTGCCCGGTATTCGGCTCGTTGCGCATCGCCAGCGTGCTCCAGGGCGGCGGACATTGCTCCGCCGGACGGCACCGCTTCGTGCACGGTGGTGGTCGGCGCCGCCCAGCGCTCAGCACGGCCGGGCCACTGGGCGGCCGGGGCGCGGCCGTTCCTCCACCGTCATGCCAGAAGCCTCTAACGAAGTCACAGATTCCAGTAGTCGCGGCGGGGCAGTTCGATCCACACATCGGGCGGCCCGGTCACCGCGCGCCGGTCGGCAACGCGCAGGCCGGCGAAGGCGCAGGCGTAGGCGATGGGTTGGTGCTGGTAGAGGCAGGAGGCGAGGACCTGCTCAGCGGTGTCGTCCTCGTTCGGTCCTCCGCCGGGGTGCAGGTCTGAGGCCTCGAGGATTCCGTGCCGGGCGATGCTGCCCTGGTTGCCGCTCTTGGGGTTGGCGTACAGGCCGTAGCAGACGGTGCCCGCGGACAGCCGGGCCAGCACGCCAGGCATGTGCGGCGCGTATCCCCAGGGCTGGGTGACGATGCAACCGCCCGGCACGGACGTCACCCCGACGATGTGCCTGCTGTCGTCGATGTCATAGGCATAGGGCTCCTCCAGCAGCTCGTTCAGCACCTGAAGGAGGCTCTCGTCGACCACCGGCGTCGCCTCAAGGCGGCGTACCACCTCGCGTCGGCCGAGCCCTGACGGCACGGCCGCGACACCCGCTAGTACAGCCACGAGAACGGCTGGCGATAACCCCGTCATGGGCCCCCATGGTGGGTATGGTCGTCAGGCTGACGCGGCGTCACTCTACGGGCTTTCAGGGGGACTTGTGGACGACTTACCGCCGCCACCCGCCCAGATGCCGCATTGTCTGCTCGCCGACCCCACGTTCGTGAGGGCCCTGCGCGAGCGCGACTCCACCACGGTGTTCGCCATGGCGCACGACGAGGGGATCTCCTACAACCGGATCGCGGAGGCGTGCGCGCTCAAGTCCGAGCGAGTCAGCCAGATCGCCCGGGGCACCGCAACTGTCACCGCGCTGGCAACTGTCGAGCGAATCTCCAGCGGTCTGCGCATTCCCGGTGCCTCCTAGGGCTCGCTGCGCAACCCTAATCCGTAGTTATGAGCGTTCCGCAGGAGCGGGTGCTTCTCAGAGCGTTCGAGTACCAGACCGTGACATCCAAGTGCAGCCGGGCCGTGAAGGCCTCAACGTAGATCGGTACGTGGTCAGGGCGAGTGGTGGCGGTCACGTGGGCGTCGGACGGATGCCTAACACCCACCAGGACGATGGTCCTCTACGTAGAGGGGCGGCGTTCGGCGTCTCCGTGGCCGCCACCACGAGCGGTGTTGGCGCCCGTCGGTGCTGGGCGGACGCCTAGCGCAACCCGGGCCAGGAAGCCTCCTCCCAGAGCGGCGACGCCCAGTGCCGCCAAGCGTCAACACCCACGCGTTGATCACTCGTTGGTGTTGGTAGTGCGAGCCCGTCCCACGGCGACCTCTCGCGATGCCCGAGCCGTTCGAGCTCTCGCGCAGACCGAGGCCCGTGGGATGCGCTGGTGCCACGAACGGCTAGTGAGGTGGCGGCCCGGCCGTGGTGCGGTCGAGGCCTGGGATTAGGTCGCTGCGTGGCCCGCATGCGCTCGTGACCAGCGCAAACACCGGAATCTGGGGAGGGGCATCTTGATCTACTGCGGAATCGACTGGGCTGAACGAACCCACGACGTCGCCCTCGTCGACGACACCGGCCAGTTGCTCGCCAAGCGGCACATCACTGACGACGCGGCTGGCTACAAGATCCTGCTGGAACTGCTCGCCGAATACGGCGACACCGCCGAGAATCCGATCCCGGTCGCGATCGAGACCTCCCGCGGCCTGCTGGTGGCCGTCCTGCGAACAGGCGCGCGCAAGGTGTTCGCCATCAATCCGATGGCAGCTGCCCGCTACCGCGACCGGCACAGCGTCTCGCGCAAGAAGTCCGACCCCGGCGACGCGCTCGTCCTGGCCAATATCCTCCGCACCGACATGCACGCCCACCGGCCCCTGCCTGACGACAGCGACCTCGGCCGCGCGATCACCGTTCTCGCCCGTGCCCAGCAGGACTCGCTCTGGAACCGCCAGCAGCTCGCCAACCAGCTCCGTTCCCTGCTTCGCGAGTACTACCCCGCCGCTCTGGCCGCCTTCGCTGCCTGGACCAACGGCCTGTGCCGGCCCGAGGCCCGCGAGCTCCTCAAGACCGCCCCGACCCCGGCCCGGGCCGCGAGGTTGACCCGCACCCAGATCCAGGCCGCGCTGAAGCGAGCCGGCCGCCAGCGCGGCATCGAGGCCGAGGCCGAACGCCTCCGCGAAGTCTTCCGAGGCGAGTGGGCCCACCAGCCCCTGCTGGTCGAGGACGCGCTCGGCAAGCAGATGCTCGCCCTCCTCATCCAGCTGGACGCCGCCTGCACCGCCGCCGACCAGCTCGCCGAAGCGGTCGAAGAGGCCTTCCCGCAACACCCGGACGCCGAGATCCTGCTGAGCTTCCCCGGCCTCGGCATCCAGCTCGCCTCGCCGCCCGCGTCCTGGCCGAGATTGGCGACGACCGCACCCGCTTCGCCGACGCACGAGGCCTGAAGGCCTACGCCGGCTCCTCACCCATCACCCGCGCCTCCGGCAAGAAGTCCGCCATCACCCGACGCTGGGTCAAGAACGACCGGCTCAACCACGCCGGCTACCTCTGGGCCTTCGCCTCCCTACGGGCATCCACCGGTGCCAACGCCCACTACAGGCGCCGACGCGAACAAGGCGACTGGCACGCGGCGGCCCAGCGGAACCTCTTCAACCGCATGATCGGCCAGCTCTACCACTGCCTCCAGAAGCGCGAGCTCTTCGACGAACAGTCCGCGTTCCCGACGGTTTCGCTTGCCGAGGTAGCGGCAGCCTGACCAGCCGCGACGCCTTGCCCGCAGTGACGAAGGCAGCCGATCATTCGGCCCATGAGACCCGAAGTGCAGGCGTTCGTCACTGACGGCCCACTACCCGACTGGGACGCGAGCGAAGAAGAGATCGACAGGCGCGTCGCACAACTCGAAGCGATCCCTAAGCCGGTCACGGGAGAAGAAGCCCGAGCACTCGTCTCCTGCTTCGGTTCCGACGATTGCTACGGCGTCGCCTGGACGCTCCTGCACCTCATCGAGACCGGCCCCAACCCCGTCCTGGCCGCCGGCCCCGGACCGGACGCCAACGAGTGGCACCAGCGGCTCTACCTCCGCGCCGTGAACGGAGGACTCATCCCCTGAACTTGACGGCACAGCAACGTGAGGTGTCTGGGAGGACACCGCCGCCCTCGGCACGGAGTCCGACCATGGAGATGACCCGATGAAGCGCCGCAACATGCTGCGTGGCGCGCTCGCCGCCGGCCTCACCGCCCCGGCACTCGCCGCCCTCACCGCCGCCCGGACCGACGTCGACGAGACCCTCTCCCCCGACACGCCCCAGGACCTGGCCGACCTCGAGGCCGCAGCCGAGAGCTACGGGTACGGCTACCACGGCCAAGCCCCCACCCATGTCCTGGCCGATCTGGTCTCGGACTTCGCTGGTCTGCGTCCGCTGCTCACCATCCCGCAGCCCGCACCGGTCCGGGCCAGGTTGTGCCGGACGGCCGGGCAGATGGCCGGAATGACCGCGATCGTCTTACACGACCTGGGCAGCCGGAAGGAGTCCCGCGCGTGGTTCGCCACCGCCGCTCGGGCCGCCGCCGAATCCGGCGACCAGCAGCTGCACGCCTGGGTCCTCGCCCGTGAGGCGATGGTGCCTCTCAACTACGGCGCTCCGGGGGCAGCGGCCAGCCTCGCCGAACAGGCCCGCCGCATCGCCGGCACCCGGCCGACCGCTGCGGCGACGCGGGCGGCCGCGGTCGCCGCCCGCGCCTACGCCCTCAACCACCAGAGCGAGCAGGCCCGCCAGGCGCTCGCCGACGCCGACGCCCTCATGGAACGACTCCTCGAGGGCGAGCGGTCGGACACCTGGCTGACGTACGGCGAACAGAAGCACCACGTCCACCTCAGCCACGCCTTCACCACGCTCGGGGACACCCGCCGCGCTTTCGAGAGCCAGCAGCGGGCGCTGGAGCTGTCCGCGCCGACCAGCACCATGACGCGCACCCTGCTGAACATCGACGCGGCTGCTTGCTCCCATCACGACGGAGACACCGAGCAGGCCTGCCGTCGTACGGTCGACGCCCTGACAGAGCTGCCCGTCCACTACCGCACCGGCTTGGTCCGCCGCCGCGCCCTGGACCTGTACGAGGCGATCCCCGCCCAGCACCACCGCGAGCACGTCGTACGCGAGTTGCGAGACGTCCTGGCGGCCTGACATCGAGTAGTCCGGCAGGTCGAGCGTGAACGAAGAGACTCTGGCCCAGGGGCGGCTTCTTCTCCGGGGCTCGCGGTGTGGCCATCCGAGGTGCCCTTTGTGATGTTCAGCGTTTCGCGGTGCCCATCTGCTCGGGGGTCGTCTGCCTGTGCTCACGGTCGACCGCTCTGGTGTCCGGGGATGTGAACGGACCGGGGGCAGGGCGGCTGGGGCGGCTGTCCCAGATGGAGGGGTGGTCGGCTGCGGCAAGGAGGCTGTTGATGCGGCGGGCGAACTCGTGGCCGGGCAGCGGGAGCTCGGTGTCTGGCTCACGGAGGTAGCCGGCCGTGACGGCCGTGGGGATGTAGGCCATGAGTTTGCTGACTCCGGCGGGCCGGGAGCGGACGGTCTGCTTGGCGAGGTGGCCAAGGACCCGCATGAAGTGGGTCGTGGTCGTGCTGGTGATGCGGTGTTCTGCCGGGTGCCAGGTGCCACCGTCGTCGAACGCTGGGGGTTGGGGTGGGGGCTGGACGTCGTCGGTCTGCCGGTGCCAGAAGTCGGCGGTGTCCCCCTCCCCCAGTGCCAGGTGGTGGAGGTAGAGGCAGTAGGCGGCGGCTGCTTGCGCGGACCTCAACAAGATCGTGTTACGAGCTCTTAGGCCGTGTCCTATGCGGGGCGGGTTCGTTGGCCCGGGCATGGGGCCGGATGCATGGAGTTGGATTGTTCCGGACGGGTTGTGGGAATCGCGGATCCGCTGATCCCGCCGTCCAAGGTACGGCCGCAGGCCGATGGGATGCAGGATACGCCTGATGAGACACTGCTCGCGGCGACCATCTACGTCCTGGTCAGCGGATGCGCCTGGCAGGCGCTGCCTCCGTAGTCGATGGCCCATCGCAGGTTCCTGATCTGGTCGAGAGCCGGTGTCTGGGGTCAGCTCCACGAGTAGATCCTGCACCGCTTGGATATTCTAGCCTGCTCGATCTGTCCCGGGCAGTGCTCGACTCCGCGGACGAGCTGCCAGACGGCCGCCGGGGCCATCGGCTTGGAGAGCCGGAACACGGACCTGGTGGCTGGGTTGGCGCGAGAAGGAATCCACCTCAGATGGAAACCGCTTGGAGGGGCACTATGACGATCGAGTAAGCCAGGAGTGCAAAGGGCACGGCTGCCACCAGGGTCAGGGCCCGCTCCCGGTGCGTTCGGGCCATGAGCAGCGGGATGAGAGCAAAAGCCGCGAAGCAGGCCACCGCCTGCGGTGTGTAGTGCAGGTCCCAGGCGTACATGACTCCTTCCATCCCGAAGAGTCCGGCGAGCGCGGCGAGGCCGATGACGCGGCGCCAGGCATCCTTGCCACGTTGCCACCAGTGTCCCGCGACGCCGAACAGCGGCCCCGCCACACATGCCATGGTGAGCCAGACGAGCGGGAAGACCGGCGAGCCCATGCCCTCGCGGCCGAACTCGGCATAGCCGTAGTACCCCACGACCAGTCCGGCCTCCGCGACCAGCCCGCCGACTGCAGCCTGGAGCAAAGTGCTTCGGCGCGCGAGCAGGACTCCGGCGATGAAAGCCGAGGCAGACCATATGGCGCCGGAGTTGGCGAGTTGGTTCCAAGCTCCCGGAAGCCATCCTTGGGTCAGGTTGGTAAGGATGCCCAGCAGCAATCCACCTGCTGTCGCGGCTGCCAGAGCGGTGCCCTGCCCGCTGGTAGCACTACTGGGTTCTGTCAGCTTCTCCGGGGCGTTGGTTGTCGCCATGATGGCCTCGCGTTCATTGTTGGACTTGTCACAGTCGGGCTCAGCGCACTATACACATGACGTATAGACGCGATGTATAGCTATGGGTGCCGTCGACCGGCACGACACCGTGGATGTACTCGGCGCCGCCTCTTGCCAGGAACGCGACGGCCTCCGCGACCTCTGGCAGCCCCACCTGGTTGGCCGGCGTCCCGGCGTGGAAGCCGCTGAGCCCTTCGGCACCGAACGGGGCGGTGCCCTCGGTCGCGATCGGACCCGGACGGCCTTCGGACGAACTGTGGTTGCATTGAGCCGTGCTGCCCCGAGCCGGGTCCGAGCTGGTGGCGGGCCGGCCGCGGTGCCGGACCGGCAGGGGGCTGTGCGGTCTCCTGTTGGTGCTGCACACCTGCATCCGGTGGGAGTACCTGCCCCACTCGCGGTGTCACTGACGGGCGGAAACCGCAACGACGTCACCCAGCCGATCCCGCTGCTCGACAAGGTTCCGGCCGTGGCCGGGCTCGTCGGCCGACCCCGGCACAGGCCCGACGCGCTCCTAGCCGACCGCGGTTACGACCACGACACAAGTACCGGCGCCTGCCTTGGGCTTGCGGCATCCGCTCGGTCATCGCCGAACGCGGCCAGCCCCACGGCACCGGCCTGGGCATCTTCTGCTACGTCGTCGAGCGCACGATCGCCTGGCTACACGGCTTCCGCCGCCTGCGCATCCGTGGGAACGACGCGACGACATCCACGAAGCCTTCCGCGACGTCGACTTCCCTGTGCGGTTACGGGCACGGTCCTGCATAACGGGTGGGCGCATGGGTCAGCCGGGATGGCTGGGTGGTTGCTGAAGGGTCTGCCAGTAGCACTGCACGTGTTCTTCGGCTGCGTCTGCGGCTGCCTTTGCGGTGCCTCTGACGGCCCCCAGGGCGAGGCCGACAGGCTTGCAGGCGTTCTTCGAGGCTTCCGCTTCGCTCACCCCTTCCTGCGGCGGCAAGCCAGCCACACCACGACGGGCCACACCGGCTGCCACCAGCAGCACGTTGCGGTTGTCCCGCGCCAGCTCCGCGCCCTGGACCGTCTTGTTGCGTACCGGCTCGGGCGCCTTGCCCTCCCACACCTGACCGGCCTGGGCCGCCTTCTCGCGGACCTGCCCGACCGCCTGGGCGGCCTTGGCCTTCAGCTCCCCGGCCTTGGCGGCGGCCTGCAGCTTGATTTCCACCGCCTTGTCCTGGGCGCAGGCCTTGAGGTCGGCCTTGGCCGCCAGCGCCTCGACCGTCTGCCCGAGCTCCTGGCGGGTTTCCTCGACCCGCTCGCGCAGTTCCTCAGGTCCGGCAGCGGTGGGCTCGTCGTGGGGCGGCTGGGTCATCGCTGTGCACTCTCCTTGATCTCGGCCACGTCGGCGTTCACGCTGTCGATCGTCTTCTCCGAGGCGGGAGGGGCGCCCTCCTTGACCTGCTTCTTGCCGGCCAGGGCCATCGCAGCGGCGATCACACCCAGCACCGCGGTCACGATCAACGCCGCTGCCCACACCGGCAGCGGCACCGCCAGCGCGGCGATCGCGGCGGCCACCAGCGCCTGCAGCATCAGGAAGCCGACAATGCTGGCGGCGCCGAACAGGCCTCCCCCCTTGCCGTAACGCTTGCCCTTCTCCTTCATCTCCGCCTGCGCGAGCTTCATCTCGCCGCGCACCAGGTCCGTCAGTTGCTGCGAGGCACGCTGCACCAGCTCGCCCACCGGCTCGTGGCTGTAAGGGCCGGCCCCGTGCCGGCAGGGGGTGGCTGCATGGTCGCCACGACGATCCCCTCCCGTCTCTCTCTTGCCAGCCCGTGCCAACGAAGCCGTAGTGCGGCCCGTCGGCGGGTCGGTGGTGGGTTGCCGGGAGCCGCCCGCGGGTTCGATCGTAAGAGGTCGCGCGCGGTTGACCCGCGCCCCGATCGAGCGGGAGCGGACCCGGCCCAGTGGTCCCCTTCGGGAGCGATCACAGGGTCCGCGTGGTCAGTCAGTGAGTGACAGGCCGGATCGCCCGCTGCTTCGGACGGCCTGGGCTACTTCCCGGCCGTGCCGGAACCGGGACGGATGGCTTCCTGGTAGAGGTCCGCGTAGGTGCGGGAGTCTCTGATGAGGTCGTCGCAGAAGGCGGCGACATCGCTGCCGATGAGTTCCAGCACGCCCTTGCCGGCGGTGACGCCCTCTTCGAAGAAGTCGACGATCCCGGGCAGTAGCGGCCCCTCCGTCAGGGCGACCGGTCCGACCTTGAACAGGTACTTCTGCATCTCCTTGTAGACGATGCGGTAGTCCGGCGGGAGTGCTTTGACGCGGGCCATGTGGGCCCGCCACTGCTTCTTGCCCTCGATGATGTCCTGGATGCTCACGTCAGCCTCCCAGCCGGTTCAGTTTCCTGGCGACGTTGTCGTTCAGCTGCGCGCGCCACCGGTCGCGGTAGGTGCGAGCGCCTTCTCCGCCGGCCAGCGCCCTGCAGAAGCCCGGGATGTCCTCGCCCAGGACATCCCGGGCGCTCTGCCCGTCGGCCGCTGTCTCCTCGAGCAACGCCAGGGCGGCGTCGAGGATCGGCATGAGGTTGCGGCCGGTGAAGTCGCCATGGGGAAGCAGATGAACCTTGATCTCATCCCACGCCGCCCGGTGATCGTCCGGAAGTACCTGCGCCCGGGCTTCGAACGCCTTCCATTGCCGGGTGAGTTCGCTGCCGGTGATCTTCTCCCAGAAGTTTATTCCCCGCCCTCCTTGAGCTTGGTGATCCGCGATGACAGGTACTGCCACTTCACCCAGAACCTCGCCAGCTCTTCGCGTCCGGCGTCGTTGAGCAAGTAGAACTTGCGTGGCGGGCCCATCCCCGATGGCCGCTTCACCACCTGGACAAGCTTGTTGCGCTCCAGCCGCAGCAAGATGGTGTACACCGTCCCCTCGACGACATCAGTGAAGCCGAGCTCGTTCAGCTGCCGCGTGATGGCGTAGCCGTAGGTCTCCTCCCTGTTGATGATCTCCAACACGCATCCTTCGAGCGTGCCCTTGAGCATCTCCGTCAGATCGTCCATCGCGGCCCCTCCCACCAGAGCGGTACCCCGTATCAACGAGTACCGCTATACGGTAGCACCGAGTAGCGCGGGTGTCGGCGCAGTGCAGCTGTCCCGCGCTCTGCTGGCTCGAACTGCGCTCCTTAGGGGAGAGAGACGGGCACCCGCCTACGCGTCGCGCAGACCCGCGCCGTCGTTCGGGTGTGACCAGCAGGAGCAGCCCTCAACCGGGCTACTCTGCGTCCGCCCTCTCCCTCGGCCTGACGCAGAGTCACAGTTCTTGGCCAGTTGGGGGGCGGCCGGGGCGCAGTGCCAGTGCACCGCTGGCACAACTCGGCTCTGGCACAGCAGGAGGCTCATCCGGCCCTGACGATCACGACGTCGCAGCCTGCACCAGCCTGTGGCGCATCGGCCAGGCTCAGGGCCGGTAGATCATTAGATCGAGACCGGCGGCGGGTGCCAACTGTCGCTTCTCCGGCGCCTTTGGAAGTGCACCGGATCTGACAGTGCGCCAATGGGGCGCGAACCGATCACACTCGATCCCGACGCAACGGGCACCCTCGGCGCCGCGCATCCCGCTTGAGCAGCCGGGTTGCAAGGTACGCGAGCGCATGAAGTGCTCGTGCCTGGTGCGCACTTCCTCGCCGTACGGGCGGGTGCCGTACATGAGCGGATGTTTCCTTCAGAGCGTGCCGCTGACCTGCGCTGAAGCATTTTCATCACCTCGGCCCGCCCGGGAGGTGATCGTCCGGAAGGCATCGTCAGAGAATCCTTGGCTCAAGCATCCGACTGGTCCGACCGGGCTGACGGTGCGTAAGTTCAGCCCGCAGCCCAGGCTTGGGAGCGCTTCCACAACACTTCCAAAGCCGGCGCGAGACGCCTCCTCAACGCCATGACTCAAGATCAGATTGGGCACACACATATGACCCGCAGCACCTCGCTCCCACGCGGCATGGCCACGACGCTTGTGCTGGCCACACTCACCGCGAGCCTCACCATCGCCGGAACCCCGCGTCCGGCCGCCGCTGCCCCGGGTCAGAGAGTAGTGGACCCCGACAGCCTCAACCTCTCCCAGTGGATGTGGCAGACAAGGGACATCATCGGGGACCGGCCACTCAACAAGATCGTGATGCCCGGCAGCCACGACGCGGGCTCATGGAGCATCACCGACAAGACGGGAGTCTGCGACACAGCCAGCGAAGCGACGCTTGCCAGAGACCACCCGCAGATCGCAGCCGCGATCTCCGTGACGCAGATGACGCCCATCAAGGAACAGCTCAACAGCGGCTCCCGCTACCTCGATCTGCGGCTGTGCAAGCAGAACGGCAAGTGGTACACGTACCACGGTGGTCCACTGGGCGGCCTCTTCTTCGACGACCCCGTCACCGGCCGCAAGGGCGAGATCGACCAGATCGCAGCGTGGATCCGGGCCCATCCCGACGAGATCGTCACCATCGAGTTGCGTACCTCGGTCCCGCCGGACTCGGACTCCTCAGAGCAACGGGACACCTCCGTCGAGGACCACCTCGAAGCCGTGAACCTGCTCAGCAGCGCGATCGGCACATCGCGCATGGCTGATCGGGACAAGCTGTCGCCGACGTCCACGTATAACCAGTTCAGAGCGGCCGGCGCCAACGTCGTTCTGCTCGACACCAGAAATCGCACCGACCATCCGTGGATGTGGCCCGCCAACGCACGAGTGGAGGGCCGCGACAGCTACCTGGAGAACAAGGACTGGGGCGACCTCTTGAAGGAGGCGCTGGAGAATCCCACCTCGACGAATCCGGCCATCGATCTGATCAGCCGCAAGGCGATCCATCGCAACAACGAAGTGCTGACCACCGACACGGGAGACCCGAGCAAGTTCTTCGCGCTCTCCGGGAACGTCGACTCCACACTCGCCATCCCTGACGCTGCGGCACACGTCGTGAGCAACGGCATGGACTACAAGCCCGACGGCCTGCCGTACATGCTCTACCTGGCCCGTGAGCACAACATCAAGCTCCTGGAGAAACTGGAAGGAGAATGGCGCCATTCCTCCTTCGCCAAGAACACCAACATCGTTCAGCTCGACTGGCTCGACATGGGTGGCCGGCGCGAGAACGGCACGCTGATCGGCTCGGGTGACATGAGCGCAGCGATCATCGCCAACAACACCCCGACCACTGCCCCCGGCACATTGGTCGGCACGGAGCGCCGCTCCGACGGGATCTGGGGTACCGCCGATGCCCTGCCCGGTGCATACGGCTCACTGGAGTTCGCCGGCGGTGAGCAGGCGGTGACCTCGACGCCGGACGGTTCTCTCCAATTTCTCGCCTATGGCAGTGACAAGCGGATGTATCACAACGTCCGGCGCGCAGACGGCTCGTGGCAGGGGTGGGCGCGCCCGAACAGCGACGAGGTCGACCGGAGGTTCCCAGGCGGACCTCTGGCAATCACGTCCACACCCAACGGGGACACCCACATGCTCGCCATCGACAAGGACGGATACCTCAACCACAACATCCGCGGTGCGGACGGCTCGTGGCAGGGTTGGGCACTGGTCGGGGGCCCGGACGACGGGCGCTTCAAGGCCAAGAAGATGGCCATCGCCGCCCTGTCGAGCGGCGCCGTCAAGGTGGCCGCCTTCGGCCGGGAAGGGAATCTTCAGATTGCGGAACGCCGTGCCGGTGGATCATGGGATATCGACACTCGCGGCTGGCAGCTCCTGCCCGGCGCGTATGGCGCGCCGACCTTCGCCGGCAAGGACCTCTCCATGACCGTCACGAAGGACAACATCATTCAGATTGCCGCGATCGGCAGTGACGACCGTGTCTACCGGACGACCCGCACCCCGAGCGGCACAAACGGCCCCTGGACCGGTTTGGACTGGAAGCCGGGCGAGTTGATGCAGGGCCGTGGAGTAGCCCTCACCGCCCTGCCCGACGGTTCCACGCAGTTGCTGGCGCTCGGCATGGACGGCGCTACCTGGCACGCGAGTGCGGGCAAGGATGGCAAGTGGAGCGGATTCGGGCCGGTATCCGGTCCTTACGGGCGTCCGTTGAGTGCCACCGGCGTGAAGATCGCCGGTCTGCCTGACGGGCGGACGTTCAGCGTCGTCAACGCTCGTTGAGTCCCGGCCGTACCGTTGCTGACGCCCGAGCTCCTGCGGCGGCAACGGTACGGGCCCTGCTGTGTTCCCCGGGCCTTCGGGCGGATGCCGTCAGCCCCTACGACTGTGTGATCGGAAAAAGACTGCATCCTTGCGGCGACTGCGC
Source organism: Streptomyces sp. NPDC026246 (assembly GCF_055567995.1). NCBI lineage: Bacteria > Bacillati > Actinomycetota > Actinomycetes > Kitasatosporales > Streptomycetaceae > Streptomyces > Streptomyces sp. NPDC026246. The sequence goes on along the minus strand of NZ_JBVHPJ010000018.1, from coordinate 87,402 downwards.
ACCGAGCGGGAGCTGTCCCCGGTTGAGGTGTCATCCCTCGCCCATCACATCCGCAGCCACGTGAGCAGGGTGGAGAGGCATGAAGATGGCCCCGCCCAGGCTGTCGCCGGCAACGGCAACAAGGCGCTCAAGGTCGGCGGCCTCCCTGGTACGGGGGCGTTCTGGCGATGTGGTGCCGCCGCATGTCCGTGTCCCGGGCTCATCGCCTCCAGCTCCCAGCGGGCGCGGTGGTTGTTCGACCGTGGGCGGGCGGCCGCCTCGCTCGTGAGGCTCGTTGGCGAGCGGCTCGTCGGCACGATGGCCCCCTGGCCATCGTGGGCCCGTCCGGCGCGGGCAACTCCTCGCTGCTGTGTGCTGGACTGCCACCCGCTGTCGTCCGCCGTCCACTGCTTGTGCCGGGTTCACAGTCCTGGCCGGTCCAGTTCTCGACCCCAACAGCCCGGTCCTGGGCGAAATGGGTCGCCACCTCGCACAGGCGACAGGTCTCCACCCCCGTAGAGGTCGCTCGTCTCATGGCCGCGCCCCTGCACTGTCAGGTTTCCCGAGCACCTGGCCGGTAACGAGGCGGGCTCGGTATCGGCCAGGTGCGTGACGCGCGTGCGCCACTCATGTGCAGTTCTGACCCCGGTTGACGCAGTTGGCGATCTTGCGCGCAAGGTTTCCGGTCGTGATGTTGATGAAGTCGTCGTGGTCCGTGGCCGGCTTGTGCAGTTGCTCCGGGAAGCCGTCCACCGCGAAGGGGTTCTGCACCTGCCCGTTGACGATGGCCGGTGGGGCGACCTTGTAGACCAGACGCATCGTCAGCTGCGGGATCGCCTTGAAGCCGTTTGTGCAGTTGCCGTTGCTGTCGGCGAAAGCGACATGGCTGCGGTGGTTGGCGCTGTCGATGTTCTTCCCGTCCCAGCAGCTCTGGAAGGCGAAGGTGCGCACCACGTTGCTGCCCGACGGACAGACCGGGTACTGCTCCGTCAACTGCACGCGATCTTCGAACCCGGTGCAGCTCCAGTTCGCGTTGGCGTTCGCCAGACCGTTGGTCGTGGTCTTGGCATCACCTGTGATTATCCGCAAGAACTGCGGCATCGGCACGACTTTGCCGTTCCGGTTGCCTGTGTACTTGATTTCGACCTGCTTCGGGGTCAGGATGCGCCCGACATTGCCTTCTGCGCCGCCGCCAGGCTGATCGTGGTCGAACTCCTTTGTGCCGTCCTGAACGCGGAGCACTGGCCAGTAGTAGGAGGACTTGTCGTTTTGGTTTCTACAACTCGTCCCGCCTTCCAGGAAGCTGGTGTTGTCGGAAAACGCGTTGATCTTCTGGTTGCCTACGTAGTCGTGGGTGTGATGTGCGCCGTTCGTGACACCGGGCGAGACGATGACGTTGTCGGAGTTGCGTAGCTTGTTGGCGTTTACTCCGCAGCGTGTCGTGAAGGTGCCGGTGGAGGCGTTCCGATCGTTGGCTGCCTTGGCGCGAACGTTCGGGCGGACCTTGGTGATATCGACGAAGTCCGCCGCGGTCGGCCCGTTGCCGGCCTGTCCCCCGGTCCCGCTCTCCTGGCCACGTCCGCCGTCCGCTTGGCCACCACCGCCGTCCGGCTGGGCGCCTGTGTCGTTCTGGCCGGCGGGCACGGCGGTGCAACGGGCAAGATCGAGGAGATCTCCAGGCGCGGTTCCGCCCGCCTGCGTGATCTTGACGGGGATGCGCTGGAGCACCGTCGTCCGGCTGCGCTGGAGCAACTGGATGAGGGAGTTCTCGATGAAGTCGGGGTCCTTGACCTGCTCCTCCCCTGCAGCTGCCAGCCGCTGATTGAAGGCAGTTGTCTGACGGTCGAGACCGGCCAGTTCCCGGTCGATCTCGCCTTGAATTGCAGGAGGCACGGCCCCCAGCCTCTGCCTGACGTCCGGACAGGTGATGGCCACGATGCGATTTGAAGCCGCTTTGGTGTTATTACCTGTGCCGGCCTGGTTCGCCGACTCGTGTGCTGAGGCGTAGAAGTTCGCCCACAGCAGCCCGCCCCCACCGAGCGCCAGAGCTGCCGAGGCGGCTACCGCCCTGACGGCCAGCGGTGTGCGGCGCTTTCGCGCGTTGCGATTCATGAAACTCCTCAGACTCTGCGGGCGAAGCTCGGTGCGGCTCGTTCGTTGCCTGCGAGACAGTCACGATGTTCCCCGTGGCTATTGCCTGTTGGCCGACGGCGTCGTGTACGGCGAGGTCAGGCCGAGCGTTCAGCACCCTTTCGGCTGCATCCGGTACCGCGTCGCCCGCTGATCGCGCTTCACTGGTCGCTCGGCAAGCCGTGGCTCGACGGCGCACGGCGCGGTCCGAACGCGTGAGGAAGCCGGGCCACCGCGGTGCAAGGGGTCCGTGGCCTGGGGTTCCGACTTCCGCCGGCTGTTCCGGGCATCCTGCTTGTGTTGTCGGACCGCACTGCCGACGACGGCGCCGCTTGGGGGCATCGGCGATGTCGACCGCCCGGTGAACCGCTCGCCCATCATGAGCGGTGTCGAGACCAGGGTCATGAGGAGGCGACGCGTCTCATGCAGGCATGTTCCTCCCCCACTCATCGTCTTGTGCGTTGGCGGTGCCGAAGCCGCCGCAGGCCACCGGGCGGCCACACACCCCGCTGCGCCCACCCAGCGATGCTCGATGCCGGCCCGTGCGAGTCCCGACGAGTGCAACAGGGAATGGGCCGGCTCCCTCAGCTCGCCAGCGGACCATCGCTCGTCGACCTCCTGGCCGAACCGAGCGCACGTGGGCCCACTTCGACAGCTGGCACTCCTGACGCCGACTGGAAGGCGCCTGGAATTGCCCGCGGGAGGCAGGCAGGACATGGCCGTTGCCGGGTCGCGTGCTGTGAGGCGCCGCCGTCCGCCCTCTCTTTGACCTTTCCGCAGACGCAGATCAAGACCCGGCCAAAAGCCGGGTTCACCAGGGGCCCCTGTGGATGATGTTCATACGGCCTCGATTGATCGGGCATCTCAGGCGCGGCGAAGGCATACCCTCATGGCCGACACCTATGAGCGCTTCCACTGATGTCGTTCCGTTGAGCACGTCGAGCACGCCCGGGTCCTGGTTGCACTCTCCGCACAGGCGTGGGCCAGTAACGCGTCGATGAGCCCGCTCGTGCGCTCGTTCACGGTGAGCGGTCCCGCCGAGCCGACGCACGTCTGCGGAGGCGGTGGGACGGGCGACGGCGATCTCCACCAAAGTGCGTCGCACCGCCGGCGATGTCGCAAGATGTGTGCGGCGTTGTCGAGGAACCGGTCCTGACCCGCGAACGACTGGTCCAGGCCGTTGAGCATGCGGTCGAAGGAGTCGGCTAGGAGCTTCGCCTCGCCGGGCGGCGCCTGGAGATCGATGCGCCGGCGCACGGTGCGACCCGCCACCCGCTACGCCGTCGGTGTAATGCGGGCCAGCGGGCACAGCAGCCTCCCCGTGACCAGCCGGCCCAAGGCGGGGTGCTTGACTCACACCACCCGATCCGGCCGCGTGCGGTTGCCGCCCCGGCGGTGTCGGCGCTTACCTCGGCTGAAAGGGGTGGGCGCCTGGTGCGAGAGGGTACCGGTCCAGCAGGTAGATGAGGCGGGCGGTGAAGCCCTTCAACTTGGTGATCATCGTCGCTCCTCGTCATGGCGTTGCGACCCTTTGGTCGCGATATGTCTACTTTTTCTCACGGGCGGAGACAGTGGCACGGGGAGAATCCCTAAATGGTGCGCTTCGAGTCCCTCGCGACCGACCCGACCTGCCGCAGCCCGGCGCAGATGGTGCCTTGATGGAGGTCTGCGGGACGGTCACCATTCTGGTGGCGACGGCGGCGGACGCGGACACGGCTGACGGACAGCACCCAGCGGTGAGCTGACCACCTCGTCGACGCACCGACCTGCCGCCTGTTCCCCCGATCCCGGCAGGCACGCTGCGCGACGACGACTGCCAGTTCAGCGAGGCACCGCAACAGGCCAGGAGTTCTGTGGCACCCGTCTTTTCCGGGCTGTGTAGGCGCGCCATGGTCGCGGGTTCTTCGGGTCGGACAGCGCCCGGGAGGTCGTGTGGTCCTGGACGACCGCGGGCCCGGCCGTTGCGCGGCCGCCCGTGGGTTGTGTGCGGGCGCGCCGCTCCAGCAGCGCTTTCCCCTCGATGCCCGAGTTCGGCGCGCTGCGCAGGGGAAGCGAACTCGGCGCTGGAGTACCGATAGACAGCCCCTGGGAGGCCGGCTCTTGTTCAGTTCGTGATCGCGGCCGGCTGGTACGGAATGGCCGGGGGACGTACTGCCATCGGAAGTTGTGCCCAGACTCCGTAGCCGTAGGACATCCAGGCGGACATGGCCTGTGCCGGGTCGTCGCGCGGTTCTTCCACCCGGAGGGGGTCGCCCGTGTGACCGGGCAGCGCCAGTACGAGCCCTGAGTCCTTTACGCGGATCCTGAAGACGTTTACTGCGAGATCTCCGGTGTCGTGGAGATCGGGGGCGGGGTTGACCATCTCCGGCACGGCATGCCAGCTGCCATCGCGATACTCCTCCAGCAGGAACAATTGGGCCGTGCTGCCGTCGGGTTCGCGCTGGACGACGGGCGCGTCGGCTCCGGCATCCAAGGCGTGGACGGCTTTGCCGGAGTGATACAGCAGGATCCGGTGGTGTCCCGTTCCGTCCGGCTCGAAATAGAACCGGCTGAGGGACGTATGGTCGTCGGGCTCCGCTGCCACCAGCGGCTCGCCGTCGCCGATCCCGCGGTCCAGCGGTACGGGAAGCGGCGTCGGCCGATACCCGGTGGCGGCCACGTCCGCGGCAACGTCCGCGAGACTCCGCCGGGGATTGATCGCGCGGACAGTCTCCTCGGTCAGCGGGTGAAGCGCCAGCACCCTGCGGATCGCGTCCGCACGGGCGAACCCACCATATTCCTGGCCGAAGTTGTCCGGCAGCCACAGGTTGCCGGGGGAAGGGTCGATGAGGTCGGCAAGGCTGAAGAGCGGATCATGCTGGTAGGGGCCGTTATCGCGTACCTGGGGCGTGTGCCACGCGTCATCGCCGGGCAGCCGCCACATCACGGCTGACAGGTGCCACCACACGTCGCCGTCATGGGCGTGCCGCGTCATCGCGGAGAGCCGAGGCAGCAACTGCGAGGGGAACTGCTCGAGGAGCGCATCGATCTGATCGTCCTCATAGACTTCGTCCACGTCCCAGGCCCAGACCAGCGTGCCGTCCGGCCCGTGGTCGACACCTAGACTGCGACAATCGCTGTCAATCGACAGCCGCTCCCCGTCCTGGGAGGTCTCGAAGAGGTAGTTGTAGTCGTCAGGGCAGATGGCGCTCAGGGCGGCGAGGGCCCGGCACCGCTCGAGCAGAGCAGGTATCTCGGGCATACGTGCGGCAGCTTGTTCAATGGACATGCCCCGCAGCAGAACACACACCTCTGACAACCGGCCCAATGATCTCCGAGCGTTCCTGAGAACCACTGAACGGGCCGCAGCGAGCAGATGGGGGAATTCGTCCGCTTTTGCTGGGCAGGGTGGCGGCGCTGTGACTGGAATCCGCCAGGGTCTACGTCAGAGCACTGCTCACTTCCCATGAGCAGCGTCCCGACCGCGCGTGGTCCCGCCGGCCGTGCCTCGTCGTGGACGTAGCACCCGTGTCCTGTTGTCCGCCGGCCACCGAGATGGCCCCGCCGCAGATGGTGGCCGACATGGTCGGACTGCTCGGGCCGGAGCGTTGTCGCGTACTGGAGGAGCAGCGTCGGGTCCCCCCAGGAGGTGCCCTCCGAGGCAGCGAAGGCCTCGTGGGACGGGACTGTGCCGGTGAGGCCCAGGTCGGGTGTGCCTAAGGCGGACAGTTCGCGCAGGGCGCCCTCCATCGAGGCCAGGTGCTCGTCGTGGGGGCGTCCGGGCGCGCGATCGGCGGCCCACCGCAGTGGGCCCCTTGCGCGCTCCGGGAGACGTGATGGTGGGCCCGAACCACCGGGGAGCCCACCCACACGGTCCAGTCGAAGTCGTCGTCGGCGTCCGCCGCAGCCAGGACGGCGGTGCGGATCATCAAGCGTGCGGCGGTGGGTGGGCCATCGCCACCCGCGGACCGGATCGGCCGGCGTGAGCGGCTCGATCCGGTACCACGTCGCATTGGTGATCACTACGCGGTCGGACCCATCCGATCGACTGAGAGCACCCATCAGAGAGCCGCGCTCTAAGTCGTTGACGGGCCGAACCGATGGTGCAGTGATGTCACCGTCTCCTCCCTGCTGAAGGTCATCGCTCGCGCCAGCTCCCGCTCGAGACGCTGCGCGTCATGGCGCACTTGTGCAGGCACGTCGCCCCGCTCGAAGACCAGGCGGTCGAATATGGGGGTGCTTTGGCGAACGTTCGAATGGTCGGAAGTGTGAGTGTGTGACCAAACATGCATGTGTTACCTCCTCAGGTGGGAGTGGGAGGCCAGGTGAGCAACTCTTAGCCACAGTCACCGTCGTCAGCCCGCAGTAGACCACTTGGATGGTTCGTCGGAGCCGATCCGGAGAGGCAGAAAGGATTCCCCTTCGGGCACACATGACTGGCCGGGGAGAGCGGCACACGGATGTCTCATGCGGCGATGACGCAGGAGCCCGGCGTCGTGGTCCGTAGCAGGAACATCGCTCGACCCGCCACATTGAGGGCGCAGGGGGACGCCGAGGTGGTCGCGTCCAGCCTGCACGGATCCGGATGGGCAGGACACCATGGACGCTCCGAGGCACCTCGCCCGCTGTCCGAGTCCTCGCAGGATGACCTCGAAGCCGTGGGACGGGATGTGAGGGGCAGCGAAGCGGCGCTCATCAACAGTGAGCATTGGCCCTGCGGTGACGCCGGTACGCAAGCCGGAGCGGTGAAAACGGTTCGGCAGCCGGTATCTTGGCGCACGCCGTCGAACAACATCGGCACGCCTCGTCCGCCCTGCGGCCTACACGGCCGCCGCACTCGGGTGCGGCACATGCGCCGTCGGATACCACCGCCAGCAGCCGCGTTGTCCCCGCATTGCCGGTCAAGTCAACCCTCGGGCGCATGGCGACAGAGAGCGGACAGCTCCCACCAGCTTCGAACATCGTCTCCCCAGGGCGACCTAGGAAAAGCCATGAGAATGCATCGTCGCAAGAAGCGGGCGGGTCTGACCGCGGCCACGGCCGCCGTCGTAGCAGCTGCTGCCGCCGCGCTCATCCCCGTCTACGGCTCCGCCTCGGCTTCCAAGGAGAAGACGGAGTCGATCGTTTACGACCCGGGGCCGAAGTTGCGCTGCTACAGCGTCTCCGACGAGGCAGGCGGCAGGAACTACGGCAACCGGTCGGGTGACTGCAAGAACATCGACCATGCCAACCGCGTGAACGGCAACTGCACCTGGTTCGGCTACACCTCCCGGCGCGGCACCGAATGCCCTGCATGGCGTTTCGTGACCTACAACTGGGGCGAGAGCATGTTGCGCAAGTACCCCGGATTCGACCACCAGGTTCATGGCCCGTCCGGTAAGCCGCTCAAGCTGGTGCTGCAGAACAACTCCAAGAACCTCAAGACGGCGCAGAACAAGCAGAACTGCGAGCTCAAGGAAGTGACCTTCTCCTACGAGTACATAGGCAGCTCTTTCAAGCGGCCCGCAGGCGGCGGCCATTACCGGTTCTCCGACGGCCGCGTGAAGGTCGCCTATGAGGCTCTCGTCAAGCAGAGCGGGGGTTTCAGCTGCACGGAGAAGCGCGCCATTCTGACCACGGACTTCATTTACAAAACCGCCCGTGGCACGAACGTCATCTCCGTGGTTCACTTCGATCCTGGCTCCTTCATGAAGCCCAACGTGGACGGGGTGCTGTGGACCAACAAGTGCCGGACGAACACGGGGAGGCCGGACGGATGCCGAGTCACTGTGCATGGCCAGCAGCTGCAGCCGGGAAGGCAGGCTCGAGTCAGTCTCGACTTCACGGCCATCGCGAAGAAGTACGGTAAGTACCTGGGCAACGACCCCATTCCGAAGAGGTCCCAGATCGAATCGGTCCAGATCGTTAACAGCGCAAAGGGCGCCGATCTGATGGCAGAGGTTTCCAAGGCTGACGTCACCATCACGCAGTAGAAATCCCGGCGGACCTCGCCCCCCCCGGCACCTGTGCTGGGGGGGGTGGCTGTTGCCGCGCCTCGCCCGTCTAGTCAGCGGAGGCGCCGGGGTCCGCAGGACGTTCCGGAACCGCCGGCCAGGGCGTGGGATGGGAGCGCAGGTGCTCCCGCAGCCACTGCTCGGTGTTGCTCACGTGCAGCAGGGCGGCGGCTTGGCCGAGATGCGGGTCCCCGTTGGCCAGAGCCGTGAAAATCGCTTCGTGTTCGGCGACGGTCCGTCCAGCGGCCTGGTCGTCGACGAGACCTCGCCAGATGCGAGCCCGCAGGGTGCGCCCGGACACCCCCTCGAGCAGGGTGATCAGTGACTCGTTTCCCGTGGCCACCACGACGGCCCGGTGGAAAGCAGCATCGTGTGCGTTCAGTCGCTCGACGTCGTCGCGGGCCTCGCGCATGGCGTCCAGGTGCTCTTTCACCTCGGCCAGCTGAGCTGCGGTGATGCGCGTGGCGGCCAGCGCGGTAGCTGCCGGTTCCAGGAGCCTGCGCACTTCCATCAGGTCCTGCAGAGCAGCCGAATCCCCCTGCAGAAGCTCCACGGCACCCCCGAGTCCTTGCAGTAGCAGGCTCGGCTGCAGGCTCGTCACGTACGTCCCGTCACCTCGGCGGACCTCCAGTACGCGGGCCACGGCTAGAGCTTTCACCGCTTCTCGGGCGAGGTTGCGGGACAGCCCGAGCTGCGCCGCCAGGTCCGGTTCGGCTGGAAGCTTCGAACCCGGAGGCAGCTCACCGGTCCGGATCAGCTCGCGGATCTGCTCGATAGCCCTGTCGGTCAGAGACAACGCGGACTCCTCGTACGCAAGTCGGCCATCGGCACGTCCTGTCTGATGAGGCCTTCGGCACGCAGATCCTCCCAGAGGCCAGTCGGAGTGGGGAGACGGTGGAGTTGCACGTTCCGCGTGACCTGAGCCTCAGTACGCATGCCGACTGTAACGTTGACCACATGAGGGTGGGTGTGCGGGAAGGCCATCGCAGCCGCCGGCAGACTCGTACCGTGAGCGGCACAGACCTCGGCAATCGCCCGAGCGCGGGCCACCAACTCGGGCGGAGCCTCGCGGTAGTCGTATCTCATCCCCTCAGTCGGCCGATCACGAGAGAGCAGCCCCGAGTTGAACACACCGACTGCAACCACGCTCTTGCCCTGTTCCCGCGCGGCTGGCAGGACGTCGTCGAGCGCGGACTGGTCGAGCAGGGTGTAGCGGCCGGCCAGCATCACCACGTCGGCCGCGCTCTCGCGCAGGAAACGGGCGAGCATGGCCGACTGGTTCATGCCCACCCCGATGGCGCCGACCACCCGCTGGTCCCGAAGCTCAGCCAAGGCGGGCATGGCTTGGTCGACCGCTCGCTGCCAATGATCGTCCGGGTCGTGCAGGTACACGACATCCAGCCGGTCCAAGCCCATTCTCGACAGGGTTTCGTCGATCGAGCGGAGCACGCCATCGCGGCTGAAATCCCACTGCCTGCGCAGATCGTCCCGCACGACGAAGCCCTCGTCGTCGACACCGCGCGGTTGCTCATTGGGTACGAGCAGGCGTCCTACCTTCGATGAGACGACGTATTCACCCCGAGGCCGGTCCCGCAAGGCGGCGCCCAGCCGCCGTTCGGACAGGCCGAGTCCGTAGTGCGGCGCGGTGTCGAAGTACCGGACACCGGCCGCCCATGCCGCGTCGACTGCGGCCGACGCGTCGTCGGGCGACGTGACTCGGTAGAGGTTGCCGAGGGTGGAGGCCCCGAAGCCGAGCTCCGTGACCTCCACCGGCGTGTTTCTGATCTGCCGGTAGCCGATCGTTCCCGTGGTCATCCGTACCTCCTGCACCTGTGCGCTGCGGTGGTGCTTCGCTCGCGTCGAGACGCCGCGTCCTGGTCCGCGCCCCGGTGCGCCATGCGGTCCGGCGCACGACGCGGCACGCGACGGTCGTACCGTGTTGCAATGGACGTGGTGGTCATCGGCCCAGCCACCCGCCGTCCACGGGGACGACCGCGCCGTGAACATAGGCGGCGGCGTCCGAGGCCAGGAACACGGTGACGCCTGCGAGATCGTCCGCGCTGCCCCAGCGGCCGGCTGGGATGCGGTCGAGAATCGCCTGGCTGCGCTGCGGATCATCGCGCAAGGCTTGGGTGTTGTCCGTGGCGATGTAGCCCGGGGCGACGGCATTGACATTGACTCCGTGAGCGGCCCACTCGTTAGCCAGTGCTTTGGTGAGCCCGGCAATGCCGTGCTTCGCCACCGTATAGCCGGGCACGGTGATGCCCCCCTGGAAACTGAGCAAGGAGGCGGTAAAAACGATCTTCCCCCTCCCGCGTGCCACCATTGCCGCGCCGACCGCGCGGGTGAGGGCGAACTGGGCGCTGAGGTTGACCTGCAGGACCGTCTCCCAGTCGGCGTCGGTGTGCTCCGCCGCCGGCGCGCGACGGATGGTGCCAGCATTGTTCACCAGGATGTCCACCGGCCGGTCCCGGCCGGCAAGGTCCGCTCCCAGGGTCCGTACGGCCTGCGGGTCGGCGAAGTCGGCACGGACCGCTTCGAAGGTACGACCGGTCGCGACCACGTCCTTCTCCACCGTGCTGCCGCGCTCCTCCAGATCGGCGCTCACACCGATGATGTCCGCCCCGGCCTCGGCGAGGGCGCGGGCCATGGCGCGTCCGATGCCGCGCCGGGCCCCGGTGACGACGGCCAGCCTGCCGGCGAGGTCGAAGGCGCTCATGCTGCGGCTCCAGGCTCTTCGCCCGTGCAGTCGACAAGGACCTTCATAACGTCTTCACCGCTTTCCAGGGTGGCGAACGCCGCGGCCGCCTCGGTGAGCGGCACCACCTTGCTTATCAGCCGTTCACAGGCGAGGGTTCCGTCGGCCACCAGCTCCACCGCCCGCTCGAAATCGCGGCGGCCGTAGAGCCGGGCACCGACGAGTGCGAGTTCACGCCAGAAGAAGCGGTGCAGGTCCAGCTCGCGAGGCTGGGGGTGGATGGCGACCAAGCACAGTCGGCCCCGCACCTTGAGCACCTCTACGGCGGTGTTCACGCCCGCTGCGGCACCGGAGACTTCGAAGGCGACGTCCGCACCGGCGCCACCGGTCCATTCCAGGACCGAGGCGGGCACGTCCGTGGCAGCAGGGTCCCAGGCGGTCAGGCCCAGTTCCTCGGCCACCCGGCGTCGGTGGATTCCGGGCTCGACCACCCGTACCTCGCCGCCGGCGGCGCGGGCGACCAAGGCGATGAGCAGCCCGACGGGCCCGCCACCGACCACCACTATGCGCTCGCCGCGTCGCACCTCGGCTCGGCTGACGTCATGAACGGCGACAGCGGTGGGTTCGACCAGCGCGGCCTGCTGCAGAGGAAGCGCCTCGGGAAGCCTCACCAGGGTGCCGGTGGGGACGGTCCAACGCTGCTGCATGGCGCCCGGGGAGTCGATGCCGATGAAGTCCAGCTCGTGGCAGACGTGCTCGTGGCCCGCACGACAGGCAGGACAGGTGGCGTCCCAGCGCAGCGGCATCACGGTCACGGCGTCACCGGGGCGCCAGTCGATCACGTCCGGTCCGACGCGCGCGACGCGGCCGGACATCTCGTGGCCGAGGACCATCGGTGCGTTCACACGAGCGTCCATGTCACCGTGGTAGATGTGCAAGTCGGTGCCGCAGATACCGACATAGGCGGGCGCGAGCTCCACCTCGCCGGGGCCGGGAGGCGAGGGCTCGGCGAAGGCCGTGTCCAGCATGCGTGCGGCTGTGTAACGGACAGCAAGTGTCATGACGGGTCAAATCCCTTTCAGCGCCGGGACCGGTGTCAGCGGCGAGTCGGAACGGTTGCGGAGTACGGAGGGACGGTCATCAGGGCCATGTCCCGCAGGCGCACAGGGGTGAGGCGTGTCCCGGGCCGAGGGTCGGACGGGGGCCGCGGACGCGGGACGATGGGACGGCGGACTTCGCTCAGGAGCATGGCGTGTCCACCCCGCCCCGGGGTGCCAGGCGGTAGAAGCCGGTAGCGGTACCGGCGAGGATCGCCGAAGTCTCATCGGCGGAACAGTCCTGGAGCAAGTCCTCCACCGCGGTGGCCCATCGATGCCAGCCGCCGGCGAGAACACAGACCGGCCAGTCCGAGCCGAACATCAGCCGGTGCGGGCCGAAGGCATTCAGCAGGACGTCCCATGCCGGACGAATGTCGTCCAGGGTCCATCTCTCGTGATCGGCCTCGGTGACCAGGCCGGACACCTTGCACGTCACCTGGGGATGCGCGGCCAGTTCTCCCACCCCGCGGGCCCAGGCGGTCAGCGCACCCGAGGCCAGCGGCGGTTTACCCGCGTGGTCGAGCACCAGCGGTAGTTGAGGCAGGCGCTGGGCCAGCCGGACGGCCTGGGGGAACTGATGGCTGCGGACGAGCAGGTCGTATGCGAGCCCGCGATCACCGACTGCCGCTAGCCCCCGTTCGATCGCGGGGCGTTGCAGCCACACGGGATCTGCTTCGTCTTGAACAAGGTGTCGCAAGGACCGCAGGTGGTGACCGCCGGTCCCCTCCACCAGCGCGTCGAGTCGGTCACCGATCATCGGGGAGGCCAGGTCCGTCCAGCCGACGACGGCTCCGACAAGAGGGCTGTGGGCGGCCAGGGCGAGGAGTTCGCGGGTCTCCTCCTCAGAGGCTACGCACTGAACGACCACCGTGCTCGTCAGTCGTCGACCGAGGAGAGTCCGCGTCGCCTCGGTGCGCAAGTCTTCCAAGCTGAAGTTGCGCCGGATCCGCTCGTGCCCGGGCGCCTGGAGCCACGGCTGTGGGCGTCGGCCGAGATCCCACACGTGGTGGTGCGCGTCGACCAGAGGCAGTGCGTCAGACACGGCCGGACCACACCGGGCCGTTGGGGTACCGGTATGTATCGAGCGACTCCTGGTGCATCTGCGCGCCGAGCCCCGGCAGAACCGGCGCGAGGTAGTGACCGTCAACGACACGTACCGGCTCGACGAAGTGCTCGTGGAGGTGGTCGACATACTCGATCACCCGGTCCTCGAGTGTGCCCGAGACGGCGACGTAGTCGAACAGGGACAGGTGCTGCACCATCTCGCACAGGCCCACCCCGCCGGCGTGCGGACAAACAGGCACCCCGAACTTCGCAGCGAGCAGCAGAACGGCGATGTTCTCATTCACGCCACCCACCCGTGCGGCGTCGATCTGCACGATATCCACCGCGCCTGCCTGGAGGAGCTGCTTGAAGACGACCCGGTTGGCAACGTGCTCACCGGTGGCCACCTTGGTCGGGGTCACCGCCCGACGGACGGCGGCATGACCGAGGATGTCGTCGGGCGAGGTGGGTTCCTCGATCCAGTAGGGGTCGTAGGCGGCCAGCGCCCGCATCCACTCGATGGCGGTCTGGATGTCCCACCTCTGGTTGGCGTCGACTGCGATGCGCACGGAGTCACCGACGGCCTCGCGAGCGGTGCGCAAACGGCGCACGTCGTCCTCCAGTGACGCCCCGACCTTCAGTTTGATCTGTGTGAAGCCGTCGGCGACCGCCTCGCGGGCGAGGCGGGCCAGCTTCTCGTCCGAGTAACCGAGCCATCCCGGTGTGGTCGTGTAAGCGGGGTATCCGTTCTCCAGGAGGCGGGCGATGCGTTCTTCGCGGCCCGGTTCAGCCCGCCGCAGGATCCGCAGAGCTTCCTCCTCGGTGAGGGCATCACTCAGCCAGCGGAAGTCGACTTGGGTGACCAGGTCTTCGGGCGACATCTCGCTGAGGAAGCGCCAGACCGGCTTGCCCGCACGTTTGGCCGCGAGGTCCCAGGCGGCGTTCACGACGGCGCCGATCGCCATGTGGATAACACCCTTTTCCGGTCCCAGCCAGCGCAGTTGGGCGTCGTGCACCAGGGAGCGGGAGAACCCGCCCAGGTCGCCGCAGACTTCCTCGACGGTGCGGCCGACCACGTGGGGTGCCAGGGCCGCTATGGCGGCGGCCTGCACGTCGTTGCCCCGGCCAGTGGTGAAGGCCAGAGCGTGGCCCTCCAGGTCGTCGCCGGCGTCGGTACGCATGACGACGTAGGCAGCCGAGTAGTCGGGCTCGGGGTTCATGGCGTCAGAACCGTCCAGGTGCTCGGACGTGGGAAACCGTACGTCCAGTACGTTCAGAGCCGTGATGCTGGCCGACTGGGGTGAGGAGGAAGACATGGCGACTCCGTGGGCGGGCAGGGTAGGTACCCTGCGACAGGAAGGGCAGGCGGGCGCGGCACTGGCGGGACGCGGCGTCAGATTCGTTTCAGTCCTGGGCCTTGCCGCCCGTGATGCGGGAGATGGCCAGGGCGACGAGAATGATGAGGCCGTTCAGCGCGCCGATCCATTGGGCGGGCACGCCGGCGAGGGTGAGCACGTTCTGGATCATGAAAAGCAGCAGGATTCCGCAGAAGGCGCCGAACATGGTGCCCTTGCCGCCGTTGAGGCTGATTCCGCCGATGACGGCAGCGGCGAAAACCGTGAAGATGTAGCCGTCGCCCTGCGCCGAAGCCACAGAGGCGAGGCGTCCGGACAGGAGCAGTCCGGCCAGGGCCGCCAGGACGCTGCCGGTAACGATGACGATCCACAACACACGGTCGGTGCGGATGCCAGCGGCTTTCGCGGCGTCCACGTTGCCGCCGATCGCGTATAGCGAGCGTCCGAAGCTGGTCCAGCCCAGGACGACGATGGCCACAGCGAAGAGGGTGAGGCAAAGCCAGATCGAGGCGGGAACGCCGAACCACTGGGCGGTGCCCAGGTAAAGCATCGACTTCGGCAGCTGGAAGAACGTCTGACCGCCAGAGATTCCCGTGAGTACGCCGCGTAGGACGATCAGCATGCCGAGTGTGACGATGAAGCCGTTCAGTCCGAAGCGGATGATCAGCAGGCCGTTGATCATGCCGATGACGGCACCGACGACGAGGGTGATAGGAACCGCCCAGCCTCCGGAGAGGATTCCCAGTCCGTGGCCGGCGCCGGCGGAAACCACCAGCCAGGCTGCGATACCAGGGGCGAGCCCCATGGTCGACTCGAGGGACAAGTCCATCTTCTTGACGACGAGGACCATCGTCTGGGCCAGGACGAGCAGGGCTATCTCGGACATGGTTTGCAGAACGTTGACGAGATTGTCCGACTGCAGGAATACCGGGTTGATGACCTGGCCGACAACCGCGATGGCCAGGATCGCCGGGACCAGGGCGAGATCACGCAGTCGGGCCAGCGGCACGCGGCCGCCGAGCAGCTTGCGTCGCCCTTCACGGTCGGGCGCGGTGTTGGGCGAAGGCGCCTCGGTAAGGGCGTTTTCAGGCATCGAGATCCACTCCTTCCATGGCGGCAACCAGTTCGTGGTCGTTCCAGCCGCGAGCGATTTCAGCGGTCACCCGGCCCTGGAACATGACCAGGACCCGGTCGCACATACGCAGGTCGTCGAGCTCGTCGGAGGCGATGAGCACTCCCGTGCCCGAGCCTGCGGTCTCCTCGACCTTGCCGAGGAGGAACTCCTTGGAGCGGACGTCCACTCCGGCGGTCGGGCTGATCAGAACAAGGAGTGGAGGGCGGTCGGCGAGGGCGCGGGCCATCACCACCTTCTGCTGATTGCCTCCGGACAGGGCGGAAACGGGCAACTCGGGGCCCGGGGTTTTGATCGCCAGGTACTCGATCATGCCTTCGGCCAGTCGATCGCGGCGGGAGCGGCTGAGGAAGCCATGGCGGCCGAGGCGCCGGGGTACGGACAGGGTGGCGTTGTCGGCGATCGACATCTCCGGCACCAAGCCCTGGAAGTGCCGGTCCTGCGGGACGAAGCCGGCACCGGCGGCGAGTGCGGCGGGCACGCTGCCCTGCCGGGGACGGTTTCCAGCGATCCGCAGGTGGCCCGTCTCCGGGGACCTGAGACCCACGACGGTCTCAGCCACCTCCGTACGCCCGCTGCCGGCGGCCCCGGCCAGTCCGACGATCTCCCCGGCCCCCACTTCGAAGGTAACGTCGTTGAACGTCTCGCCGCTCAGGTCTTGCACTTCCAGAGCGGGCGGGCGCTTCGGGTCCAGGGTGCTCGTCCGCTGTTCCGGCCGTGCGCCGGCCGCCTCGCCGGTCATGGCGGCTACGAGGTCAGGGCGTGACACCTGCGCGACCGGAGCCGTGAGGATGTGCCTGGCATCCCTGAACACCGTCACCATGTCGCAGATGTCGTAGACCTCTTGCAGGTGGTGACTGATGAACAGGAAAGTCACGCCTTGCTGTTGCAGGTCTCGGATGCGGTCGAAAAGCCGGTTTATGGCCGCCGCGTCGAGTTGTGCGGTCGGCTCGTCGAGGATGATGAACCGGGCGCCGAATGACAACGCGCGGGCGATCTCCACGAACTGGCGCTGCTCCACATCGAGGTCCCCGGCGGGTGTCTGCGGGTCGACGTCCACCGACCAGGTCGTCAGCAATTGCTGCGCCCGATGACGTACGCTGCGCCAACTGATCAGGCCCCCCGGGCCCTGGTCCTGCCGATTGAGGAAGAGGTTTTCTGCGACAGTCAGTGTGGGGATGATCGTCGACTTCTGGTAGACACAAGCGACTTTGCGCCGCCAGGCATCGCGATCCGCGAGCCGAGGGGCGGGGCCGCCGTCGAACGCCAGAGTCCCCTCATCCGGTGGTTGGAGGCCGGTGAGAATGGACACCAGGGTCGACTTGCCGGCCCCGTTGCGGCCGACGAGTGCATGGGTTTCGCCGGGTCTGATAGTGATTTCGGCTCCGTTCAGGGCCACGGTCGGCCCGAACCGCTTGACTATGCCCGTCGCTTCGGCGACTGGTCGGATCCGGTCCGCTCGGACCCGGCCGTCGTCCCCTTGGGCGGACACGGGGGTGGCTGCTCGCTCCCCGTCACTCATCTCGATCACCTTGTTCGTGCAGCTGTGGTGTGCCGTTGGTCGATTCAGCCCTTGTCGTTGCCCCACAGGGACGTGTCGTCGCTCTTGACGCTGGGCACGCCGTCGTAGGTGTCGCCGTCGGCCGTGACCAGGGGAGCAGCGAGCTGATCCTCCAGCAGGCCCTCGCGCACCTGCACGATGGTGCTGTTGTGATCGGTCTTGCCGGGCTTGAACTTCTTCCCCCCGATCGCGGCCTTCAGGTAGTACAGGGCGTACTTGGCGTAGAGATCGGCCGGCTGGGAGACCGTGGCGTCGATCTTGCCCTCGGCGATCAGCTTGAGTTCCTCGGGGATGCCGTCGTTGGAGACGACGTACACGTGCTTCTTGTTCTCGGGCCCGACCAGCAGGCCTCGCTGCTTCAGTACCTGGAGGGTCCCCGCCAGGGCGAAGCTGGACTGCATGTAGATTCCCTTGATGTCCGGGTGGGCGGTCAGGGTGGTCTGCAACTTCTGCGCGGCCACGGCGCCGTCCCAGTTGGTGGCCTCACCGAACACGCGGATCTTCGGGTAGTTGGTCTTCATGCACTCGTTGAAGGCCTCGGTGCGGTCGCGGCCATTGATGGAGTCGAGGCCGCCCTGCAGCATCACGACCTTCCCCTTGCCGCCGAGCTTCGCCCCGAGGTACTTGCAGGATTTCTCCCCGTACGCCCGATTGTCGGCGCGCACCACCATGTAGACCTTGCCGCTGTCGGGGCGGGTGTCGACGGTGACGACGGGGATGCCCTTGGCCTCCAGCTGGGCCAGCGTTGGTGCGATGGCGGCGGTGTCCTGCGGGGCCATGGCAAGACCCTTGACGCCCTGGCTGACCAGGGTCTGCACGTTTGCGGTGAGCTTGGCGATGTCGTTCTGCGAATTGGTGGTCTTCAGCGACAAGCCGAGTTCCTTGGCTTGTCGCGGTGTGTACTTGATGTAGGAGTTCCAGAAGTCCGTGTCCGAACGCGGGTAGTCGACACCTACCACCGGGTCACCGGACGCGGCGGCACCATCGGATCCGCCACTGCAGGCGGCGAGCAGCGCAAGAGCCGACACTGCGGAGGCAGTCGAACAGAGAACGCTCTTGAGTCGCATAAGTACTCCTGACACTGGTCGCGTGACTGGGATGCCCGATGTGGCGGCAACCCGCGGCCGCTCTCCTCGTAGACATGGGATGTATGTATAGGCGTCTCTGAAGATGGCCGTCCAGATATAGCGATAGACGAACAAGATCCCTTTTAGCTGGCCGCACGATGGGCCAGCAAGATCATGAGAGGCCTCTTTCATCCCATCAATACGGTGTACTGGCGGGGATGTGGAGACTCCCACGACGCCGGATATGTGGACGGTCATCATCGATAGGGCGGCTACATCACCGCAGTTGGCATCGATTGCCCTGCCGATGTGGCTTCGCCTGCTTGATATCCAAGGCGCTTGTCGCTGACAGTGACGAGTCGATACTCACTCCGGCGCCGCATGTGAACGCCGCGGCGCCCTCAGGGCGCGCTCGATGCACCGCGGAAAAGGGGGGCTACCCCACCCTCTGGGCGCGGGTGGATCGCTCATCCGCCGTGAGCGGTCGGGTCCGCTTCCGAGCCGGGAAGGAGGGAGCCGAGTGGCGCCAGTCCTCCCCTCCTCTGCCGCGCGCCGCAGAGGAGGGGAGGACACAATGGCGAGGACGGGAACATCCATCAGGCGCCGGCCCTCAGGAGCCAGTCATGACCGTCCCCCAGGACTTCGTACCGACACAGAACCTGTCCGGGATCGTCGGACACCGTCTGATCTATAGGTATGCAAACGGGTGGGGGTACGAGATGTACGTCAAGAACGCCACCACTCTCGACTACCGGGTGCACAGTGGCATGGTGGCCGGCCGGTGGGTGAAGGACCAGGAGATCGACCTGGTGCGGCTGACAGAGGGCGTCTACAAGGTGTCGTGGCACGAGCCGACCGGCACGTCGGTAGTGGTCAACCTGTTGCCGGACGCGCGCTTGGCGCACGGCACAATCTTCTTCCCGCGCTGGATCCAACTCGACGGCACAAGGACCGCGCTGTTCCAGAACGAGCACCTGGAGGAGATGCGCGCTCTCCGGGACGCCGGCCCCACCTATCCGGTCCAGGTCCTCCCGCAATTCGCGAAGATCATGTCGGTCGAGCATGTCGGTGAGAACAATGAGGACGTCATCTCCGGCCCCCCGCCCGCCCTGCCCCAGGACACGTCGACCGCCTGAGCTGACGGCTGTGCCGGACCGGACCTCACCCGAGGCCGCGTCCGCAGTGGTTTACTCATGGACGCCTTTCCGGCTGACACTCATCCCCTGAATCAGACCCGGCCTCATCAGCTCGAGCAGAAGTGCGGTTACCCGATCGTCTGCCAGGCCGTTGCGCTCCCGCAACGTCGGCTGATGCGTCTCCCGTTGACGGCGACAGCGCCACAGGGTCACAGGCCGGGGAGGACTCAGGCCGGTGGGTCCCCGCGCAGCGACTCCTCCAGCCGTTCCACCGTCCGGGGCAGTTCCCGCCGTAGCGCGCTCATGTCCAGGCCTTCATCCCCGACGACGGTGAGCAGCGCCCGATCACCCACTGTCTCGATAACGATGCAGCGGCCCGCACTACGCGTGACCACTTCACGCAGTGGTCCGCCTCCGACCTCGTGCGCCAGGCGCAAGGCGAGGCCGTGTGCGGCGGCGCAGAGCGCGGCGACGGAATCGGGGTGCACCGACTCCACGTCGGCCGCGACGGCGAGGCCGTCCACGGTCGACAGGACCGTCTCAGTCAGTCCCATCACGTTCGTGCGCAGGGCCGTCAAGACGTCAATGACGGGGTCATGGGCAGGCAGGCTGGACAATTGCTGCTCCTCGGTACAGGACTGCGGCTGGGTTCGGGGTCCGTTCACGGCAGGCGTCTCAGACATGCCTGGACACGCAGTAGCAGGTGGAAGTCGGGTCGGTCGTCCGCAGAGTCCGGCTCGGACGGCCGCCGAACGGCGGCGGGCGGTTCTCGGCGGGGTAGAGGCGCCGGCGCGGAAGCCGGTGGGCATCCCGCCGGCGGGGTGGGCACAGCCCGACTTCCGTCGTCCTGGCCCTGTCGGCCGTGGTCGTGCGGCTGTTCCGCCGGGGTGGGTGAGGTCATCCCTCGTCCGTCCGCCCGGAGCGGTGACGGCCCGGATTCCGGCGTGGCAGCGGCACCATCCGGCCGAGACCGGCCGTCGGCCGCTCCGGCCGACGTGCCGCCGTGCTCGGGCGGCCGCTGCCCGGACCGGACGAGGGCCTGAGCAGCAGCGCAAGATCGTGCATTCTGGCCAGGTCGAGCATCACCGCGTAGGTGCCGCGCCCGAGAGCGAACGCGATGTCCCGTGGCGTCCGGCGTCCGTTGACCGCCTGGAGCAGCGCGGCGTAGCGGGGCGAGATCCGGACCGGCGGCTTCGGCGGGGCGAGGAAGGCCGTGCGGGCGACCTCGGCGGGCGACGCCCCCCAGCGCGCGGCAAGTGTCTCTAGGCGCCGGGTCGTCTCGGTGGCTAGGCGTTGCGGGGTGAAGGAGGGCCCTGTCCAGGGCAGGGGTGCTGCCTCGGCCATCTCCCAGTCGTCCGGCACGGTGAGCGCGGTGGCGAAGGCACCGTCGAACACCGCGGACGTGCACACGACGTCGAACGCGTGCCGGCCGAGAAGCCCGCGGGCCTCCAGATCGGCGGCGAGGTCGCCGTCCGATGCTTCCGCTGCGGCGCAGAGGTCCGTCCATGTCTCCTCGGTGAACCGTGTGGAGCCGCGCAGCAGCGTTTCCACGCCGGGCGAGCCGGGTGTCTCCACGGCGTTCACCAGGCCGTCGCGCAGATGGATGCGACTGCCCGGCGAACCGGTGACGACGACCGTCCCGGTGTGGCGCTGCGCATGCAGTTCGGTGAGCAGAGCGGGCAGGTTCCGGGGCCGCTCCGTGCGTCTCCTCATCTCTGCGTCTCCTCGCCGTAGCGGTCGATGCGGAGCATGACGAGGGCCAGATTGGACTGTTCGCGCTCCAGCGTCGCGCCTAGGAGCAGCGGATCCCCGTGTCCCTGCAGTGTCCGCAGGACGACGTGATGTCGGGCCGTCGTGACGACGACGCTTTCCAGTTCTCCCCCTGCCCCGGCGGCGTGCAGGCGGTCCTCCACCAGTACGGCGATCCGGCTCCACTGCTCGCCGTCAGGCGGGGACCCCCCAGCCTCGCCGTAGGTAAGTCCGGTGACCGCGTCGACCAGTGCGGCACCGGCGATCCCCGGCTCGTCGAGAAGAGCGCGCAAGTGGTCCTCGACAGACGGCACAGGAAAATTCCCTTCACTGAAGGCTTCTCGATAGGCCGGAAAACACACTAGTTTAATCGGCAAGCTTCAGAACAGGTCGTTCGACCTTCTCTCTTCTGACGCATCATCAGCATCAATTCAGCGAAGGGTGGAAGTATGCAGATCGAGACCGCACTCAAAGAGGCCATGGCCGTCGACGGAGCGATCGGCGTAGCCGTGGTCGACACCGAAAGCGGTATGTCACTCGGCACTCTCGGTGGGGGCAGGGATCTCGATCTCGAGGTCGCGGCAGCCGGTAACACCGAGGTCGTCCGCGCCAAGGGCCGCACCTTGCGGGCGCTCGGGATGGACGACTCGATCGAGGACATCCTGATCACCCTGGGCGAGCAGTACCACCTGATCCGCCTGCTTCCGGCCAAGAGCGGAGCGCTTTTCGTCTACCTCGCGCTCGACCGCACCCGCAGCAATCTGGCCCTGGCCCGCCACTCACTCAAGCGGATCGTGAACAGTCTGGAGGTCTGATCGGGAAATGAGACCGGGCGCCACTTAAATTGCTCAATCGATCTGAGCAATTCACGGACCCGCGTCCGACCAATTCTCTCGCGCGCCCGCACACAGCAACGAGGTCGTTCTCGACGCGCCCTTCTCATTGGCTGGCCCGTGTCAGGGCGGACCGTGTATTCGCCGCGCAGCCGCACGAGCGAGTCATCCAGGGCGACTACACCTCCCCATGAGATGCACCCGAACGCCACGCTGCGCGGCTCGACCGGAGCGGAACGGCGGGCGGCCTCGCGTTCCTAGAGGGCTATCCAAGTCGCCTTGAGGTGCTGGTATTTGGACAGTGCGTGCAGGGACCGATCGGAGCCGTGACCGGACTCGCCGACGCCGCCGAAGGGCAGGGCCATGCTGCCGCGGTCGAAGGTGTTGACCCAGACGAGGCCCGCATCGAGGGCACGGGCGATGCGGTGCGCCCGACTTACGTCCCGGGTCCAGACCGCCGCGGCGAGCCCGAAGCGGGTCTGGTTGGCCTCACCGACCGCTGTCTCGGCGCTGCTGGCGTCGATGACCGTGAGGATCGGCCCGAAGATCTCCTCCTGCGCGATCGTCATGTCGCTCGTGGCGTTGACGAAGATCGTCGGCTCGCCGTAGAAGCCGCCGGTCTCGGTCAGCACCCGCTGCCCGCCGAGGAAGATCTCCGCACCCGCCGCCCGGCCTTCAGCCACGAACCGGGTGTAGCGCCGCAACTGGGCTTCGTCCACGAGCGGGCCCATTACCGCCCCGGCGAGCCGCGGGTCGCCGGGCCGGTACTTCGCCGCCTCGACGGCCAGGGCGTCGAGCAGCGGTTCGCGGACCGCTGGTTCGACGACGATCCTGGAGCCGGCGTTGCAGACCTGCCCCGCGTTGGTGAAGATGCCCGCGGCTATTTCGCGTGCCGCGCTCGCGATGTCGGGGACGTCCGCGAGGACGACGTGCGCTGACTTGCCGCCGCACTCCAGCCACACAGGCTTCATGTTCGACTCGCCCGAGTAGGACATGAACCGCTTCCCGACCTCGGTGGAGCCGGTGAAGGCGATCACGTCGACTGCGGGGTGACGCCCGAGTGCCTCTCCGGCGGCGGGCCCGCCCGGGACGACGGACAGCACACCCTCGGGGAGTCCCGCCTCCAGGGCCAGACGTGCCAGCCGGACGGCCACGAGAGGAGTCTGCTCGGCCGGCTTGAGGACGACGCTGTTTCCTGCGGCGAGCGCCGGTCCCAGCTTCCATGCAGGCATGCCCACGGGGTAGTTCCAGGGGGTCACGGCACCCACCACACCCAAGGGCTGGGAGGTCACGTAACTGAACGCGTCCTCGGTGACCGGCACAACCTCGCCGTAGACCTTGTCGAGCGCCTCGGCGTAGAAGCTGATGCAGTCCGCAGCGTCCGCGACCTCCTCGCGTGACTGCTCAATGGGCTTTCCCATCTCGTGGGTGGTCAGGGATGCCAGTTCGTTCACGTTTCGCCGGATCGTGTCCGCCCAGGCCGAGAGAATTCGTTTGCGCACAGCCGTGTCCGCGCGGGACCAAGTGCCACTGTCGAAGGCCTCCCGGGCCGTTCGTACGGCAGCGTCCACATCGGCGGCTCCGCCCGCAGCGACTCGGGCGAACCTCTGCCCGTCGATGGGGCTGACCAGGTCGAGCACATCGCCCGTCCGGCCGTCGAGCAGTTCGCCACCGATCAGTATGCCTCCGCTCACATCGAGCTCGGCCAGTGCTATCGCGTCAGACATGGCGCTCCTCGTATAGGGGCAGGTACGGGCGTGCGGGGACTCCGGCCGGGGCCGGTGATGGCGGGCCGACGTGTTGACGGCGAGCACGGTCTTGGACGGTCATCGGGGGCCGCGGGGGGGGGCACTTCCAAGGAGACCAGCCGGTCGCCGGCGACTTGGTCCGGGTGCGGGCATGTTCCGACCGCGAGGGGCCATACGGGGTGAGTTCGTGGACGGGGGTGGCGGCGAGCCCCGCGCTCACCTCGTCGGGCGTTCTGATGCCGATGACCGCCTGAACTGCTTTGCGGCCTTACTCATGGGTCATGCCGTACGTCGGACTCCAGGTTGGAGATACAGCGAAGAAGAGGGAGGCGTGCAAGAACGTCGCCGCTATTGACTGATTCATCAGTCAAAGTCAGGTGACAGTAGTGGGACAGTCGTTGGAGTGTCAACCAACTCCGCGACCGTCTAGGGCAGCCGGAGAGCCCCTCCGTGATCGCAGGCGCCTTGGTTGAGGTGGTCGGGGCAGGTCAGGCGGGCCGGCTGCCGGTGACGCGGTCATTACAGCGACGCGGAAAGTGCCATCGCGCTCGGCATCACCCCGGACACTGCGCGGACAGTTGAGCACTCGCCCCCCTGTCACGCAGCGCCGGCGCCGGTGCCGTAGGCGTCACGAGTGGCGCGTCCTTCGGCCAGCAGCGCGAAGGACTGCTCGGCCCGGCCACCGCCTGAGGGTGGCGCTCGTCGGCAGACCGCCGCCGTTCAGGCTGCGGAAGCTGCCTCACCGCCCGGAGCCGTTGCGTGCTCACCAGGTGCGTGGCCGCCAGGCGCGCGGCCGGGACGGGAAACCCCTCGCGGTGCCCTGCAGTGCCTGGTGAGCATGGGCCCGACCCCCTACGGCACGAGTGTCGCGAAGGTGAGCGAGGGTCAGCAGCTGCTGGAGGTCGAGCACTTCTACGATTCCAACGCCTTCCTCGGGCTCACCGGCGGGTGCCCGGTCGCCCGGAAGCGCGCTCTGGGAGCCGTGTTGACGTGTCGAGTCTGCCGGCACCCTCCGCCTGCGGCTGCCACGCGGGCGGCGGCCCCAACGGGAAACGGAGCGTCCGCGCGCGACCGGTACCGCGCCGGCCCACGGGGCCGATCCTCGTCAGCCCACGCGTTCGATCCTCGCCTTGCGGATCAGGTTCTTCCCCGGTTCGCGGACCTGATCGAACGCCGACTCGTTCAACAGCGCACAGCTCCCCGATGGCCCGGCCACCCGCACGGTCACCGCACGGCCGTTGTCCA
>NZ_JBVHPJ010000018.1:0-62556 GCF_055567995.1 Streptomyces sp. NPDC026246 | reverse complement strand
GATTCGTCACCTTCAACCGCGTCCCCACCGCGAACCGGTCACTCGTCGCCGCCGGCGCACCCGCCGGATCGTTCGAGAACGTCACGGTCGACCCCCCACACACCTGCTCCCCCGCAGGCGCGACCGACGCCGCACCACCCCCGGCACCGCCCTCCTGCCCATCCCCCACACGCTCGATCCTCGCCTTGCGGATCAGGTTCTTGCCCGGTTCGCGGACCTCATCGAACGCCGACTCGTTCAACAGCGCACAGCTCCCCGACGGTCCGGCCACCCGCACGGTCACCGCACGGCCGTTGTCCAGATTCGTCACCTTCAACCGCGTCCCCACCGCGAACCGGTCACTCGTCGCCGCCGGCGCACCCGCCGGATCGTTCGAGAACGTCACGGTCGACCCCTCACACACCTGGCTCGCCGCTCGAAGGGTTGTCTGAGGGGCCTTGCTCGCAGCCTTACTCGTCGCCTGGCTCGTGCCCACGGTGACGGCCACTGCGCCGAGGGCCAGGAACGCCGCTCCCCCTGTCAGGGTGAGCTTGTGCGTGCGCGTCATGCGTCGCCTGCGAGACATCGCGGTCTTCTCCCTGTGGTCGGTCACTGCTCGTCGGCCGGAGTTACGGGCCGCCACGCCGTGCCGTTCAGCGACCGACGAACAGACGAGCATGGACACGGGCCGTTTCGCGTGACCGCGACCGCGGACCCGTCGCAAGCGTCGACTCTCCCCATGCCGCCAGTAGTGGCAGTTCAGCGCCGTGATTCTGCGTCGGCGCGGAGGTCACCTGGCAGTCCGGACGTACCGGCGGCAGGGGTGCCGTTGCCCTAACCGGCCTCGTATTCCGACCGCTGGACCGCTCACCGTCGGTGCGCGGTACGGCCCCGCTGGGAAGTCCGGGGCCTCAGTGGGACCCGTAGGCCGGTGCTCGTCGCCGTCCAGGACGGGCTCGAGGTGCCGAGCGGCCCTCACGTCGAGAACGAGCACGGCGCCTCCCGCCTGCGCGACGCCTGCGACCTCGAACTGCTGGTCACCCTGCTCCGTGACGGAGGCGTCGACGTGTCGCTGTTCACCTCCGACCAGACGGACGACCTGGCCGACGGTGGCGTCCTGCGTATGGTCGACTCCAGCGGTGACGTCACGACGGACCGGTAGGCGTCGGCCGGGGCAGTATGGTCGGCAGCCACGTGCCCGCCCACACTCAGATGTCGGCATCGACAACATTGCCGCAGAAGACCATTGCGAATTCCAATCGATAGGCCCTTGCGCTCCAAGCGCGAGCGGCCGACCTGAGACGGCCGACGGAAACCACGCAGGCGACATGAGCGATGTGGCGATTCCACCTTCCGGTCCTGCGGTATCCGGATGCGGCGACCCCGACCGGATCACCGCAGGCCGGGGGGCAAGTGACGGATGTGACGGTTGAGGTGCGACACGCGGTGCCCGACGCTCGTGGCGCCGTGGGCGGTCGGGGCAATGGGATGCTGACACCGGTCGGCACGCGTTTCGGCCCCAGACTCCGTCGTGGCACTGCCCCCGCTTCCACGACGGGTACGGCACCCCGGGTTGTCTCCCCCGGCAATCCGGGGTGCCGCACACCCATGGCCCGGCACCCCCACGCCCTGGAGCCTGCACCGGGCTGACATGCGCTCGCCGCCCTGCCTCGTGACGATGGTCCGAGCGGCGTCATGGGGCGGCGAGAACGTGAGTCATCCGGCGGTGATCGCAGCGGGAAAGGGCAGGTTCCTCGAGGGCCCACCGGTGCTCCCATGACGGTGAAGATCGACGAGGCGGTGACCGGCGGGGCCGATGTCGACGACCGGACGTTCGCCCCGCGCGCCGGGGAGCATGCAAGAGTGCCGCGCGGAGCCGTCCATCGGCCCGACAACGCCAGCCTGGTCGAGGTGCGGTTCCTGTCCACACGTCACCGGCCCTGGACGACTTCTTCACGGGACGGCGAAACCAAACGTGGTGACGAACGGCAGCCCGCCGGCAATCAACGAACCCCGGCGAGCCTCGCGCTACGACAGGGGCTACACCGCCATAGGGAGCGTCACTCTGATCGTTTTGCCCTGGCCGGTGCTGACTACCGTCCATTCGTCGACCAGCTCCGAGACGAGCCCCAGCCCGAAGCCGCCCCACGGCCCCCGGTCGCCGGGCGCCACCGGGCGCGGCACGATCCGGCTCCGGTCACCCACCTCCAGCACCAGGCGGCCGCCGCGCAGGAACATTCCCAGGTGCCGTGGGCCCGGTGTGTGCCGGCAGGCGTTAGTCACCAGCTCGGACACAACAAGCAGGGCGTCCTCGGCCTGCTGGCTACGTTCCCCGTCCGGGCCCTTGAGGACGCCCTGACGAGCGAGGTGCAAGGACACGGCACGCCGTGCGCAACGGACCGCTTGCGTGCTGTGGGCCAGGTTCACCGTGCGCGCGAGTGCGGGCCTGAGGGCATCGAGCGGGACAGGCATGGCTTACACCAGACTCTCTTTCCGTCCATTCCTTCGCTTACCTATTGAGCCTGGCATAAGAGGCTAATTGGGGCGTTAGGGTATTTCCCTCAAACTTCGGCGCGCCAGCGGTCAATCTGAGTGCCAGCCGGACACGGTCGACTGCGTGCCCGATAGGGGACCGGGACCTCACGCGGCCACAACGTCGGCGCAGTCCTGCTGGACGGTGGGCGCGGGCAAGCCCGAAGTCGTCGCCACGGGCGCCGCTGCCGCTGCCAGGCCCGGCGCTCCGGGGTCATCGTCGAACAGGGGACCCATGTGGCGTCGGCCGTGGCGTCGTCGTAGAGGAAACCCATGGCGGGCTGGGCCACATCGGTGCGGCGGGCGCCGGTGAGCGGCTGCTGGACTCTCTCAGTGAGCGGAGACATGTCGTGGTACGGCGACCAGAACTCGGTCGGCACCGCCGCGAACGCACGGAAGCTGTCTGGTGGTCCGGCCCGGGACTGCCCGATGAGGTGGCGAACCGGTCGGGCCGCGCTGGTCGAGGCTGCCGCCCTCTTTCTCGGCATCCCCCGGGGCCCCGCAGGCCGGATGCTTGGATGGTGCGGCCGTTGCAGACAAGGAGGTGCCGCATGTGCAAGGCTTCCTGCTACGTCCTGTCGGACTCGCGCAGCTCGTTTGTCCGCTTCCGGTGACGGCACCTTCACTGTGCGTGCATCTGCGCGAGAGGACTCGGCCGTCGTCCACATTCCGCTGTCGCGGGACTGCACCGCCCAAGCCCACTTCGAGATCAACGGGTTGCGGGCGCTGGTGAAGTGGCCGCCACCGGCCATCCCAAGGCCAAGCCGGTACCGAGCCGACGGCCGCCTCCACGCCCGTCTTCCCGCGGTGACGGTCTTCGTATGGCCCCGCGCCACGTCGTGCACGGCGGAGAACGACACATAGCCGATCAGGATCAGCACGAACGGGGAGCGGGCCTGCCACGAGTCCCAGTCCGGGTGAGAACACCCGCCTGGTCCAACAGGATCCCCTCGCGGATGGCGACGGCCGCGTTCACGATGGTCAGTACGGACGGATAGGCATCCCAAGACCGCGCAGGTCGCGCGGCGGGAGCAGTTTGGCCGCCACGACCCCCATCCGCGATCACGAAGCAGATTCCGATGCTCAGTTCGATGTGGATTGGGTGCGCCGCCTCCCCTCCTCAATCCGGCGCGCGTCGGCTGAAGTGAAGGAAAGGGGCAGCTCTCTCGGCACCAACCGGCTCAGGTCGCAGTCGGTCCAGCGCCGCTCGGGCGACGTCTGCGATCGTTGCTCCTTCACACCTACACGCCACGGGCCACCAAATCCGGTTGTCACGGCAAGGTGGAGGACGACGGCACCGGGTTGCTCATGAGCCGCCAGGGGCCATCTTGTTCGTCCTGTACATAGGTGTTGTTGGCTCCGACGGCGGCGGCCGCCTTGTCCCGCGAGTCGTTCGCGCCGAATCCGGCGAACACGACCGGGCGAATGCCGTGGCTGTCGCACACGACCTTCAGTTCCTTGCAGACCCGTGCGAAGTCCTGGATCCTTACGTCCTTGGCGCCACCGCCGACGATGCCGAGAAGGTCCTCGGCCCAGATGTCGGCCTTGACGGGCGCCGCTTTGCGGTCGCGGCTGTTGTCGGCCTGCCTGGCCCACACGGTCGGGTCCTGGCCCCCGGGGGGCAGGTCATAAAAATCGACGGCCCAGGCCGGCGCCGGTCCGCCGCTCCGACCCACCCAGGCGTTGACGACCTTGCATGCGTCGGCCTCCCGCCTGTCGCCTACGGCGTTGCGCTGCGCTCCTATCGCTTCGGCTCCCGCCAGAGCCGAAGCGAGTGCGGCGTAGTCCGTGAACTGATAGTCCTTGGCGTCCTTGATCCAGCGGGCCAGGATGTTGCCGTAGGGGCCCAACTTGATGCCTGCCGCGACGAGGGCGTCCACGAGGGCCTTCACCTGCTGTCCCGGTGACGTCGGGTTCGGACCGCCAAATACCGTGGTCCCGACGGTGATCGTCATGCGTGCCCCACATTCTGAAGACTGATTAGGTCCACGCTAAGTCGTACGCGCGTGGATGCCGTGGGACATCCAGGCCGCTCCGGGGGCCGGTGGACTACCCGTTCAGGCGCCCGAACGGACAGCGCGGCTGCGCGACTCTTCCGTTACCAATGGAGTACATCCAAGCGCCCGAGCAAAGAGGGAAATCACGTGGACGAGACGATCAGCGCGGCACTGGACACGCTGGAACTCAACGGCGCCGACGCCGGGTACTGGCTGGCCACGCTTCGCGGGTTCGAGGAGGCGGAGCGCTGCGGCCCTGCCCAGGACTGGGACACATTCGTCCAGCGGTTCACCGCCTGGACAGCGCAGGCCGGACTGCCGTCTGACGTCGTCCACCGGTTCGTCGAGTACGCGGCGCGTACCTACGGGGCCGAGCTGGTCGGGTACCTCGCCGCCCTCACCGACGAGCAGGTCGCGGCCCATAGGGTCGAGGCCGGATGGGCCCGACTGATCACGAGCCACGGTGCGGACTGGGCGGCCTACGACGGTTCGCAGGCGCACTGGGAGTACTTTCGCGACCAGTTCTACGTCCATGCCAATGATATTGACGCCCAGGTGTACGCCATCGCTCACGAGCAGCTGTCCCCGTACGACGCGGCGACTCGGGTGGAGCGCTACCACGCACTCGTCGGACTCGGACTGCCAGTGGACGGCTCCGCCGCCGAACCCCGTTCCTCGAAGGCCGAGTTCCCTTTGAATCCGGCGGACAAGGCCACATCGTTCGACGAGCTGTCGGTCGAGGAGCTCGAGGAGGCGATCCTGCGCTATGCGGGCGCAGCGGTCTAGCTTCTGCAACGGCTGTGCGCCATCGGCATCGCCGAGGCCGTTCGCTCACGCCGCGCCAGCAGGTGACCGTCGGCGACGTGCAGGCCGAGGAGCTGACGGAGCGGCCGCTGGCTGTTCAGTGGCTGCCTGCGCCGCATCGCCGAGGACGCCCACGCGCGGCGCTGGATGCTGGTCCTGAGGCTCGCCAGCCTCCGCGCCGGCCACATCGAGCTGTCCGCTCCGCCGCCGGGCTGGGACAACTACCAGCGCCTGTATGACGAGCCGGAAAGCGAGCACTGATTCACGCGTCTGCAATGTTCCGCTGGTGCACGCGTGCGCTTCACCTGCGGCTCGCCGCTTTCCAGCACAACCTCGGTGTGCTGCTGAACCCGTGGCAAGGAGCGGGGCCGGGCGCTGCGGGCAGGGAAGGGCCAACTCGTCACTCCCGCGTTCGGTCGTCGTCAGGCCGCCCCGAGCCACATCCGGTCGTAGTAGGAGCCGGATTCCCCGCGCATCTGGTAGTTGTGGATCTCCGGCCTGCGAGCGGCGAGGAACCGCATGCTGCCGACGTACACCCCGGCGGCGTCTCGGACGAGCTCCTCCTCGACCTGGGCGAGGTAAGCGTTGGAGGCCTCCAGGGTGCGTGCCGTTCGGGCCTTGGCGGTGAGCTCGTCGACGACCTTGTTCTTGTAGCCGCCGTAGTTGTACGAGGCGCCGGTGGTGTAGTTGGAGGAGACGTTTTCCAGGGCGCTGTTCAGCGTGATGTACATGTGCCGTCCGTAGATGTCGCCTTCCCCTTCAGCCGTGATTTGGTCGAAGGCCGTCTGGCCCATGCCGCGCAGCTCGATGTCCACGCCCACTTCGGCGAATTGCTGTTGCAGCACCTGGGCGAGCAGCGGCCAGGGGTCCTGGCTGCCGTGCGGGAAGTCCAGTCTCAGGCGTCCGACCCCGGCCTCGCGCAGCAGGGCACGGGCTCGGTCCGGGTCATAGGTGTAGGGCTTCGCCGTACGCCGGTACCGGTCCAGTTTCTCAGGGAAGGGGCAACCCCAGGGATCGGCCAGCCCGAAGGTGACGCGCATGAGCTGTTCGCGGTCGACCGCCCAGTTCAGGGCCTGCCGTACGCGCCGGTCGCGCAGTTCCGGGCGTTTGAGGTTGAGGGCCAGCCATTGGCTGCCGCGGACCGGCACGGGGTGGACAAACCGCTCGCGGGTGCTGCGGTCGGCGGTGAACTTCGGCGCCTGGCTGGCCACCAGCCCCTCGCCGAGAATGTCGATGCTGCCGGCGTTGAGCTGTAGTGACTGCATCGAATAGTCGATGCCCCAGCGAAACTCGACGGTGTCGACGAGCGGGGTGCCGCGCCAGAAGTACTTCTCGTAGCGGCGGAACGTGGCCCGCTGGCGTTTGCTGTCATAACGAATGATCCGGTAGGGGCCGGTGCCGATGGGCGTGCGGCCGAAGGAGTTGCCGAGGCGGCGGATCTCCTCGGCCGGCAGGGCGGCGGTGTAGGGCTGGCAGAGCAGGGCCAGCATGAGGACATCCGGTTCAGTCAGCCGGATGCGCAGGGTGTGGGAGTCGAGGGCCCTCAACCCGCTGACCGTTTCGGCCTTCTTCTCGTAGACGGCCTGCGCGCCCTCGATCGTGAACAGGAAGCTCGCGGCCCAGGAGGCGAGGTCGGGGTCGAGGATGCGGGTCCAGCTGTTGATGTAGTCCTGCGCGGTGACCGGCCGGCCATTGTGGAAGCGCACGTCGCGGCGCAGCGGGATCGTGTATACGCGGCCGTCCCGGGACACCGTCGGCATGCCCGCGGCGGCGTGGGGGGCTGGCCCGTCGTACTGGTCGCGATAGTGGTAGAGCGGGGAGTGCAGAACGGTCGAGATGGCCTCCCAGCTGTGCAGGTCCCAGCCGATCGCGGGGTCGTATGACTGGGCTTCCGTCGCCCAGGCCGTGATCACCTTGCCCTTGCGGCGGGCGCCGGGGGGATCGGCACCTGGGCCGGGGGCCCAGGCCGGGACGTCGGCGAGGGGGCCGGACCGTACAGGCCGTGCCTCTCCGGTGCAGCCGCTGAGGAAGGCGCCTGCCGCTCCGGCCGCGCCGGTGGCCAGGACGAGTCGTCGGGTCGGGATGTGCAGCGGTCCGGCCATGGCCGTCCTCTCGTGCAACTGCCGAAGGGGAGGTGAGAGCGAGGCACCTCGGGGGTCGGAGCGGATAGGCGGGATGCCCCGGTGGAGCGTCACGCCGCTGTGAGCGGATCACCAGCATCGGCCGAAACCGCCCTCGATTGGCCGAAAGCCTGCACGCGGCGGAGCTCCCTGTCAACGTCAGGCACGACTTTTATTGACCGAGGCGTCAGTTGGTTCGGCTATCGGGTAGGGCAGTGGCGAAGTGCGCCTGCTCACCCGACATGAGCGGTCCGGTCCCCGGTCGTGTCGCCGCTGGGCCGCATCGCCGTCCTTCGCAGGACGGCCGGCACGGCGGACTGTCCCCCGGGCGGGTGCGACTCCGGCGACCAAAGTCTTCGAATAGGTCCGACGGCCCTCAGCTTCAGGCAGCGGGGTACTGTCCGGATCCACGGCGAGTCATGGCGGTGGCTGGGCGTCGCGGCGACAGCCGACCGAGACTCCAAAGGCTTGCTTCCTTACCGGGCACCTATATCGATGACACGGTCCCTTCGGTCCCTACGCCTGCGCTCCAACCCCTGTCACCTGCGCGAAGAGGGACGGAGGGCAAGGGCCGAAGCGAAGGCCGAGTCCCCCATGCTCCCGCCGTCAGAGCGGGAGGGATACGCTGGGGATCCGGCACCTGCGTTCTGGTTGGGCCACCTCAAGATGGAGCCGCGCCTTCCAGGACGGAACCAACCGGGTCGAGGAGCGGCAGATCTGCGTCACCGTCTCGAACCGCTCACAGGGCGTCCTGCGGCGATGCGCTTCGGCTCGCCCTCGAGGTGCTGTCCGGAGCGGACAGTGGCCCTGGGAGACGCGCGGAGACGGTGTCCGATACACCCCGAGAAGAGCACCGGAGCTCCAGTCAGACAAACACCCTGGCCGCGCCCCATGGCCTGCCCCTTGCGTATGGCGCGGTCACGACACATGCGGTGCCGTGACGTGACCGGCACGAGCTGACAGCTCAGGCGGTCAAAGCCTGTACGAGATCACGCAGTTGACGCCGGTTCCGCAGCTGCCCTTTGGCGTACATCTTCCCCAGGTAATACTCCACGGTCTTGGTACTGAGATACAGCTCCTTCGCGATCTCGCGGTTCGTCCAACCGCGCGCTACCAGTCGGGCCGTGTCCTTTTCACGGTCGGTCAGCTCGCTCCAGAATCGCTCCGCTTCCGCCGTCCGGTCCGGCGCGGCGTCCTCGCTGCTCAGGGCGAGGCACTGTTCGAGCCATGGCTGAGCTTGGAGCCCGCGGAATGTTCGCTCCGCCGCCGTCAGGTGGGTCCGGGCCTCACCGGTGTCGCCCAGCTCAATCAGCGCACGGCCGAAGTCGTAGCGCAGCAGGGAGCGATGGACCAGCGGCTCGCCACCGACGGGCGGTTCGGCGAGACCGTCGCGGTAGGCCCGGACCGCCTGGTGAGTCTCACCCCGGGCGTGGAGGATGGTGCCCAGCAGCCACTGTCGCGCAACGACCGGCATGGCTCCCGTCGGTTCGATCTCCTCCAGTGCCGTCAGTGCTTCCTCGGCCCATGGCAATCGGCCGGCGCGAGCGCAGGCGACTCCCAGGAGAGGAAGGAACCACGTCCCGTAGAGGGAGATCCGCCCGACGTTCGCTGAGTCGTCTTGCGCCCTTCGCATCCGTGTCACTGCCTCCGGCCAGTCCTGCCGCAGGAACGCGGCGAGGCCGGCGGACTGCAGCACATGGAAGGCAGGTGCGGAGAAGTCCGTGTTCCTGGCGATGGCCTCGGCCGCGGTTAGGTCGGCAGCCACCGCCTCCCAGCGCCCCCGGCACGCGTAGAGAGTGGCGCTCATGGTGTGGAGCATCCCGAAGTCCACGTCTCGCCCGGAGACCTGGGCCTCGTCGAACGCCAGCGACACGGTGCGCCGGGCCTCCTCCCACTCCCCCAGCAGGAAGTGACACGTGGCGGCATGCACCCTGGCGGCGAAGTTGGTGCGCCGGGTGAGTCCTGGGGCGGTCGTGCGGGCCATCACGCGCAGGTCCGACAAAGCTTGGACCAGTTGCCCGGACAGGCCTCTGAGAATGCCCCGGCACGTGAGCGCGTCCAGGTCTGCTGGCGCAACGTCCGCCGGGTTCGGCCTGAGATGGGTCAGCAGCCGAAGCCCTTCAGCCGGGCCGTGCGATAGGGCTGCCCCGTAGGCGAGGTTGGCCCAGGCCTCGCCGATGACCATCGGATCGGAGGTCCGGGCCAGGGCGTACCGGGCGGAGCGGGCGGACTGCTCGCCCAGGCCGAGGGAACGTTGCAGAGTTGCCAGGTCGCCCGCAGCGCGGGCCGCCGCCTCCTCGTCGACTCCGGCGAAACCGTCCCGGGCCAAGCGAAGATACTCCGCCGCACTGACATCGCGTCCCCGGGCGTATTCGAGGAAGCCGAGGGCTTCCTGCTTGTGGGGTGACGCCGAGCGGGCCTCGACGCGTGAGGCGTAGGCCAGGGCGGCGGCGTACTGCCCGCTGACGACGAGAAGCCGCACCGCCTGCAGCAGAGCCGCGCCGCGGGTGTCAGGGTCAGGGGAGATGACCGACACCGCCAGGAGGTACTGCGCCGCGAGCGACAGGTCCCCTGCGGCGGACTCCCGCTTCGCGTCTCGGCCCAGCCGGTCCGCAAGTTCCGCGTCGTAGGAGGTCAGGGCTGCGACGCGATGGCGCCATCGCCGTGGCGGAGCAACGTTCTCGGCGGCCGCGCGGTGCAGCTTTCTGCGCTCGGGCAGGGAAAGGGAGGAGTACAACGCGTCGCGCTGGCCGGAATGGATGAGGTGCAGGCTCGGTTCCCCAGCCTCGTCACGCCAGGTGACCGCGCCCGCCGTCACCAGATCGTCAATGTGCTGGAGCACGTTGTCGTCCTGGGTCAACCGCTGCAGCAGCGGAACGGTCGCAGGGGCGTCCAGCACTGCCAGCACGTCGAGCAGCAGCCGTCCGGCCGGGGGGAAGGAGCGGGACCATTCCCGCACCGCCTCGGCCAGCGACGGCGGCATCTCGGTCAGCGTCGGCCGGTCGGGCAGCGAGCCGCCCTCCGACGCGGAGAGGAGCGCTTTGAGGTACAGCGGATTGCCGTCGCTCCACCGGCTGATCCGCAGCAGCTGGGATTCGGGCACGGCCGGGTGTCCCCGCGCGGCCAGGTACTCCTGCACGGCTTGCGGGGAAAGACCGCCGAGCTCGAGCTGGGTGACACCCTTGATGCTTCCGGTGAAACCCAAGTCGCTCTTGGTGCGGCGAACCTGCTCGGTGACGACCAGAGAGAGGAGGTGATCGTGCATCATCCGCAGCACCGCGAACCCGATGGCCTGGAGCGAACTCGCATCGACCCAGTGGGCATCCTCGATCACCAGGGCCGTGGGACTGTCCCCCCGGAAGTCGTCGAGTACGTTGATGAGTGCGCCACCTGCGGCCATGACGCTGCTGGTTTCCGGCACGAGGTTGGCCCGGCGCTGATCCAGAGGTAGTCCGCCGCGGGCATTCTGGATCATCCGGTTGAGCGCGGCGTACTTGATGAGCCGTTCGGTCGGCACGCCCGTGACGCTCAGCACGCGGAAGTCCGGGATCTTGCGGCAGAAGGCCGCTGTGAAGGTGGTTTTGCCGATACCGGCCGGTCCGGAGAGGAAGACGACTTGTGCTTCCTGATGGCGAGCCCGGTCCGCGATGTGGAGCAATCGCGCCAGTTCGTCGTCGCGTCCCACGATCCCCGACTGCGCCGTCATGAGCGAGCATGCTACGCACGCGGTGCCGTGCGCGCATGTCGATGGCCGCTAAATGGAGCAACTTCGTGTCGGCCTATGGCTGGCGCCGAGTGCTCACCCGAGGTGAGTGAACCGCGAAACCGGCGGTGGTTGCGGGCCGGGTGCCGGACGGTACGGCGACCGCCCGATCCCTTGGTGTGTCGGGCCTACCGCTCGCTGGACAAGCTCACGCAACAGCGTCGCCCGCCGTTGCGTGACGTTCGTCACGGCGTGCGGCGTCGTCAAGCGGTGTGCGCCGTCCGTTCCCCTGGGCGGGCCCGCCACACGCGCGCGACCCATTTGGGGAACGACCAGGGAGGAGACCGCCCATGACCGCACACCGGCGTCCGTCGGGGTCCAGGCCCAGGCCGGCCGGCCGACCGCATCGCAGCGCCGGGAGCGGTGGTCACCGCAGGAGGCGACGGTGGGTCGACTACCCCCGCCACGGCAGGTCCGGCCCGCGCCGCTGGTTCCCGTCCTGGCGGTTGGTGTCCGGCATGCTGCTGGCCGGTGTAGCCGCGCTTGCGGGGCTCGGTGCCGCCTTGTACCTCTACGTCGACATCCCCGACCAGAACACCGAGGTGCGGCATGAGGCCAACGTCTACTACTGGGCCGACGGCAGCCACATGGTCAGTGTCGGCTCGGTGAACCGGCGCAACGTGCCCCTGTCTCAGGTGCCCCGATCCGTGCGGCATGCAGTCCTCGCCGCGGAGAACGCCGACTTCTACAGCGACTCGGGCGTCTCGGTCGGCGGCATGGCACGCGCAATCGTCAACATGGCCCGCGGGCAGGAGACGCAGGGTGGATCCACCATCACCCAACAGTATGTGAAGAACACGTACCTGACCCAGGATCAGACCGTGTCAAGGAAGGTGCAGGAACTGGCCATCTCCCTCAAGCTGGACAACGGCACCTCCAAGGACGACATCCTCCAGGGATATCTGAACACCAGCTGGTTCGGCCGCGGTTCCTACGGCATCCAGGCGGCGGCCAACGCGTACTACGACGTGGACGTCGAGCAGCTTGACCCCTCTCAGGGCGCCTTCCTCGCGGCGCTGCTCAAGGGCGGCAACGAGTTCGACCCGTTCCAGGGTGAGGCACAGCGGCGGCGGGCCGAGGAGCGCTGGGCGTGGATCCTGGACCGCGAGGTCGCACTGGGCATGATGAATCGCGCGGAACGCTCGCGCTACACGAAATTTCCCATGCCGCGCCGGCAAACTCTGGCCACCAATCTCGGCGGCCAGACCGGCTATCTGGTTGACCTAGCCAAGCGGTACGTCAAGAAGCGGACCGGGCTCACCGATGCCGAACTCGACCAGGGCGGCTACCAGATCCACACCACATTCGAGAGGAACGCTATGCGGCGGCTGGGGCGGTCCGTCGAGGACGCCCTGCGCGAGATCCGCCCCGCCCGGCGCGCGAAGGACCGGCATGTGCAGGTGGGGGCGGCGTCCGTGCGGCCGGGTGACGGCGCGATAGTCGCGGTCCACGGAGGTGCCGACGCACTGAGGCAGTTCACCAACAACGCCGACACGGCCGGTGTCCCGGCGGGTTCGGTGTTCAAGCCGTTCGTGCTGGCCGCCGGGATGCAGTACGGCGTCCGCACGAAGAGCGGCAGGGTCTTGCGCTTCTCGCCCGAGAGCCACTACGACGCCGCCGGGGCATTCCGTCTGGGCGGGCTGCCGGCCGTCCCGGGCCGGCCGGGTACGGCCCCGGCCCCGACCTCTGATTTTCCGACGCTGCGGCAGGCGCTGGTCTCCTCCGCCAATGTGACTTTCCGGCGCCTGGGCGCCGACACGGGCCTGAAGCAGGTGCGACGGCTGGCCGTCGACGCGGGGATGCTGCGCGGCACCATGGCACCGCTCGACGCGGAATTCCCGCTCGGTACGTCATCGCCCAGCACCATCCGGGTCGCCACCGCCTATGCCACGCTCGCCCATGGTGGGACGCGGCACGAGCCGTACTCGGTGACGAAGGTGCTGCGCAGGGGGGAACGGCTGGCGGGGTTCTCCCGGCCGCGCGGCAGCAGGGCCATGGACGAGACCGTCGCCCGGCAGGTGACCTCGGTGCTGCGTGACGCGGCCGCGGACACGACGGGCCCGGGTGGCCGCCTCGCCGGCATGGCCACGGGCGACCGGGAGACTCAGCGGGTCGCCTGGTTCGCTGGCTACGGAGACGACCTGGCCACCGCAGTCACGCTGTTCCGCGCCGAACCCGGCAAGGCCCTGCTGCCGCTGGCCGGCACCGGGGGGACCGGGCGGGCCAGCGCGCAGCGGCTGCCTGGAAGGATCTGGGCCTCTTACATGAAGGCCATGTCCCGGTGAGCGCGCGTCCGGTTGCCCGGCGGGGTCAGCGGTTGTGCGCGGCGGAGACGAGGTCCTTGATCTGCGCGGGGCCGAGGGCTTCCTGGAAGACCCGTACGTCGTCCAGGTAGCCCTGGAACAGGTCGACGCCGGTACCGCCGCGTTGGCCGCGTCCCACGGTGAAGGGCCCGTCGGCCCGCCAGGTGGTGGTGTGGCTGCCGGTGCTCTGAAGCGTGCCGTTGACATACAGCCGCAGCTGCCGCTTGTCGGCGTCGTACACGCCGGTGAGGTGCTGCCAGCCGTTCACCGCGACCGGGCCGGCGGAGCGGACTGCGTCCCACGCCGCGTTCGGGGAATCCGCGCCGCCCATGGTCATGCGCCAGCGGTTCTCGGCGCCGGAGTACTGCAGGAGGAACCCACTGACATTCGTTCCGTCCTGTGCCGCGACGGTGTAGGTCCCGCCGCCGGGTTCCGGCCGTGCCCAGGCCGAAACCGTGAAACTACGGGAGGTGTCCAGCACGGCCCGGGTGGTCCGGACATGGCTCTTGCCATCGAACCAGACTGAGCCTTCGCGGTCCGGCCGCCAGTCGACGTAGCCGTGGTACTCGCCCGGCCGGCCGAACGACGATGTGTCCCTTGGCCGGGCTCCCCAGGTGCGGAAGTCCCAGCGCAACCGGGCCTGCGCGAGGTCAAGGCGGGCGGGCGTGCGGGGTTTCCCCGACGAGGACGGCCGGCCCGCACGGGATGACGGGGAGGGTTCGGGTCCGGATGGCGGGGTGGAGGAAGGAATGTCGATGAGATCGCCGGGCTGCGGGGCAGCGGGCCGCGGGAACTGGTGCCACTTGTCCGAGTGCTCCCCCGTCCGGGCCGTGCGGGTCGTGGCAACCGGGTCCGGGGAGCGGGTGGCCATCAGTCCCACGCCGGTCACGGCCAGGACTGTGGCGACGGCCAGGGCGGCCCACCACAGGCGCCGCTCGCCGCGCCAGGGAACGGGCCGGTGCGCCCCGGCGGCGGCGCGGGCCGCGGGTAGCAGCCGCTGTCCCGCGCGCTCCTGGCGGTACTGCTGTCCGCCCCAGGGGAGCAGCTCCTGAGCCAGCAGCGGTGCCCACTGCCCCGTGTGCAGCCGCATCAGATCGCGAGACGCCCTTGCGCAGTCCGTGCAGCCCCGTACATGTGCCGTCAGTTCGCCGGCGTCCCGCACCGGGCGGTCGAGTCCCGTTCGGGCCGTCGTCAGCACTAGACGGCTGTAGGGGCGGCACCCGGGTGACACGGACTCCTCATGCATCCACCCGTACACGGCACGGAACTCAGCCTCCGCGATCTCGCTCCACCGCCGCACGACGGTGGTGGAGCTGCCGGTGCAGCGCGCGGCCAGGGCGAGGTCCTCCCCCTCGACGAGGACGTGCCACAGCACAGCCTGCAGTCGGCCGGGCAGTCCGCGGAACGCCGCGACGAGCAGCGGTACGCCCCCGGTGCCGTCGTCCGTCGGCACCGGGACGGGTATCTCCCCGTGGTTGCCTTCCAGCCAGGTGAGCAGGTCGGGGACGAGGTGGCGGCGGGCATCCGCACCGCTCCACGTGGCGGCCGTGTGCAGGACCATGTTGAGCAGGTGAGGCCGCCATGCGCTGTCGTCGTCCTGCAAGAACGACTGTGCCGCCGCGCGCTGGGCGGAAGCGCGGAGCAGTTCGGCGGCGGCCGTGGTCGTGGTGCACCGGGCCGCGTAGGCAGTCACCGCGACGTCGTGGCGGTTGGCCAGTTCCCTGGCGGCCGTCTCCTGGTCGAGCGGGTCCGCGGTGGCGGACGGCGCGAACGCCGCGCGCACCAGATCACGGTCGCTCGGTCCCGTCCCGCCCGGGTAGGAGGCGGGGGGCGGGGTGGCAGGGCCGGCGGTGTGGGGGAGCCGGCACCCGAACTGGGGCACGTCGTTTCTCCTGGGGGGATGTGGTCGCTCGTCGAGGCGGGTCCCCGGCTCGCGCGCGTTCCCGTCGCCCAGTCGCCGTACGACGTCCTGACGGTTGCCCCGACCCGCGCGGTCGGCGGCGTGAGCACCGCGGGCCGGGGACTTCGCCGCGCGGGGATCACGGCGAAGTCCCGGACCACCGTGCCACACCAGGACATCGCAGCCCAGCTCCAGCCTCGTGTGCCGGAGGCGCCTTCCGCACGGTGGAAAGACCGGTCGGACGGTTTCCGCACGGTCAGGGGCCCTGCAGCGTGGGAGGGCGTCCGGGCCCGGTCTGGGGAACTGCTCGCCACTCACGAGCACTTGGAGCGCGAAGGAGGGACAAGCGGCAGCTGTGCCCGCCCCGTCCGGCGTGCTTCGTCTCAGGCCCGCCAGGTGCCTCGGGGCGCAAGGGAGGCCACCGGCCGCTCGGGTCCCTGGTCGCCCTGGGTGAGCGCGCCCGGAGGGAGCAACGTGTGAACGTGGGGCCGCAGATCGGTGCCCCGAAGACTCGTGCTCGGGATCTCGGCGATCGCCTTACAGCGCTGACATCGCTCGTCGTCATCACCCGCTGACAGCGGAGGCGTCCGGGTGTGCCCTGCCCGGACGTCGCGGCCCGGCGCCCTGGGCGCGCCAGCCCTGTCAGCGGGGCCGGTGTGCCTCGATCAGCTGCTCCATGATCGCCTCGCGTCGGGTGTCCACGACACGACGGGCGGGGTCCTCGTCGTACCAGGTGACGATCTCCCGGGCGCCCTGCGCGAAGGGCACGGACGCCGTGAACTCCGGCACGAGTCGACGAATCTTGGTGTTGTCGAACACCATCGAGTGGGCCTTGTCGCCCAGGAGGTCCTCACCCCAGGCCGGGTCGGCGGCGGCGATCGCGTCGGAGGGCACGTGCACCAGCCGCGGCTCGTCCACGCCGGCGGCCGCGGCCACGATCCGGTGGATCCGGTCCCAGCTCAGCACCTCGTCGCTGGTGATGTGAAAGGTCTCCCCCAGCGCCCCGGGGTTGCTGAGGAGCCCCGTCAAGCCCAGCGCGAAGTCGGTGTGGTGGGTCAGGGTCCAGAGGGAGGTGCCGTCGCCGTGGACCATCACCTCCTTGCCCTGCCGCATCCGCTCCACCACGGTCCAGCCACCGTCGAAGGGCACGGCGGTACGGTCGTAGGTGTGGGAGGGCCGTACGACGGTGACCGGAAGGCCTCGGTCTCGGTGGACCCGAGCGAGCAATTCCTCGCAGCCGATCTTGTTCCGGGCGTAGGCGGAGTGCGGGTTGTGCAGCCGCGCCGTCTCGGGGACCGGGACCCGCGTGGCGGGCCGCTCGTAGGCGGCGGCCGTGGCGATGAACATGTACTGGCCGGTGCGCCCGGCGAACAGGTCGACGGACCGGGCGACATGCTCGGTGGTGAAGCCCAGGAAGTCCACGACGACATCGAACTCCCGGCCGCTTAGGGCCGCGTGCACCCGGGCACTGTCTCGGACGTCGGCCGTGATGACAGTGGCGCCCTCGGGCGCCGGCCGCGCGGTGGAGACACTCCGGTTGAGCAGGTGTACCTCGGCGCCGAGTTCGGCGGCGCGTGCGGCGCATGCCGAGCTGATCACTCCCGTACCGCCGATGAAGAGGACGCTCCGGCCCTTGATGTGGTTCGTGGTCATTGGGGTTGCCGCTCCTCAGAGTGGGGGACGGTGGCTCTCGGGGTGTGGTAGACGCCGGGTTACTCGCCGGGGAACGTCACGCCCAAGTCGGCGCGGATCCGGTCGAGGGCCCGCATGACGCGCAGTGTCTCGTCGAGGGGCATGAGGTCCGACTCAGTCCTGCCGGCGGCCACGCACCTGGCCGCTTCGGCGGCCTCGTAGCACAAACCCCCGTCGCGCCGGTCGGGGACGTGACGGCCGAGCAGTTCGCCTGACCGCCCGATCAGGCGCACCGCCGCCGGGGCATAGAAGGCGCCCTCGATCTCCAGCCGTGCGCGCGTTCCCGAGATCGAGGCGGTGGTCGGGGTGGTGGCGTACAGCGAGGTATTGAGCACGCCGTGCGCACCGGCTTCGTTGGTGACGACGACCGACACCTGCCCGTCGACGCCGGTGGCGGTGGTGTCCCCGACGGTGGTGAGTGAGGCGAACGGGCCGAGCACCATGGACGCGAACGAGACCGGGTAGACGCCGAGGTCCAGCAGGGCTCCGCCGGCCAGTCCGGGGGCGAACAAGCGGTGGGCGGTGGCTGGGTCCATGAATTGACCGTGGTCCGCGGTCACCGTGCGCACCTCGCCCAGCAGCCCGAGGTCGAGCACCTGGCGGACGACGTCGATGTGCGGCAGGAAGCGCGTCCACATGGCCTCCATGCAGAGCACGCCGTTGGCGCGGGCGGTGTCGATGAGCTGCTCGGCCTCGCGCGCGTTGCGGGTGAAGGCCTTCTCGACGAGGACGTGCTTGCCGGCTTCGACGGCCTGCATGGCGTGCGCGTGGTGCTCGGAGTGCGGTGAGGCGATGTACACGATGTCGACACGTACGTCGTCGAGGACCTCGGGGTAACTGCCGTAAGCCGCCGGTATGCCGAACCGGTCGGCAAAGGCGCGGGCCCGCGCGGCGTCGCGCGAGCCGACCGCCACGATGCGCTGCTTGGTGTGGGCGCGCAGCGCCCCGACGAACGACGCGGCGATTCCGCCCGGGGCGATCACACCCCAGTGCAGGACGGGCGCGTCGCGCGGGGAGGGCGTCCGGGGTGCGGGCAGCACCGTGCGGGTGGTGCGGTCCGCAGGTCCGTCGGCCTTGCGGGTCTGCGGCATGTGGCTCCTCTGCGGAGATGTACGGGCGGGATGCGCACGGCGTGGGAATGCGGCTCTGGACTCCCGGCGGGGCGGCGTCACTGGCGCCGGGCCGGTGTGCGGGGCGGGACCAGCCCAGCTCCACCGCGCTTTCCGCGTCAGCGACGGGCACCGGGGTTTGGCCATGCAAGCGGATCACGGAAGGGGACGCAAGCCCATCCCTCGGGGTGCGGCCCTGTACGCAGTCACGACCCCGGACGCACGGTGTATTGCTCAGGCGGGTTGGGCATTGCCTCGCAGGCCGGGGCGCGGGGGTGCGCGTCTCCGCCCTCGCGGCTTGCGGCACCGGACCACACGCTGCCCACGGGCCGTGTGGCGTTCTCGTGCCGTCCCGGCCGTCGCCACGAGGCGAGCGAGATCGACCGCTCGCCGGGCGGCTGGGGACACGGCGACGCGGCGCACGCCGGCCAACGACCTGCACGACATCCCCACCGGCACGCGAAGCTCGTCGGTCGCGCCTGATGACCCGCTGTCGTTGGCTCCGGGGTGTGCTCACCCCGGGAGCGGGCGGTCCGCAGTCTGGTCCTCGTCACGGCTGGCCCACCACTGGCGCAGTTCGTAGCGGGAGCGGATGCCGAGCTTGCCGTAGATGTTGCCGAGGTGGAAGCCGACCGAGGCGGGGGTGACGAACAGGCGGAGGGCCACCTCGCGGTTGGTCAGGCCGCCGCTGACGAGGCGGGCCACCTCCGTCTCCCTGGCGGTGAGTGTGAACGGCTTGGTTCGGCCCGGTACGCGCAAGGTGCGCAGCCCGGCGGCGCACCGCAGGCGCAGCGGCTCGGCGTCGATCTGCCCGGCGACCGTCCAGGCCGCGCGGTAGCGGTCGACCGCGTCGCGGCGACGGCCCGTCGCCGCGAGGAAATCGGCGTGGTCCGCCTGGTATCGGGCGTAGTACCAGGGGGCCACCGACTCGAAGGACGCCGCGGCCTCGTCGGCCTGTGCGTAGAGCCGGGCGGTGGCCTCGCGGGAGCCGGTGAGCGCGGTGGCGCGGGCGTCCACCCAGAACGTGCAGGCCCGCACCCACGGCGGCAGGCCGGCCGCCTCGGCCCGCAGGGAGTCGAGGAGTGCGGCGGCGAGGGCACCGTCCCCCGCTGTGACTGCGGCGCGGGCCAGCTCTACCTTGCGCCAGGGCAGCAGCGGGCCGGAGAGCACGTCCAGTCCGAGACGGTGTTCGCCCGCCTTGAGCAGGGCAGCGGTCCGGGTGCCGTCGGCGGTCTCGTCGGTGACGACCGCGTGGAACAGCCGCGCGGCGGCGTCGAGGGCGGACGGCTCGACCGGCTCGTGACCGCCAGGCCCGGGCGGTGTCGGCGCGTGGCCGCGGCCCACCGCGACCAAGTCGAGCAATTGCCGTCCCCGCGACCGCCACAGCGGTACGGCCGACCGGGCGACGATCCGGCCGGTCGCCTCGGCCGCGCCCCATGCGCCGCGCAGCCACAGGGCATGGCCGCGAACGGTCAGAGCCATCTCCCTGACCGGGTTGCCCGCGGCGTGTACGGCGGTGTCGAGAGCGGCACGCACCGCCACCTCGCTGCCCTCGGGGTCGCCAGCCTCCAGTCGCAGCCACGCCTCGGTGACGGCTGCCCGCCCCCGGGTCTGGGCGGTGCGGCGAGGAGCGGACGGCGCACCGGCGGTCAGCTCCGCCAGCCCCTGGGCGGGCCCCTCCGCGGAG
The DNA here is from genome assembly GCF_055567995.1 of Streptomyces sp. NPDC026246. Lineage (NCBI taxonomy): Bacteria > Bacillati > Actinomycetota > Actinomycetes > Kitasatosporales > Streptomycetaceae > Streptomyces > Streptomyces sp. NPDC026246. The sequence continues at coordinate 42,670 of NZ_JBVHPJ010000018.1, read as the reverse complement.
GCGGTCAGCACAGCGTCCAGGCAGCGCCGTTCGCCCTCCCAGTACGGGTCGCCGGAGTGCGGGGGGTTCCAGTGGGCGAGCGATGCGCGCAGTTCCGCCACCGGAGTTCCAACCAGCCATCGGGCCTCGACGGCCCACACGGCCGCCGCCTCCAGGCCCGCCGGGGCGGGGCCGTCGGCCGGGCCGAACTGCCGGCACGCTTCGCCCAGCCGCGCAGCGCCCTCAACGAACCGGCCCTCCAGGACGGCTAGGCGGCCGGCCAGGGCACGGTGTCGGGCGGCAGCGTCGGGTTCCAGCCGGGTGAGCGCCTGGCGGGCCCGTGCGAGGTCGTGGGCGCGCAGCGCATACTCGGCCGCGTCGGCCGTCCGGCGGGCGGCCGGACCCGAGCCGTCCGACACGTCCGCGGCATGCCGTGCGAGTTCGGCGGCCTGCATGGGCCTACCCGCGGCCACCAGCCGCCGTGCCTGCGCGTCCAGTTGCCGGGCCAGGTCCTCGTCGGGTCCGCAGGCGGCCGCCGCGCGGTGCAGCAGGGCGGCGGCGCCCTGGGCGTGTCGGGCAGCCCATCGGTGGGCGAAGCAGGTCTCCGACGCGCTCATCGTGGCAACAACCAGGGGCCGCATCGGTTCGGCCACCGACACCCGGCCCTCACCGGGGTGCCACACCACCAGTCCCGCCTCCGCGGCGGCCTCGACGACCGAGGCCAGCCCCGGTGCTCGCGCGACGAGTTCGCCGAGCCACTGGAGCGGCACCTCCTCGTCGAGTACGGCCAGACACTGCACCAGCCGGCGGTAGGACCGGGGCAGCCGCACCGCCCGCCCGCCGCTGGGTCCCGTGCCGAATCCAGGCCCGGCGCCGGCGTCCGACCCGGCGCCAGCACCGGCGCTGGACTCGACACCGGATCCGAACATGGCGCTCAAGGCAGACCCGGCACTGGGTGCGGCACCGGATTCGGCGGCTCGACCAGTGCCGGTTTCGTGTCGTGGGGTGGTGAGGAGGCCGTATGGGGTCGTGCGCAGCCACAGGTCGAGACCTTCCGGTACCCGGCTCCCCGGCGTCGAGATGTCCGCGTGCGTCCAGGACGCGAGGTGCCCACCCTCCAGGAGCAGCAGGGCGGCCTTGACGGCCGGCACGGACCCCTCATCGGAGGACGCCGTGCGCGGCCCCACGGGTCCCGGCGGTTCCTCACACCGGGGCCCCGGGGCCGTCGGCGGGGTGTCCGCATGCATGCGGTCCCTCCTCTGCTCGGACATCGCTACACCGCCCAGTACGCAGGCGGTGAAGTGTCTGATCAGCGAGGAGGACACTGGGCGGCAACTGCTCATCGTGACCGAGCGATTGCCGGTCAGATGCTTGTCCGGCTCAAGGGAGGTTGCGGGAGATGACGAGCCTCATGATGTCGGAGGTGCCCTCCTCGATCTCCTCCAGCTTCGCGTCCCGCATCCACTGCTCCATGGGATATTCGCGCGAGTAGCCCCAGCCGCCCATCGTCTGCAGCCCTGCCCAGGTGCAGAACATGGCCGCCTCCGACGCCGTCAGCTTGGCCATGGCGGCCAGTCCGGTGACGTCCCCGCCCGCGTCGACGACCCGCGCGGCGTGCAGGACCTGCAACCGTGCGGCGTGGATGCGGTTGGCCATGTCGGCCAGGCGGAAGGCGACCGCCTGGTGCTCGATGATCGGCTTGCCGAACTGTTCCCGGGTTCGGGCGTAGTCACGAGCGTACTCGTAGGCCGCGCGGGCCGCTCCGACCGCGGCGGCGCCCAGGACGATGCGGGAGATGTCGAAAGTGCGCATCAGCCCGGTGAACCCTTCCCCTTCTGCACCCAGCCGGTCCTCCTCGGGGACGAAGACGTCGCTGAGGAACACCTCCCGGCAGACGATGGCGCGCTGGCCCATCTTTCGCATGGGTTCGCCGACGCTCAGTCCGTCGGTGCCGGCGCGCAGCAGGAAGGCGCTGACGCCCCGCGACCGCAGGGTGGGATCGGTCTTGGCGAAGACGACGTAGAAGCTGGCTGCTCCGGCGTTGGAGATCCACGCCTTCTGCCCGTTCAGGAGATAGCCGCCCGCCACCTTCCTGGCGGTGGTGGTGATGGAGGCGGCGTCGGATCCGGAGCCTGGTTCGGTGGTGGCCAGCGACGTCATGGGCGCGTCCGGGCCGACCAGGGGACCCAGCCAGCGCTCCTTCTGCTCCTTGGTGCCGAGGGCCAGCAACGGGTCGGCGAAGAACCCGTTCGAGCAGAGCAGGTTGCCGATGCCGGGGTCGCCGAAGCAGAGCTCCTCCTGCACCAGGCACTGGGTGAAGACGTCGGTGAAGCCTCCGCCGCCCAGTTCGTCGGGGAGCATGAAGTCAGTGATGCCGACCTTCGCGGCGGCGCGCCACAGGCCGACGGGCGTCTCGACGTCCGCCTCGTCCACCTCGCGGCCGCGCGGCCGGATCTCGTTGCGGGCGAAGTCACGGCACAGGTTTACGACAGCACGCTGTTCGTCGGTCAGCGGCCAGGGTTCTCTCAGGTCGTTCATGCTGCTCCAATCTCAGGCGGCGGCCGGTTCCATCAGGTGGATCAGGGTGGGCCGGTCGGCCTCCAGGGCCGCGCCCAGTGCGCGGACCAGCTGTTCCTCGTCGTCGACGCGTACGCCGTGGCAGCCCATGGCGCGGGCTGCCAGGGCGAAGTCCACTGGCGGCAGGTCCACGGCGTGGACGGGTTCGTCGCGGGCGGCCATCTCGTCGCGTATCTCGCCGTAGCCGCCGTTGTCCACGACGACAACGGGCAGCGGGAGTTCCAGCTGCGCGGCGGTGGCCAGTTCCTGCACGGTGAACATCACTCCGCCGTCGCCGTGCAGGGCGATCACGGGTACCTCGGGGCGGGCCAGCTTCGCCCCGATGGCGGCGGGCAGCCCGTAGCCGAGGGTGCCCAGACCCGTCGGATAGAGGAATGAACGGGGTGTGTAGGCGGGCAGGTTGGACAGGGCGCCGTAGTAGCAGGCCATGGTGGAGTCGCCGGCCAGAACACCCTCGCGTCCCAGGGTCGTGGCCAGGGCGCGGGTCAGGCCCAGGTGGGTGGTGCCCTCGGTGCGGGCCTGGTTTCGATGGTGCTCGCGGGCCCGTGCGGCGCGCTCGACGCCCCGGGCCGCCGCACCGGGGCGGATCAAATGCTCCAGAAGCGAGCCGAGGGCGAGGGCGGCATCGGCGACGAGGGCGACGTCGGGCAGGGCGTTGGCGGTGACGGCTTCGGCGTCGGCGTCGATGCGGATCAGCGGTCCGGGGATGTCGAGCGGCCCGAACCACAGGTCGCTGGGGGCGAGTTCCGTGCCCACCGCGATCACGGCGTCGCTGTCGCGCACCAGCTCGTGCACGGCCTGGTGGTGCAGTCCGGCACCGACGGCCAAGGGGTGGTCGTCGGGCAGGACGCCTTTGCCATTGGCGGTGGTGACGACGGGCGCGCCCAGCCGTTCGGCCAGGGTGCGCAGTTCCGGCGCAGCGCCGTTGCTGCCGCCGCCCGCGACGACGACCGGCCGCACGGCGTCGGCGAGGATCCGCGCAGTGGCCCTGACGTCCGGCAGGGACGGGGCAAGGGGCGGTACCGTGACCGGCTCGACGAGCGTGACCTCGGCCTGTTCGTCGAGCAGGTCCAGGGGAATCTCCAGATGCACGGGACGGGGCCGCCCGGTGGTCATCGCGGCGAACGCCCGGGTGACCGCGACGGGGATCTCATCCACGGCGGTGACCCGGTGGCTGTAGGCGACGACGGCGTCCAGCGCGCCTCGCTGGTTCTTCACCTCGTGCAGGTACCCATTGCCCCGTCCGGGGTGCCGCAGCGGCAGGCCCGGGGAGAGGAACAGCACGGGCACGGAGTCGGAGTAGGCCTGTGCCGCGGCGGTGGCGGCGTTGAGCAGGGCCGGACCTGTGGTGGTCAGGCAGACACCGGGCCGCCCCGAGGCGCGGGCCCAGCCGTCGGCGGCGAAGCCGGCGCCCTGCTCGTGCCGGGGTGTGACAGGGCGGATGCCGTAGCGGGCGAGGGCCGCGTAGATGGGCAGGTTGTGGGTGCCGGGGATACCGAAGACGGTGTGCGTGCCGTGGGCACGCAGCGCCGCGACGAGCGCCTCGCCCCCGGTGAGCTTCTCGGTCATGCTCCGGCTCCGGGATCCGTGTAGACGGGCTTGCCGAGCCACTGCCCGCCGTCGACGGTGAGCACCTCGCCGGTGATGTAGGCGGCGCCGTCGCCCAGCAGGAACGCTGCGGTCCCGGCCACTTCCTCGGGAGTGGTGAAGCGCGCGGCGGGCACGCTGTCGAGGACGCGGGCGCGGGCGTCCTCGGTGGGCCACAGGGCCGCCGAGGCGCCCTCGGTCTCGGTCGGGCCGGGAGCCAGGCAGTTGAGCCGCACGCCTCGTGGGGCCCACTCCACCGCAAGGGTGCGGGTCATGGCGAGCACGCCGGCTTTCGCGGCGGCGCTGTGCACGGTGCCGGGGTGGCCGTGCCATGCGTAGCTGGCGATGACGTTGAGGACGGCGCCGTTGCCCTGGTCGAGCATGTGCCGGGCGGCGGCCCGGGTGCAGTGAAAGGTGCCGTTGAGCACGATGTCGATGACGGCCTTCCAGCCGCCCGGGGAGAGCTTCTCCCCGGGCACGACGAAGTTGCCGGCGGCGTTGTTGACCAGGGCGTCGAGCCGCCCGTGCCGCTGTGCCACGGTGTCCACCACGGTGTCGACCGCGGCGGCGTCACGGACGTCGCAGGCGACGGAGTCGGCGCTGCCGCCGGCGGCCTTGATCAGTTTCACGGTCTCGTTCAGCGCGTCTTCGCGGCGGCCCAGCACGGTGACGTGCCCGCCGCCCGCGGCCCAGCGTTGGGCGACGGCCCGACCGATGCCCGAGCCGCCGCCGGTGACCAGGGCCACCCGTCCAGCGAACTCCTGCGGATGAGTCAGGTGGCTCATGTTTCTCCCTTTATGTCGTGGCCCGGGCCGTCGGCCGGGGCGAGCAGCAGAGCGTCGACGGCGACGGCTCCCTCGGGACCGACCCGCAGCGGGTTGATCTCCATTTCGATCCGGTCGTCCCGGTACCGGGTGATGAGGCGGGAGACCGCCACTACGGCATGCACGAGGGAGTCCAGGTCGGCTGGGGGCGCTCCGCGCCAGCCGGTGAGCAGGGGGGCGCAGCGCAGCCGGAGGATCATCGCCCGGGCCTGTTCCGGGGAGACGGGTGCGCACTCGGTGACGGTGTCGCGGTGCAGCTCGGCCCGGGTGCCGCCGGCGCCGACGGTGACGACCGGGCCGATCCCGGGTGCGCGGCGGGCGCCGACGATCAGCTCGGTGACATCGCGGCGGACGTCCTGCTCCTCCAGCAGGTAGACGCCCTCGCCCAGGCGGGTGCGCATCTCGTCGAAGGCCGCGGTCGCCGCGGCGGCGTCGGCGAGGCCGACGCGCACCCCGCCGGCCTCGGTCTTGTGCTCGAGCCAGGGCGCTTTCAGGACGAACGGCGGCCTCAAATCGGCAAAGGCGGCGAGCAGATGTGCCCGGTCGCGTACCCGGCGCGCCTCGGGGAAGGCGATCCCGGCGGCGAGCAGGTCGGCCCGGGTCTCCCAGAAACCGGTGGGGGCGGAGGTATCGGGGGCGGCAGGAGTGCGCTCCCGCACTGGCCGGGCGTCCAGTTCGATGGCGCCGGCCAGGGCGCCCGAGGCGGCGCCGACGGTGGGGAACACGGGCACACCGAGGTCGCGCAGCAGATCAGCGGCCTCGCCGTCGGCGCCCATGGAGTGCATCACGAGGGCCCGCCCGTAAGTGACCGGCAGCGCGGCCAGGGCAGCGGCCTCGTCCTGCTCGGCCGCGGCCAGGAGGGCGCTGTCCAGTCCATAGCGGCCGAAGTATCCCGACATCAGGACGCTGTCGACCTCTCCGGAGCGCAACAGGGCACGGGCGACCGCGGTGTAGCTGGACAGGTTCTGCTCTCCCGCGCCGGCTAGGTCGACCGGGTTGTCGGTGGCGGCAGTATCCGGCAGCAGGGCGCCGATTTCACCGGCGAGCCGGGTGCTCAGCCGGGGGACGGTGAGTCCGTCGCGGTGGGCGCAGTCGGCGGCTAGCGCTGCCTGTCCGCCGCTGTCGCTGAGCACGGCGATGCGCCGGCCACGGGGAGGCGTGCCCGCGGCGACGCAGGCGGCCACGTCGACCAGCGCGGCGGGAGTGGGCACGCGCAGGGCCCCCGCGGCGCGGCAGGCCGCGTCGACGAGCTCTGCCGGGGAAGTGAGGGCGCTGGTGTGGGAACGGGCGGCGCGGGCGCCCGCCTCACTGTCCCCGGCGCTCAGTACGAGCACCGGTTTGCCCGCCCGGCGCAGCCGTCGTATGGCGGCGAAGACGCGCTCTCCGTCGTCAAAACCCTCGGCGTACAGGGCGACCACGGCCGTGGATGCGTGATCGGCGAGATCGTCGAGCAGCTCCGCCATGGTGACGTCCGACTGGCCGCCGACCGAGACGAAGCGGGAGACGCCCAGACCGGCCGTCCGGGCCAGCTGGGCCAGTTCGCTGCCGACCTGGCCGCTCTGGGAGACGATGGCCAGTCTGCCGGGCTGGAAGTCTCCCCAGGCGATGTGCAGTCGGGCCTCGGCGTCGTACAGGCCAAGGCTGCTCGGGCCGATGATCCTGGCTCCGGCGTCGGTGATGCGAGCGGCCAGCGCGGCCGTGTCGGGGACACCGGCGGTGATGCCGAGGATGCCACGCACGCCGAGACCGAGGGCTTCGTCGATCACGGGGGCGACGTGCGGGGCGGGCACGCACACGGCGACGAGGTCAGGCACCTCGGGCAGCGCTGCGAGCGTGGGCGCGGTCGGGGTGCCGAGGATGTCTCCGCCGCCGCAGGTGACGAGGTAGACGGACCGGTGGTCGCGGCCCGCGAGGGCGCCGCGGGCGAGCCAGTGGCCCCACTTGGCCGGGTTTGACGAGGCGCCGACGACGGCCACCGACGCCGGATCGCGGAACACGGCGAGTGAGGGGTTGCCGGCTGCTGGCGGGTCGGTCATGAATCTCGACTCCTCTTTCGAAGAAGACCGGCGGACCGGAGGTCGCTACTGACTGGTGGCACAGTCAGTAAGACGGATCGTGAGGTGTCGGCCTGCGCCATGTCAATGGCCTCTCATCCCCAGCATGCCCCGGGAGTGATGACTGACTGGTGAGTCAGCAAGAGACTCGGAATCTATTGACATCCCCACTTCGGTCCGCCATGGTCGACGTACCGTCGCCACCCGCGGGGGGCCATGCCCGGCCGACGCGCCACGGCCCCTTCCGGGCAGCACCGCCTCTGCGCAGCCAAAAGGACCTCCATGAGCGCTCACGCAGGTACCCGGACCTTCGACGTCGTCGTCATCGGCCTGGGGGGACTGGGATCAGCGGCAGCCTGGCATCTCGCCCGCTCCGGACGCCGCGTCCTCGGGCTTGAACAGTTCGCGTTCGGGCACGACCGCGGGGCCTCCCACGACACCTCCCGGATCCTCCGGCACAGCTACCACCGGCCCGACTACGTCCGGCTCACCCACCACGCCTACGCAGACTGGGCCACGCTGGAAGAGGAGTCCGGGGAAACGCTGGTGACCACCACCGGCGGGATCGACCTGTGCCCCGAAGGCTCGGCACTGCCCCTGGACGACTACACCAAGAGCCTGGACAGCGAGCGGCTGCCCTACGAAGTGCTCGACGTCGACGAGGTCCGCGCCCGCTGGCCCCAGGTAAGGCTCCCGGACGGGACCTCCACCCTCTACCAGGAGCGCACCTCCATCGTCCCGGCGGCGCAGTCGGTCGCCGCGATGCAGCGCCTGGCGGTGCGGTCGGGCGCCGTACTGATGGACCGCACCCCGGTCACGGAGGTTCACCATGGGGCGAACGGCGTCGAGGTGGTGACGCCCGCTGGGCGGTTCTCAGCCGAGAAGGTGGTGCTGTGCGGCGACGCGTGGACCAACAGGCTGCTGGAGCCATTGGGCGCCGCGATCCCGCTCACGGTCCTCGACCAGCAGATCACCTACTTCGAGCCGGCCGACCCGGCCCAGTACGCCCCCGAACTGTTCCCCGTGTGGATCTGGCTCGACGACCCGAGCTTCTTCGGCTTCCCCTGCTACGGCGAAGCCACTGTCAAGGCCGGTGAGGACTGCGGCGGGCCCGAGGTCACCCCGGAAACCCGCACCGGCACCACCGATCCGGTCATGCTGGAACGGCTGTCGTCCTTCATGGCGGCGACCTTCCCGGGCAGCGGTGCCCCCGTGCGCTCCAAGCGCTGTCTGTACACGCTCACCCCCGACCGTGACTTCGTGCTGGGCGCCGTGCCGGGGGCGGAACGCATCCTGGTCGGTCTCGGTGCAGGGCACGCCTATAAGTTCGCCCCGACTCTGGGCCGAATGCTGGCCGAGCTCGCCAGCGATCCGGCGCTCGGCGCCACCACGCCGTACACGCCCTTCCGCATGAACCGGCCGGCCCTCACGGACCCGGACCACCCGGTCAACTGGATGACCTGACCGGCCGCCGGCCCGCACCATACCCCTGCCTCGACATCGCCCCACACCGGGCAAAGGGACGGAAGAAGCATGACTGCCACCACCACCAACTCCAGTGCCACGACCACCCGCAGACCGTATCTGGAGGTCGTCTGGACCGATCCGGTCACCGGCCGGCAGGGCTTCGTGGTCATCGACCGGCTCATCCGCGGCGTGGCGAGCGGCGGACTGCGCATGCGGGACGGCTGCACGCTGGACGAAGTGCGCGGGCTCGCCGCGGGGATGACCCGCAAGGAGGCGCTGCACTACGACCCGGACAGGCGGTACATCCCGCTCGGCGGCGCCAAGGGCGGCATCGATTTCAATCCGCGCGCCCCCGGGAGCCAGGAGGTACTCGGCCGGTTCCTCCAGGGGATCAAGCCGCTGCTGCGTGACTACTGGACAACGGGCGAGGACCTGGGGGTCCGGCAGGAGAGCGTCGACGAGGCGGCGGCCGGGCTCGGCCTGGACAGCACCATCGAAGCGATCTACCCATTGCTGGACGATCCGGTGACGGCCCGGCTGCGGCTCGCGGATGCGTTCGCCGTCACCGTCGACGGAGTGCCCCTGCCCGAACTCGTCGGCGGACTGGGCGTTGCCGAATCCGCCCTGACGGCCATGGACCGCATCGGTCTGCAGCACAGCACTGCCCGCGCGGTCGTGCAGGGCTTCGGGTCCATGGGCGGCGCCACCGCCCGCTATCTCGTCCGGGCGGGCGTGAAGGTGGTGGCCATCGCCGACGCGCACGGTGTCGTCGCCAACCCCGAGGGTCTCGACGTGGAGCGGTTGCTGCTCACCCGTGACGCCTTCGGTGCCGTCGACCGCAGGCAGTTGCGCCCGCAGGATACCGAGGCAGACGGCGACACCTGGCTCGACATCGAGTGTGACGTCCTGGTGCCAGCGGCAATCTCCTACTGCGTCACACCGGCCGATCAACACCGGATCACGGCCCGGGTGATCGCCGAGGCGGCGAACATGCCGGTGTTGCCCGAGGCCGAGGCGGCGCTACACGCCCGAGGGGTGACGGTCCTGCCGGACTTCGTGGTCAACTCCGCCACCAACGCCTGGTGGTGGTGGACCTTGTTCGGCGACATCGGAGCCGACTCCGACGAGGCCCATGCCATGGTCCGCGCAGCCATGCGCCAGCTCACCCGAAACATGCTCAACAGCGCCGAAGCCAGGGGTGTCACCCCTCGGCACGCCGCTCAGGCCGTCGTGGAACATAACCTCACCGCCATCGAGGCAACGTTCACCTGAACGTCGCACTGCCCGAGCGGTCCGGCCCGGGCTCGGAGCGCCTCAGGCGGAAGGAGTGCAGGGTGACGCAGGGGCGCTCATCCTCGCACCGGGCCACGACCCGCAGATTTTGGCGTCCTGGCAGCGGCTTGACGGTGACCTCGACCGGCTCCCCGTCGGCGCCCGTCGACATCAGGTCGACGGTAGCCCATAGCCTGCCGTTGCCCGTTCCCGCATAGAAGTCCAGCCGTCGCGCCTGCTCGGTGAGCGAGGAGACACGCACACCTAGCCGGTCGTAGCGCGCCGTGTCGAACCGTGGGTAATCGTAACCGAGTTGTGTGCCGTCGCTGAGCCGCAGGGCGTGCGGCTCACCCGTCGGGGCCGGTGTCACCGGCCCCTGCGAGTAGGAGAACGTGTCGGCGAGAACCTCTCCTTCGGCCGGAGGCTCGGAGACGTCCGGTGCGGACGGTAAGGGTCCCGGGAATCCGGGTCCCAGCTCGGGGCCGGTGTCGGGGCCGACGGCCCACTGCACGGTCAGCGCCGTGCCGGCCAGTACTCCTGACGCGACCGCGAGAGCCACAGCCCGGCGCCGGTTCACCGGCGTCATGAACCTGCGGTATGCCGACGGCTTGCGGTGGCGGGCCCCGCCCGCGGCCGGGATGCCGGCAGTGGGTGCGGCGTCACGACGGGGACGCTTGGAAAAGGCGAACGAAGGGTCGCGCACTTGCTTCTTGTTGGCCTGGTACTCGTGTACCGGCCACCACCCCAGCAGCCGGAGCGGCAGATGTCGCGAGGCGCGGGCGTCCAGGTCGAGGAGGTCCTCGTACAGCGCGAAGCAGCGCGGACAGTTGCCCAGATGGTCGGCGACCGCAGGATCCAGGGACGTCCCGGGGAAGTCGGTGACGGACTGGAGGTACTCCAGGCAGTCGGCGTTCTCCATCCGCTCGCAGTACAGACCTATGCGGACCTGCCGCAGGGTCTCATTCGCGTGTTGCAGGCCGCGGGCCAGCTCGGCCCCGGACAGCCCGCTGATCGCCGCGATATCCGACTCGTCGTCCCCCTCGGCCAGGGCATGCCACAGCAGGCACTGATCCGTGGGAGGCAACTGCTCGTAAGCGAGGGCGAGCTGGCCGTCGTCGAGCATCGGCCACATGGAACCCTCGCGGATCCACCGGGTGAACTCCGGCAGGAAGGAGTGGGGGGACCTCAGGGCCCGGGTCACCGCGGCCAGACGGACCAGCTCCAGCAGCTGGAGCCGAGCACACCCCGAATGGCGGCCCTGCTCCAGCGGGACGGGGGAAAGTATCCGGTCGCGGAGGTAGTCAAACGCCGATGAGACCAGGTCCTTCGCCACCTGGATGGATTGGGTGCAGGTCAGAGCATAGGCGAGGGCGGCCTCTCCGTGGCGTCGGTGGATCACTTCGAACAACGGGCCCTGTCCGCCACGGACGGCCCGGAGCAGTTCGGCGTCCCCCCGGCTGTCCGCCCGGGTACGGGACGCCATGGCGGTCAGCGCCATGACGCAGACGTCCTTCCCTCGCCCGCCGAGCCCGCGACGTCCGCGGATTCCGGGCTTGTCAGATACAGCGTGAATCCCGAATTCGAGAGTCCGAAGATCTAAGAAAAACGATTTCGGCTGCTCTTCATCGACGCGGGAATGACTACCAGCGTGGTGTTCACTCCGCTCTTCCTGAGCGAGGCGACTATCTCCGTGCTCGCCTGCGAGTCCGTGACCAGCGTGTGAATGGAGCCGACATCCGCGATTTTCGCCTGATGCACTCGCCCGAGTTTCGAACTGTCCGCGACGACAATTTTATACTGTGCCTGCTCCAGCATGATCCGGTCGATCTCCGCACCCCGCGCACTGTGCCGGGTGAAGCCCACCTCCGGGCTGATTCCGTCCACACCGACGATGGCGAAGTCAAATTGATAGGAACGCAACGTCTTCTCGGCGGCCCGCCCGACGAGGTCGTTGGAAAGCGGCCGCGCGGTGCCCCCGGTGACCACGACGCTGACCACCTGGCGGGCCATGAGGGATGTCGCCGTGTCGAGCCCGTTCGTCACAACCGTCAGGTCCGGGCGGCCGGCAAGACTGTTGGCGACGAACCCGACGGTGCTGCCGCCGCTGAGCGCCATGGTGAGCGGCCGGTTCGGTATGAGGGTCGAGGCAAGCGCACCGATACGCCGCTTGGCCTCGGTGTTCTGTGAGCGGCGCAGACTGACGGGCAGCTCCGCGCCGCGCCGGGCGGCGACGATCTTTCCGTAGGAGCGGCGGATAAGCCCTTTCTCCTCCATCACCGCGAGATCTCGGCGCACGGTGGCCCCCGAGACTCCGAGGATCGTCGGCAGGAAGCGCACCTGGATTTCTCCGCGCTGGGAGAGGAGCGCCAGGACGGTCGAAATCCGCGTATCGCGTGTCCGATCGGTCACCGTTGGCTCCGTCGCGCCGTCGAGGCAGATGTCCGGAAGGTTCCGTCGGCACACCGCGCGACCCGCTTTCTCGCGTCAAGTTTCATCGATAGGCCGAGAACCGAATACTGACTGTCCAATGTCATGAAGTGTTCCGTGAGACCTCACCCGGCGGCTTACATGACAGGGCTGACCGCATGCACCTGCGAGGACATCACGGTGCGGCGATAGGGTGCCACACTCAGCTCCCGTTCCTCCGTTCGCCCAGCACTCTGCAACTCTCGCATTGCGCGGGCGAACGCGAAAGGCGAGGATTGGAACACTATAACGAGGGATAATCAGACAGTTACTCTTACTCCCCGAAGTGATCAAAGCAAGTGAGCGTTTGAAGGGCCGGACGCGCCGCCGATTCGGGAAAGCCCGGCCTGTTCCCAGGCTCGCTCACCGCTCTATCCTGGGGGAACAGGGAGAATCCCTAGGATCGCGCAGGCGATCCGAGCATTCTGGGGTCGTTGCGCAAGACGTGACCACCCTTCATGACGGCGCGCCGTACCGGGCCCAACTCCGCACCCGGCCGGAACGGCCTCGGCGAAATCCCGCCAGGACCAGTCGCTCCACTCCGGATGATGGGGGACGGGCAGATGCCGTGATGCGGCATCAGCTCCATGCTCTCGTCGCCCGGTTCCGTCCGTGCTCGATGAAGCAACGTCCCGGACAATCGCCCGCATGATGCGGTCGGTGCCGTGTGAGTTGGCGGCGGCGTGCACTCCGTACAACCGCGCCTTCTCCGGCAGCGGTCCGGTGGCCGGCCGTACGGTGGTGATCCGCTCCCCGTCGCAGTGCGCCGGCCATCCGTCCTCCTCTGTTCACATCATGGCGAGTGAGGTCATTCCCCGAGTGCGGCCATCGCGGCATTGTGACCGGGGATGCCGCTGACGCCACCGCCGCGCACCGCGCCGGCGCCGCACAGCAGCACATTGGGGTAGGGCGTCTCCACGCCCCAGCGGCCTGTCGTATCGGTCGCGTGTGGGAAGGCCAGCGAGCGGTGGAAGATGTTGCCTCCTGGCAGCCGCAGCTCGTCCTCCAGGTCGAGGGGCGTCTTGGCCTCGATGCAGGGGCGGCCGTCCTCGTCCAGCGCGAGACAGTCGGCGATCGGCTCGTCCAGCACCGAGTCGAGCTCGGCGAGTGCGGCCTTGGTGAGACTCTCCCGGGCCGCTTCGTTGTCTTCGACGAACAGCCGTGCGGGGACGTGCAGTCCGAACATGGTCAGCGTCTGGTAGCCCTGGGCGGCCAGCTCGGGGCCGAGGATGGAGGGGTCGGTCAGCGAGTGGCAGTAAATCTCCGACGGCGGTGCCGAGGGGAGCCGTCCGTCAGTGGCCTCACGGTAGGCACGGGCCAACTGGTCGTAGCTCTCGGAGATGTGGAAGGTGCCCGAGAAGGCCTCTTTGGGGTCCACGGAGGTGTCCCTCAGCCGTGGCAGCCGCCGCAGCAGCATGTTGACCTTGAGCTGTGCGCCCTCCGCCGGGTCGTCGACCGTGTCGCCGAGCATGGCGGCAAGCGCCTCGGGCGAGGCGTTGACGAGGACCTTGCGGGCTCCCACGGTCGACTCGCCGGAGCCGTTGTCGTAGGTGACCACGGAGAGCTTCTCGTCGGGCTCGATGCAGGTGACCTCGTGACCGGTGACGATCTCCGCTCCGGCCTCTCGGGCCACTCGGGCCAGCTCCCCCGTGAGGGCGCCCATGCCGCCGACCGGCACGTCCCAGTCACCGGTCTCCCCGCCAATGACGTGATAGAGGAAGCAGATGTTCTGGGCGAGACCGGGGTCATGGGCGTCGGTGAACGTGCCGATCAGACCGTCGGTGAGGACCACACCGCGCACGATGTCGTCCTTGAAACGGTCCTCGATCGCGACACCGAGGGGCTCCTCGAACAACATCCGCCACGCGTCGTCGTCGCCAATACGGGCGCGCAGATCCTCCCGGCTCGGCAGCGGCTCGGTGAGGGTGGAGAACACTCGCTTGGCGACTCGGCCGGTCATGCCGTAGAAGTCACGCCAGGCTGTGTACTCGGAGTCGGAGCCGGTGAAGTCCCGGAACGCCGCCCGGGTCCGCTCCTCCCCCCCGCCGACCAAGAGGCCGGTGGCACGGCCGCCGCGCTCGGCTGGCGTGTAGGACGAGATGGACCGCTTGCGCACCTGGAAGCGCAGTCCGAGCTCCCGCACGATCTTCTCCGGGAGCAAGGAGACCAGGTAGGAGTAGCGCGACAGCCGCGCGTCCACTCCGGCGAAGGCATGGGTGGACACGGCGGCGCCGCCCGTGGTGTCGAGCCGTTCGAGCAGGAGCACGGAGCGCCCCGCTCGGGCCAGGTAGGAAGCGGCGACAAGGCCGTTGTGGCCGCCACCGACGATGACGACGTCGTAGACGTCCTGCGAGAACGAGGCAGTACGAGGCATGCCTCTTGCTAACACGCCTAAGACCACCACCACAAGGGATGGGCGCATCGATTGATGTTTTACTGATCGACCACTCAGTACCTATCGAGTCGAGTAGAGCCCTCCTGCACATGAACATAAGAGCAGCTCACAGGGGCTGCATCGGGTCCAGCCCGTTATCCGTGCGAGCCTCGTTCCGATGTCATGATCTTTTCTCTTGCTGATTGATTTGACAGTCAGGGAGTAGCGGGTCACGACAGGATCGCGGTCTGCCGGAACCTCTCGAGGAACTTGCCGTCGCCGCCGACGAGCTGAGGGGTGCCCTGGTCGTCGCACCCCAGGTCGATCCGGCCATGCCAGTCGTAGGAGTGGCCGAAAAGGTTGTCCTCGTGCCAGTCGAACTGCACCGAGACGAAGTCCCGGGGCAGCCCGCCGTCCGGCGAGGGCATCTGCCGCGGGGTGACGACCATCGTCCCCTTGCCCCGCAGGCCGGCCGCTGTGCGCCCCTTGACGCCCCCCACCTGCTCCAGCGGGCGGATCTTGAAGTTCTTCATGTAGACGCGGCGTTTCGCCTGGCGCACCTTGCCCGCCTCCACGCGGAGCCGGTCCGCCGCCTTGCGGTGTGCCTTGAACGTCTCGATCTTCCGCAGGTGCTGCTCCATCTCACGCTTGAAGCTCTTGTGCGCGGCCGCGTTGTTCGCGTAGCGCTGCCCCTCCAGCAGCGCCTGAATCTGGGCGACGCGCTCCTCGGCTCGCACAATCTCGTCCAGGTCGACGGCGTCCGCCGCCTCCCCGGACTTGTTCGCCTTCTCCATGAGTTGCACCTGTGCCTGGCGGGTGTTGAGGCGGACGGCGGTGTAGGACATGCGCAGGGGCAGCACCATGAAGATGCTGTGGCTGTGGTTGACCGCCTCCGGCACCTCCTCGCGGTGGCGGTGCAGAAGCCCACTCAGATGCTTGACCTGGCGCACGATCGGCTGGAAGCGGCTGTGCGTGTAGAACAGGCCCGAGACGGCGCGTTCGCCGAGGTCCTCGTCGACGAGCGCGTCCTTGAGTACCTCGGGCACCGAGTCGAGCGGAGTAGCCGAGGTCGCCTCGAACGAGAGGCTGCTGTTCAGGTCCTTGACGATCGAGTAGGCGAGACTGGCCGCGGACGTGGCCACCAGGCCCAGCGGCCCTGTCGCGGCGAGAGCGGGGATAACGGTCATCGCTCCTCCTGGTCGTGGTTGGGGTGTCGGGATGCCGTCAGGCCGCCGGCTCGCCGCTGAGGGGCGGCAGCTCGTCGATGTCGACCTCCAGGGAGAGCCCGTGCTCCTGGATCAGCTGGATGTGCTGCTCGGTGAGCTCGCCCGCGGCGTCGCTGTCGCTTGTGGCCGCCAGCACGGCCTCGACCAGCTCCCCGAGCGCGGCGGCGTCGGCCGGGGCGTGCTCGGCGGGGACGGGCTCCTCCGTCCCGGACGGGTCCTCCTGGTGCTCCTGGGCAGAGCGGCCGCGGGGATCCTGCTCGGGGTAGTAGGCGTGCTGGTCGTCTTCGGGGTGGTGCGGGTACTGCTCGTTCTCGGAGTACTGCGCGTACTGGTCGTGGGCGGCGGTCTGCTCCGCGTACTGCGCCGCCGGGTCGTACGCGGCGTACTGGCCGTACGGGTCAGCCTGCGCATACGGGGCGTACTGGTCGGCCTGGACGGGTGCGGTGCTCTGCGCGTACTGCTCGACCGGGGGCCACTGCCCGTAGATGCCGAACTCGCCTGCGAGCCAGTAGACGAAGCGGGTCACGACGTCCTGCCGGTACAGCGTCTCGTCCTCGCGGTCGGCGGGCATCTGCGCCAAGACGTTGTCGAACTCGTAGAAGTAGTACGCGTAAGGTGCCAGGTCGGACTCATGAACGTACTGGGCGAAGGTCAGCCATTCAGTACCCGTGGGGAATTGCTCCCACCGGTACAGAACGTCGTCGTAGAGCGGTGATGCCTCGGACACGTGGCTCCTCCACGGGTGGCGTGCGCAGGGGCGGGCGTTGGCGGGGGCCGCCGGTGGGCCGGCCGTTGCCGTCACTGTGCTCGAACGCCGGCAGGGTGACCAGGCCCGGCGGGCACCCGGGCGGACCCCGTCGGCTGCCCGTACGGGTGAGCGGGCGGGCAGTTGCCCTCACCGGTCCCAGCGGGACGGGGGAACCAGCACCACCCGGAAGCCATACGTGGCGAACGCGGCGATGACCTCCTCGCCCGCCTCCCCGGGCAGCCCGGTCACCCGGGCCGTGGGGGTCCGGCGCAGCGGGCCGGCGTTGGCACCCCGCTGCACCGATCCGGCGAAGACCCCGGCCCCCGGCACACCGGTCAGCGCGCTCAGGGGTGGATAGCAGGGGTTGGCGTTGCCGACGACGAGCCGGCCGGGGGCCGCGGCCCACAGCACGGCCAGTCGCTGCCCGGACTGCAGTGCGGCGAGCAGTGCGCGGTTCGCTTCCCCGGCCGCGGCCCAGTCGACGTCGTCGACCGTACGCCACGCCTGCCGGAGGGCGAGTTCGGCCCGCCGGGCCCGGCGGCGGGCCGACGCCCCCGGCGACCGGTCCCGGCCGTCGGAGGCGTGCCCCTCACCCTGTGGCCAGGACCCGGGGGCGCGTAGGGCGGATGCCGCCACGACATGAGCCACGTCATGCACCGCCTCGTGCACCGCCGGGGACTCATACGCCTCGTCGGCAGCGGGCTCCGCACCCGCCGGCGCGACCACGCCAGCGGCGATGAGATCCGCAACCAGCGCGGCCACCGTTTCGTGCAGCGCGGCATGGGCCTCCTGCCGCGCGTGCGGTGCCGGAAGACCGTCCGGACCGGATCCCGCGTACCGCAGGACAAGGGCGGTCAGCGCCGGCCCGTAGCGCTGGAACACCTGCCGGACCGCGTCAGACGCGGGTAACCCTGTCTCCTCGGCCAGGGCGGCGCGCAGGCCTCCGGCCAGTGTGAAGCGGTCCGTCTCCCAAGCCCGTTCGACAGCGGCCGCGACGGCCCGCAGCACGGCGTCGTGCACGGCGTCCTGTGTGTTCGGCATGCCGGTCGCCTCCCCTCCTGGGCTCTTACGCTCGACGGTGCGTCCGCCTCACGCCCTCCCGCCAGAGCGGGCGTGAGGGCGGTCGCGCAGGGAGGGCGGGATGGTAGTGCGGCCTTCCGGCTGCCCGTTCGGGTCCCTCTCCCCCGCGCCGGTGCCGGGTGCGGGCCGGTCTGCCGACGACCCACGCCGCCTACGGGCCGGTAACACCGGTTCGGTCCATGAAACAGCCGACCACGGCTATGGTCCCGCCCCTGTCCACGAGGGAGGCTGATCGGGCAACCAGGAACAACGGTCCCGGACAGTGCCACTGCCCGAGGGCTCGACTCACGAGGAGCCCACCATGACGACCAACCGCATCTTCGTCCACGTGAGGACGTCGGATCCGATATCGGAGGCGGGGATCGTCGCGGCGTTGAAGTCGCGGGCGGAGATCTGGATCGCGGACGGCGCCCAGGCGAACGCCGACACGGTCGCGCTCATCGTCGCCGACGAGATGAACGAAGAGGCGTTGCATCTGCTGCGAGCGGTCCGGGGCAAGGGCATGCAGGAGGTCATCGCGGTGGTGTCGGAACTGGACGACGCCGGTCTGATGCTTGCCGTGGAGTCCGGCGTGGCTGGGCTGGTGCGGCGGCGCGAGGCGACGGCTGACCGTCTGGTGCAGGTCATCACGTCCGTGCACCGCGGCGCCGGAGTGGTGCCGCCGGACTTACTGGGACGGCTGCTCAAGCAGGTGTCGCAGGTGCAGCAGCAGATCCTGGCCCCGCGTGGGTTGCGCTTCAACGGGCTCACGGACCGCGAGGGCGACGTCCTGCGCCTCGTCGCCGCCGGGCTGGACACCCGAGAGATAGCGCGGCAACTGTCGTACTCGGAGCGGACCGTGAAGAACGTCCTGCACGACGTCACCCACCGGTTCCAACTGCGCAACCGATCACACGCCGTGGCCTATGCGATTCGCGAGGGCCTCATCTGACGCACCGCCGCCTGCGGGCAGCGCGCCGTCACCGAGAACGCTCCTCGATGCGCGGTCGCTGCCCCGGCACCGACCGGCGGCGCCCGGAGCCGGTGCCGGAGGTTCCCGAAGCGGCCGGGGCGCCGGGGGTGTCCGGCGTATCGGTGCGGCGGACGCCGAGGTCGATCCGGCTGGGGGCGCGGTCCACCGTGTGGTCGGCGGGCGGCCGGAGCGGCGCCAGGACCGCCAGGTGCAGGGGCGGAGCGTCGTACGGCAGAACAACGGGCGGTGCGGGCACCGGCTCGGCCGGGGCCACGACGAGAGCCAGCGACCCGGCACCGAAGGCGGAGAAAGAGGCGTGCACGAGGTCGTCGGGCAGGCACGCTTCGGCGGCTCCGGCCACGACGACGTCCCCGAGTACCCGTTGCCGTACCTGCCAGTCCCCGCCGTGCGCGGTCAGCCGGTACGAGTACCTCAGCACGCGCAGCGGCTGCACGCGGGCGCTCGCCGGACGATCCGCGCCGTCCCGCAGGAATACCCCGCCGCCGCGGCCCCTGCTCTCCTCGCGCACGTCGTACAGCCAGACCCGCACGAGGACCGGTCCGTCCGCCTCCGCCCGTTCCGCCCCGGGGACCTCGAACGACGGCGTCGCGTACGGGACGCAACGCCTCAGCCAGGCCCCGAGCGAGAGGGTCACCGCCTCCATCATCGCGCCATCGTCGCCGCTGCCCCGGCGCCCGGCCACGACCGGAGGGATGCCCCATGGGGCAGACGGAGGTGTCCTCCCGCGTGGCTGATCGCTCTCTCACCCGGTACCGGGCGGGTGAAACCGTGAGTCGTCCCACAGGAAAGTGAGGAGCGTGTGCCGAACTATCTGACCCCGGGCGTCTTCGTGGAGGAGACGTCCTCGGGCATCAAGCCGATCGAGGGTGTCGGAACCGCGACCGCCGCGTTCATCGGCTTCACCGAGAAGGGTCCCGTCGACGAGGCCGTCCTGGTCACGAGCTGGACCCAGTACACCAACGTCTTCGGGGAGTTCACGGCCGGCGCGTACCTGCCGCACAGCGTGTACGGCTACTTCCTCAACGGCGGCGGCAACGCATACGTCATCAGCCTTGGCACTGGCACGGACACTTCCGGCTCCACCGCCGACACCGGCCCAGGAGCGTCTCTGGCCGCGCACACCCCACCGTCCCGTGGCGAACTGGCGGGCGCCGGCGGCCGGCCCGCGCTGACCGTCGCCCTGGCTGCGACCGGCGCCCCACCCGGCGGGCCGGTCGTCGTCGAGGTCGAGGACGCTACCGGTGCCGACGGCGACGACGAGGCCTTCAAGTTGGTGGTGCGCCGCGACGGCAAGGTCGTCGAGGAGTACGACAATGTCTCCGCCAAGCGCGGCTCGTCCTTTGTGGGCACCGCCCTGAAGAAGTCCGCCCTGATCACGCTGGAGGACGTCAAGGGCACCGCGCCCGCCCGACCCGCCAGGGGCGCGAAGGCGTCACTCGTCCCAAGCCCGCCCACCGCGGTGGCACGACGCGGCGGCACCGAGCCGGCCCGTGCAGGGGAGCTGGATGCAGGCCGCTACATCGGTGACACTGCCGCCCGCTCCGGCCTCGCCGGTCTGGAGGCCATTGACGACATCACCATGGTCGCGGTCCCGGACCTGATGTCGGCCTACCACAGGGGTGATCTCGACGCCGAGGCCGTCAAGGCCGTGCAGCTCGCCCTGATCGGCCACTGCGAGACCATGGGTGAC
This sequence comes from Streptomyces sp. NPDC026246, assembly GCF_055567995.1. Lineage (NCBI taxonomy): Bacteria > Bacillati > Actinomycetota > Actinomycetes > Kitasatosporales > Streptomycetaceae > Streptomyces > Streptomyces sp. NPDC026246. The sequence goes on along the minus strand of NZ_JBVHPJ010000018.1, from coordinate 22,353 downwards.
CGCGTCGCGATCATCGACCCGCTGCCCGGGATGGGGGCCCAGCAAGCACGCGACTGGCGTATGGAGTACTCCGGATTCGATTCCAAGTACGCCGCCTTGTACTGGCCCTGGGTGAAGGTCATGGACCCGGTGGAGAAACGGGCCACGACGATCCCGCCCAGCGGGCACGTGGCGGGTGTGTGGGCCCGCAATGACGCCACCCGCGGCGTGCACAAGGCACCGGCGAACGAGGCGCTGCGCGGCGTGCTGTCCCCGGCCGTCGCCGTCACCAAGGGCGAGCAGAGCATCCTCAACCCGATCGGCGTGAACTGCCTGCGCACGTTCCCCGGTCAGGGAGTGCGCGTCTGGGGTGCCCGCACGCTCTCCAGCGACCCCGAGTGGCGCTATCTGAACGTCCGCCGCCTGTTCAATTACATCGAGAAGTCGATCCTTGACGGCACGAACTGGGTCGTCTTCGAACCCAACGACCGCTACCTGTGGGAGGGCGTCAACCGCACGGTCACCGCGTTCCTCACCCGCGTGTGGCGCAGCGGGGCACTGTTCGGCCGCAGTCCGGCCGAAGCGTTCTTCGTCCGCTGCGACGAGGAGAACAACCCTCCCGAGAATCGGGACGCCGGCCTGCTGACCATCGACATCGGCATCGCCCCGGTCAAGCCGGCCGAGTTCGTGGTGTTCCGGCTCTCTCAGTACACACCCGGCGCTGAGAGCAACGAGTAGAAGGGCAGTAGACCATGACCATGCCTACCGGCGTATCGGGCATACCCCAGGCGATCTCCGCGGCGCGCTTCGTGGTGAGCTTCGACGGCACCGCTCCGTCCTACTTCTCCGAACTGAGCGGCATCACGAGCGAGGTGGAGCCCACGGAGTACATCGCCGCCGACGCCCGGACCGGGGCGGTCGTGCACACCAAGCAGTTCGGCAAGACCAAGCCACCCACAGTCACCCTCAAGCGCGGCGTCGACGGCACCGGCCATCTGATGGCGTGGCACGGCATGGTCCGGGCGGGCAACCCCGGGGCGCGGATGACGGGAACGCTGGAGCTCCAGAACGCGAGCGGTCAGCCCCAGGCCACCTACCGGCTGATCAACGCATGGCCCAGCAAGATCGAGATCGGCAATCTCAAGGCCGGCGCGTCCGAGATCGTCCTGGAGACCGTGACGTTCACCTGCGAAGAAGTCATTCCGACGTGAGCCGCACTGCCGAAGTGACGGGGCAGACGATGCGGACGGAGTACCCGTTCGTCCTACCTCGCGGATACGTCGATCCACAAGGCCGGGTGCACCGGGAGGGCGTAATGCGGCTCGCCACGGCCCGGGACGAAATCGCGCCTCAGTCGGACTCCAAGGTGCAGCAGAATCCCGCCTATCTGACGGTGCTTCTGCTGAGCCGGACCCTCACGCGGCTCGGCTCGATGACGGACGTGACCGCCGACACGATCGAGAACCTCTTCGCTTCCGACCTGGCGTTCCTCCAAGACCTCTACCGGAGGATCAACCAGGACGGTCGTACCGAGGCCGAGGTGCACTGTCCGTCCTGCGAGCACCGCTTCCTCGTCGACGTGGCGGGTGAGGCACCGGGGGAATCCTGACGTACACGACCGACCGGCTCTGGGAGGAAGTCGTCTACGTCGCCTATTACCTTCACTGGTCCGCCGATTCGGTCCTCGACCTGGAGCACCCGGCACGACAGCGGGTGATCGAGGAGATCGGTCGGATCAACCAGCGGATCTCCGCCCCACCCGACGACCCGGACGCCTGAGATGCGTCCGGTGTCAGGCCCTTAGAAAGGAGACGGCCCGTGCCGTGGTCGTGGAGGCAGGTGTTCACCCGGTGGCGCGGCCGGCGCTCGTCCCGCCGGCCGGCGGCCTCGGGCGGCGTTCCCGCGTGGATGCAGGGGCCCGCCATGCGTCCGACGCTGGCATGCGCGCCGTGGACGGTGTCAGCGCTGGGCCGCGAAGCGGTAGCCCGGGCGGGCACGCGCCCGCTCATCCATGCGAGGCCGGCCGTCCGCTCCGGACGCGGCCGGGCCCTCTTCGCGGACGGCGGGCCCGAGGAGACGGCAGACGTCACGGCCGTCCCGGCAGGGCGGGTGGACGCCCTGGCGGTACCGGTGGTGAGTCCGCCGGAGCCGGGAAGCCGCAGGTGGCGGCTGCCCGGACACCGTCCGGCACCGGCCTCGGTGTCCGACTCGCATCCGGTGGGGGTCTCGGTCCCGGGCCCGGCGTCGGGTTCAGGTCCGACCTCGGTTCCGGGATCCCGTGCGGTGCCGGGAACGGCCCTGGGGTCGACGGGTACGCGGCCGTCTCCCTTGCCGGGTTCGCAGTCGGCCTCGTTGCCGGGTTCGCGTTTCGTGGTGGATTCTGGCTCGCGCTCTGGAGAGGCTTCGGGTCAACAGGTAAGCGGTGGCTCGGTGTTGCCGCTCCGGGTTGTCCGCCGGCTTGCCGCGGTGCCGGATGTCGGGCTTCAGGAGCAGCCGGCCCTGACGCGTGCTACGGACGACCGGGTCGGCCCGCCCCGGCCCGTCACACCCCCGCCGGTGCGCTCCCGCTCGGAGTTCGACCGCAAACTGGATGCGTTCCGCCCCGCCTGGCTGCTGGAACGCCTTGCCGCGGAGGAGGACCTCCCTTCCTTCATCCAGGCGCGCCGCGCGACGGACCCGGCGTCGTCGCTTGAGGCGAGCGGAGGGACCGTCCCTACGCCACAAGCCCTCCGGCCGAACCCTCGGACCCGCGCTCCGTGGGCGCCGGCTCCGGCCGTCCCGCTGTCGTCCCCGGTCTCGACACCTCCCACGGTTCCGGCTGCCCCCCATCCATCGGCGGCCCTCCATGCCCCAGCGGCCCGAGCCCCGGGTCACGGGGATCGAGCCGGTGCGTCTTCAGGTGCGTCCGGGGCGCGACGTCCGCGGCGACACCCTCAGGACTACGGACGCGCCCGGGCGCCAGGGGTCCCGGGGGCTTCCCCGGCCCCACCCCTGCCCAACGCACCCGAGCCAGCGGCACCGATGCCCCCGGCTCCGCCCGCCTCCGGCTTCCCGGAAGGCACTGGCGCGGCGAGACCGGACAACGCAGAAGCCGCACCCCGGACTGCAGCCGTCGAGGCAACCGGCACGGATTCCTCCGACGCCCTCTCGGCGGCGGGCGATTCCGCGGCGGCCACTGGGCGAGCGGCGGCGTCAGGCACCTCCGACAGCGGCGATGATCCCGACGGCCGCCGCCCCGGCGGCAACACGGAGCCAGGCAGCTCCCGGGCATCCACGGGCCCATACGGGTGGGAGGCCGCCTGGAGTCTGCGGCTGGCCTCTCGTGACCGTGGCCGAGGGTCCCACCGCACTTTCCCGCAGGAGCACGCAGCAACCACATCGACGACGGCCGACGACGGCCCGTCCCCGGAGCGGCACCGTGCAGGCGCCGTGCCGTCACCGGGCGGCGACGCCTCATTCCCTCACTCCCCGCACCTGGTGACGGAGCCGGAGCAGCGCGCCGCCGACGCGGCAGGAACGGGGACGAGCGCGGCGAGTCCCGCCACGGATGAGCCCGAGCAGTCGTCGGGCCGGCCCCAGCCGCCGCCGGAAACCCCACCGACAACACCTTCCCGTTCCCCGCTCCCGACCGCTCCCGGGACAGGGAAACCCCCTCACGCGCCGGCGCCGATCCCGTCCATGGCTGCGCCGCCCTCCGTCGAAGACGCGGGCCTCCACACACGCACCCAAGACTCGGGCCCTCACGCTCCCAGAGCACACCCTCAGACGCCCAACGACCACTCGGGCCCCGACGCACCACCGTCCGCCCCACCGGTCCCCATGACCGACGCACCACCGTCCGCCCCACCGGTCCCCATGACCGACGCACCACCGTCCACACCGCCGGTCCCCATGACCGACGCGGCATACGCCCCACCGGCCTCCGAGCCGGCGATGGCGGACGGAGCTCCCGGTGGTCACCATGTCGCCGGGCCCCTCGGGGAAGCGATTCCAGCGGTGCGCCTGCCAGGCCCGGCGGAGGCTCGCCGCGGTGACGCGCCGCCGTCGCCCGCCTCCTCATCCGCACCAACGCCCGCCCCACCGCTCAGTCCGTCGCACGCACCGGGACCGGTCGGCGCGACCCGGGCCGCCCTGTCGTACGCGCCGCCGCACCGGCCCGTGCCGACGTCCCCACCGACCGTCTCCGCGATCCGTCACCCAGGGCAGGACGATCAAGAGACAGAGCGGCAGGCCGCCACGATCACCCCGTCCGTGACCGGAGCACGGCACGAGATGGCGGTGCCGTACCCAGCCTTGATCGCGGTCGGAGGCATGCTGCCCCCGGAGGAGCTCGTCCTCAGCCGACCGTCAGGCAATGCCCGTGCGCGCGCGGCACAACTGTGGTTCGGTGCGGGGCGCACCCGCAATACGCTGTTGCACCGGGTCTCCCCACCGGCGCCGGTCGCCTCATGGGGCGCACAGGGCGACGGTGGTGACGGCTCGCTCGGTTCCGTCCCCGCCAGGACGCTGCCCATGGGTCCGTTCACCGGCGCATCGGCGACCGTGTTCCCCTCGGAGTTCGCGGCAGAGCGGGCGGCCCCGTCACCGCCACGAACCGGTTCTGGATCGGGCGGGGGGCGTGGATCGCGGGACGGCCGAGACGTCCCGCTCGATCAGACCCCCGAGTGGGCCGCCCTGATAGACCTGCTGGCCTCGCACCGGCGACAGCGTCCCATCGGCCACATGGACGACCCGGCGTTCCTGGACGCCCTGGCCGGGCGGCTGCACGACCGGGTGCTCGCGCGACTCCGTCGTGAGCTGGTCGTGGACCGCGAACGCAACGGCCTGCTGGTCCCCCGCACCTGAGACGACCGAACCGGCGGAATGAGAGAAGGGAGCAGACGATGCCCAAGCGTCCTGCCGCGGGCGGCTTGGCCGTGGACGACGACACGTTCTTCGGGTCGGTCAACATGGCCCACCGCTTCGCTGTCGCCATCGACCATTCCCGCTACCAACTGGGCACCTGGGCCACGGCCTCCGGTCTGCACGTCACCTGGCAGGTGGCCGAGTACCGCTCGGGTGACCGCTGGAACCAACCGTTCGTCTTCCCGGGCGTGCCGCAGTACGAGCACATCCGGCTCACCCGGGCCGCGTGTCGGGATTCGCAGACCGTGCAGGAGTGGCTCACCGAGACGTCCCGCCGGAGTGTGCCGTTGACCGGTGCCATCGCCCTGATGAACTGGGAGAACCGGCCCACCGTCACCTGGCAGCTCAAGGAGTTCTTCCCGGCCGCCTGGAGCATCGACGGGTTCGATTCGGCAGGAGGAGGCGTCGCGATGGAGACCCTCGAACTGGCGCACAGCGGCTTCCTGGACGACGACTTCGCACCGGCCAGTCCCGGCCCGGCCCCCCTCTCCCCCTCCCCCGCGTACTGACCCAGTCGAGGTTCCCCGTGACCACTGCACCAGCACCCCCCGGCACCACCGTCCCGGCCCCGGGCTCCGCTTCGAGCTCTGAGCCGGGGGCCGTCCCCGGCCGCCCAGCCCCGTCCGCAGGCGACCGTCTACGCCCGGGTCTCGCGATGCGCTTCCACGTGACGCTGGACGAGCGGGACATCGACCTCGGCCTGTGGGCCTCGTGCCGCGGGCTTCAGGTCTCGTTCGGCTCGAAGGAGATCCTGGAGGGCGGCCAGTACTGCGAGCGCACGCTGTTGCCCGAACGCGTCACGTACAGCACGGTCACGTTGGAACGGATGATGACGCAGACCGACTCACCCCGGCTTCAAGCATGGCTGGCTGCCGTGGCAGCGCGCTGGACCGGCTACGAGTACGACGGCGGCCGAGCCGGGGCGTACCAGGGGCAGGACGTGACGATCCGGCTGTTCGACCACCAGGGCGCGCTCGTCACCGGCTGGGTGCTCCAGCGAGCCGTGCCCACGGAGTGGACGGGCCCCGATCTCGACGCGCGCAGCAACTCCGTAGCAATCGAGCGGCTGTCGTTCGAGCACAGCGGATTCCTCGCGCACTCCGGTGATCTCTCGGGGGTGGCGCGGTGACCGTGCCGGCCGGCAGTTCCCTGCAGCGCAACGTCACCAAGGGGATGTTGCGGGACACGAAGGGGAACGACTTCACGTTCGAGTACAACCCGACCGAGATCAGTCTGTCCCACAACGCCGAAGGGCTGACCGACCCGATCGGGCGGGACAGCAAGCACGACCACAGCCTGGTGGCGGCGATGGTCACCCGCGGGTCCACCCGGCTCATCATGTCGACGCTCGTCCTCACCGGCACGGACATCGGGAGCAGGGTCGACCTGCTGCTGGAGTGGGTGGTGGAGAAGACGCAGCAGGCGCCGGACGGAAAGGCGATGTCCGGCGAGCGCGAGCGTCTGACCTTCCAGTGGGGCTCCGCGGGCAGTGGGCTCGACTACTCGGTCGAACTGATGCGTTTCGACTGCACATACACCCGGTTCACACGCGACGGGCTACCCATCCGCGCGGAGATCCGCAACCTCACCCTGCACGTCCTGGGCCGGGCCGAGGCGGCACCGGCGAGCGCCGGCGCGGTGCCGACGGCGGTGACTCCCGGTGTGCCCGCCGGTTTCTCCCCCACCAGCACCCCGGCCACCGGCCAGGACCCCACGCGGAGCATGGCCGGCAAGCTGGCGGGCCGATGAGCACGCCGACCGCACCCCCCGCGCCCTCCCCGTCGATCCGGGTAGGCGGTCAGACAGCCCGCCCGCTGGCCGAGGACCTGCAGAGCCGGGTGCTGCGCACCGTGGTGGACAGCCGGCGCAACGCACCGACCATGATCGAGGTCACCTTCCGCGACGACGGGGCCGACATCCTGGACCAGGCGGGCATCGCCTTCGGCAGCCGGATCGAGGTGTGGGGCCTGCCCAACGGCGCTGCCGAGCCTGTGCCTGTCGGGACGGGCGAGGTCACCGCCATCGAGGCGGACTGCGTGGACCTGACCGTACTCACCACTGTCCGCGCCTACGACCGCAGCCACCGACTGCAACGCGGCTCACGCGTACGGACGTTCGTGAACATGACCGACGCCGACATCGCCGACAACATCGCGCGGGAGGCCGGCCTGCCCGTGGGCCGGATCGAGCCCACCCGCACCTCCCACACGCACCTGGGGCAGATGAACCAGACCGACTGGGACTTCCTCGCCTGGCGCTGCCGGGAGATCGGCTACGAATTCGGGGTCGACGAGCACGGGTTCTTCTTCCGGCCGGGCCCAGGCCGCGCCGGCGGCACGCCAGTCACCCTGAAACTGCAGCACAACCTCAGGGCGTTCCGGCCCCGGGTGACAGGGGCCGCGCTGGTGCCCGAAGCGGAGATGCGGGTATGGGATCCGCTGCGCGCCCGGACGGTCTCCACCCAGGCGGACACCACCCACGCGGCCGTGGCCCTGACCCACGCGGACGTGGCCGACACGCTCGCCGCGGTCGGCGGCCGGAGCGCACCTGCGGCGGCCCCCGCCGCGTCGACGCTGGGTCCGGCCCCAAGTGCCGGCGGGCACATCGTCACTGGCACCTCCCCGGCGTCGGGCGGCGCAATCACCGCCGCATCCACTGAGGCGCTGCAGGGCCCGGCGCAGCGACTGGCGGGCAGCCTGGCCGAGGCGCAGGCGACGGTCTGGGGCGACCCGCGGCTGCGGGCGGGCGCGACGGTGCGGGTGACCGGCCCGCCCCGGCCCTTCGCCGGCACGTGGGCGGTGAGCGCGGCCCGCCATGTGTTCGACCAGTTGGAGGGCGGCTACCGCACCCACCTGGAGCTGGGCACCCCGGCGGACCGCACCCTGCTCGCGCTGACCATGCCGTCCGGCGCCGCCCACGAAGCGCCCCGGGTGCCCGGCCTGGTATGCGGTGTGGTGACGGACGTAAATGACCCCGTGGGAAAGGGCCGGGTACGGGTGGTCCTGCCGTGGCTGGCCCCCGATCACGAGACGGACTGGGCGCCGGTCGTGCAGGCCGGGGGCGGCCGGCGGGCCGGGGCGCTGCTGCTGCCCGAGGTCGGGGACCAGGTCCTGCTGGGCTTCGAACTCGGCGATCCGCGGCGCCCGTACGTGGTCGGCGGGGTTCTCGGCGAGGCCAGTGCGTACACGCCCGGCGGGCCGGCGGTGGAGGCGACGGGCCGGACCGCAGACGTCGTACGCCGCGGCATCGTCTCGCCGACCGGGAACATGCTCGCCTTCCACGACAAGGTGCCGGCGGGCCGAGGCGGACCGGCCGACATCTCCACGGTCGTGCTCGGGACCGGCGATGGCTCGCTCGGCCTGGCCGTCGACAAGGCCGCGGGGACGGTGACGCTGACCTGTCGGCCCGCTGCTCCGGGCGGCGGTGCCGCCACCGGCCGAATACACATCGACTGCGGCGACGGGGGCGCCGTCGACATCTCGGCCGGTGCCGGCGGTCAGGTCACCATCGACGGCGGCGCCTCACTCAACATGCGCGCACGAACCTCCATCAGCATCGAGAGCTCCGGCACCGTCGCCATCAAGGGCTCGAAAATCGAACTCAACTGACGTCCGGGAGGACGGCTGCGGTGAACAATGACCACATCGGTACGGGCTGGGCATTCCCACTTGGCGCGGGCGTCGGCGGCGGCATCCGCACGGTCAGCGGAACGGCGCTGCTGGAGCAGTCCATGAAGCTCATCCTGACGACCTATCCCGGCGAACGCCCGATGCTCCCCGCGTTCGGATCGCGACTGCGCGACTACGTGTTCGCCGGAACCGATCCGGACACCCTCGACGCCCTGGCCCGCGAGGTCGCCTCGGCTCTCGCCGCCTGCGAACCGCGCATCACCGTCCAGGCCGTGCGGGCACGACCTGACACGGACCGCCCCACCCTGGTGAACATCGAGATCACGTACACGCCCCGGGATTCCGACGACCCGCGCAACATGGTTTTCCCGTTCTACGCGATGCCGGACGACGACGATCTGTCCGCCGGGCCGGACACGGAAGGACGGTAGATCGTGCTGCCCACCCCCGACCTGGACGACCGGCGCTTCACCGACCTCATGGACGAGGCCAGACGGCTGATCGCGCGGCGTTGCCCGGAGTGGACCGATCACAACCCGTCCGAGCCGGGCAGCACCCTGGTGGAGGCCTTTGCGATGATGGCGGACCAGATCATCCACCGGCTCAACCAGGTGCCCGACCGGCTGTACGTGAAGTTTCTCGATCTGATCGGGCTGCGGCTGCTGCCGCCCGCCGCGGCCCGCACGCCGGTCACGTTCTGGTCGACGTCACCGGTCACCGAAGCAGCACTGATGGTGCGCGGCGGCACCCGCGTCGCCACGCTGCGCAGCGAGACCGAGAAGGCGGTCACCTTCTCCACGGACCACGACGCGACGATGGTGCCCGCCCGACTTGCCCACATGCTCACCCAGGCGGACGGTGACGACGGCCCGCGGGACCGGGAGTTCGGCGCGCAGGGCGTGCGCGCCCCCTTCGCCGCGTTCGGCACGCCACCGCGCGCCGGGGACGCCCTTCTGCTCGGTCTGGAGCGAGCCGTACCGGGCTGCGCGGTCCGCGTGGGGTTCGAGGGCCATATCGACGGCGTGGGCGTCGACCCCGAGGCGCCGCCGCTGGCTTGGGAGGCCTATGACGGCTCGCAGTGGTCAGCGTGCGAGGTGTCGGAGGACGGGACGGGCGGCCTGAACCGGGCCGGCGACATCGTCGTGCACGTGCCCGAGGCGCACGACATCGCCGTGCTCGGCGGCCGAACGGCGGCCTGGTTGCGGGCGCGGGTCGTGGACCCGCCACCCGGACTGCCCGGTTATACCTCCAGTCCCGTGGTGCACGCCCTGAGCACGGTGACGGTCGGCGTAACGGTTCCGGCCAGCCACGTCGAGGTCGTCGACCGGGAGTACCTCGATGATGCGGAAGGGGTCCCCGGCCAGCGGTTCCCCCTCCCGCGAGGCCCGGTCCTAGCCCCGTACGGCGACCCCGTCCTGGAGATCGCCCCGCCCGGGGACGATCCCGAGTGGGAAACCTGGAACCGCGTCGACGACTTCTCCGGCAGCGGGCCCGAGGACCGGCACTTCGTGCTGGACGCGATGGCCTGCGAGGTGCTGCTGGGCCCGGCCGTTCGGCAGTCGGATGGAAGCCTGCGCCGATACGGGGCGGTGCCAGTGGACGGCGCCGCCGTCCGATTGCGCCGCTTCGCGGTGGGCGGTGGGGCCGGCGGTAATGTCCCGGCGGGCGCGGTGCGTTCGCTGCTGTCGTCGCTGCCCTTCGTCGCCGGGGTGGAGAACCGCGCCGCGGCGCGGGGCGGGGCCGACGGGGAAACGTTGACCGAGGCGGTGTCACGGGCCCCGCTGGTGCTGCGCAGTAGCAGCCGGGCAGTGACGGCCGATGACTTCGAGTCGATGGCGCAGCAGGCCGCGCCGGAACTGGCGCGGGTGCGGCTGCAGCCCGACGAACGGCCCGGGGCGGTCCGGCTGCTGGTGGTGCCGGCCGCGCCGGCCGGTGAGCGCGTGCGCCTGGAGCATCTGGTGCCGGCGCAGCGGACCCTGGACCGGGTGGCCGAGCAACTGGAGCGGGCGCGGCTGGTGGGGACCCGGGTGATGATCGAGCCTCCGTTGTACCGGGGCGTCACCGTTGTGGCGCGAATGACGGCTCATCACCGGGCCACCGGGGACCGGGTGCGCAAGGACGCTGAGGAGGCCCTGTACCGGTTCCTCGATCCGCTGCCGGGCGGCGGGCCGCGGGGCACCGGATGGCCGTTCGGGCGGCCGGTGCAGGTAGGTGAGATCTTCGCGCTGCTGCAGCGGGTGCCCGGGGTCGATCTGGTCGACGACGTACGGCTGTTCGCTGCGAACCCGGTGACGGGCGAGCGGGGGCAGGAGAGCCGGCGGATCGATCTGCCGCCCAATAGTCTGGTGGTCTCGTACGACCATCACATCCGGGTGGAGGAGCGGCGGTGAGGGCGGCGGTCGAGGGGCTGGGCAGCCCGTACTCCCTGGCAGACCTGCTGCCCGGAGTGTTCCGCGAGGACCCCTTCACGGTGCGGTTGACGGCGGGCTGGGACGAGGTGATCGCACCAGTCGTCAATACGCTCGACTGTCTCGACGCGTATCTGGACCCGCGGCTCACCCCACCGGACTTCCTGGCGTGGCTGGCGGAGCGGCTTGGCGCGCGGCTGGACGAGAAGTGGCCCATGCCGCGGCAACGGGCGGCGACGCAGGAGGCGCTGACGGCGCACCGTACCCGCGGCACCGTCGCCGGTGTGTGTGAGCAACTGGCGATGGCGACCGGCGGCGGGGTGGAACTGTTGGATTCAGGCGGGGTGTTCACCTCACGAACACCCGGCGGGGTGTTCCCCGAGGACCTGCCGGAAGCGGTGGTGATCCGGGTGACGGGGGACGGGGAACCGGGCGCCGTCGACCTGGAGGCGCTGACGCGGCAGTGCATGCCGGCCCATGTGCCGTATCGCACGGAGGTGGTACGCCGATGATCGTCTGTCGCCGCTGCGGGGGACGCAACTACGACGCCGACGACTTCTGCGGGTCCTGCGGCGCGTTTCTGGAATGGTCGGGCACGCGTACGGCTCCGGAGATCTCCCTGGAGGTCAGGGAGGAGGCGGAACAGGCCGCCTCCGCTCCCCCGGCCCCCCTCCTCCGCAGGGTGGTCCAGGGTACGGCGCGCTTGATCAACCCACCGGCGACCGGTGCCCCGGTGGATGTCCCCCCGCACGGCGCCTTCCCTCGCCCCCCCGGCCTCGGTGGCTCCCCCGGCCCGAGCGGACCCCCACGCCCCCCCGGCCTCGGTGGCTCCCCCGGCCCCAGCGCACCCCCACGCCCCCCCGGCCTCGGAACCCCACCCGGCCCCAGCGCACCCCCACGCCCCCCCGGCCTCGGTGGCTCCCCCAGGTCCGGCGTTCCGCCGCAGCAGGACGACACCGCACCTCTGCCGACCGTGCCGCCGGCCGCGTCGGCGCGTAACAGGGACGCCGCCCTCATCGTGCCGCTGCCCCCCGGCGCATCGGCCGACGACGAGGATCTGCTAGACAGCGAACCAGACGTCGTCCTTCCACAGACTCCGCAGCCCCGCCCCACCCGGCGGCACCGGCCCACGCTCCGCAGCAACACGATTCGCCCGGGCGATCTGATCTGCGGCGACTGCGGGCAGGGCAACACTCCCAGTCGTCGGTTTTGCGCCCGCTGCGGGCACGAGCTGCGGGAAGCTCAGGTCGCCCGCACCCCCTGGTGGCACTGGCTGCGCCGGCGTCGCGGCCCCAGAGTCGTCCCACTGGACAGCTTGACCGGTCAGCCGAGCGAACCGGTCCCCGCCCCCAGCGGTGCGTTCGCCTCGCTGTGGGCCAAGGTGAGGGTTGTCGCAGGCGTCGTCCTCTGCGTGTCCTGCATGCTGTACGCCACGTACGCCCCCTTCCGCAACACGGTGAACGACCATGCGGCGTCCCTGCGGGCCACCGCGACGGGTTTCCTGGAGTCCCGGTACGACCCCGTGCGGCCGTCCGGCATCCGCACCGAGGACTCCGTCAAAGGCAGCGCCTCCGATGACCTCGTGGATCTCAACACCGCGACGTACTGGGCTGCTCCGTTCGCGTCCCGCTCCTCCCCTAGGAGCACCGAGAAGGCCACCCTGGTGGTGGAGTTCGACCGCGTCGTGGCGCTCGACCAGCTCATCGTCACGGCCGGCGCGGGCGACGCGTTCACCGAGCACGGCCGTCCCCGCCAGATGCTGCTCACCTTCACCAACGAGAAGCAGATGCGCCTGCAGCTCAAGGACACGGCCAAGCCGCAGAAGTTCCCGCTGAGGAATGCCACGGGCATCAAGACCGTGCGCATCGAGATCACCGACGTTTACCCCTCCGACCAGGGCAAGGACGTGACCGTCGCGGAGCTGGAGTTCTTCTCGCTGCTGTCGTGAACAGGCGCGATCCACTGTCAACGCCCGTCCCGTGTGGAGGAGTTTTGATGCAGTCAAGGGCCGCGTGGGAACTCCTCGCGAAACCATGGCGCGAGGAGCTGTCCCAGGTTCCCGACTTCGATGAGTACTGGCGGCGGTTCCGGCTCGCCCGTGGGTTCTCCCTGTCCGCCTCCCCCGATCCGCTCGAGGACGGCTTCCTTGACTGCCTTTCCTGGTACTTCGGCGAGTGCGTCTCCTTTGACGGCAGGCTGCTCAAGACCGGGCTGACCGGCACGGAGGACTACCGCGGCGCCGTCGAGGATCTCTTCCACGACTGGTTCCCACTCTTCTGCGAGGAGTTCGCGCGCGCCATCGCCCGCGCCGACCAACAGCGCAGCGCCGGATGGGCCGCGGGGCCGTACTAGGCGGAAACTCCAGGGTGCCCGTTCCGGCCCGCTGGCAGGATCCGGCACGGGTACAGCACGCCGGCCGTTCGCGTCCCGTGGATCCGGCGGGCTGCCCGGGGCGCTCCGGTCAGTCGCGGTCGCGGCTGACCGGAGCTGACCGTCGGCCTCGTCCCGTGCTCCGTGTGCAGGTATCGGGCAACGGCAATGGACGGATCGTGGTCGCCCGTCGATCTCGCGACGGGCCACCACACTCGAGCCGGTGCACGTCACCGCCCGTCGGGGATTCGGTCGCCAGGTAGCAGCGCACAGTCCGCTGCGTGCAGAGCGCGGCTTCTGCCGGGTCACCGGCTCGGGCGTGGTGTCACGCAGGTGGGCCGTGACCATGAGTGCTATGGCAAGCACCAGTCCTGGTGCGACGGCGACCAGCAGGACCCGCGGTGGACGCCGCCGCCACGCGGCTTCCCGGTTCCTCCGGTGCGCCGTCTTCGCAGGCCGCCAGCGCTCGATCCTTGCCCGGATGCTTTTCTGCAGGGCGTCCATGGAGTCAGGAGCCGTACAGCGTTCTCGCGTGGCACTCCCGACCCTCGAGGCTGAGCCGCTCCAGTTCCGGATCGTCCGCGAAAACTTCACCGCCGGCTAGGCGAAACCTCCCGCGAATCACCGCGACCTTCTTGGCTTTTTCAGAACGGAATGTGCGACATCGTCCGGGACCTGGGGCTGCTCCCCCAGTTGCGGGTCTACTGCTTGACCTTGCGACCGGCGACGGATTTGTCCTCGCCACAGCAGGCGACCGTGCCCCAGGCCGGCAACAACAAGATCATTACGGCGGCGAATTCCGTGCTCGGTGCGGAGTTACGTCCCCATGTGCGCCTCGTGGGGATGCTCCGCTACGGGAATCCCGAAGATCTGTGGCGCGACCGGTCGCCGGACGCCTTCGGGGCTCTGGTCTGCCGCCCGGCAACCGGTCGCGGGCTCCATATGGCAGAAGGGATGTTGCGCCCGAGGCAGGTGATTTTCCTACCTTTCTGCAAGGTGCGCGGTGACGGCGCAGCCGGGGGCGGCAAACCGATTACTCAAAAGACTGATCAATCCTCCACGCAGGGCACTTCCAGCTTGATCCGGTCACGCCCCCGCGAAAGTCTCCTACTCTGCACGCGAGTCGGAAGTGAGATGCATGGTCGGCGAAATAGACGGATTCACGTACGGAGCGGTCACGCCCACCGCCGCCTTCGTGATGGCGACGCTGGGCTCGACTTTGGGGCTCAGATGTTTGACACGGGCTCTGGACCCACGGTCCGGTTTCAGGCCGGGCTGGCTCGTGCTCGGCGCGGCGGCTATCGGTTGCGGCATGTGGATCGCGTACTACGTCGCAATGATGGGCTTCGGGATCGACGACACGCGTCTCACGTACGCAGAGGACCGGGCGGCCCTCGGACTCGGCGTCACGATCGCCGTAGTGGGCGCGGGCCTGTTCGTCGTCGGCTACTTCGGACGGAGCCCGGCGGGGCTGGGCGCGGCGGGGCTGATCACCGGTGCGGGCGCGGCCATAGTGCACTTCGCGGGTATGAGCGCCGTGCACACGGCCGGCCGTCTGCCAACCGACCGGGCCGTGGTCGTCCTCTCCGTGGTCGTCGCGATCGCGGCCGCCACTGCCGCGTTCTGGGTGGCGGTGCGCTTACGGCCTGCCCGGGGGCCGATCGTCGCCGGTCCCGTCCTGGCGGTCTCGGTCACTGGGACCCACTACACGGCCCTGTACGCCCTGAGTCACCGCCCCGCGGGCGGAGCCGGGCAGATGCACGGCCACCCCTCGGTACCGACGCTGCTTCCCTTGCTCACGGGCCCCGTCTTCGTCCTGCTCTTCACCGCTTTCGTCCTCTCGCTGGACCCCTTCGTCCACGGCGCCGAGCCGTGGCGGGCAGAACCGCCGCCAGCACCGGAGCAGGCCGACCGAGCATCGGAGGTCTTGCGTGGCTAGGGGACGAGAGGAGCTGCCGCCTACGGCGGGTGATACCCCTCGGACCCGGTGAGGGACTGAAGGGACCGGGTTCAACTATTCCTGCGTCAAACCTACTCGCGGGTAGCCCAATTCCGGATCCCGGTCCCTACAGTCCCTGCGCACCACGGCACCCCGCCGCGTTCCCGCCTCTCGTGGCACGGTCCAGGCACCCTCCAGTGCTGCGCCCCTGTGCGATTTCACCGTGGAGCAGGTGGCTTTCCAGACCGGCGCACCCGTGGGGACGGTCAAGATCATGCTCACCCGGGCCCTGGGGGATCAGGTGAACGGTACGGCCGCTCCCCCGGTGGGCCCGGCCGCCGCCCGCGCCCGGCGCCGCGGATGCCGACACCCCATGGCTTCCCGGGTTCGGTGTTCCCCGATCCGGCACCTCCCCGGCCGACAGCACCGGCTTGCTCGCCAGTGACTGGCCGACATGCGCCACGCACCCGTGTGCGCACTGCGCACCTTGGTTGAGCACTGCACCGGATGCGGCTGCAACGGTAGACGCCCCGCCCCGTCCTCTTCCGCTCGATCAACAGCGGCTCACCTGCGACTTTGCCGCAAGGGCCCACCCAGGGCATGCACCCGCGCGGCCGTTAGCGCCCGCGCCCGGGCCCGGGCCCGGCACGTGCTCGTATGGGAGCGGTGTCCGGCGCAGGGCACCGCCACGGGTTCCACGGCAGCGCCCGGCCGGAACGCCCCGCCCCTGCCGTCGAAGGCGAACCGGCCCGAACCTCCAGGGAGCAGCCCGTGCGTGGACCTGGCTTCCTGCCACTCGCCGAGGAAACCCCGTCGATACCGATACAGGCACCGCCCGCGGCATCGGCTTCGACAGTCCGCCCGCTCCCAGGTGCGCGACACGCGGCCCCTTCCCTGACCGGCTACGGGCCCGTCGGCAGCCCGCAACACACGTCCTCGACTCTCGCCTGCCGGCCGTCATCCTCTTCGCCGTGTACGCCACTCACTCCGTCCTGGCCCCCGCCTACCGGCTGCCCCCCACACCCGTCACCCTGCTGATCGCCCAGGCCGCGCTGTTCGCGTTCGCGGCCCTGCCCGTCGTGCGCGCAGCACCCAGCTGCTCGGCCGGATGGACAACGACCCCACCCGGGCCGGGGCCCCCTCGGCTACGCTCGCGAGCTCCTCCCTGCGAACCGGTATCGAGTGGCCGGAGAAGCGGGCGGCTACGTGCTTATGGAACGGGTTCGATGATCGCCGGCGACTCTCTCACCAGGTGTTCAGCGTCCGGCACCCCCCGGTGCCGATCCTCCCTCACCTCCGCATTTCGACTGACGCATCGGTCAATACAGATGGCCTGCATCGTTGACATGGCCGATCTGGCGGAGCTACGTTCCCTGCAACTCGACGACCGTCGAGGGGCGGTGACGGCACCCGCCCAGGCCGCGCGCATCCGGCCCGAGCAGGACGCGCGACCGCCGCCGCTCGCCCGCCTCTCCCACCCACCTCCCTCGTGGCGTCCCGGGCATCCGGGCACCCGCCCTCCACTCCGGACAGCCGCGACCGACCGACACCCCGCACGCCGCCGCCCCCTCTGCCGTCGCACGGCGGTTTCACGAGAGGACCACCATGGCTGGACCGCTGCACACCCCCACCCGACGACAGGTCCTGGCCACCGGCACGGCTGCGGGTGCCGGTGTGCTGCTGAGCGGCTGCACCAGGGATCCGCGCCCCACGCGGCTCGGTCCTGCAGCCCATGTCACCCGGTGGGGTCCCGGCCCCGGCGATCCGGCCGGCGCGCGCTACGGGGGCAAGGTGATCACGGCCTGGGCGACGGAGGCCCAGTCCTACGACCCCGCGATCGGCTGGGACCTGCACAGCTGGGAGGCCATCTCAACGGTCCTGCACGCCCCGCTCTACAGCTACGCCGGACAAAACGGCGGTCCCGCCCCGCTCGCCGCCGCAACCCTGCCGCAGGTGTCGAAGGACGGCCTGACGTACACGATCGCGCTGCGCCGCAACGTTCGATTCCACAACGGCCGCCCGGTCACCGCCCAGGACTACGTGGACAGCTGGACCCGCGTCCTCGACCCAGATGTCGCATCCTGGGCAGCCAGCTATCTCTTCGGGATCGAGGGCGCGCAGAAGTTCTACGAGAAGAAGGCCAAGAAGGTCAGCGGACTGAAGGCCCTCGACTCCCACACCCTGCGCATCCGGCTGGCCGAACCGGACGTTCTCATGCTGGCCCTGCTCTGCCAGCCCTACACTGCCGCCCTACCCACCGAGGAAATCCGCCGCCTCGGCAGCTCCTTCGGCCGCACACCCGTCGGGACCGGCCCGTTCCGCATCACGCGTTACGACAGCAAGGGCCAACAGGCCACGTTCCAGCGCTTCGAAGGCTACTTTTTGCCGGGCACCCCGTTCATCGACACCGTCGAGTACCGCTGGGGCATCGACTACGCGATGCAGTCGCTCCAGTTGAGCGGCGGCAGCGTCGACGTCCTGGGCGAGGGGCTTGTCGCCAGCCAGGCCGCCCGCTTCACTGCGGACACCGGGACCCGCGGGAGGTTCGTCCACCCCGTGCCGGTCCGCGGCACCCAGTGGCTGGCCCTCAACCTCAAACGCCCGGAACTGCGCGACCGACGCGTACGGCAGGCCCTGAACTGGGCGGTCGACCGCGAACAACTCATGCGCGTCACCTTCGGACTGTCCGACCCGTGGGGCTCCCCCTTCCCCAAGAGCCTCGACCGGTACCAGCGCACGGCGAAGCCCTACACCTACGATCCGGACCGAGCCCGCGCCCTCCTGCGCGAGGCCGGGGTCGGACGCCTGAAGCTGGACTTCCCCCTGGGCACTCAGGAACCGTGGCCGCTGCTCGCCCAGGTGCTGCAACAGCAACTGGCCGAAGTGGGCGTAGACATCGACCTGCGGCCCATGGGCCAGCCCGCCTTCGACCAGATCACGGCGAAGGGCGAAGGCGACATGTACGGCAGCCGCCTCTACCTCACCCTGAACAGCGCAGCAGAGATGGTGTCGTCCAACTACACCTCTGACGCCGCCTACAACTACACCGGCTACAAGAATTCCCGGGTGGATGAACTCACCGCCAAGGCCCGCAGGAGCCGCACCGTCGAAGCGGCCAACTCGCTGCTGGCGCAGGTCGAGGAGGAACTCGTCCGGGACGCGCCCGCGGTGTTCCTCGCCAACATGAACTTCCTTGGCGCCAGGCGGCCGGAGATCCACAACTACCAGATGCGGGGCGAGACCGGCACCTACTACGACCGGCTGTGGGTCGGTCGCTGACCACGGTGTCCTGTGCGCCGGAGGAGAAGAGAGGAAGCGGATGGCCGTTGCATTGCGTTGCGCGCGGTTGGTGGACGTCGAGGCGGGCGCAGTGCTGTCCGATCGCATCGTCGTCGTCGAGGGTGAGCGGATCACGGCCATGTGGCCGGCCGGCGAACCGGTACCCGAGGGGTTGCGGCTGATCAACCTTGGTGAGGCGACACTCGCCCCCGGACTGGTCGACCTGCACACCCACCTGGTGGGTCCTACGGCCTGTGGCGATTTCATGCAGGAACTGCGCCAGTCCGGAGCTCAGTTGGCGCTCGACGCGGTGTCGCACGCCCGCGACACCTTGAACGCCGGTTTCACCACCGTCCGGGACGTCGGTGCCTTCCACGCCTTCGTGGACGTGGCGCTGCGCGACGCCATCGACCGGGGTGTCGTGCCCGGGCCGCGTATGGCGGTCGCGGGAGCGTATATCGGTGTCTCCACCGGGGGCGGCATGATCACCGGCCTCGCCCCGGGCATCGAACTGCCCCGGGAGTTCCGGTTCGGCGCGGTGCGCGATGTACCTGATGTCCGCGAGCGGGTGCGGGAACTGCTCACCGGCGGCGCCGACGTCATCAAGCTGATCGCCACGGGGGCCGTGCTCACTCCCGGCACCGTTCCCGGCGCCCCCGAGCTGCGCGAGGAACAGATGCGGGCCGCAGTGGAGGAGGCGCAGTGGTACGGGGCATACGTCGCCGCCCACGCCCACGGCACCGAGGGCATCAAATGGGCGATCCGGGCCGGTGTCCGCTCCATCGAGCACGGCACGGAACTGGACGACGAAAGCATCGAGCTGATGCTGCACCATGGCACATACCTGTCCGCCGACATCTGGTGGAGTGACTGGCTGGCGGAGAACTCGCAGGCGTTCGACGACGAACAGCTCGCCAAGAACGAGGCGGCGACCGAGCGGCAGCGGCAGAGTTTCGCGAAGGCGGTTCGGGCAGGGGTGCAGATCGGGTTCGGCACTGACGCCGGTTGCTTCCCGCACGGTTTGCAAACACGTCAACTCGCCACTATGTGCGAATGGGGCATGACACCTCTCCAGGCACTGCGCGCAGCCACCCTCACCAGCGCCGAGTGCATGGGCTGGGATGACCGCATCGGCTCCATCACCCCCGGCAAATACGCCGACCTCATCGCCGTCACCGGCGACCCCGAGAACCCCACCACCTACAACGACGTCCGATTCGTCATGAAGGGCGGCCAGATCGTCCGCAACGACCTGAGCTGAGAGGGCACCCCGGTCCATCCCGCTCCGCGTCGCTGCAGCGTCGGGACCTGCTGCCGGCACGCTGGCGGAGGACTGGCTCCCTTGAGCGGCACCGCCCGGCCAGGTGACCCTACGACCGGTGCCCGTCCCCTGGGCTACGGCAGCGCGGCGCCCCGTGCCGTGATCCACAGGCGGTACCACTCCTCGTGGCTGAGCTCCGGTGCGCGCCCAGCCGCGTCGGCGCAGGCGCGGATGCGGTCCGGCCGGGTGCTGCCCAGCACGGGGGCGATGCGCGCCGGATGCCGCTGCAGCCACCAAAGCAGGATCGTCTCCTCGGTGGTGCCTTTCGAGTCGGCGAGCGCCGAGACGTACGCAGCCGTCGCCCGCTCCTCAGGCGTCTCCTGGAGGCCTGTGAAACGGCCCCGTGCCAGTGCGCCCCACGCTTGGAGCTGGATCCCGTTCGCCCGGCAGTACTCGATGGTTCCTTCCGGGAAGCCTACGGACGACGCCTCAGCGGTGTTGACCAGCGCGCCCGCCTCTACCCAATCCCGGCGGGCAAGGCTCATCTCCAACTGGTTCGCGATCAGCGGGACATCCAGACGGGACTGCAGCAGGGAGATGTGGGCGGCACTCATGTTGGACACCCCCCAGCTGCGCACGAGTCCCTGCCGGTGCAGCGAATCGATCGCGCGGGCGATGTCGTCGGGGTCGGCCAGCGGGTCCGGCCGGTGCAGCAACAAGACGTCGACGACGTCCGTGCGCAGGCGGCCGAGGCTGGCCTCAACCTGGCGCACGATATGCTCACCGCGCAGGTCGTACATGCCGGGTAGATCGCCGTCGGCCAGGCGGATGCCGCACTTGGTCTGAAGCACGATGCGTTCACGCAGTCCAGGTGCGCGGGCGAGGACCTCGCCGAACACCGCCTCGGACTTGCCGTGCCGGTAGATGTCGGCATGGTCGAACACGGTGATGCCGATGCCGAGCGCCGCCTCGATCGCGGCCTCGGCCTGGTCGATGTCCGCCACCCCGTACGGAGTAGTGTCCCAAGCACCTCCGAGACCCATGCACCCGTACAGCAGGCGTTCCTCACCCGCGCCCCGGGCCCTGTCTTTCTCCGTCGTCATCTCGGCAGCCTTGCACAGGCGGCACAGTCCCACGCAACCCCCCGCTCAGGATTCTGATCATTTCCCGGGCGGTCCCCGTTCATGGCCGGTGTGCGCCGTCCTGGGAGCAACCCCGAGACGTCCCAACACCCTGACCTGCGGTTCGCGACCGGGTGAGGTGGAGCGACTGAAGCATGGTGAGTACAGCCACAGCAGGTCGCCGAGGTGACGGAGCCGTGACCAGTGCTTACTGCTCTCTCTCGTCCTGGTCGTCGCCGTCGCGTCGGTTGGCTGTGAACAGGTCGACCTCCGTGCCCTTGTCGAGTTGGGTGCCGGGGGGCGGGGTGGAGCCGAGGACACGGGAGCGGAGATCGTGCGAGCCGGTGATCTCGCCGACCTCCAGCCCGGTGGCCCGAAGCTTGCTCTGGGCACTCCTGAGGTCCTGGCCGCTGACATCGGGGACCGTGACCTGCTCGTCGGGCGGCGACCCGCCGACGACAAGGCGCACCGTGGAGTTCTCCTCTACTCGCTGACCCGCTCCCGGCGTGGTCGAGACGACCTTGTCGTTTCTGTTCGGGTCTCCGGTCTCCTGCTCGGTGCATACGCCGAGCAGGGAGTTCGCCGCCATTTGTGCCTTCGCCGCCTCGCAGGTCATCCCCACGACGTCCGGGACTGTGGCCTTCTGCTGCGGCTTGGGCTTCCGCTCAGTCCTGGCGACGACGAGGGTGATCGCCGTCCCCTTTTCCACCTCCGTGCCGGTGACAGGGTCCTGTTCCAGCACCGTGCCCGCCGTCTCGGGAGACACCCGGCTCTGCGTCCTCACCTCAAAGGCGTACGCATCAGCCTCCAGCTTGTTCCTGGCCTCCTCCGCATCCAGTCCGATCACGCCGGGTACCGCGACCTTCGGCGCACCGGTCGACATCTCCAGCGCGATGGTCTCGCCCTTCGTGACATCCGTGCCGGCCTCGGGATTCTGGGTGCAAACGTTGCCTTTGGCCTGGTCCTCACAGGGCTTCTCGTCGAAGGAGAGCTTCACCTCCCCCTCCGCGGCTAGTTGTTGAGCCTCCTCTCGACTTTTTCCCACGAAGTCGGGAGCCGCGACGGTTTGGCTGCCCACGTCGGCGCCCTTGGCACCACCCTCGATCTCCGCACCGTCGGTCATAGCCCAGCGGCCGATGAGGATCGCGCCGATCAGGACGAGGACGCCGGCCGTGACCAGCAGAATCGTGGAGGTGCTGGACTTGCGCTGCGGGGTGGGGCGCTCGGCGTAGCCGAAACTGCCGTCGTCCGGGTTCGACGGCGGCAGCATCGACGGCGGTGCCGCGGTAGGGGTCGAGGCGTCCCAATCGGTCGCAGGGTGGACACCGGCAGTTCCCTGGCCCGCGTACGCCACGACACTCAGGGCGGCGGCGGCGACGGGCTGGCCGTCCAGGCAGGCCTCGATGTCGGCGCGCATCTCGTCGGCCGACTGGTAGCGGTAGTCGGGGTCCTTCGTCAGGGC